>NZ_JBVHJJ010000015.1:0-217697 GCF_055560115.1 Streptomyces sp. NPDC023527
TGCATGGGGGACCGTGTGGGAGAGTAGGACGCCGCCGAACAATTTTTAGCCTCAGGCCCCGAGCTTATGCTCGGGGCCTGAGGCATTTCTGCGTTTAGGGTGCAGTCATGCGCTATGAACTTGTCATCTTCGACAACGACGGGATCCTCGTCGACAGCGAGCCGATCGCGAATACGATCCTCGCCGCCTACCTCACCGAGCTGGGTCACCCCACCAGCTACGAGAACTCCCTCCGCGATTACATGGGCGCCGCCGTCCACCATGTGCACGACCTCGTGCTGGAACGGACCGGCCAGGTCCTGCCGACCGACTTCGACGAGATCCTGCACGCCCGAACCTTCGCCGCGTTCGAGCGCGAACTCCAGCCGATAAAGGGTGCGACCGACGTGCTGGAGCTGCTCGTGAGCGCCGGCGTTCCTTACTGCGTGGCATCCTCCGGGAGCCACGAGCGGATCCGGTTCGGGCACCGGCGCACCGGACTGGACGAATGGTTCGAGGAAGAGTGGATTTTCAGCTCCGACGATGTCGGGCGGGGCAAGCCGGCCCCGGACCTCTTCCTCCACGCCGCCCGGACCATGGGCGTCGACCCCAGCCGGTGCGTCGTCATCGAGGACAGCCCCCGCGGCATCCAGGCCGCCGTCGCCGCCGGCATGGACGTATACGGCTACACGGCGATGACACCGGGCGACCGACTGCCCGGCGCGACCGGCCTCTTCGGGGACATGGCGGAGCTCCCGCGCCTACTGGTGTGAGGTAATACCCCGCCGTACCCTCACCGGCCATGGCAAAGACATGGGTAGGAACACCAGCGGGAACACCGGCAGAACCCCGCTTACGACGCGGTCGCCAGTCCCTCACCGTCAGCTTTTTCGTGCAAGGCGCCGTATTCGCACTCCTCGTGACCCGAATACCCGCGATCCAGGACCGGTACGGGATATCCGACGGGCTGCTGCCCGTCTTCCTCGCCGCGGTGCCGATTCTCGCCGGCGCCGGAAGCCTCGGCACCGAGCGCCTGGTGGCCCGGGTGCGGCCCGGGCTCGTACTCCGCTGGGCCCAGCCCCTCGTCTGCCTCGCCCTGCTCGCGGTCGGTTCGGGCGGCTCGCTGTGGCAGGCGGCCGCTTCCCTCGCCCTGTTCGGAGTGGCGGTCGGTGCGCTCGACGCGTCGATGAACATGCTCGGAGTGAGCCTGCAGCGCGCCTACGGGCGCAGCATCATCCTCGGCTTCCACGCCGCGTACAGCCTCGGTGGGATCATCGGTGCCTCACTCGCCTGGGCGGGCGCGCACTGGCGGATGGAACTGCCCCTCCTCTACGGGCCGTGGGTGGCCCTCGCCGCCCCGGCGGCGCTCGTCGCGAGCCGATGGTACGTCGACCACCCCCGGGCGAACACCGCTGTGCTCCCCGTCCCGAAGAGCCCCACCCCCGCCCTCCTTCTCCTCCCTCTCTGCCTGGTCATGACCTTCGCCTACATCGGCGACTCCACCGTCGCCAACTGGAGCGCCAAGTACCTCCAGGACGTCCTGCACAGCTCCGACCAGCTCTCCACCGTCCCGTACAACGCCTACATGGTCATGACGCTCCTCGGCCGGACCGTCGGTGACCTCGGCGTGCGGCGCCTCGGACCCGTCGCGATCGTGCGGGCCGGGACCGTGGTCGCGGTGTGCGGGTTCGCGGTGGTGGCCGTGGCGCCGGGGGCGTGGGCGGGGGTGGCCGGGTTCACGCTGCTGGGGCTCGGGCTGAGCGTGATCGTGCCGCAGACCTTCGCGGCCGCCGGGAGACGGGCCTTCGAGCAGTACGGAGCAGAAGCCTCCGATATCGCCGTCGCGCGGCTCAACACCTTCAACTATGTCGGGTTTCTTGTGGGTTCACCCCTTGTGGGCGCGCTCGGTGAGGCGTGGAGCTACCGCTGGGCCATGGTCGTTCCCATGATCCTGGTGCTCGTGACGTTGCGGTACGCCCCCTCATTCGGGCCCGGGGCCGCCAGCTACGGTGACGGTCATGAGCGGCCGCGCACAGTTGATGTGGGATGAGGCAGTAACGGGCTACGACTTCGGTCCGGGGCACCCGATGGACCCGGTGCGGCTCGCGCTGACCATGAGGCTGGTCGAGGCGTACGGGCTGGACCGCGCGGTACGGGTCACCGCGGCCAGACCGGCGGGGGAGTCGACGCTGCGGCTCGTGCACCGGGAGGACTACATCGCGGCCGTGCGGGCGGCGTCGGCGGATCCGGGTTCGGCGGACGGTTCGTACGGGCTGGGCACGGCGGACGTGCCCGCGTTCGCGGGGATCCACGAGGCGTCGGCGCTGATCGCGGGGCAGTCGGTGGCCGCGGCGGAGGCGGTGTGGCGCGGGGACGTGTCGCACGCGGTGAACTTCGCCGGCGGGCTGCACCACGCGATGCCGGGCGGAGCGTCCGGCTTCTGCGTCTACAACGACGCCGCCCTGGCGGTCGCCCGCCTGCTGGAGCTGGGCGCCGAACGGGTGGTCTACGTGGATGTGGACGTGCACCACGGCGACGGGGTGCAGGCGGCGTTCTGGGAGGACCCGCGCGTCCTCACGATCTCCCTGCACGAACACCCCCGCACCCTCTTCCCGCAGACCGGATGGCCGCAGGAGACCGGTGCCGAGGGCGCCGAGGGCTGTGCGGCGAACGTGGCGCTGCCGGCGGGCACCGGGGACGCGGGGTGGCTGCGGGCGTTCCACGCCGTGGTGCCCGAGCTGGTGGGAGCGTTCCGGCCACAGGTGCTGGTGACGCAGCACGGGGCGGACACGCACTTCGAGGATCCGCTGGCCCATCTGGCGGTGTCGCTCGACGCCCAGCGGGCGGTGGCGGAGGCGTGCCACGCGCTGGCGCACGAGCACACGGACGGGCGGTGGGTGGCGCTGGGCGGCGGTGGCTACGCGGTGGTGGACGTGGTGCCGCGGTCCTGGACGCACCTGGTGGCGATCGCCGCGGACCGGCCGGTGGCGCCGGAGACGGCGGTGCCGGAGGAGTGGCGCGCGGAAGTCTTCCGGCGGACCCGGCAGCTGGGACCGCTGCGGATGACCGACGGCCGGAAGCCGGTGTGGCAGGACTTCGCGGAGGCCGGATACGACCCGGCGGACCGCCTGGACCAGGCGATCCTGGCGACGCGGCGCGCGGTGTTCCCGGCGCACGGACTGCTGCCCTGAGGTGTGCCTCCCGGGTGGGCTGTCGTCGGGCAGGCTCGGAGCCACCTCCTTGACGGCCGGCGAGCCGACTTGTCGGCCGGTCCGTTAGTCCAAGCGTGGTAACTCTCGGGTGAATTTCCGCGCGGCGCCGGACGTTCCGTCAACATCGGTCGTGTGTTGAGCCCTGGCACCCTGCGTGCGCATCTCCTTGCCGCCCGACTGGCCGGCACCGTGGCCACCACCCGGGAACGGAGCCTGAACCGGTACCGCATGTTCGCGGCCCGTGATCCCCGGGCACTGATCGGTTTGGAACCGGAACGGGATTGGTTTCTGGGGGACTTGTTACAGCTGATGGGCCGAAGGTGTGGGGTTTCGGCCGATCCGGACCATGCCTCTGGGCAGGATGTGATCGATCCCGATCGTACGATCGCGGCACTCGATGCCTTCGCCGAACGGCTCGCGTCGGTGGCCGCGGCAGGCGCGCCGGTGCTGATCGGCACCGGCCACCCCCATCGACTCCTGGGTTTCTACGCCGGGTTGGCCGCGGGTCTGTCGGCGGCGGGATGCACTGTCCTCACCCCCGCGCAGGGTCGAAGTGTCGACATAACGACCCGGTTCGGCGTACGTACTTACAACCTTGACTACGTTCAGGGAGTCGCGATGGTGCGCGAACCCGGCGCGCGGGCACCGCGGAGTGAGCCGGGCGTACATACGCATTCGCCGCTCCCGCTTCGCCTGGCGCTGGCCGCCGCGATGGACGGTGACGGGCCGCTGCCGGCCCTGGTCATCGGGGACCACGGATGGGTCTGCGGGGCAGGTCAGCTGGGCATTGAGGCCGTCGGCCTGGCGGACTCGGACGACCCCGCTCCGTTCGTCGGAGAGGCCGAGGGGCGGGTCTCCGTGGCCGTTCCGCTTGATGACGCTGTGCGGTCTGATTACTACCGACCGCTTACTCGCTATGTACTCAATCGAGCGTGTCTGTCACAGTAGGCGGCCGATGGCTGCTCCTCTTCCCCACTCGCATCACCCGCCCCTAACCTGGGGAGTGAGCGCGCAGCGACGAGGAGTCACCGGAGGGGAAGCCGGTGCGCGTCATGTGCGGAAGGTTCAGGTGTGTCATGGCTGCTGGCGAAAGGCCTCTCAATGAGGTCGTGTTCCTGACCGTGGCGGAAGTCGCCTCGGTGATGCGAGTTTCCAAGATGACCGTGTACCGCTTGGTGCACAGTGGTCATCTGCCGGCGATCCGGGTGGGCAGGTCCTTCCGGGTCCCAGAGCAAGCGGTGCACGAATACCTCCGAGAGTCCTACGTGGGGGTGGAAACAGCCTGACGGGGGCCCTGGATTACGCTGTTCGCCCGGTGCCGGGTAGGCTGGCCCGATGTAGGTCGTGTGGGCTCGGACGCCCCGCACCGAGTGAATCGATGTAAGCGAGGGTAGTCGTGGGCTCTGTTATCAAGAAGCGGCGTAAGCGGATGGCCAAGAAGAAGCACCGCAAGCTGCTCAAGCGCACGCGCGTTCAGCGTCGCAACAAGAAGTAAGCAGCGCCGCTGTGTTCGTCCCGCAGCCCTTCCACCGGTCACGGTGGGAGGGCTGCGGTGCGTTGCGGTGAGTAAAGCCTTCGCTACGGCTTGAAATGTAGCTCCGTGCAGCCACCGGTCATCACAGCGCAACAACGACCCGCTACGGTGGCCGCGGCAGCACCCACTCGTGGCGCGACTCCGTCGGCCCGGGTGATCCGTGGAACGCCGGGCAAAGCGGGAAGGAAGGCGCTGATCTTGGGCAAGGTCGTGCTCGTCACCGGAGTCGCACGGCAGCTGGGGGGCCGTCTCGTCCGTCGCCTCCAGCGCGAGCCCGACGTCGACCGGGTCATCGGGGTGGACGCGGTGCCACCCGAGCACCATCTCGGCGGGGCCGATTTCCTACGGGCGGACATCCGCCATCCCACGATCGGCAGGGTTCTGGCCGAACAGGGTGTGGACACGGTCGTCCACATGGACGTGAACGGCACCCCGCTGAACAAGCGCGGCAACCGGGCCTCAGTCAAGGAGACCAACGTCATCGGCACCATGCAGCTGCTCGGTGCCTGCCAGAAGACCCCGTCCGTGAAGCGGCTCGTGGTGAAGTCCAGTACGAATGTGTACGGATCCGCCCCCCGCGACCCCGCGATCTTCACCGAGACGACCCCGCCCAAGTCGCTGCCCAGCGGTGGCTTCGCCAAGGACGCCGTCGAGGTCGAGGGCTACGTACGCGGCTTCGCCCGCCGCCGCCCCGACGTGGCCGTGTGCGTGCTGCGCTTCGCCAACATCCTCGGGCCCTGCGCGGACTCCCCCCTCGCGCAGTACTTCGCGCTGCCCGTGCTGCCCACCGTCCTCGGCTTCGACCCCAGGCTCCAGTTCGTCCACGAGGACGACGTGATCGAGGTGCTGCGGATGGCCGCCGGCGAGCCGCGGCGGGCCACGCTCAACAGCGGCACGTTCAATATCGCGGGCGACGGCGTGCTGCTGCTCTCCCAGGCCGCCAGGCGCCTCGGACGGCCCACCCTGCCGTTCTTCCTGCCGACCGTCACCTGGGTCGGCTCCTCGCTGCGTTCGGTCGGCGTGACGGACTTCTCGCCCGAGCAGATCCGGCTGCTCACCCACGGCCGCGTCGTCCGGACCACCCAGATGCGCGAAACCCTGGGCTTCACCCCCCGCTACACCACCGCGGGGGCCTTCGAGGACTACGCCCGCAGCCGGGGCCCGGGGCTGCTGCCGCCCGACACGCTCGCCCGTACCGTCGACCGGATCGCCGCGGCACTGCCTGCCAGCCGTGGCCAGAACTGAGGAGCGCACCCACCATGGCGGACGCGAAGGTCATACCGTTCGGCGAGGAGCCGCGGGCCAAGCGCAAGAGCGCACGCGTGGGGCGGCCCGGCCGTACGAACCGGACGGCGGCCTCCCTCGCGCCCGTGCCGCAGCAGCGTGCCGAGGAGGCCGCGGCGCCGGCCGCGCCCGAGTCGGCGGCGGGCGCGCGGGAGGCGGGGACGCGGGACGGGGACGGCGGCTGGGACCGCAAGCTCGCTCACGGCCTGAGCTTTCTGCGGCGGCGGATCACCGGCGACTACGAGGTCGACGACTTCGGCTACGACCAGGAGCTCACCGATCAGGTCGTGATGTCCGCCCTGCGGCCCATCGCGGAGAAGTACTTCCGCGTCGAGGTGAAGGGTGTGGAGAACATCCCGGAGAAGGGCGCCGCGCTGATCGTCGCCAACCACTCCGGCACCCTGCCGGTCGACGGGCTGATGCTCCAGGTCGCGGTCCACGACCACCATCCGGCCGGGCGGCACATCCGGATGCTGGCCGCGGACCTCGTCTTCGTACTGCCGGTCATCAACGAGATCTCCCGCAAGCTCGGGCACACCCTCGCGTGCGCGGAGGACGCGCAGGAGCTGCTGGAGCGCGGGGAGATCGTCGGGGTGATGCCGGAGGGGTTCAAGGGGATCGGGAAGCCGTTCTCCGAGCGGTACAAGCTCCAGCGGTTCGGGCGCGGCGGCTTCGTCTCGACGGCACTGCGTGCCGGGGCGCCGATCGTGCCCTGCTCGATCGTGGGCGCCGAGGAGATCTATCCGATGGTCGGCAACTCCAAGACGCTGGCGCGGCTGCTCGGCATCCCCTACTTCCCCGTGACGCCCACGTTCCCCTGGCTGGGGCCGCTGGGGCTGGTGCCGCTGCCGACGAAGTGGACCATCCAGTTCGGGGAGCCGATCCCGACGGACGGCTACCCGCCGGAGGCGGCGGACGACCCGATGCTGATGTTCAACCTGACCGACCAGGTACGAGAAACGATTCAGCACACGCTCTACAAGCAACTCGTGCAACGGCGGTCGGTGTTCTTCTGAGACCCCGTGAGACGTGAGTCCCCGTCCGAGATGAAGAACACCGACCGCCAGGGCTGTCGCCCTTTTTCCCTTCCCTCTATTTCTCCACTTCGCCGTGGATCCCCAGACCCGGGAGGATGTCCGGGAGCAGCGGCGGGATCGTGATGTCCGGCTGCTTGGTCTTGCCGCCGTCCTTGCCGCCGTGGCCCTGCCCGGCCGGGCCGGACGTGCCGGGGCTCGGCGGGGGCTGGAAGAGCCCCGTGTCCCCGAGGAGACCCTTGTGGGGGCCGCGGTCGCCGGGGGCCGACGGGCGCTGCGGGCCGTGGCCGTCGGGGTGCTTGCCGTCCGGCACCGAGGTGGACGCCGACGGCGTCGACCGGCCCGAGCGCTCCCGGGCCTCCTGGGTGGAGGCGTCGGGGCTGGGCCTGGGGCCGTGCTTGTCCGCGCTCGGCGGCAGCAGCGACCGCAGCGGGCCGACCTCGTGGTCTATGGCCGCGAGGACCGAGGTGACGCCGTCGCCCACGTCGGCGAGCTGGACCGGCAGCTTCTCGCGCAGCTGGCTCCAGCCCTCGCGGTGGGACGCGGTGAAGGAGGACAGCCGCTCGATGGGCTCCAGCGAGTGATCGCGCTTATAGGCGGCGTGCAGCAGCCGGTGGCCCTCGGAGACGTCGTGCTGCATACCGGAGAGCGTCTTGCGGATCTCGCCCACGGACTCGTGGTCCAGAGGGCCGGAACGGCCGCGCTCCATCAGGCGCCGAGCCTCCTGCAGCCGGGTCGCGGCCCGGTCGAGGAAGAGCCCGCCGCGGTCGGAGTCGTCGTCGGCCATGCCGAGCTTGAGATCCTCCATGCCGCGCTTGAGCCCGTAGAGCGTGTCGCCCGGCAGGGCGTTGGAGCTGGCCGCGGCGACGCCGCCGAACGCGCCTGCCGCCACCCCGACCGTCAGCCCGCCGGCCGCCAGCCCCTTGGACCAGCGGGAGCGCGGCTTGAGCCGGTGCAGCGCCCGGTGGGCGCCCCGGCGGACCGGCCGGCCCGAGCGGGGCTCGGGAACGGTGGCGGAGCCCCCGGCGAACTGGGCTTCCATGGCGGCGATCAACTGCGCCCGCTGCACGGTTTTGACCTCGGGGTCGAGCTCGGGCCTGGGCAGCCCGCCGATCTCGCTCGCCAGGGCCAGCAGCTTCTCCCGCTCGGTGTTGTCCACCGGTGGGCATGGCTGTGTGGCCGCCGCGCCCTGGAGTTCCTGGTCCTCCAGGGCCTGGGCGAAGGCGTTCGCCCGCCGGTGCGCCGAAACGTTCGCGATCACAGGCGGCACCTCCTCTCGTCATGACGGTCGACTCCCCTGAAGACCTGGAGGGTTGCACGCCTTGAGCGCATCCACTCGTTCGAGTGAGTGGTTGCGGGCATGGCGCGACCGCAGGGAGTCTGCATCCCCCACAACGACCGGCTTGGCGGCCGGGTTACGCGTCCCGAGCGATGTCACCGCTCGTGAGTGAACGACTGCTCGCGGTCATCGCGCGTCGTCCGGCAGGAGGCGGGCCAGCGTACGGACCGCGCGGTACTGGAGAGTCTTGATGGCGCCCTCGTTCTTGCCCATGACGCGGGCCGTTTCGGCGACCGAGAGGCCCTGGAGGAACCGCAGGGTGACGCACTCCTGCTGCTGGGGATTGAGCTTGCGCACCGCCTCCAGAAGGGCGGCGTTGGACAGGGATTCGAGGACGGAGTCCTCGGGGCTGCGCTCGACCTCATTGGCGTCGAGCATTTCGCCGGTGGTCACCTCGAGCCGGAATCTTGACGACTTGAAATGGTCGGCGACCAGATTGCGGGCGATGGTGACCAGCCAGGCTCCGAAGTCGCGGCCCTGCCAGGTGAAGGTGCCGATCCGGCGCAGGGCGCGCAGGAACGTCTCACTGGTGAGGTCCTCGGCGGTGGCCCGGCCTCCCACGCGGTAGTAGATGTAGCGGTAGACCGTGTCGGCGTACTGGTCGTAGAGGCGGCCGAAGGCCTCGGCCTCGCCGGCCTGGGCGCGCTCGACCAGGTCCAGCATGCGCGCGCTGTCGCTGTCGGCGCTCGGGCGGCGGGTCGTAGTGGACGTACCGGCGCCGGCGCCGCGGCGGGCGCGTCTGCCGACCGCCGCGGTGCCCTCGGCGAGGGCGTAGCAGGGGCCGGCGGGGACGGGTGTGGCGAAGGCAGGGACGGCGTACGCGGTGGGGACGAAGCCGCGCAGACGGTCGAGGACCGTTGCGCGCAGCGTAGCCAGGCCCGAGGCGTCAACCCCGACGTGTGGGTACACGGGACTCCCAGAGGCAGAGCTTCCATCACGTGCAGTACGGAACCGTTCACTCGTCGTAGGGACAAGGGGGTACCGGTTTGCGTCTGAGGAGAATAACGCTTCGTACAGGCGGCGCTACACCGAGTTGCTCAAATCATCGTTTCCGTTCGATCTCTTACCGCTTGGGGATCGATCAAATATCGAACTGTGAAAGGAAGTTGACCAGATTTGGTAATGGTGTGGCCGAATGGGCAGCGTGTTGTGGCAATCCAGGCGGCCGATGTCTGGCGGGGGCCGTGTGAGGGTATGAAGACAGGATTGCCTGAGGGTGACGAGCGGTTACGCTCCGTTGCCGCCGCCCCGCCCGTGCGTCGCTCTCGGGTGGCGTGATGTGAGCGCTCCCCGTTGACGCCGTTCGGACCGCATCGCGCGGGCGTACGGATGCCCGGCAGGGGTCCTGCGGCAGGGCCCCGGCACGGGCGCCAGGGGCCCGGGTGTCAGCGCCGGCGGCGGTGCAGGGCGATCGCGGCCGCCGTGCCGCCCGCCAGCGCGCCGACCCCGGCCGCCGCCGGGATGCCGACCCTGGCCGCCTTGCGCCCCGTGCGGTAGTCGCGCAGCCGCCAGCCGTGCTCGCGGGCGTGCTTGCGGAGCCGCCCGTCGGGATTGACGGCGTAGGGGTAGCCGACGATCGACAGCATCGGGATGTCGTTGGCGGAGTCGCTGTAGGCCGCGCAGCGCGAGAGGTCCAGGCCCTCGGCCGCGGCCAGCGCCCGTACCGCCTCGGCCTTCGCGGGGCCGTGCAGCGGCTCGCCGACCAGCTTGCCCGTGTAGACGCCGCCGATGGACTCGGCGACCGTGCCCAGCGCGCCGGTCAGACCCAGCCGGCGGGCGATGATCGTGGCGGTCTCCACGGGGGCGGCGGTGACCAGCCAGACCTTCTGGCCCGCGTCCAGGTGGGCCTGGGCGAGCGCCCGGGTGCCCGGCCAGATGCGCTCGGCCATGTACTCGTCGTAGATCTCCTCGCCGATGGTCATCAGCTCGGAGACCCGGTGGCCCTGGACGATCGACAGGGCGCTGTCGCGCGCGTCCTGCATGTGCTCGGGGTCCTCGACACCGGCCAGCCGGAACCACATCTGCTGCCAGGCGAAGCGGGCCAGCTCGCGCTTCTGGAAGAAGCGGCGCTTGTACAGGCCGCGGCCGAAGTGGAAGAGCGAGGCGCCCTGCATGACGGTGTTGTCGAGGTCGAAGAAGGCCGCGGCGCGCACATCGCCGACGACGGGGAACTCCGGCTCGGCCGGCTCCGCCGCGGGTGCCGCGGTCGCCTCGGTGAGGGTCTCCGCCCGCGCGTTCTCCAGCGCGGACTTGCGGGCTGCCTCCGCCGCAGCCTCGCCGGCCAGCACGCTGCGTGCCGTGGCTGAGCGCCTGCGCGGAGTGATCCATCCCAGTGCGGCCATGCCGCGAGCATAGCCAGTTTGTTCGGGGTAACCGGAGTCGGGACGATTCAGTGGCGTGAACATCGCGCAACGGCCCGGTTACTCCCCGCGCGTCACGCGCCCAGCGCGCGGCGCAGCCGTGCCGGGTCGACCCGCCAGAAGTCGTGCTGGGCGCCGTCGACGAGGATCACCGGGATCTGTTCCCAGTACTTGCGGTGCAGCTCCTCGTCCTGGGTGATGTCCTTCTTCTCCCAGCGGGCGCCCAGCTCGCCGCAGATCTCGGCGATGACGGCTTCGGCGTCGTCGCACAGGTGGCAGCCGGGCTTGCCGATCAGCGTGACCGTGCTGTCGGCGGGGTTCTTACGGGCGCGACGGCCCAGCAGCGGGGTCATGTCCGCCATTGTGCCGGGCGGGCGGCCGTGGCTCGACCTTGATCGTCCTGAATAGATGCCTGAGTCGACTACCATCATGTGGCGATTTGTTGGTGTCCGGGGGTATGGCGATAGGGAGTGAGGGCGCATGTCGGCGTCGGCGCACCCCGGGTGCCGGTATGACCCGTACGGCGGTCGCGGTGGTGCGGCCGATGGTTCCCGGATCGGGGCGAAACACCGCGTGACGCCCGTCACTTTGCCCGGACAAAGCGGACACCATCTTTGTGCACGCGTTCACAAAGGCATAGCCTGCGTTCGACGGGGCGGTCCTGGGACGAGGCGCCGCCCGCAGCCCCGCTCTACCCGCAGGAGCACCGTGGCAACTGGCCGAACTCACCGACCGGCGACCCGAAGCCGAGGGATTCCCGAGGCCACCGTCGCCCGGCTACCGCTGTATCTGCGCGCACTGACGGCGCTCTCCGAGCGCTCGGTGCCCACGGTCTCCTCCGAGGAGCTCGCGACCGCGGCGGGCGTCAACTCCGCCAAGCTCCGCAAGGACTTCAGCTACCTCGGCTCGTACGGCACCCGCGGTGTCGGCTACGACGTCGAGTACCTCGTCTACCAGATCTCCCGTGAGCTCGGCCTGACCCAGGACTGGCCGGTCGTCATCGTCGGCATCGGTAACCTCGGCGCCGCGCTCGCCAACTACGGCGGCTTCGCCTCCCGCGGCTTCCGCGTCGCGGCCCTGATCGACGCCGACCCCGCGATGGCCGGCAAGCCGGTCGCCGGGCTGCCCGTGCGGCACACCGACGAGCTCGAAACGATCATCAGCGACAACGGCGTGTCCATCGGCGTCATCGCCACCCCCGCCGGCGCCGCCCAGCAGGTCTGCGACCGCCTCGTCGCGGCCGGGATCACCTCGATCCTCAACTTCGCGCCCACCGTCCTCTCCGTACCGGAGGGCGTGGACGTCCGTAAGGTCGACCTCTCCATCGAGCTGCAGATCCTCGCCTTCCACGAGCAGCGCAAGGCCGGCGAGGACACCGCCGCCACGCCCGCCGCGGCGGCGGCGACGCCGCGCGCTGCCCGCGCCGCCGGTGGCAGGAAGGGTCCGGACGGGGATGTCCCCGCCGTGATGCCGGCATGAGCGAGCGCAGCGAGCGAATCATCGAAAGGCGCGTCCAAGGCGAAGGCTTGCCCGAGCGAAGCGAGGGAAAAGCATGAGCCTCCTCGTTGTCGGACTGAGCCACCGCAGCGCGCCGGTGAGCGTGCTGGAGCGGGCCGCGCTGGCCCGTGACACACAGGCCAAGCTCGTCCAGGACACCCTCGCGGCGGAACCCGCCACGGAGGCGGCGGTCCTCGCCACCTGCAACCGCATCGAGCTCTACGCCGACGTGGACAAGTTCCACGCCGGTGTCGCCGAGCTGTCCACGCTCCTCGCCCAGCACTCGGGCGTCGGCCTGGACGAGCTGACCCCTTATCTCTACGTGCACTACGAGGACCGGGCCGTCCACCACCTCTTCTCGGTGGCCTGCGGCCTGGACTCCATGGTCGTCGGCGAGGGCCAGATCCTCGGCCAGATCAAGGACGCCCTCGCGCTCGGCCAGGAGCTGCACACCGCGGGCCGGCTGCTGAACGACCTCTTCCAGCAGGCCCTGCGGGTCGGCAAGCGCGCCCACAGCGAGACCGGCATCGACAAGGCCGGCCAGTCGCTGGTGACCTTCGGCCTGGAGCAGCTCGCCGACGGCACGCCCGTCACCGACTGGGCGGCGGGCAAGCGCGCCCTCGTCATCGGCGCCGGCTCCATGTCCTCGCTCGCGGCGGCCACGCTCGCGCGCGCGGGCGTGGCCCACGTGGCCATCGCCAACCGCACGGTGGAGCGGGCCGAGCGACTCGCCCGGATCCTCACCGAGGCGGGCGGCCCCGGCGCGCCCGGCTTCACCGCCGCGGCCGTCGAGATGACCGCCATCGCCGACGAGCTCTCCCGCGCGGACGTCGTCGTCTCCTGTACGGGCGCGACCGGGCTGGTCCTGACGGCGGAGGCCGTACGGGGCGCCCTCGCGGACCGTACCGCCGACGCGGCGGACGTGACCGACGCGGCCCGTACCGCCGACGCCCCCGCCTTGCCCCGCCAGAGCGCCGGCGACCCGCTCGCCGCGCCGGCCCGTGGCGACGTGGTGCTCGCCCTGCTCGACCTCGCGATGCCGCGCGACATCGACGCCGCCGCGCACCGCGTCGAGGGCGTCCGGCTCGTCGACATCGAGTCGCTCGCCGAGGCGTCCGCCGACGCGCCGATGGCCGCCGACGTCGACCAGGTGCGCACCATCGTCTCCGACGAGGTCGCCGCCTTCGGCGCCGCGCAGCGGGCCGCGCACATCACCCCCACCGTGGTCGCCCTGCGCACCATGGCCGCGGACGTCGTGGCGAGCGAGATCGCCCGCCTCGACGGCCGCCTCCCCGACCTCGACGACAAGCAGCGCGCGGAGATCACCCAGACCGTGCGCCGCGTCGTCGACAAGCTCCTCCACGCGCCGACCGTGCGCGTCAAGGAGCTGGCCTCCACCCCCGGCGGCGCCGGCTACGCCGACGCGCTCCGTGAGCTCTTCGACCTCGACCCGCAGGCGGTCGCCGCCGTCAGCAGGGCCGATTCGCGGGCCGACACGCACAACTCAGCACGGGAGCCAGCATGAACGACATCCCTTCGCGGCCACTGCGCCTGGGGACCCGCCGCAGCAAGCTCGCGATGGCCCAGTCCGGCCAGGTCGCCGAGGCGGTGCGGCAGCTGACCGGCCGCCCGGTGGAGCTGGTCGAGATCACCACCTACGGCGATGTCTCGCGCGAGTCCCTCGCGCAGATCGGCGGCACCGGCGTCTTCGTCTCCGCGCTGCGCGACGCGCTGCTCGCGGGCGAGATCGACCTCGCCGTGCACTCCCTGAAGGACCTGCCGACCGCGCAGCCGGACGACCTCGTCCTGGCCGCGATCCCGGTCCGCGAGGACCCGCGCGACGCGCTGATCGCCCGCGACGGCCTGACCTTCCAGAACCTGCCGGCCGGCGCCCGTATCGGGACCGGTTCGCCGCGCCGCACGGCGCAGCTCAACGCGTGGGCGCGGGCGCTCGGCCTCGACATCGAGACCGTGCCGATCCGCGGCAACGTCGACACCCGCGTCGGCTATGTCACCGACGGCGAGCTGGATGCCGTCGTGCTGGCCGCCGCCGGTCTCAGCCGGCTCGGGCGGTCCGGGGACGTCACCCAGTTCCTGGAGCCCGACGCAGTTTTGCCCGCCCCCGGCCAGGGGGCCCTGGCGGTCGAATGCGCAGCGACCAATGCGCAGCTCGTCGCCCGGCTCGCCGAGCTCGACGACCCGTTCACGCGGGTCGCCGTGACCGCCGAGCGTTCCCTGCTCGCCGCCCTGGAGGCCGGCTGCTCCGCACCTGTGGGTGCGCTGGCCGACCTGTTGGCCGACGGGCAGGTTGTCACCGAAATGCGCCTGCGCGGCGTCGTCGGCTCGACCGACGGCAAGACGTTGGTGCAGCTGTCCACCACCGGCCCCGTGCCGTCGTCCAGCGAGGAGGCCGTGGCCCTGGGCCGCGAACTCGCCGCAGCGATGCTCGACAAGGGTGCGGCCGGTCTTATGGGGGAGCGAGCACTTTGAACCCCACCGCCCCGATCCACCCCGTGCACGGGCACGTCACCTTCCTCGGTGCCGGCCCCGGAGACCCGGGACTGCTGACGCTCCGCGCCGTGGAGGCACTCGCGGCCGCTGACGTCCTGATCGCCGATCCGCAGGTGGTCGACGTGGTGCGCGCTCATGCGCGCGCTCATGTGGACATGCCTGCGCAGACGGTTACTGACGAGGCATCAAAAACCGTCGGTGCCCCGGATGTATCTGTCCTTCGGGACACCGCCAATCTTGTCATGTCGGCCGCGCGCGGCGGCAAGCGGGTCGTGCGTGCCGTCCTCGGCGACCCCGGCCTCGACGGCAACGCCGCCGAGGAGATGCTGGCCTGTGCCACCGAGGGCATCACCTTCGAGGTGGTGCCGGGCGTCGCCACGGCCGTGGGCGTGCCCGCCTACGCCGGAGTGCCGCTGCGCGACGGCAAGGGCGGCGCCGACGTGCGCTTCGTGGACGCCCGTACCGCCTCGGCCACCTGCTGGTCCGAGGTCGGCGCGAGCGAGGTCACGGCCGTCGTCTCCACCACCCTCGACTCCGTGGTGGCCGCGGCCGGCGAACTGGTCTCCGCCGGCCGCAAGCCCGACACCCCGCTGACGGTCACCATCGCCGGTACGACCACGCGCCAGCGCACCTGGACGGCCACCCTCGGCACGATCGCCCAGGTGCTCAAGGTCGCGAAGGTGCTGCCGTCCCCGGACGGCGGCCAGCCGGTGATAGCCGTGGTCGGCGAGCGCAGCGCGGCCGCGCACCGCGACCGGCTCTCGTGGTTCGAGTCCAAGCCGCTGTTCGGCTGGAACGTCCTCGTGCCGCGCACCAAGGAGCAGTCCGCCTCGCTCTCCGACCAGCTCCGCAGCTATGGCGCCGTGCCCAGCGAGGTCCCGACCATCGCGGTCGAGCCCCCGCGCACCCCGCAGCAGATGGAGCGCGCGGTCAAGGGCCTGGTCACCGGCCGCTACGAGTGGATCGCCTTCACCTCCGTCAACGCCGTCAAGGCGGTGCGCGAGAAGTTCGAGGAGTACGGGCTCGACGCGCGCGCCTTCGCCGGCATCAAGGTCGCGGCCGTCGGCGAGCAGACCGCCAAGTCGCTCGTCGAGTTCGGCGTGAAGCCCGACCTGGTGCCCAGCGGCGAGCAGTCCGCCGCCGGTCTGCTGGAGGACTGGCCGCCCTACGACCCGGTCTTCGACCCGATCGACCGCGTCTTCCTGCCGCGCGCCGACATCGCCACCGAGACCCTGGTGGCGGGCCTGATCGAGCTGGGCTGGGAGGTCGACGACGTCACCGCCTACCGGACCGTACGGGCGTCCCCGCCGCCGGCCGAGACCCGCGAGGCGATCAAGGGCGGCGGCTTCGACGCGGTCCTGTTCACCTCGTCGAGCACCGTGCGCAACTTGGTCGGCATCGCCGGCAAGCCGCACAATGTCACCGTCATCGCCTGCATCGGCCCGGCCACCGCGAAGACCGCGGAGGAACACGGCCTGCGGGTGGATGTGCTGTCGCCCGAGCCCTCGGTGCACAAGCTCGCCGAGGCGCTCGCGGACTTCGGCGCGGCACGGCGCGACGCGGCCCTGGAGGCCGGCGACCCGGTGACGCGCCCGAGCGAGCGGCGGCCCGGATCGCGTAGAAGGGCACGGAGTTGAGCACGTACGGCACGTTCCCCGGGGCTCGCCCCCGGCGGCTGCGGACCACCCCCGCCATGCGCCGCATGGTCGCGGAGACCTGGCTGCACCCGGCAGATCTGATCCTTCCCGCCTTCGTGCGGGAGGGCATCGGCGAGCCGGTGCCGATCTCCGCCATGCCGGGCGTCGTCCAGCACACCCGCGACACCCTGCGGAAGGCGGCCGTCGAGGCGCTGGAGGCCGGCGTCGCCGGCATCATGCTCTTCGGCGTCCCCGAGGACGCCAAGAAGGACGCCGCCGGTACCGCCGGCACGGACCCGGACGGCATCCTCCAGGTCGCCATCCGCGATGTGAAGGCCGAGGTCGGCGACGACCTCGTCATCATGTCCGACCTGTGCCTGGACGAGTTCACCGACCACGGCCACTGCGGCGTCCTCGACTCCGAGGGCCGGGTGGACAACGACGCGACGCTGGAGCGCTACGCCGAGATGGCGCAGGTCCAGGCCGACGCGGGCGTCCACGTGGTGGGCCCCAGCGGCATGATGGACGGCCAGGTCGGCGTCATCCGTGACGCCCTCGACCAGACCGGCCACGAGGACGTCTCGGTCCTCGCCTACACCGTGAAGTACGCCTCCGCGTTCTACGGCCCCTTCCGCGAGGCCATCGGCTCCTCGCTCCAGGGCGACCGCAAGACGTACCAGCAGGACCCGGCCAACGTGCGCGAGTCGCTGCGCGAGCTCTCGCTCGACCTCGCCGAGGGCGCGGACATGGTCATGGTCAAGCCGGCCCTGCCGTACCTCGACATCCTCGCGAAGATCGCCGACGCGGTGGACGTGCCGGTCGCCGCCTACCAGATCAGCGGCGAGTACGCGATGGTCGAGGCGGCCGCCGCCAACGGCTGGATCGACCGCGACCGGGCCATCCTGGAGGCGCTCACCGGCATCAAGCGGGCGGGCGCGAACATGATCCTGACGTACTGGGCGACGGAGGTCGCGCAGCGGCTCCGGCCTTAGTCCGTAGGCGCCGGCCCGTACGGCGCGTATGAAGGTTCGAAGAGAGCCGGGGGTGGTCGCTACGACCACCCCCGGCTCTTCGCTTTCGCGGCAATCCCGGGCGCACGGTGTGCCGTTGTCACCCACACAGGTCGAAGTCCCTCATGAACCCCCGAATGGGCAGTACCGGTGCTCCCGAGCGGGTCTACTGTGTGGCGCACGTCATGGCTCTACGAAGGCGCGCGCATGAGTAACGACCCAGAGCTCGGCGACGACTGGGAGTACACCCTCCAGGTCCCCAGCGACCCGCTCGCCCCCTGCATCGCGCGGCGCACCCTTCGTACGATCTTCCAGCAGCACGGGTACGCCGAAGTCGCCGACATCGCGGAGTTGTTGACGTCGGAGCTGGTCACCAATGCGTACCGCTACTCCGACGGGCCCGCCTCCGTGCGCGTACGGCGGGAAGGGAAGCGCGTCCGGGTGACCGTGTGGGACACCAATCCCAAGCTCCCCGGACCGGCCAGGGTCGCCCTGGCGGACGACGAGGCCGAGCGGGGGAGGGGGCTCGGACTGGTCATGAGGTGTGCCGACAGCTGGGGCGGGTTCGCGCTACGGGATCAACCGCAAGGGCTCGTCGGCAAACTGATCTGGTTCGAGCTGGGGGGCGGGGTCCTCGCCCCGCCCCCGGTGAGCTCGTGAACTACAGCTGCTCGGGCGTCCGGATGCCCAGCAGGCTCATGCCCTGACGCAGCGTGCGGGCCGTCAGGTCGCAGAGGAAGAGGCGGTTCTCCACCTGCTGCGGCGTCTCCGCCTTGAGGACCGGGCACTCGGCGTAGAACGTGGTGTAGAGCGAGGCCAGCTGGTAGAGGTAACCGGCCAGCTTGTGCGGCTCGTAGGAGGCCGTGACCTCGGCGAGGTTCTCCCCGAACTGGTCCAGGTGCATGCCCAGCGCGCGCTCGGCCGGGGCCAGCGCGAGCTCCGGGTGGGCGACCGGCCGGGCGTCGCCCGCCTTGCGGAGGATCGACTGGATCCGGGCGTACGCGTACTGGAGATAGACGCTGGTGTCGCCGTTGAGGGACACCATCTGGTCCAGGTCGAACTTGTAGTCGCGGGAGACGGACGTCGACAGGTCCGCGTACTTCACCGCGCCGATGCCGACCTGGGCACCACGCTCGGCGATCTGCTCCTCGGACAGGTCCTGGGCCTTCTCCCGGACGACGGCCGTCGCGCGGTCGATCGCCTCGTCGAGCAGGTCGACCAGGCGGACCGTCTCGCCCTCACGCGTCTTGAACGGCTTGCCGTCCTTGCCGAGCACCGTGCCGAAGCCGAGCTGGACGGCCTTGACGCCCTCGGTCAGCCAGCCGGCCCGGCGAGCGGTCTCGAAGACCATCTTGAAGTGCAGGGACTGCCGGGCGTCCACCACATACAGCAGGGTGTCGGCCTTGAGGTTCCCCACCCGGTCGCGGATCGCGGACAGGTCCGTGGCCGCGTAACCGAAGCCGCCGTCGGACTTCTGGACGATCAGCGGCGAGGGCTTGCCGTCCGGGCCCTTGACGTCGTCGAAGAAGACGCACAGCGCGCCGTTGGAGCGGACGGCGACACCCGACTCCTCCAGCAGGCGGCAGGTCTCGGCGAGCATGTCGTTGTAACCGGACTCGCCGACGATGTCCTCGTCGCGGATCTCCACGTCGAGCTTGTCGAAGACCGAGTAGAAGTAGATCTTCGACTCGTCGACGAACCGCTGCCACAGCGCGAGGGTCTCCTCGTCGCCGGCCTGGAGGTCGACGACCCGGCGCCGGGCACGGGCCTTGAACTCCTCGTCGGAGTCGAAGAGCGTCCGCGACGCCTTGTACAGCCGGTTGAGGGAGGACATGGCCTCCTCGCCGGAGACCTCGCCCTCGTGGTCCAGCTCGTGCGGGTGCTCGATCAGGTACTGGATGAGCATGCCGAACTGGGTGCCCCAGTCGCCGATGTGGTGCCGGCGCACGACCGTCTCGCCGGAGAACTCCAGGATCCGTACGACCGCGTCGCCGATCACCGAATTGCGCAGGTGGCCGACGTGCATCTCCTTGGCCACGTTCGGCTGGGCGTAGTCGATGACCGTGGTGCCGGGGGTTTCCGCGAACGGCACGCCCAGGCGGTCGTCGGCGGCACGCTCGGCGAGGGTCTTCACGATCGCCTCGTCGGTGATCGTGATGTTCAGGAAGCCGGGGCCCGAGACCTCGACGTCCTTGATCAGATCACCGGTCGGCAGCTGCTCGACGACCTTCGCCGCGAGCTCGCGCGGGTTGCCCTTCAGCTTCTTGGCGAGCGCCAGCATCCCGTTGGCCTGGAAATCGGCCCGGTCGCTTCGTCGCAGCAGCGGGTCGGCGGCACCGGCCTCCGGCAGGGCAGCCGAGAGAGCGTCCGCGATGCGCTGGTCGAGCGAGGAAGCGAGGGAAGGAACCGAGGCCATGGGGTGGGTGCCATTCCAGTAGAGGGCAAAAGCGATGCCATCGAGTATCCCATGCGCCCCTCGCGGGCCGGGCGGCCATTTTCCGGGGCCTGTCCCCGGCCCTTCCGGGCTCCGCGCGACGACGTACGGAGCAACCCCGGAGCCACCCCTTCCGTCTGGGACAATGGCCATGCCAGGACCGTAAGGAAGGAAGTGCCGCACGTGGCTCAGAGCACTGAGGCCGACTGGGTCTCCCGTTTCGCCGACGAGGTCATTGCCGAAGGGGAGCGACGGGCCCCCGGCAAACCCATCGTCGTCGCCTCGGGCCTCAGCCCCTCCGGCCCGATCCACCTCGGCAACCTCCGCGAGGTCATGACCCCGCACCTGGTCGCCGACGAGATCCGCCGCCGCGGGCACGAGGTCCGCCACCTGATCTCCTGGGACGACTACGACCGCTACCGCAAGGTGCCGAACGGCGTCCCCGGCATCGACGAGTCCTGGGCCGACCACATCGGCAAGCCCCTGACCTCCGTCCCCGCCCCGGCCGGCTCGGCGTACCCGAACTGGGCCGAGCACTTCAAGGCCGCCATGGTCGAGGCCCTGGCCGAGCTCGGCGTCGAGTACGACCCGATCAGCCAGACCGAGCAGTACACCGCCGGTGTCTACCGCGAGCAGATCCTGCACGCCATGAAGCACCGCGGTGACATCGACGCCATCCTCGACCAGTACCGGACGAAGAAGGACCCCGCCGCGGCCGCCAAGAAGCCGCAGCAGAAGCAGCAGAAGCCGGTCGACGAGGCCGAGCTGGAGGCCGCCGAGGGCTCCGGCGCGGCCGCCGAGGACGACGGCAGCGGCTCCGGCGCGGGCTACTTCCCGTACAAGCCGTACTGCGGCGCGTGCGAGAAGGACCTCACCACCGTCACCGCGTACGACGACGAGACCACCGAGCTGGCCTACACCTGCGTGTGCGGCCACTCCGAGACCGTGCTGCTCAGCGAGTTCAACCGCGGCAAGCTGGTCTGGAAGGTCGACTGGCCGATGCGCTGGGCCTACGAAGGCGTGATCTTCGAGCCCTCCGGCGTCGACCACTCCTCGCCCGGCTCGTCCTTCGTCGTCGGTGGCCAGATCGTCCGCAAGGTCTTCGGCGGCGAGCAGCCGATCGGCCCGATGTACGCCTTCGTCGGCATCAGCGGCATGGCCAAGATGTCCTCCTCCAAGGGCGGCGTCCCCACCCCCGGCGACGCGCTGAAGATCATGGAGGCGCCGCTGCTGCGCTGGCTGTACGCGCGCCGCAAGCCCAACCAGTCCTTCAAGATCGCCTTCGACCAGGAGATCCAGCGGCTGTACGACGAGTGGGACAAGCTGGAGTCCAAGGTCGCCGACGGCAGCGTGCTGCCGGCCGACGCCGCCGCGTACTCCCGCGCCGCGCGGACGGCCGCCGGCGAGCTGCCCCGCACGCCGCGCCCGCTGCCGTACCGCACGCTCGCCTCGGTCGTGGACATCACCGCCGGCCACGACGAGCAGACGATCCGGATCCTGAGCGACCTCGACCCGGCGAACCCGGTCACCGACCTCGACGAGGTCCGCCCGCGCCTCGACCGGGCCGAGTACTGGATCAACACCCAGGTGCCGGCCGAGTCCCGCACGATCGTGCGCGAGGAGCCCGACACCGAGACCCTCGCCGCGCTCGACGAGCAGGCCCGCGAGTCGCTGCGGCTGCTGCTGGCCGGCCTCGACGAGCACTGGTCGCTCGACGGGCTCACCACGCTCGTCTACGGCGTGCCGAAGGTGCAGGCCGGGCTGGAGCCCGACGCCAAGCCGACGCCGGAGCTGAAGGTCGCGCAGCGGTCCTTCTTCGCCCTGCTCTACCAGCTGCTGGTCGGGCGCGACACCGGTCCGCGGCTGCCCACGCTGCTGCTGGCCGTGGGCGCCGACCGGGTGCGCAAGCTGCTGAGCGCGTAACCCTCGTGACGGCCGAAGGGCCGCCACCCGGTGACACCGGGTGGCGGCCCTTCTCCGTACTTCCGCCGCTACTTCTTGTTGGCTTCGGCGACCGCGGTGACGGCCTCCTTCGCCGCGCTCTGCGAGTCCTTCATCAGGTCGCCCGCGTCCGGGTTCTTCGCGCCCTGGAAGCCGGCACCGCTGTACTTCACGGTGATCACGACGTTGCCGGTGCGGGTGACGACGATCGCGTTGCGGTAGTCGTCGTCGTCCTTGCGGTAGTCCGAGGCGATGCTGTTCGCCTCCTCACCGACACCGGAGACCTTCTCGGTCCTGGCCTCCTTGGCACCGTCCTCCGTGCCCGCCTTGGTGGTCCGCTGCCCGACGAACGCCTCGGCGCGCTTCTCGCCCGAGCCCAGCGTCGGGTCGGCCGTGAAGCGCTTCAGCGAGACCGTCAGGGAGCGGAACTGGAGGTCCTTGGCGTCCTCGTCGTTCAGGCCGTTCCAGAAGCAGCTCGCGGAGTCGTTGGGGTCGGTGGTGGGGAGGGCCTCGCCCTCCTTCTTCTTCGCCTTCGGCACCAGCTTGTCGACCGTCTTCTCCGTGACGGTCTTGCACACGTCCGGCAGCTTGGCGAACGTCGCGGCCTTGGTGGTCGCCGAGGCGCTGGGCGTCGCGGCCTTGGACGGCGTCGAGGACGCCTTCTTCTTGGAGCCGGAGTCGTCGGAGTCCGAGCAGCCGGTGGCGACGAGCATCACCGGTACTGCGGCGCAGGCGAGGATTCGGGCGAGTCGCGGGGCTGTTCGGTGCATGGGTCCTTCGCTCGTTCAGTGTCGAGGGGCGGGCCGCCGAACGGAGTTCGGTCGCCCGTTTCTGATCGGCACGGTACGCGGCCGACGCGCGGCGGTGGTCGAGGTGGGGCGTTACTCGCCGGGCTAATTGCCGAAGTGCCCGGCGTCGAGCTCCCGGGCCAGGGCGTGCGCCCCGCCCTGGAGATCCTCGCTTTTCGGTTCGTGGCGCTTGTCGGGCGACCACTGGTCGTAGCCGATGCTGACCAGGACATTCGCGGACCGGAAGACGATCGCGATGTCCCGGTGCACCCCCGAGCCCGTGGTGATCAGCTTGTCGTCGACGAACGCGTCGTCGCCGAGGTCGTCGAGTACGCGCGGGAGGAAGCGGCCGTTGTCGGCCGGGCTGCCGGAAGCGGAGGCCGCGGGGGACGGCGAACCGGACGCGCCGGGCTTCTCGCTGCCGGAGCCGCCCTGCGGGTGGGCGCCGCCGCTCGCGCTCGCGCTCGGGGTCGGCTTCGGCTTCGGCTTCGCGGAGGGGGTGCCGGAGGCGGAGGCGGCCGGGATGTGGGCGGCCGCGGCCTGGCGCTCGTACAGCTCCTGTGCCCGCTGCTCGTCGCTGACGCCCGCCTGGTACGACACCACGCGCTCGAAGTCGACCGACAGGTGGCGGGTGCCCTCCGGGGTCTCCAGCCGCCAGCGGCAGCCGGTGCGGCGGTCGGTGTCGTAGGTGATGGCGGCCTGGCCCTTGTAGAGCTTCTCGGTCTCCGGGTCGCCGTCGTCCTCGGTGGGCAGCAGGCGGCGCAGCGTCTCGCGGCTCACATAGCCGCAGGGCTCCGGCAGGCCGCGGTACTTTCCGGGCTCGGCGGCGGGGGCCGAGGAGCCCGGGTTGCCGGCCTTCGCGTCGCTGCCCGCGCCGGCGGCACCGGATGATCCGCTGCACGCGCCGAGGCTCGCGGTGAGCACGGCCGCAGCCAGTGCGGCGGCCGGTGCGTACGCCCTTCGCTGCACTGTCCGTGGCTCCTCTCGCCCGAAAACGTGTTGCCGCCGCTGTGGTGGCGGCCGGACAGTATGTCTACCGCACGCGCCGCCGCGTCTGCCGGTTCGCTGTCGCGAATCGTGAGATTTGTCCGGCTTTTGCGTTATCTTTCTTTTACGGGGTAATGGGGAAAATCATGACCTACACCGAGGTGTCCGGCGCCCGGGTTCCGATCCGCATGTGGGCCGACCCGGCCTCGGTCGAGGACGTCGCCATGCAGCAGCTGCGCAACGTCTCCACCCTGCCGTGGATCAAGGGCCTCGCCGTCATGCCGGACGTCCACTTCGGCAAGGGCGCGACGGTCGGCTCGGTGATCGCGATGCGGGGCGCGGTGTGCCCGGCGGCGGTCGGTGTGGACATCGGCTGCGGCATGTCGGCGGTGAAGACGTCGCTGACGGCGAACGACCTGCCCGGCGACCTCTCGCGGCTGCGGTCGAAGATCGAGCAGGCGATTCCGGTGGGCCGCGGCATGCACGACGACGCGGTGGGCCCGGGCCGGCTGCACGGGGTGGCGACGGCGGGGTGGGACGACTTCTGGCGACGGTTCGACGGGGTCGCGGAAGCGGTCAAGTTCCGTCAGGAACGGGCCACAAAGCAGATGGGAACGCTCGGATCGGGCAACCACTTCATTGAATTTTGTCTCGATGAGACAGGTTCGGTCTGGTTGATGCTGCACTCCGGCTCCCGCAACATCGGCAAGGAGCTGGCCGAGTACCACATAGGGCAGGCGCAGAAGCTCCCCCACAACCAGAACCTGATCGACCGCGACCTCGCGGTCTTCGTCGCCGACACTCCGCAGATGGCGGCCTACCGGCACGACCTGTTCTGGGCGCAGGAGTACGCGAAGCACAACCGTGAACTGATGATGGCGCTCTTCAAGGACGTGGTCCGCAAGGAGTTCAAGAAGGCCAAGGTGACCTTCGAGCCGGTCATCTCCTGCCACCACAACTACGTGGCCGAGGAGACCTATGACGGCATGGACCTGCTCGTCACCCGCAAGGGCGCGATCCGCGCGGGCGGCGGCGAGTACGGCATCATCCCGGGCTCGATGGGCACGGGCTCGTACATCGTGCGCGGCCTGGGCAACGAGGCGTCGTTCAACTCCGCGTCCCACGGAGCGGGGCGGAAGATGAGCCGCAACGCCGCGAAGAAGCGCTTCACCGCACGGGACCTGGAGGAGCAGACGCGGGGCGTCGAGTGCCGCAAGGACTTCGGTGTGGTGGACGAGATCCCGGCCGCGTACAAGCCGATCGAGCAGGTCATGGAGCAGCAGAAGGACCTGGTCGAGGTGGTGGCCAAGCTCAAGCAGGTCGTGTGCGTGAAGGGCTGAACGAGAGCTGAACGGGAAAGGGCGGGCACGGAAGTGCCCGCCCTTTGTCATGCGTCCTGGTCACGCGTCCTGCGGGTACCAGCGCAGTTCGATCGTGTTGCCGTCCGGGTCCAGGAGGTAGACGGACTCCGCGTCGCCGCGGGCGCCGAAGCGCCGGCCGGGGCCGTCGACGATCGTGAAGGTGCCGGCGTCGATGACGGCCTGCCAGTCCAGGGGCTCGACGACCAGGCAGATGTGGTCGACGTTGGAACCGCCGCGCTCGCGGGCGACGAGGTCGATGATCGTGGTGGGGGAGACGCGCACCGAGGGGAACGGCACCTTGCCCGCGCGCCACTCCTCCACGCGGACCGGCTCCAGGCCCAGGGGGCCGGTGTAGAAGGCCAGGGACCGCTCGATGTCGGAGACGTTGAGTACGAGGTGGTCGAAGGCGATGACACGCATGATGTTGCTTGCTCCTTGCGGTGGTGGACTGGGCGTCAGATCTCGCGGTGGACCTTGTAGTTGGAGGCCTGGGCGCGCGGGCGGACCACGATCAGGTCGATGTTGACGTGGGGCGGCCGGGTGACGGTCCAGGCGATGGTGTCGGCGACGTCCTCGGCGGTCAGCGGCTCGGCCACGCCCGCGTAGACGCCGGCGGCCTTCTCCTCGTCGCCGCGGAAGCGGTTGACGGCGAACTCGTCGGTCCTGACCATGCCGGGGGCGATCTCGATGACGCGTACGGGCTCTCCGCACAGCTCCAGACGCAGGGTCTCGGCCATGACGTGGGCGCCGTGCTTGGCGGCGACGTAGCCGCCGCCGCCCTCGTAGGTGGCGAGGCCGGCGGTGGAGGAGACGATCAGGACGGTGCCGCCGTCGGGGCTCGTCCGGAGCCGGGGCAGCAGGAGCTGGGTGACATGGAGCGCGCCGAGGACGTTGACCTCGTACATCGCGCGCCAGTCGGCCGGGTCGGCGGCGGCGACGTGATCGGCGCCGAGGGCGCCGCCGGCGTTGTTGACCAGGACGTCGACGGACGGGAGCGCGTCGAGTTCGAGGGCGAAGACGGTGACGGCGGCCCGGTCGGTGATGTCGAGTTCGTAGGCGAGCGCCTCGTGGCCGGCCTCGGTGAGCTCGGCCGCGAGGGCCTCGACGCGGTCCTTGCGGCGGGCGGTGAGCACGACGCGGTAGCCCTCGGCGGCCAGGCGGCGGGCGGTGGCGGCGCCGATGCCGCTGCTCGCGCCGGTGATGACGGCGGTGCGGGTGCTCATGATGGGCCTCCTGAGGCGCAAGCGACGTGGGTGATCCGTGCGCAGGATATGCGCCGCCCCGCGTCGGTGGCTGTCCCCGGCGTCACAGTCAACGGTCGCGCGGTACGTACATGATGACGGCGACTCCGATCAGACAGATCAGGGCGCCGAGGACGTCGTAGCGGTCGGGGCGGTAGCCGTCGGCGACCATGCCCCAGGCGAGCGAGCCGGCGACGAAGACCCCGCCGTACGCGGCGAGGATGCGGCCGAAGTCGGCGTCGGGCTGGAGGGTGGCGACGAATCCGTAGGCGCCGAGGGCCACGACACCCGCGCCGATCCACGCCCAGCCGCGCCCCTGCCCGGATCCGCTGCCGCGCACGCCCTGCCAGACGAGCCAGGCGCCGCCGATCTCCAGGAGGGCGGCGAGGAGGAAGAGGCCGATGGAGCGCGCGGTGAGCATGTGACGCAGGCTACGGGCCGGGGCGATCCACGGCCCGGGAGGCACGGATGGTCCCCGTCACCGGCCGGTGATCCGCCCTCCCCTGGCGGGGACACCGGCCGGTCTGTCTTCGACCGCGGAGGAGCCGGCAGGGCGGGAGGCGTCCGGCGCGTCTGCGGGAGACAAGCGGCCGGGGGCCAGGGCCACGCGCTTCACCCTAGGGCGTGGGTGGGGACCCGGGAAGACGGCCTGGGCGGCACGCCTACCGTGCGTGAGATTTCGGCCATGGGTCGACTGCCGTGGTCAGGGCGCAGAGAGGTTCGAGTTAAGCACTTTTCACCGCATCTGCGGGCCAGTACCGGAGATTCTCCTACCAATTAACGGCCCGAATGTGCTCCTCCCTGTTTCGGCCACCGATAGGTCGTACCTTCGCGGTAGCTGCCCCGGACCCTGGTGGCCCCGGCGCGCGAGGGAGGATCCCTGCACGCCGTCCGTGCGGTCCGAGCAGGGGGAGCAGTCGTGGCGCGGTGGCAGGGGCAGGCCCGTATCCGGGTGACGGGCCGGTGGAGCGTGCTGGAGCTGGCCGGCGAGCTCGACATCGCGACCGTGCCGCGGGTGGAAGAGCTGCTGGCGCGGTTGGTGGGGCTGGGGATGCCCGTCGTGGTGATCGATCTACGTGAGGTGACGTTCTTCGACTGCGCGGTGCTGGGAGCACTGTGCCGGGCCAGGGACGGGGTGCTCGCGGCCGGTGGCGATTTCGAGGTGCTGTGTGCCCGGCCCTGGCTGCTGAAGGTCATGAATCTGGCCGGTCTGCTGGAGGATTTCCGGCCGGTCGCCTCCCTCACCGACCTGGCCGATCTCGACTCCCTCGACGGCGACCGTCAGAGGGGTGCCGGAGCGTAGTGTGGAGTCGGCGGGCCGCTCGCTCCGGGCGTCGCGTGGCGGGCAGGTCCGGGAGAGGTGTCATCGGTGGCCACCAGCGCGGGCATGGCCCGGTTGCTGCGCGATCTGTCCTCGGGGCCCGGCCCCGGTCTGATCGGCGGGGACCCGCTGGCCTGTGCCCGGGTCCTCGGTGTGGACGGCGTAGCGGTCTCCCTCGCCACGGACGGTTCGCTCAGCGAGCTGGTGTGGTCCTCCCCGGGGGTCAGTGAACGCCTGGAGGACGAGCAGTACACGCTCGGCGAGGGTCCGGGCGTGGACGCCATGGCCTCCTGTTCTGTGATCGTCGAGCCGGACCTGGCGCGGATCCGCCCGGACCGGTGGCCGGGGCTGCTGCCGACCATGGCCGGGCTCGGGGTGTCCGCCCTGTTCTGTTTCCCGCTGCGTATCGGTGGCGTGTGCGTGGGAGCGCTGACCGCGCAGCGGGCCACGGTGGGCCCGCTGACGTCGGTCGCCATGGACGACGCCCTGATCCTGGCCGCGGCGCTGACCGCGGTGGTGCTGGACGGCGGGGAGCGCTCGATGCTCTTCGCCTCCGCCGTGTCCGCCGGTGATCTGCACCGGGCCGTGGTCCACCAGGCCAGCGGGATGATCAGCGTCCAGGCCGGGGTGTCGGTGGCCGAGGCCCTGGTGCTGCTGCGCGCCCACTCCTACCGCCATGACCTGCCGCTGCTGAGGGCCGCGGAGGACGTGGTTGCTCGTCGCCTGCGCTTCCGACACATTGGTGACGGGCCGGACCCGTCTTTTGAGAAAAGGGGATGATGGCCATGGCTAGCCAGCAACGCACGCTGGAGATCCTGGTCGAGGCCGTGGATTCGCTGATCGACGACTTCGATCTGATCGACTTCCTGCACCGGCTCGCCACCCGCTGTGTCGAAATGCTCGACATCGACGCCGCCGGCGTCATGCTCATCGACCCGTACGGCGAGCTCCAGGTCATCGCCGCCTCGGACGAGCACACCCGGATGCTGGAGCTGTTCGCCCTCCAGCACGAGCAGGGCCCCTGCGTGGAGTGCTACCGCAACGGGGAGGCGCAGCTGGACATCGATCTGTCGTCACCGCGGTCCGTCGCGGCGTTCGGGCCCTTCGCCGCCCGCGCCCGGCAGGCCGGTTTCCGTACGACGCACGCCATCCCGATGCGGCTGCGGCGTCAGATCATCGGCGCCCTGAACCTTTTCCACTCCCACTCCGGCCGGATCTCGGAGTCCGACGTCCGGCTGGCCCAGGCGCTGGCGGACGTGGCGACGATCGCGATCCTTCAGCAGCGCACCATCGAGCAGGGCAATGTCGACAAGGCGCAGCTGCAGTCCGCGCTGCACAGCCGGGTGGTCATCGAGCAGGCCAAGGGCGTGCTGGCCGAGCGCTGGCAGGTCGGTCTGGACGAGGCGTTCGAGAGCCTGCGGAGCTATGCCCGCCCCCGTCGGCTGCGGCTGTCCGATCTCGCTCAGCAGGTGGTGCAGGGCACCCTGGACACCGACGCGCTCGCTCCGAGCTGACCGGCGGGGCGGCTCAGGGCCAGACGAGGCAGTAGGGCTGGTGGCCGTTCTCGTGGAGCCGGCGGGAGAAATCCTGCCATTCGTGGAGGAGCTGGTAGACCGAGAACGCGTCACGCGGGCCGCCGCGGTCGGGGACCGTGGACCAGATGAACGCGGCCGCGCCCACCGATTCCTCGCCGATGCCGCGCAGCGGGTCGACGACGGTCATGGGGAGCTTGACGACCGCGTAGTCGGGATGGAGAACGACCAGTTCGAGCGGGGGGACCTTGTGCAGGGGTATGCCCTCGATGCCGGTGAGGACCATCGCGGCCACCGTCTCGGGCTTGATCCGGGTGAACATGCCGCCCATGCCGAGCTCGTCGCCGCCGAGCTCCTCGGGGCGCATGGAGATGGGGACGCGGGCGGCGCTCGCTCCATCGGGGGCGCCGAAGTATTTGTAGGTCACCCCCATCCGGTCACTGCTCCTGCTTTCCGCGCTTTCCTCTTCTCGCCGGCCCCGGTGGCGACCCCTGCGGGAACTCCGGGCTCGCTCGGGGCCCAGGTCATCGGTGCCCTCGCCCAGTCCGCCACCGCGATGCATATCTCCACCCGACCGCTTTTTTACGCAGGGCAGCCCCCGCCGCGCAACCCGATCATCGTCTCAGAGACCTCCCCCGTGAACAGCGCGTGAAACGCCCGAAGGCGACTCCCCACGTGGCTCTGAGACCATGGCTAGCGTGACCTACCAATTCGATGCCCCAGTCTCGCAGGTCTTGTTCGACCGCGCCGCTGTCGTGACGCCCGGTGGCGTGAACTCTCCCGTGCGCGCGTTCCGCGCCGTGGGCGGTACGCCCAGGTTCATGGTGTCCGGTACCGGTCCGTACCTCACGGACGCCGATGGCCGGGAGTATGTGGACCTCGTGTGTTCGTGGGGGCCGATGATCCTCGGTCACGCGCACCCCGAGGTGATCGCGGCGGTCCAGGAGGCCGTGGCGCGCGGTACGTCCTTCGGCACGCCCGGCGAGGGCGAGGTCGCGCTGGCCGAGGAGATCGTCTCCCGGATCGAGCCGGTCGAGCAGGTGCGCCTGGTGTCCTCGGGCACCGAGGCGACGATGTCGGCGATCCGGCTCGCGCGCGGTTTCACCGGCCGCGCCAAGGTGATCAAGTTCGCGGGCTGCTACCACGGCCATGTGGACGCGCTGCTGGCCGCCGCCGGCTCCGGTGTGGCGACGTTCGGGCTGCCGGACACGCCCGGGGTGACGGGTGCGCAGGCCGGGGACACGATCGTGCTGCCGTACAACGATCTGGAGGCGGTGCACGAGGCGTTCCACGCGAACCCCGGTGAGATCGCCTGTGTGATCACGGAGGCGTCGCCGGGCAACATGGGCGTGGTGCCGCCGCAGCCGGGCTTCAACGCGGGGCTGAAGGCGGCCTGCGAGAAGAACGGCGCGCTGTTCATCTCCGACGAGGTGATGACCGGCTTCCGTACGAGCAAGGCCGGCTGGTACGGCATCGACGGTGTCGCGCCGGACCTGATGACCTTCGGCAAGGTCATGGGCGGCGGCTTCCCGGCGGCGGCCTTCGGCGGCCGCGCCGATGTGATGGCGCACCTGGCCCCGGCGGGCCCGGTCTACCAGGCGGGCACGCTCTCCGGTAACCCGGTCGCCACGGCGGCGGGCCTGGCGCAGCTGCGGCTGCTGGACGACGCGGCGTACGAGAAGGTGGACGCGGTCTCGGCGACGATCCGCGGGCTGGTGAGCGAGGCGCTGACCGAGGCGGGCGTGGCGCACCGTCTGCAGGTGGCGTCGAACATGTTCTCCGTGTTCTTCACCGACCGTGAGGTGCGGGACTACGAGCAGGCGAGGGCGCAGCAGGCGTTCCGCTTCAACGCCTTCTTCCACTCGATGCTGTCGCAGGGCGTGTATCTGCCGCCGTCGGCGTTCGAGTCGTGGTTCGTGTCGACGGCCCATGACGACGCGGCGGTCGAGCGGATCGCGGCGGCGCTGCCGGGGGCGGCGCGGGCGGCTGCCGAGGCGACGGAATGATGGACGGCATGACCACCGACATGACCCATGGGGCAGGCAAGGCCAAGGGCGGCGAGCTCACCGTCGTCCATCTGATGCGGCACGGCGAGGTCCACAACCCCGACGGTGTGCTCTACGGGCGCAAGCCGGGCTATCACCTCTCGGATCTGGGGCGGCGGATGGCCGACCGGGTGGCCGAGCATCTGGCGGGGCGGGACATCACCCATGTGGTGGCCTCACCGCTGGAGCGCGCGCAGGAGACGGCGCTGCCGATCGCCGAGGCGCACGGTCTGGAGCTGGCGACGGACGAGCGGCTGATCGAGGCGGAGAACGTCTTCGAGGGGAAGACGTTCGGGGTCGGTGACGGCGCGCTGAAGAAGCCGGCCAACTGGAAGTACCTGACGAACCCGTTCCGCCCCTCGTGGGGCGAGCCGTATGTCGAGCAGGTCGTGCGGATGATGGCCGCGCTGGGTGCGGCGCGGGACGCGGCGCGTGGGCGCGAGGCCGTGTGTGTGAGTCATCAGCTGCCGATCTGGGTGGTGCGGAGCTTCGCCGAGCGGCGGCGTCTGTGGCATGACCCGCGCAGGCGTCAGTGCACGCTGGCGAGCCTGACGACGTTCACCTTCAGGGGGGAAAAAATCGTGTCGGTCGGATACAGCGAGCCGGCGCGGGATTTGGTGCCCGCTCACCTTTTGGCGGGTGCGAAGCCGGTGAAGGGCGGGGCCAAGGCGTTCGGCGCCTGACGGGCATTCGAGTGTCTGTTTGCCGCGTTCCGCAAGCCTGGGACTACAAAGTCATGTAAAGGCCCGTAAAGACCGGCAAAAACGCGCAACCGCCTTACTCGACGCGCCCTCTCACGCAATGTCGTTTTATATGGACGACAGATGCGTGGAGGGCACGGCGAGTAGGACGGAGACGACATGCGCGACATCAGCCGACGAGGTCTCCTCGGCATGGGAGTGGGCGCGGCGGCCGCGCTCGGCGTGGCGGGCTGCGCCGGTCCACCGGGTTCCGAGGTCGAGAATCCATCGGCCAAAGCGAGCGAGCGGGCGAAGGCGACTCCTATCGGTGACGGCTCCACCGCGGACGCCGGGCCGCAGCCCAATCAGCCGCCGAAGCCCGAGCGGCTGGAGCGGGGGCAGAAGCCACCTCAGTTCGTGATCTTCTCCTGGGACGGTGCGGGCGAGGTCGGCAATGGTCTCTTCCCGCGCTTCCGGAAGCTGGCCAGGGACCACGGGGCGCGGATGACGTTCTTCCTGTCCGGGGTCTACTGCCTTCCCGAGTCGAAGAAGAATCTCTATAAGCCGCCGAACAACCCGGTCGGCGCATCGGACATCGGCTATCTCACTGACGCGCACATTCGTGCGACGCTGGAGAATCTGCGCGAGGCGTGGCTCGAAGGCCATGAAGTCGGCACGCACTTCAACGGACATTTCTGTTCCGGTTCCGGCTCGGTGGGCCGGTGGACGGGGGAGGACTGGGAGTCGGAGATCGAGCAGGCGAAGTCGTTCGTCACCGAATGGCGGACGAATACCGGCTTCGACGATCTGGAGCCCCTGCCGTTCGATTACCGCAAGGAGCTCATCGGCGCCCGTACGCCGTGTCTGCTGGGTCAGGGGAATCTGCTGCCGGTCGCCGCGAAGCTGGGCTGGCGCTACGACGCGAGCTCGCCGGGCGGCCTGCAGATGTGGCCCGGGAAGAAGCACGGCGTGTGGGACCTGCCGTTGCAGCAGATACCCTTCCCCGGCCATTCGTTCGAAGTCCTCTCAATGGACTACAACATCCTGGCCAATCAGTCGAAGAACACCACACGAGGACCCCGGTCCAACTATCCGGAGTGGCGCCGACAGGCGACGGAGTCCTACATCGCCGGCTTCCAGCGCGCGTACGAGACGAACCGGGCGCCCTTCTTCGTCGGCAACCACTTCGAGGAGTGGAACGGCGGCATCTACATGGATGCCGTGGAGGAGGCGATCAAGCACATCGCCGACGACAAGCACAAGGATGTCCGGATGGTCTCGTTCCGGCAGTTCGTCGACTGGCTCGACGCCCAGGACCCCGACATCCTGAGGGGGCTGCGCAAGCTGGACGTCGGCCAGAAGTGGAGCGCCAAGGACGACTGACGCGACCGGCGGAGGGGGGTGCGGAAGATCCCTAAACGGACCATGCGAAACTTTTCACATGAGTGCCTGCCGCGCCTTTCGACGCCCTGTCCCACGCCGGCGTACCACCCTGCCGGCCGTCCTCGCCGCCGTGGCGGCACTGTCCCTGAGCGCGTGCGGCTCGGGCGGCAACCCCAAGAGCGGCGGGCAGACCCAGTTCGTGCAGGGCACGGGCGGCGTCAGCGTCGTCAGTGACAAGAGCGGCCGGCAGAACGCGCCGGACCTCGACGGCAGGACGCTGGACGGCAAGCAGCTCGACGTCGGCAAGGACTACAAGGGCAAGATCGTGGTCCTGAACGTCTGGGGCTCGTGGTGCTCGCCCTGCCGGGCCGAGGCCAAGAACCTCGTCAAGGTCGCCCAGGACTACAAGGACAAGGGCGTGCAGTTCGTCGGGCTCAACACCCGCGACTCCGACCCCGCCCCGGCGCTCAAGTTCGAGAAGGAGTTCGAGGTCCCGTACCCGAGCCTCTACGACTCGGCCGGCAAGCTGCTGCTGCGCTTCCCCAAGGGCAGCCTCAACCCGCAGTCCATCCCCTCCACCGTCTTCATCGACCGGGACGGCAAGATCGCCGCCCGCGCGATCAAGGCGCTGAGCGAGGAAGAGCTGCGCAAGACGCTCGACCCGCTGGTCGCGGAGAAGTGACCCGGTGACCGCCGTCACGACTCTCGCCGCCGTCGGGGACATGAACCAGACGGTGCTGACCGGGGCGCTGCTGCTGGCCCTGCCCGTGGCCGTGCTCGGCGGGCTCGTCTCCTTCTTCTCCCCGTGCGTGCTGCCGCTCGTACCGGGTTACCTCTCCTACGTCACCGGCGTCAGCGGCACCGACATGGCCGAGGCCAGGCGCGGCCGGATGGTCGCCGGTGCCTCGCTGTTCGTCCTCGGCTTCAGCGCCGTCTTCGTCTCCGGCGGGGCGCTCTTCGGCAACTTCGGCCAGGACCTGCTGAGCTACCAGGAGACGATCTCCAAGATCCTCGGGGTGCTCACCATCCTGATGGGGCTCGCCTTCATGGGCCTGCTCTCGCGCTTCGGGCAGCGGGAGTTCCGCTTCCACAGGAAGCCGGCGATGGGGCTGGCCGGGGCGCCGCTGCTGGGCGCGATGTTCGGCGTCGGCTGGGCGCCCTGCGTCGGGCCGACGCTCGCCTCGGCGCAGCTGCTGGCGATGAACCAGGGCAGCGCGGGGCGCGGCGCCCTGCTGATGTTCGCCTACTGCCTGGGGCTCGGCCTGCCCTTCATACTCGCCGCGGTGGCCTTCCGGCGCGCTCTCGGCGCGTTCGGCTGGATCAAGCGGCACTATGCGTGGGTCATGCGGATCGGCGGCGGCATGCTCGTCGCGGTCGGTGTGCTGCTGCTGACCGGCGCCTGGGACCACATGATCGGCGAAATGCGCGAGTGGTCCGACTCCTTCGTTCCCGAGGTCTGATCAGATGCCCAAGACTGAGACAACGCCCGCCGCCGAGGACAAGGACGTCGGTGTCGCCGGCTCCCAGCTGTCCACGGCCCCGGCCGAGGAGAGCGGGCAGGCGGTGCCCGGCTCGTTCGGCGGCGTCCGCCGGCCCGGCGCGCTGGGGTGGCTGGCGTGGTCGGGGCGGGAGGCCGTCGGCTGGGTGCGCTGGTGCTGGCGGCAGCTGACGTCCATGCGGGTCGCGCTGATCCTGCTGTTCCTGCTCTCGCTGGCCACCGTCCCCGGCTCGCTGATCCCGCAGACCAGCATCGACGCCGTGAAGGCGGAGAACTGGCAGAAGGCCCACGAGACCGTCACGCCCGTCTACGAGAAGCTCGGCCTCTTCAACGTCTACAGCTCGGTGTGGTTCTCGGCGATCTACATCCTGCTGTTCACCTCCCTCATCGGCTGCATCGTCCCGCGCACCTGGCAGTTCGTCGGCCAGCTCCGCGGCCGCCCGCCGGTCGCGCCGCGCCGGCTGACCCGGCTGCCCGCGTACACCACCTGGCGCACCGAGGCGGAGCCGGAGCAGGTCCTGGCGGCGGCGGAGAAGCTTCTGAAGAAGCGCCGGTTCCGTACGCGCGCGTCCGATGACTCGGTGGGTTCCGAGAAGGGCTATCTGCGCGAGGCCGGCAACCTCCTCTTCCACATCTCACTGATCGTGATGCTCGTGGCCTTCGCGTCCGGGCAGCTGTGGAAGTCCGAGGGCCAGAAGCTGATCGTCGAGGGCGACGGGTTCGCGAACACGCTCACGCAGTACGACGACTTCAAGTCGGGCTCGCTGTTCAAGGCCGACGACCTGGCACCGTTCAGCTTCCAGCTGGACGGCTTCGAGGCGACGTACGAGCGCAGCGGCCCGCAGCGCGGCACGCCCCGCAAGTACGAGGCGCACGTCACCTACCGGGACGGCCCGGACGGCGCCCCCCGCAAGAAGACGATCAAGGTGAACGAGCCGCTGGAGACGGCCGACTCCAAGGTCTACCTCATCGGGCACGGCTACGCGCCGGTCGTCACCGTCCGCGACGGCAAGGGCGACGTCGCCTACAAGGGCGCGGTGGCCTCCCTGCCGCTGGACGGCAACATCACCGAGACCACGGTCCTGAAGGTGCCGGACTACCGCGACAAGGACGGCAAGAAGGACCAGCTCGGCTTCAAGGGCAACTTCGTCCCGACGCTCGACCTGCGGACCGGCGACATGCGCTCGCAGTTCCCCGCCCTGGACAACCCGCGGCTGGTGCTGACCGCCTTCCGCGGCAGCCTCGGCATCGACTCGGGCATGCCGCAGAGCGTCTACCAGCTCGACGTGTCGAAGATGAAGCAGTTCACGGAGAAGGACGGCAAGATCTTCGCGCAGGCCCTCAAGGTCGGCGACACGATGACCCTGCCGGACGGCGCGGGCACGCTGAAGTTCGAGGGCATCAAGCCCTGGGCCACCTTCCAGGTCTCCCAGCAGCCCGGCAACGGCACCGCGCTCGCCGGCGCCGTCGGCGCGCTCTTCGGCGTGGCCGGCTCGCTGTTCATCCAGCGCCGCCGCGTGTGGGTCCGGGCGGCCCGCGGCGACGACGGCCGTACCGTGGTCGAGCTGGCGGGCCTCGGCCGCAGCGAGTCCGCGAAGCTGCCCGAGGAGCTCGCCGACCTCGCCGTCGCGCTCCGCCCCGCCGCCCCGCCCGTTCCCGACGCCGACCCCGACGCAGATTCCGCTGATCCTTCCGAAGGAGCGCGCGCGTGATTCCCCTCGCTGCCGCAGCCAACGAGAACATGGCCCACATCAGCAATGTGCTGATCTATTCGGCCATGGCCGTCTACACCCTGGCCTTCCTCGCCCACATCGCGGAGTGGGTGTTCGGCAGCCGCAGCGCGGTGGGCCGCACGGCCGCCGCCATCACCGCCGACGCGAGGACCACCGGGGGCGCCGCCACCGCGAGCGCCCAGGGCGGCGGCACCGCCGTGCTGGAGCGCCCCAAGGTCGTCACCCGCTCCGTCGCGGGCAGCCGTGACGTGCCCGACGGGCCGGGCGCGGCGGGCACCAGCGAGAAGGGCGACGTCTACGGCCGGATCGCCGTCTCCCTGACCGTGCTCGCCTTCCTCCTCCACGCGGGCGGGGTGCTCACCCGGGCGCTGTCCGTGGAGCGGGCGCCGTGGGGCAACATGTACGAGTTCTCGACGACCTTCGGCATGGTCGTCGTGGCGGTCTACATGGGCCTGCTGGTGGCCAAGAAGAACGTCCGCTGGCTGGGTCTGCCCCTGGTCACCACGATCCTGCTCGACCTCGGCCTCGCGGTCTCCGTGCTGTACACCGACAGCGACCAGCTGGTGCCGGCCCTGCACTCGTACTGGCTGTGGATCCACGTCTCCTGCGCGATCATCTCCGGCGCCGCGCTGTGGGTGGGCGCCTGCTCGACGCTCTTCTACCTCTTCCGCAACGGCTACGAGGAGCGCCTGGAGAACGGCTTCACCGGCCGCGCCGGACTGGACCGGCTGCTGGCCGAGCTGCCGGCCGGCCGCCGCTACCCGCGCCTGAAGGCCCAGCTGGCCAAGCGCACCGACACCTTCGTGATGCGGCTGCCCTCCGCCGCCAACCTCGACAAGTTCGCGTACCGCATCAACGCGACCGTCTTCCCGCTGTGGACGTTCACGATCATCGCGGGCGCCATCTGGGCCGAGGCCGCCTGGGGCCGCTACTGGGGCTGGGACCCCAAGGAGGTCTGGTCCTTCATCACCTGGGTCGCCTACGCCTGTTACCTGCACGCCCGCGCGACCGCCGGGTGGAAGGGCCGCAAGGCCGCCTACATCGCCCTGGCCGCCTTCGCCTGCTACATCTTCAACTACTACGGCGTGAACATCTTCGTCACCGGCAAGCACTCCTACGCCGGCGTCTGAGCCTCCCCGCCTTCCCACGGCCCGTCCCCCGCGCTCCCGGAGCGCGGGCGGCGGGCCGCGGTGGTTTCACCCCGGGTGCCGGGAGGGGGGAGTACGCGGATCACCATCGACGCGGCCGACTGGCCCGCGACTGACACGGTCGCTCATCGCCGGGGGCGGGTGCCCTTCTCCTGTTCCGGTGGGTCCTGGCGTTCGCCGGGCAGGGTGGGCCGGGGGAGGCGGGCGACGTCCTTCCTGGCCCTCGTCAGCTGGGCGGCGGTGTCGCGGGGCAGCCCCGGCGGGGTCGGCGCGGCGGTGCCGAAGCCGAACGCCGAGGTGAGGTCGCCGAAGGTCCGGCGCCGCCACCCGCTGATGTTCGGCTCCTTCACGCCCGTCCAGCGCTCCAGGAACCGGAGTACGGAGGTGTGGTCGAAGGCGTCCCCGGCGGCCCAGCCGCCCACCGTCCAGGGCGAGACGATCAGGCACGGCACGCGGAAGCCGCCGCCGATCGGCAGGCCCCCGACGAACTCGTCCCGGGTGCCTGCCCGGGGGACCGGCGGCGGGACGTGGTCGAAGAGTCCGTCGTTCTCGTCGTAGTTGAGGATGAAGGCGGTCTTGCGCCATACGGCGGGGTTGTCGGCGATGGCCTCGATCTTCTTCGCGACGAAGTCCGCGCCGGCGGCCGGCAGATAGCGCGGGTGCTCGGACTGCGCGGCCGGGGGGATGATCCAGGAGACGGCCGGCAGCCGGTCGTGGCGGGCGTCGTCCTCGAAGGCGCCCTCGGGCCGGCGGCGCATCCCGCGCTCGTACAGCGGATCGCCCGGCTTGGCGTCCTTGAAGGCCCGGAACTGCTCCAGCAGGTTGCAGCCGTAGTTGTCCTGCTGCTGGTAGACGCGCCAGCTGACGCCCGCCGCCTGGAGCCGCTCGGCGTAGGTGGTCCAGCGGTACGGCTTGGGGGCGCGGTTGTCGATGACCGGGCCGCCGCGGGTGCCGCCGGGGTCGATGGTGCCGGTCATCCAGTAGAGCCGGTTGGGCCAGGTGGGGCCGAGGACCGAGCAGAAGTAGTTGTCGCAGAGGGTGAACGCCTCGGCGAGCGCGAAGTGGAAGGGGATGTCCTCGCGGGTGTGGTAGCCCATCACGTACGGGCCGTTGGCGCCGTCCGCCTTGCGGTGCGCGGGCAGCCAGCGGTCCATCCGCCCGCCGTTCCACGCCTCGTGCTGCACGTCCCAGGCGTGGCTGGTGGAGGGGATGGCCTGGGCGCTGGTCCGGTGGGTGTCCAGGTGGAAGGGCAGCAGATGGCCGGCCGGGTTCCGCGCGTCCGGCTGGTGGAAGACGCTGCGGCCGTTCGAAAGCCGCAGGGCGTCGGGGTCGGCGAAGCCGCGTACGCCCTTGAGGGTGCCGAAGTAGTGGTCGAAGGACCGGTTCTCCTGCATCAGCAGGACGACGTGCTCGATGTCGCGCAGCGAGCCGCGCCCGGCGGGCGCGGCGGCGCTCTCGGCGACCGCCCGCCGCACGCTCGGTGGCAGCAGCGACAGTGCCGCGCCGCCGCCGACCGCGCCCGCCGCCGAGCCGAGGAGTCTGCGTCGGGTCATGTCGGGCATGGCTGGCCCCTCTCCCTCACGTCACGTGTGGCCTCAGTCTGGCCCGTAGGACTCTTCCGGCACGTGCGCGCCGGAGGCAGGAGGGGATGCGTGAAGGATGCGTCAAATGCCCGTGAAGAAACGGAAGTCGAGCGAAATGCTCGGCTCGATGTCCGAGTGTTATTACCCGATCGGGTGATCGATCGCTGGGCCGTACGGGTGGGTGGAGGTCCGGGCTCAGCCGGCGGGCGGGGCCTCGCCGCGGCCGCCGCCGTCCTGGTCCGGCTTCAGGGACCTGAGGAACTCGGGATTGTCGTCCGGCGCGACCCACCGCTGCCCGGCGGCGCCCCGGCCCGAACCGGCCGCGGCCCGCGGCCGCCCCGCGATCAGCCAGGCGACCGGTCCGATCAGCACCTCGCCGAAGAGCAGGATGATGATCACCCAGGCCACCTTCGGCAGGCCGCGCACCTCGCTCTCCGGGGTGTTCAGGCAGTCGACGAAGGCGTAGATCCACAACGCCAGGATCAGCAGGAACGGCAGATACCTGAGCATGGCGGCGGGCTCCCCGAGGGTGGCGGTACGGGCCGCGGGCGGCCCCCGATACCTGTTCAGGGTAGTGCGTGCTTGATACTGGAACGCATGGCTTACGACGATCTTCGCTCGTTCCTCCGGGCGCTGGAGCGCGATGGTGACCTCAAGCGCATCAAGGCCGAAGTCGACCCGTACCTGGAAATCGGGGAGATCGTCGACAGGGTGAACAAAGCGGGCGGCCCTGCGCTCCTCTTCGAGAACGTCAAGGGCGCGGCCATGCCGCTCGCCATGAACGTCTTCGGCACCGACCGCCGGCTGCTCAAGGCGCTCGGCCTGAAGTCCTACGACGAGATCAGCGAGAAGATCGGCGGGCTGCTCAAGCCCGAGCTGCCGCAGGGCTTCATCGGGGTGCGGGAAGCCTTCGGGAAGCTGGGCGCCATGGCGCACGTACCGCCGCGCAAGGTCAAGGACGCCCCGGTCCAGGAAGTGGTCCTGACCGGCGACGACGTGGACCTGGACCAGCTCCCGGCGCTCTTCACCTGGCCCGAGGACGGCGGCTCCTTCTTCAACCTCGGCCTCACCCACACCAAGCACCCCGAGACCGGCGTGCGGAACCTCGGCCTCTACCGCCTCCAGCGCCACGACAAGCGCACCATCGGCATGCACTGGCAGATCCACAAGGACAGCCGCAACCACTACCAAGTGGCCGCCAAGCGCGGCGAGAAGCTGCCCGTGGCCATCGCCTTCGGCGCCCCGCCCGCGGTGACGTACGCCTCCACCGCGCCGCTGCCCGGCGACATCGACGAGTACCTCTTCGCCGGCTTCGTCTCCGGCAAGCGGATCGAGATGGTCGACTGCAAGACGGTGCCGCTCCAGGTCCCCGCCAACGCGGAGGTCGTCATCGAGGGCTGGCTGGAGCCCGGCGAGATGCTGCCGGAGGGCCCCTTCGGCGACCACACCGGCTTCTACACGCCGCAGGAGCCGTTCCCGGCGCTGACCATCGACTGCGTCACGATGCGGCGGCGCCCGCTGCTCCAGTCGATCGTGGTGGGCCGGCCGCCGACGGAGGACGGCCCGCTGGGCCGGGCCACCGAGCGGTTCTTCCTGCCGCTCCTCAAGATCATCATTCCGGACATCATGGACTACCACCTGCCGGAGTCGGGCGGCTTCCACAACTGCGCGATCGTCTCGATCGACAAGAAGTACCCCAAGCACGCCCAGAAGGTCATGCACGCGATCTGGGGCGCGCACATGATGTCGCTCACCAAGCTGATCATCGTCGTGGACGCCGACTGCGATGTGCACGACCTGCACGAGGTGTCCTGGCGAGCCCTGGGCAACACCGACTACGCCCGTGACCTCACCGTCGTCGAGGGCCCGGTCGACCACCTCGACCACGCCTCGTACCAGCAGTTCTGGGGCGGCAAGGCGGGCATCGACGCGACGGCGAAGTGGCCCGAGGAGGGCTACACACGGGACGGCGGCTGGCCGCACATGGTCGAGTCGGATCCGGAGGTCGCCGACCGGGTGACGAAGCGCTGGAAGGAGTACGGGCTGTGACATCCGCTGCGGAGGGGGTCCTCACCCCCGGTCCCGCCCCCTCCACCGGCAAGGTCAGGGCGTTCCTGCGCCTGGTGATGATCGAGCACTCGGTCTTCGCGCTGCCCTTCGCCTACATCGCCTCGCTCACCGCGATGTTCCAGCGCTACGGCGACGTCCACTGGCTGCGGCTGCTCCTGGTCACCGTCGCCATGGTGGGTCTGCGGACCTTCGCGATGGCCTGCAACCGCATCATCGACCGCGAGATCGACGCCCGTAACCCGCGCACCGCCGGCCGCGAGCTGGTCACCGGCGCGGTGTCCGTGCGCTCGGCCTGGACGGGCGCGCTGATCGCCGTCGTCGCCTTCCTCGGCGCGGCCGCGCTGCTCAACCCGCTGTGCCTGGCGCTGGCGCCGATCGCCGTGATCCCGATGGTGGTCTATCCGTACGGGAAACGGTTCACCAACTTCCCGCACGCGATCCTCGGGCTGGCGCAGGCCATGGGCCCGGTCGGCGCGTGGCTGGCGGTCACGGGCGAGTGGTCCTGGGGCGCGGTGATCCTCGGCCTGGCCGTGGGCGTCTGGATCGGCGGCTTCGACCTGATCTTCGCCTGCCAGGACGTGATGGCCGACCGCGCCCACGGCGTGAAGTCCACCCCGGCCCGCTTCGGCGTCCCCGCCGCGCTGCACGGCGCGCGGGTCTGCCATGTGATCACCACGGGCCTGCTGGTCTGGTACGCGCTGGCCACGGACGCCGGGGCGTTCTTCTGGGCCGGGCTGGTGGTGGTCGGGGTGGCGTTCGTCTACGAGCACACGATCGTGCGCCCGCACGACCTGTCGCGGCTCAACCGCGCCTTCTTCACCGTCAACGGCGTGATCGGCATCAGCCTCTTCGTGTTCGCCCTGCTGGACCTCGTCGGCCAGGGGCTCGGCTGGTAACCCCGGGGGCACACACGAAAGGGCGGCCCCACCGCGCAGGCGGGGCCGCCCTTTCGTGTATCCGGTGCCGCCGGTGCCGTCAGCGGACGGCGGCGGACGACATCAGCGGATCAGAGGTCGAAATCCATGCCCGGACCCGAGCCGGGGCCCTGGTCCATGCCGCCGTTCAGGCCGGCGTCCTTGCCCATGCCCGGCATCTTGTCCTTGAAGAGCAGCATGGCCGCGCCGATCAGGTCCTGCGGCTTGAGCTCCTTGGCGCCGGCGGGTGCCTCGATCTTGCCGGCGCCGCCCTTGACGGCCAGGGTCAGCGGCAGCTCGCCCTTGACCTTCTCGTCGAGCTGCGCGATGTCGAGGGTCAGGCCGGAGACCATGCCGTCCTTGACGGCGACGTCGACGGTGACGTCCTTGTCCTTGACCTTGTCCAGCTTGGAGAGCTTGCCGGCCTTGTCGCCGAGCTTGTCCTTCAGCGGCTTGAGGCCCTCTTCGAGGTCCTTGGCGAACTTCTTCGCCGGCACGGTGACCTTCACGTGGTCGGCACCGTTCTTCTTGCCCGCGTCCTTGAAGGTGGCGTTGTCGCCGAGCGCCTTCTCCAGGGTGTCGAAGAGCTGCTTCTGGGCCTTCGGGTCGAGCTTGTTCTGGTCGCCCGACTTGCCCTGGGACTTGCTGAACGCCTCGAAGGACTTGGTGTCGAGCAGCACCCACTCGCCCTTCACGGCGCCCTTGACGGCGTCCATGGAGGAGGGCAGGGAGTCGGCCTTCTTCGACAGCTCGTCCAGGGCCTCGCGGCCGGCCGAGGACTTGCCGCCCTTCTTGCCCTTCTCGCTCCGGTCGGCGAACTCGGTGACGGCCTTGAGGTCGCCGCGGACGTAGACCTTGTCGGCGCCGAGGGCGCGTATCTCGGCGATCGGCTTGCCGCCGCGCTTGGTCAGCTGGACCGAGCCGGCGCCGTTCTCGTCGTCCTTCTCGACGTCCTTGAGCGGCTTGTCGTAGCTGAGCGCGTAGTTGAGCCGGAGGTCGGCGAGGAGGGCGGCGTCGTCACGCGAGAAGTCGTCCTCGTCCCGCAGGGCGGTGAAGATCTTGTCCGCGTTCGCGTCGAAGCCGATCTCGGCGGAGACCGACTTCTGCTTGCCGAGCTTGTCGAACGCCTGCTTGACCTTGACGTCGGCGCTGAGCGACTCGGTGGGGTCGCAGGCGGCGGTCGCGGCGGTGATGACGGCCACGCAGCCGACGGCGGCCAGAGCCTTTCGCGTCCTGTGGATGATGAGCTCCCCGTGTGATTGGTCCTGTACAAGACAACTGAAATCCAGTCCGAATCATCATGTCAAAGGACTTTTCCGTCAGGATGTCGGGCTCGGACGGCGGCGGAGGGCGCCCGGCAGCTGCGGCTAGGCTCGGTGCCGTGGAGCCGTACGAACACGTAACGCAACGTCAGGAACGCCGGCCATGGGTGGTCGGTGTGTCCGGCGCGTCCGGGACGCCGTACGCCGCCGCCGTGGTGCGGGGGCTGCTCGCGGCGGGGGAGGCCGTGGACCTGGTCGTGAGCCGGGCTTCGCGGCTGACGCTGCTGGACGAGACCGGCATCGCGTTCCGCGACGCGCACTGGCGCGAGGACCTGCGCGGCTGGCTGGAACTGGGCGCCGACGGCAAGCCGCACACCTTCGGGGTGGATGTGGCGGACGTGCGGTACTGGCCGGCCGGTGACCTCGCGGCGGGGCCGTCGTCCGGCTCGTATCCCGTCAAGGGGATGCTCATCGTCCCGGCGAGCACGGCGTGCGTGGCCGGGGTGGCGCTGGGGTTGTCGAAGGACCTGCTGCAGCGGGCGGCGAGCGTGACGCTCAAGGAGCGGCGCCGACTGGTCGTCGCGGTGCGGGAGACGCCGCTCAGCGGCTCGACGCTCAAGCAGCTGGTGGCGCTCGACGAGGCGGGCGCCGTGGTGCTGCCCGCCTCTCCGGCGTTCTACGCGGGTGCGACGCACATCCAGGATCTGGTGGATTTCGTCGCGGGGCGGGTGCTGGACGCGGCCGGTGTGCCGCACCAGCTGTACCGCCGGTGGAAGGGAGAGCTGGGTCAGGCGCGCTCTCCGGGCTGAGGGCTCAGCGCTTCTCGGCGTGCGCCTTGGGGGCCGCCTGGGCCTCGGCGCGGCGCTCGGCGGTGGGCCGGTGGGCACGCGAGCGGTTGGCCAGGTCCTGCAGCTCGCGCATACGGGCGTAGGCCATCTCGATCGTGTACACGGGAAGATCACTCCTGAAGGATCGTCGTTGATCTAGGGATCTGTCGAGAGATTCACAGGTTGTGAACCCCTGTATGCCTTAGATTCTACATGCAAAGCGACGAGTTCGCTGATTATTGAAAGGTGCCAGGTTATGGACGCGGTGGACAGGCAGCTCATCCAGGCCCTCCGGGAGAACGGCCGGGCCTCGTACGCGGAACTGGGGCGGCTCGTGGGGCTCTCGGGGCCGAGCGTCACGGACCGGATCAACCGGCTGGAGGCGGCCGGTGTGATCACCGGCTACCGCGCGACGGTCGACGCCGCCTCGCTCGGCCTCGGCGTCACGGCGCTGATCGGCATCCAGCTCTCGGACGCCGCCGACCACGAGGACGTGGCGCGCCGGCTGCGGGACCTCGAGGAGATCGAGGACTGCTGGTTCATCGCGGGCGACGACTCCTACATGCTCAAGGTGCGCGTCGGCGACGTGGACGGGCTGGAGCGGACGATCCGCCGGCTGTCGGGGACCAAGGGCGTGAGCCGGACCCGTACGACGATCGTGCTGTCGACGAAGTGGGAGAACCGGGTCGGGGAACTGCCGGAGCAGGAATAGCCTCCGGCCGGGCGCGGGTGGGGGCCCCTCCCGCCCGAAAGGTGGGGGAGTAGGCTCGACAAGTCGCAATAGCGGATGTATGGGAGAGGCGGACGGAATGGACGCTGGGCTCAAGCGTGAGCTGGAGGAGAAGGTCCACGCCGGGGAGCGGCTGACCCGTGAGGACGGCATCGCCCTCTACGAGTCCGACGACCTGGCCTGGCTGGGCGGGCTCGCGCACCACGTCCGGACGCAGAAGAACGGCGACGTCGTCCACTTCAACGTCAACCGTCACCTCAACATGACCAACGTGTGCACGGCGTCGTGCGCGTACTGCTCGTTCCAGCGCAAGCCGGGCGAGAAGGACGCGTACACGATGCGCATCGAGGAGGCCGTCCGCCTCGCCAAGGCGATGGAGAACGAGAACCTCACCGAGCTGCACATCGTCAACGGCCTCCACCCCACCCTCCCGTGGCGCTACTACCCGCGCTCCCTGAAGGCGCTCAAGGAGGCCCTGCCGAACGTCTCCCTGAAGGCGTTCACCGCCACCGAGATCCAGCACTTCGAGAAGATCTCGGGCATGCCCGCCTCCGAGATCCTCGACGAGCTGATCGAGGCCGGCCTGGAGTCCCTGACCGGTGGCGGCGCGGAGATCTTCGACTGGGAGGTCCGGCAGCACATCGTCGACCACGACACCCACTGGGAGGACTGGTCGCGCATCCACCGCCTCGCGCACTCCAAGGGCCTCAAGGGCCCCGCGACGATGCTCTACGGCCACATCGAGGAGCCGCGCCACCGCGTGGACCACGTGCTGCGCCTGCGCGAGCTCCAGGACGAGACCGGCGGCTTCCACGTCTTCATCCCGCTGCGCTACCAGCACGACTTCGTGGACATGAAGGACGGCAAGGTCCGCAACCGCCTCCAGGCGCGGACCTCCATGGCGACGGGTGCCGAGGCGCTGAAGACCTTCGCGGTCTCCCGGCTGCTCCTCGACAACATCCAGCACGTCAAGGTCTTCTGGGTGATGCACGGCGTCCAGACCGCGCAGCTCGCCCTGCAGCACGGCGCGGACGACATGGACGGCTCGGTGGTCGAGTACAAGATCACGCACGACGCGGACAACTACGGCACGCCCAACAAGCTGACCCGCGACGACCTGCTCGACCTCATCCGCGAGGCGGGCTTCCGTCCGGTGGAGCGCAACACGCGCTACGAGATCATCCGCGAGTACCCCGGCCCGGACGCCTCGCTGCGCGAGTCGCCCCAGGCGATGCGGGTATGACGCCGCGAGGGTGAGGGCGGGTACGACCCGCCCCCGGGTCGTGCTTGACTGGAAGCGACCCTTTCGGTTGTCGTTGAGAAGAAGGTCCCGTCCGTGAGTAGCCAGAAGTTCGCCTCGCTCCGCTACACCGCCCTGCGTGTCGGCCTGCTCATCGCCTGCTTCGCCGTCGTCTGGGTGCTCTGCTACGCGCACGTCATCCCGCTCGGCGCGGGTGATTCGAACCTCGTGTGGATGGTGCTGCTCGCGCTCGTCCTCTCCGCGCCGCTCAGCTGGGTCCTGCTGCGCAAGCAGCGCGACGCGATGTCCGAGCAGATCGTGGCGCGCGTGGACCGCGCCAAGGAGCGCATGGCCGCCAACGCCGGCCAGGAGGACGGGGTGTAATCCTCCTCACACCCTTCACAGACGCCCCGCCCCGGAGCAGCCGCTCCGGGGCGGGGCGTTCGGCGTTCTCCGGGGCCGTTCGACATGACAGGAACCCAAAGAAGGCCTTTGAGGGCCCCAAAGTCCGAGTGTTAACGTATTGGACATGAAGACAGCAGCAGCGCAGCGATCCCCCAGGAGCCGAGTGCTCGTGGCGCGCCTGCACGTCGATCTCTGCCGCTGTGTCTCCGCGGCCTGTTGCCGCCGCTGAGTCGTGTCACCCGCGGCCAGATCCTTGGGGGCGTCTCCCGGCCCGATCCGGGGGAGTGCGGACCTCCCTGGCGCGATACGCCCGTTATCTGACTTCCGTCCCCGGAGCTTCCGTTGCCTTCCACACCCACGTCCTCCCCTGCGTCCCTGCGCGGGCGCATACCCAAGGTCCCGTTCTGGGCGCAGATCCTGCTCGGCCTCGTGCTGGGCGCGCTGCTCGGCTGGGCCGCCAAGAGCGGTGACATCCACTGGCTGGAGGTCACCCTCGGCAAGATCGGTGACATCTTCGTCCAGCTGCTGATGGTGGTGATCGCCCCGCTGGTGTTCTTCGCCATCCTGGTGTCGATCACCAACCTGCGCAATGTCTCCAACGCCGCCCGGCTGGCGACCCGCACCCTGATGTGGTTCATGATCACGTCGCTGATCGCGGTCGTCATCGGCCTCGCGATCGGCCTGCTCACCGACCCCGGCTCCGGCACGGGCCTCACCGCCGCCGACGGCGCCGAGCCCAAGAAGCACGGCTCCTGGCTCGACTTCCTGACCGGGATCATCCCCAAGGACGTCATCACGCCGTTCACCGAGCTGAACGTCCTTCAGATCGTCTTCATGGCCGCCGCCGCGGGCATCGCGATCCTCCAGCTCGGCGCGAAGGCCAAGCCGGTCCTCGACCTCAGCCAGTCCGCGCTGGAACTGCTGCAGAAGGTTCTGTGGTGGGTCATCCGGCTCGCCCCGCTGGGCAGCCTGGGCCTGGTCGGCACGGCCATCGCCACCTACGGCTGGAACCTGATCGGCAAGTACGCCACCTTCACCGCCGACATCTACGTCGGCTGCGCCATCGTCCTCTTCGGCGTCTACCCGCTGCTGCTGGCGACCGTCGCCAAGGTGAACCCGCTGCAGTTCTTCAAGGGCGCCTGGCCCGCCATTCAGCTGGCCTTCGTCTCCCGCTCCTCGGTCGGCACGATGCCGCTGACGCAGAAGGTCACCGAACGCCTCGGCGTGCCCAAGGAGTACGCGTCCTTCGCCGTGCCGTTCGGGTCGACGACCAAGATGGACGGCTGCGCCTCGATCTACCCGGCGATCGCCGCGATCTTCGTCGCGCAGGTCTTCGACGTGCACCTGGAGATCCGCGACTACGTCCTGATCGCCTTCGTCTCGGTCATCGGCTCCGCCGCCACCGCCGGCCTGACCGGCGCCACGGTGATGCTGACCCTGACGCTGTCGACGCTGGGCCTGCCGATGGCGGGCGTGGGCCTGCTGCTGGCCATCGACCCGATCGTGGACATGATGCGCACCGCGACCAACGTGGCCGGTCAGTCGGTCGTCCCGATCCTGGTCTCGGCGCGGGAGAACATCCTGGACCGCGCGGCGTACGACTCGGCGGACGGGTCGAAGCTCGACGCCGAGCCGCAGGCGGTGGCTGTTGCTGCCTAGGTAAGGCTTACGGATGCGCCCCCGGTCTCGTCGGAGATGCGGGGGCGTAGCTGTAGAACCGTGTGGGCCCGTAAGGGTCAGCCAAGGTAGGGCTGCGGACGCCCTTGCAGGAAGTGGTCGATGCGCAGCCGCTGCGTGTGGTGCATGGGAAGGTCGGCCAGTTCTGCCGGCGGGACGAACCTGAGCTCCGTGGATTCGTCGGAGATCGCGAGACGGCCGCCGACGATGCGGGCGGCAAAGCAGACGTTGAACTGACGGCGCACCTCGCCGTCGGAGTAGGCGATGACGTGGCGGGGATCGGTGTACGTCCCGACCAGTCCCGTGATCTCCACGTCCAGGCCGGTCTCTTCCTTGACCTCTCGCACCGCCGTTCCTGGCAGGGAGTCGGTCATGTCCATTCCGCCGCCGGGCAGTGCCCACAGGTCGTTGTCCCGCCGACGCTGGAGCAGGATGCGGCCTTCGCTGTCGACGACGACCGCGGACGCGGCGACGACCAGGCTGTTGGGCTTAGGCGCGTTCGGGTCGTCGTAGTACTCGGTCCGCGTCACGGTGATCCCTCCCGTATCGGGGTAGCGGCCGCCCACACGGCGTTGAAGCTACCGGCGTACGTGTCGAAGATTCCGCCGTCGCCGTTGCGGTGAAGGTGCCAGACAGGCGCGCCGTACGCGTTCACTCCCCAGACGTGGGCGTTGACCAGCATCTGATCATCTGCGCGGTAGAGGGAGTTGTACAGGGTGGTCCCGTGGGTCCTGATCTCGATGCCGGGGACCCCTGCGAGCGGCCGGTAGTGCATGAGGGCGAGCCGGCAACGGGATTCGATGCCGTGGCCGAACTGCTCCTCCTGCCCCCGTTGCCGCACGTTCGGGCTGTCCGCGTCCCCCACGGCGATACGGACCGTGCAGCCGTCAGCGGCGCGTTCGCGCAGAAGATCGTTGAGCCGGGGGTACGCCTCGTGCAGGAAGACGGCGGCGTACACCAACACGTCGATCTGCTTGTGGGCGCTCGCCAGCGTCTCTACGAACGTGGACGTCGGGATGTTCGCGCGCTGGTCGTAGAGCGTCACCAGTTCAGGGCTGACGGCGCGTGCAGCGCGCGCCTGCCGGAGCGCTGGCCATAATGCGCACACGTCTTCTCCTAACGCTTCTGCTGCCAGGACGGCTGTCCTGCGGCGCGGAGTGCGGCCGACGCTGACCCATCGTTCGACGGATTTCGTGTCCACTTCGGCCTTCTCCGCGAGGGTGGCACATGTCCAACCGCCGGCTGCCATGACGGCGCGAAGTCTCTCGTTCGGCATCAGGTCTCTCCCCACGCTTAGGACGGCACTAGGGACGTTTTACCCAACGCGGGACGTCCCGAAGTGGGTTTCGCGGGAGGTTCCTCCGTCCCAATAGCCGACGCCATGATCCCCGCATGAGCGATGAGGGGATTCCCGAAGTCGGCACGCTGGCAACGGATACCGCGAACGGACGCGTTGGCCAGGTGATGGATCAAACGGGCCCGTATGTGCAGCTCAGGCCGGTTGGAGGTGGGATCGAGTGGGATGCCCGCCCTGAGAACGTGCAGCCTGCGACATCGAGGACATCGAGGACATCGAGCCAGAGGGGCCACGTAGCTGCTTCCGGCTCGCCCGTCTTCTCTGAAAGGAGGAGAAGGTGACGACTTGCGCCGTGGCACTGGGCGGACGGTCGGACGAGGTGGTGCGGCGTTGGGCCAGACACCCGCGCTGCGTCGGCCTGGCCCGTGCCGAGCTGCGTAAGGCGCTGGCGGACTGGGGTCTGATGTCTGTTGAGGACGCGGCGGTCGTGGTGCTCTCCGAGTTGCTGACAAATGCGGTGGTGCACGCGCACACCTCGCCGGGGCGGCAGGTCCAGACCCGGTTCCGGCATGTGGCGGACGGGGTGCGGATCGCGGTGGACGACGCGTGTGAAAAGCGGCCCGCGCGGCGTGCTCAGGCGGTGGAGGAGGGTGGCCGGGGGCTGGTCCTGGTGGCCGGGCTGTCGGCTGACTGGGGTGTGAGTGATCGGGCGGGGCCCGGCAAGTCCGTGTGGGCTGTGCTCACGACCTCGCCCGGGGAAGGGTGTGCGTGATGGCGCGGATGGCGGCGTTCGACGTGCGCCGGGGCGACTTGGTCCAGGTCAGCGGCAGGTGGCAGCAGGTGAAGGCCGTCCGTGCGGACCGGCACGCGGTGAGGAATCCGCAGGTGGTGTTGGTTTTCAAGGAGGGTCCGGCGCTGCGGAAGGGCGCTGGTGATCTGCTGGAGGTCTTGCGGCGCGGGCGTGGGGTGCGGTGATGGCGCGGTCTTTGTTTCGCTTCGTGAAGTGGAAGCTGGCCGTCGATACCTCGGGGAGTCCCGGGATCTTCGTGATGGAGTGCACTTCCTGTGAGATGTCGTCGGAGGCGTCGGAGGCGTCGGATTCGCCGGATGGTCCGCAGGACTGGGCGCTGTGGCATGCCGGTCGTAGCGGGCACACGGGGTTTCGGTCCGTGCACACCGGTTTCTTCCGGGCGACGCCGATCGGGGGCGCGGGGTGAGGGTGTGGCAGGTGCGGGAGTGCGTGGTCTTGGCCACGTGTCGGATGCCCGCGTCCCGCTGGCGGCAGATCACTGATGAGGAGCTGGAGGAGCTCCTGGACGCGTTGCGTGTGCGTCATGTCGGGCGGGTGCCGCCGGTGACGGATGAGTTCATCAGGGACGGGTTGCGGTACATCGCCGAACGAGTGGCCCGGAGAGAGGCGGCGGGGCGGGTGTCGCCCCCGTAGACCGGGCGGGGCCGGCAGTGCCTGGGAGGGTCCGCCGGCCCCGCCCTCTTGGCTCCCTCGGTGCGTTCACCGCGGTGCAGTGTTCCTCGGCCCGCTGCTGCTGTTGGTCGACCGATCGCACCTGGGGGGATGGCGGCGTTATCCGGGCGCCGCTGCGGTCCTGCCCGAACGCGTGGCGAACGGGCAGGACCGCGCTCAACAACCGCATAGAAAACCGGACCACCCCCGCGCCTGGAAGCAAAAGGGGTGGTCCGGCGGGGATCGCGAGGACCCCGGTACTGATGGTACCGGGGTCCTCGTCGTGCGTCCGTGCGAGACGCCAACAAGATCTGGTCGTCCAAGTTCCTTTGAGGGGTGGAAGTTGATGTACGGGTCTGGCGATAAGGCGTACGACGTGGGCGAGTTCGACGCGGACGCGGTGCTGTGGGTCCGGGGCGTGGACTACATGGCGGGCTGGCGGGAAGTGACGGACACAGCGGCAGAACTCCGCCAGGCCCTGGAGGCGGCCGGTGTGGAGGTCTCCGGCGTGCGGCTGCGGGCGTCCTCGGCGCCGGACGGCTCGGGCGTGGTGCGCCTGGAGCTCTCGGTGCCGGCGGCACGGGCGGTCGCGGCGGCCGTGGCACGGTACGGCAAGGCAAGCTGAGCGCGGCGCAATGGACGAAGGTTGCCGGAAGTCGGCCGGAATCACCTCGTGCGCGAAGGGCGCCTAGGTGTGCTGCCCCGGCAGGTTGGTGGCGCGGCTGGCTGGTGTCCGGCCGTCGATGCCGGTGTGGGGTCGGTGGTAGTTGTACCAGTCCAGCTAGTCGGGGAGCGCTGCCTGGCGTTCGGCTTCGAGGGTTGGTCCTCGGCGGGACGTGGTCGCCCTGGTGCCGGGGTCGGGGTCGGTGAGCTGTGGCGGGCTCAGCCGTCGACGAAGGTGAGGCTGGTCGCGTCGTAGCGGGTGCCCGCGATCTGCTCGGACGGGGCGGCGGCTTCGATGGCGGCGAGGTCCTCGGTGGACAGCTCGATGGCCAGGGCCGCGAGGTTCTCCTCCAGGTACCGCTGCCGCCGGGTGCCGGGGATCGGCACCACGTCCTCGCCCCGGTGCTGCACCCAGGCCAGGGCGAGCTGGCCGGCGGTGACTCCCTTCGCCGCAGCCAGCTCGTTCAGCTTCGTGACGATCGCCAGGTTCCGTTCGAGGTTGCCGTCGGCGAAACGCGGCTGGCTGCGGCGCACGTCGGTCTCGGCCAGCCCTTCGACCGAGCTGTACTTGCCGGTCAGGAAGCCGCGCCCGAGCGGGGAGAACGGGACCAGGCCGATACCGAGCTCGCGGCAGACCGGGGCGATCTCCGTCTCCAGGTCGCGGGTCCACAGCGACCACTCGCTCTGCAGCGCCGTGATCGGGTGCACCGCGTGCGCCCGCCGGATGGTCTGCGCGCCGGCCTCGGACAGGCCGAGGTGGCGGACCTTCCCGGCGTGTACGAGCTCGGCCATGGCGCCGACGGTCTCCTCGATCGGCACCTGCGGATCGACCCGGTGCTGGTAGTAGAGGTCGATGTGGTCGACCCCGAGCCGGCGCAGTGACGCCTCGCACGCCTGCCGCACGTAGGCGGCGTCGCCGCGGACCTGCGTGGGCTCGCCCAGGCGGTTGGCGAAGCCGAACTTCGTGGCCAGTACCACCTCATCGCGACGCCCGGCGACGGCCCGTCCGATCAGCTCCTCGTTGTGCCCGACGCCGTAGAAGTCGGAGGTGTCCCAGAAGGTCACCCCGAGGTCGAGGGCGTGGTGCAGGGTCGCGATCGACTGCGTGTCGTTGGTGGTGCCGTAGCCGTGGCTCATGCCCATGCACCCCAGGCCCTGCGCGGAGACCGCCAGGTTGCCCAGGTGCCGGGTGGGGATGTCGGTCATGTTCTGTCTCCTGATCTTGGAATCATCTGCCCGGGACGCTAGGTGCTGGAGCGCGCTCGAAGTCAACTGGGCGTCGTGCTCCGGCCTCCGGAGAGGTCTGGCAGTCCCGGCTCTCCGGCCTGCTCGCGACCACCCTCCGGGTGGGACGTATCGCTGGATCCGGCTGTCCGCGTACGCGGGTAGGCGGACGACTTCGGGTTGATGGCCGTACAGGCTCTGTATGACTGCGGACCGAGCGGCGACTTCCCTGGGGGTACGGTCTTTGGCGGCAGCCGTGAGGGTGGCTCAGTGGGCTTGGCCGAGGTGGCGACGCACGGCGGCGCGCTGCCAGGTGGTGAGGCGAATGACGATCCACGGCATGACGAAGAAAGCCACCACGCCGGCCGCGAAGTGCAGCGCCACGGCGCCCACCGGCGTCGGGCCACCCCAGGCGGGGGTGGGATAGGGCTCCCAGCCCCAGATCGGGTACGTGAGATTGCGCGCGCAGACGATGGCCCAGCCGGCCGCGGCCATGAACGACAGGGTGGACAGGGCCATGTTCACGAGGAAGAACACGCAGCCGTTGCGCACCCGTTCACTGACGCGCGGTGTGATGGTCTCACCGAAGAAGACCCGGACCCGCATCCGTTCGAAGGAAGGCCCGACGAGGGCGACGCAGGCCAGCGCCACGATCAGGATCAGGGGGCCGAGTTCCTGGTGTCCCTTGTCCTGCGCCGCCTTCATCACGTACTGAAGCGCGAGAACCAGCGCGAGCGTGAGTGGCAGCAGCAGGGCGAACAGCATGTGCCGCCAGGTGTCGCGCCGGAACGGCAGGGTCAGCAGCCCGCCGAGGCCGGACGGTGAGGCTGTCGCGAGCTTTGCGGGCGCCTGGGCGCAGCGGTCGGGGCAGGTCATGGCGGACCTCCTTCCCTGGACCAGGAAAGGCGCGCCTTCTGTCGGACGGATCGCCAAAGGAGGGCCGGGAGGGGTCCATCCGGGGGGCCGGTACTCGGGCCGGCAGCACGCGGTGCCTCCCTCGCCGGCTGGGTTGCCCTCAGCGAGGGGTGCGCTGAGGGCGTGGAGTGGCCGAGCGCGATGCTCCGGTGTGATCGCTTGGAGACTGATGCGGTCATCGGGTGGCGCCGGATCACGCGCCGGTGGTGGCGGGTGCCGCGGAGGGGCTTTCGGTGAAATCGGTCACGAGCTTCACGAAGACGTCCTCCTGCTCGAAGAACATCACGTGGCCCGCGTCGATCTCGGCGTATGTGCTGCCGGGGATGGCGGCGTGCAGGGCGCGGCTGTGTTCGACCGGAACGGTGATGTCCTGGGTGCCGCCGATGACGAGGGTGGGGGCCTGGATGCGGGGCAGCAGGTGGCGGATATCGACCTGCAGGTCGTAGGCGATGTGGCGCAGGGTTCCCTCGGTGGGGGGCATGTTGGGGATCAAGGCTTCGAACTGGGCGCGGCCGATGCTGTTGAGGAACCCGCGGCTGAAGCCGCTCATCGCCACGGCGCGGCCGAAGGAGGCGGGGTCGTTCGTGCCGAGGCTGTGCCAGAGGATGAAGAGGCTGCGCAGGTATTCGTCGCTGTCGGTGTGCGCCCAGCCGGCCACCAGGATCAGCCGTCGCACGAGGTCGGGGCGGAGCGCGGCGACGGTGGCGGCGACGGTGGAGCCCAAGGAGAAGCCCAGCAGGTCCACCGGTCCGTCCGCCGCGTCCTCGATGACGGCGATGACCTGGGCGGCGAGTCCTTCGCCGGTCAAGGGAGCGCCGTCATCGAGGGTGGCTTCGGTGCCCGACAGGTCGGGGGTGATCACGGTGCGGTGCGGGGTGAACCGAGGGGCGGTCTGCCCCCAGTTGACGGCGGCGCCCGACGATCCGGTGCCGTGGACCAGGACGAGCGCGGGGCCCGAGCCGGTCTTCTCGTAGTGGACCTGGGCGCCGTTGACGGTGACGGTGGCCATGGAATGCTCCCTGCGGGTGTCGCTGCGGCTGGGTGACCGGGGCGCTTGTGCTCCGGCCCGACCAACAGTGCCCCCGGTGTCCCGCGCCTGGGAGAGCCTTGTCGAACCTGGGATCGCCAGTCCCTGGTTCAGCTCCGCACAGACCGGCAGGATGATCATCATGAAGATCGACCGTGGTGGACTCGCCGACTTCCTGCGCCGCTCCCGCGACCGCGTACGCCCGCAGGACGTGGGCCTGCCCGTCGGCCCGCGGCGCCGCACCCCGGGCCTGCGCCGTGAGGAAGTCGCACAGCTCGCGGGCATGTCCGCCGACTACTACATCCGCCTCGAACAGGCCCGCGGCCCCCAGCCGTCGAAGGAGATGCTCGCGGCGCTGGCCCGCGCCCTGCGCCTGTCCGGCGACGAACGCGACCATCTCCACCTCCTCGCCGGCCGGTGCCCGCCCGTCGGCCGGATCAACGGCGACGACGTAAGCCCGGGGCTGCTGCACCTGCTGGATCAGCTTCCGGCCACGCCGGTCCAGGTCATCAGCGACCTCGGCGACGTCCTGGCCCAGAACGACATGGCACAGGCCCTGCTGGGCGGGGTGTGCTCGGTGTCCGAGCACGGGCGCAACGTGGTCTGGCGCTGGTTCACCGACCCCGCCCAGCGCACCGCCTACCCGGCCGACGACCACGACCACTACAGCCGCCAGCACGTGGCCGACCTGCGTGCGGCCGTGGGCCGACGCGCGGGCGACACCGCCGCGACCCGCCTGGTGGAACGGCTTCGGGAGGCCAGCGAAGAGTTCGCCGGCCTGTGGGAGCTGCACGAGGTCGCGGTCCGCAGGGCCTCACGCATGCGTATCGTGCACCCGCTGATCGGCCCGGTCGACCTGGACTGCCAGGTGCTGCTCGCACCGGAGGGCGACCAGCGGGTAGTCCTGTACACGCCGCCCATCGGCAGCGACACCCCCGAACGCCTCGCCCTGCTCAAGGTCGTGGGAACCGGCCAGTTCACCGCGACCAGCTGACGAGCCGCAGCAGGCCGGGTACAGCGGGCCGGGCGGCCGGTGCGGGCTGTGCGAGACCGCCCCGGCCGCGGCACGGGAGAGGACGCTCGTCATGCCGCCGGCCTTGGCGAGGGAGTCGCCGCTCGCCTGCGACGCTCAGCCCGATGCGCCGGCACCCTCGACGGCGCGGACTGCGCCTCGGACCCTGCGGGCAGCCCGCGGGCTCCAGCTGTCGCGGTCGACGCCGAGCCGCAGGCGGTGGCGGCCGCGGCCTGATCGCTTTGGCCTGAACCTCGCTGTCCGGCCGCTTCGGCCGGATCCTTCCCCCCGGACGTCCCTCCTCCCCGTAACATTACCTGCCGGTAACGTGACGGGGGCGGAGGGACGTTTGTCGTGAATGCTGCACAGACCGACGCTGCTGAGGCCGGGATGAAGCCCAAGGGGAGGGTCAAACGCATGCCGCGCGAGGTGCGCGAGCGCCAGATGCTCGACGCGGCCGTGGAGGTCTTCGCGCGCCGCGGCTACCGCGCGGCGTCGATGGACGAGATAGCCGAGCTCGCCGGAGCGTCGAAACCGCTGGTCTATCTCTATCTGAACTCCAAGGAGGAGCTCTTCAGCACCTGCATCCGGCGCGAGGCCGAGGCGCTGATCACCGCCGTACGGGCCGCCATCGACCCCGGCCTTCCCGCCGACCGGCGGCTGTGGAACGGGCTGCGCGCCTTCTTCGCGCACACCGCCGCCCACCCCGACGGCTGGGCGGTCCTGCACTGCCAGGCCCGGACGCACGGCGAGCCGTTCGCCCTGGAGGTGTCCGCGCTGCGGCAGCGGCTCGTCGACGTCGTCACGCACCTGATCGCCGACACGGCCCGGGGCGGCGGCTGCGACGCGCCCCTGCCCGACCGCGAGGCCGCCGGGCTGGCCCACGCGCTCGTGGGCGCCGCCGAATCGCTCGCCGGGTGGACCAACGACCGTACGGACGAGGCGCCGCCGGAACGGGAACCGGCCGAGACGCTGATGAACTTCGCGTGGGTGGGCCTGGAGAACCTGATGAACGGGCGGCGCTGGACGCCCGCCCGTTCCTAGGGGCCGCGAGGGCGGCGGCCGTGCCGCCGCCCGGGCTCAGCAGTTGCCGGCGGCCGGCCTGCCGGCGAAGCGGTCCGCGAGCCAGTTCGCGGCCGGGACCGACTCGGTGATCACGCCGAGCACGTGCTCACCGAGCGGCAGCGACTTCCACTGGACCGTGGCGTCCTTGGCACACCAGTCGGCACGCAACTGCTTGCCGACGCCGTAGGGGATCAGCTCGTCGACGACCCCGTGGTAGAGGTAGACGGGCCGGTCCGGGGCGTGCGAGCCGAGGTTCGAGGAGCGCAGCGCCCGCTGCCAGTCCGCCTCGTACAGCGGGTTCCTGACCGTCACGTCGGAGATCTTCTTGAAGAGCCCGGCCACGACGTTCACGGCCACGCAGTTGTTCTTCAGGAAGTCGACATAGGCGCGGCCCTTGTCGTTGAGGTACCGGTCCAGGTCCAGTTCGGGGAAGGCCGCGTTCTGGCCGGCGGCCGCCATGAGGATCAGGCCCGCGCCGATGCTGCCGTTGTTGTAGTCGGCGGTCTTGAGGAGGTCGGCGGGGACGCCGCCGGTGGCCGTGCCCTTGAGGTCGAGCTCGGGGGCGTACGAGTCGTGCAGCTCGGCCGCCCAGCTGCTGGCCTGGCCGCCCTGCGAATAGCCCATGATGCCGACGGGCGAGTCCTTGGACAGTCCCGCCCCCGGCAGCCGCAGCGCCGCGCGCGCCGCGTCGAGCACGGCGTGCCCCTCGGCCCGCCCGACGGCGTAGGTGTGGTCGCCGGGCGTGCCCAGGCCCTCGTAGTCGGTCACGGCGACCGCCCAGCCGCGCAGGGTCAGCTGCTGGATGAGGTTGGCCTCCAGCGTCGTGCCGTACGGGAAGCCGGCCGAGGGCGCGCACTTGTCGGCCATGCCCACGGTCCCGACGGCGTAGGTGACGAGCGGGCGCGGGCCCGTTCTGCCGTCCTGGGGGACGATCACGGTGCCCGAGACGACGTTCGGGGCGCCCTTGGCGGTGGTGGAGCGGTAGGTGATGTGCCACGCCTTGGTGTTGGTGGGCTGGGCGGGCAGCGGGTGGAAGGAGGTGGGGGCGGTGCTGACGATGTCCCCGGGGGCGGTGGCCCGCTCCCCGGCGACCGCGGTGCCCGCGCCCGCCAGGCCGAGCGAGACGACGAGCGCGGTGACGGCGGCCAGGGCTGTGGTGCGCAGGTGCATGCGGCTCTCCCACGGTCCGGTGGTGCTCGGTGAGTTGAGGTGACCGTAGTGACTGACGGGTGAGTCAGGAGCTGACCCGGAAGCTCAGCTTTGCTGACCCGGCCGCCTGCGGCGGTGCCCGGCCAGCAGGCGATAGGCGCCCGGCGTGGTGCCGGTCCAGCGGCGGAACGCCCGGTGGAAGGCGGTGTCCTCGGAGAACCCCAGCCGTTCCGCCAGCTCCGCTATCGGCTCCCGGCCCTCCAACAGGCTGGTCACCGCCGCCTCCCGCCGCACCTGGTCCTTCAGCAGCCGGTAGGATGTGCCCTCCTGGTGCAGCCGCCGCCGCAGCGTCGCCGGGCTCACCGCGAGCCGGTCCGCCAGCTGCGCCACCTCCGGCAGCCGGGCGGCCCGGCCCTCGCGCATCGCCCGCAGGAGTGAACGCCGTACCTGCTCGGCGACCGTCGTCGCGTAGTCCTGTCGGGTGAGCAGATCGGCGGGCGCGTGCCGCAGCAGCTCCGCCAGGCCCGCCTCGTCCCGGACGACGGGCGCGGCCAGCCAGCGCGCGTCGAAGCCCACGCGGGTGCGCCGCGCGCCGAAGCGGACCGGGCAGCCGAAGAGCTCGCCGTACTCGGTCGCGTACGGCGGCGCGGGGTAGGCGAACTCGGCCCGGCGCAGGGCGATCCGCCGGCCGATCAGCCAGCTTGCCAGCCGGTGCCAGACGACGATCAGGGACTCGGTGAGGAAGCGGCCCTCGGCGACGGCGCGCAGGTCGTTGCGGACGGCGAACACCACCTCCGGGCCGCGGTGTTCGAGCGCGAGGTCGGGTCCGCCGGGGAAGAGCCCGTAGAACCGCACGCCCCGCTCCAGGGCCGTGCCGAGGTCGCGGCAGCCGACGCAGACGTGGCACATCATGGCGAACGTGCCGCGCCGGCTGGGCACGGGGCCCAGCCCCAGGAACTCGTCGCCGGTGGCCCGGTGCAGCGCCATGACGAGCCGGGCGAACTGCTCGGGCGTCACTCGGGCCCGGTCGTCGCCGAGGAGCAGCGGGGGGATGCGCGCGCCTTGCAGGAGGGGGACGGTGTCGATGCCGAGTCGCCGGGCGCCGCCGAGAGCGGCCCGCACATGGTGCACGGTGATCGTGCGACAGCTCATGGCAGCACGGTAGCCGTGATGAGCGTTGGGGTCAGCGGTGCTGACGGTTCCGGTCATGCCCGATGCCGGAAGCGTTCCTTAACGTCAGGGTTTTCCCCCGGCGTCCGTCCGGGGCGGCGGCCTGGGTTCCTGGGAGGCGTCATGCGGCAACGACCTCGCACGCTCGCTGTGCTCGCGGAGTGGGCGGCCGAACGGTACGGCACGTCATCGGCCCTGCGGTTCCGGTCCCGCGACGGTTCCTGGACGGAGGTCGGTTACGAGGAGCTGCGCGCGTCCGTACGGGACATCGGGCGCGGCCTGCTCGCGCTCGGGGTGCGGGCCGACGACCGGGTGGCGATCCTCTCCGAGACCCGGCCGGAGTGGACCCGGGCCTGCTTCGCGGTGCTCGCCGCCGGAGCGGTCGTGGTGCCGGTCTATCCGACGGCCGGGCAGGAGGAACTGCTGTGGGTGCTCGGCGACTCGGGCGCCTCCGTGGTCGTCTGCGAGGACGCGGTGCAGGCGGAGCGGGTGGCGGCGGTGCGCGCGAAGCTGCCGGAGCTGCGACACGTGGTGGTCATCGAGGACGCCGGGGCCGGGGCGCTCGTACTGGACGCGCTGCCCGGGCGGGCTCCGCTGGCGGAGCTGCTGGCCCGGTGCGAGGGGCGTACGGCCGATGATCTGTGCTCCATCGTCTACACCTCGGGCACGACCGGCCCGCCCAAGGGCTGCCTCCTCACCCATGGCAACCTCGCCGCCGTGGACTCGGCCACCGCGGAGCTGCTCGGCGGCGGTCCGGGCGAGAGCGTCTTCCTCTACCTCCCGCTCGCCCATCTCTTCGCGCAGCTCGTCCAGTTGTCGGCGCTCGTCCAGGGCGGCGAGATCTGTTACTTCGGCGGCCGGATCGAGAACGTCGTCGCCGAGCTGACCGAGGCCCGTCCCACCCGACTGCCGTCGGTGCCGCGTCTGTTCGAGAAGGTGCACGCGGGGGTGGTCTCGCTCGCCGAGTCCGGCGGGCCGGACGGGCGGGCCCGCCTCGACGCGGCGATCCGGACCGGGCTGGAGGTCGAGGAGCTGCGCGCCCGGGGCGAGGAGCCCGGTGGTGAGCTGCTCGCGGCCTGGCGGGAGGCGGACGAGCGGCTCTTCTCGCTCGTCCGGGCGGCCTTCGGCGGGCGGTTGCGCATGGCGCTGACCGGGGCCGCGCCGATCGCCCCGCAGACCATGGACTTCCTGCGCGCGTGCGGGATCGCGGTGTACGAGGGCTACGGCATGACGGAGTCCGCCGGGGTGATCAGCCTCAACCACCCGGGCGCGGTGCGGTACGGAACGGTGGGCCGGGCGGTGGCCTGCGAGGTGCGGATAGCCGAGGACGGCGAGGTGCTGGCCCGCGGGCCCGGCGTCTTCCCCGGCTATCACGCCGATCCGGCCGCGACGGCGGAGGCGCTGGACGCGGACGGCTGGCTGCACACCGGGGACCTGGGCTCGCTCGACGCGGACGGCTTCCTCACGATCACCGGCCGCAAGAAGGACCTGATCATCACGTCCGGCGGGAAGAACCTCGCGCCGTCGCCGGTGGAGTTCGCCCTCCAGCAGTCCCGCTGGATATCCCGCGCGGTGATGGTGGGCGACCGCCGCCCGTACCCGGTCGCGCTGCTCACGCTGGACGAGGAGGAGATCGCCGGCTGGGCGCGGCGCACGGGCGTGGACCTCGGCGGGCGGCCGGGTGCGGCGGCCCGGCACCCGGCCGTGCGGGAGCTGTGCCAGGAGGCGGTCGACGCCGCGAACCGGCAGGTGTCGCGGCCGGCCCGGATTCGCGCGTTCGCAATTCTCGACGGGGACTTCACGGTGGACGGCGGGGACCTGACGCCCACCCTGAAACTCCGGCGGGCCGCGATCGTTCGACGCTACGCACAGGAGATCGAGACGCTGTACGAACAGAAGCCGGACGAACAGAAGTGAAAGAACAACGTTTGAGTGATTGCGCAAACGCTCAAAAGTCGATGGACGAGCGCTGAACAAAAGGGAAAGGCAGGAGCCCCGCCCCTCCGCCGAGGCGGAAGAGGGCAGGGCTCCTTGGGTACTACGAATATTCGACCGCGATCGGTCGGACGACAAAGCCGTCGGATCGAAGGGATCCGAGACTTAGACGGGGGTGACGTTCTCCGCCTGCGGGCCCTTCGGGCCCTGCGTGACGTCGAAGTTGACCTGCTGGTTCTCCTCGAGGGAGCGGAAGCCAGCGGCGTTGATCGCGGAGTAGTGGACGAAGACGTCGGGGCCCCCGCCGTCCTGGGCGATGAAGCCAAAGCCCTTTTCAGCGTTGAACCACTTCACGGTTCCGGTAGCCATAAAGCCCTCCTTGGGCCAAAGGGTTGCCCTGCTCCAGAACCTGCGAGAAGTCTGAAAACTACAAAAGCCTGCGGGGGTCACATGCTCCGCAGGCTCTGTACTGCAAGGGAAACCAAACTGCAACTTGCGGCGAGCCTAGCACGCGAGGTTCTGGCTGCGAAAGAGTTGAAGATCACGCTGTCGGATGGTTTTCCCGGCCGCCGGGCCGGAAAAGATCGACAGTCGTGCACCTCCTGTACAGGCGATGGCTCCGACCCCCGCCCCCGCTGGCCCGCGACCCCGGGGGCTAGCCTCCAGATGTGGACAATTCAGCCTCAGCCCGCCCCCGCGTCGGCCACATCCAGTTCCTCAACTGCCTGCCCCTCTACTGGGGGCTCGCCCGCACCGGCACGCTGCTCGACCTGGACCTCACCAAGGACACCCCCGAGAAGCTCAGCGAACAGCTGATCGCCGGCGACCTGGACATCGGCCCGGTCACCCTGGTCGAGTTCCTGCGCAACGCCGAGGACCTGGTCGCCCTGCCCGACATCGCGGTGGGCTGCGACGGCCCGGTGATGTCCTGCGTGATCGTCTCGCAGCTGCCGCTGGACAAGCTGGACGGGGCCCGGGTTGCGCTCGGCTCCACCTCGCGGACGTCCGTACGGCTGGCGCAACTGCTGCTGGCCGACCGCTTCGGCGTCGAGCCGGACTACTACACCTGCCCGCCCGACCTGAGCCTGATGATGCAGGAGGCGGACGCCGCCGTGCTGATCGGGGACGCCGCGCTGCGGGCCTCGCTGCACGACGCGCCCCGGCTGGGGCTGGAGGTCCACGACCTGGGGCAGATGTGGAAGGACTGGACGGGGCTGCCCTTCGTCTTCGCGGTGTGGGCCGTGCGCCGGGACTACCTCGCCCGCGAGCCGCACATCGTCGGCAAGGTCCACGAGGCGTTCCTCGCCTCCCGGGACGTGTCCCTGGAGGAGGTCGGCAAGGTGGCCGAGCAGGCGGCCCGCTGGGAGGCGTTCGACGCCGAGCTGCTGGAGCGCTACTTCACGACGCTGGACTTCCGCTTCGGTCCGGACCAGCTGGCGGGCGTGACCGAGTTCGCCCGCCGCACGGGGCCGACGACCGGCTTCCCGGCGGACGTGCGGGTGGAGTTGCTGACGCCCTGACCCCCGGAAGGTCCCCGGAAACCGCTGAAGCCCCGACCCCGCGGAACGGGGGCCAGGGCTTCGGAGCGAGTTGAATCCGTACGGAGGGTCCGCCGGGGTCCGGGGAACAAGGACCGGGCCGGCGGGGTGGATCAGGAGGCGGGGATCGGACCCTCCATGTGGTCACTGATCCACTTCATGCTGCCCCTGCCCATGCCCTCGACGTAGGTCTTGGCGTTGTGCTTGCCGTCCTGGATCACTTCCAGGCGCGTGTGGACGGGGCCCTTGTTGCCGTACGTCTTGATGAACTTGTCCACGTGCGGGATGACGCTGGTCTCCTTCGTCCCGTACTGGAACGCGAGATAGACGTCCGTGCCCGGCTTGTTGGCGGCGATCAGCTGCTTCGCCAGGAGCTCGGGGTTGTTCTCGTTCTTCTCCTTCTCGTGGCCCTTCCACAGCGGGGAGTCCGGGACGATGTCCGGGCCGGAGGCGATCACGGCCTTGAACTTGTCCGGGTGCTTCAGCACCGCCTTCAGACCCGAGAAACCGCCGGAGGAGGAGCCCATGAACGCCCAGCCGTCGCGCGACTTGATCGTCCGGAAGTTGGCCTTCATCAGGTCCGGGACGTCCTCGGTGAGCCAGGTGCCCATCTTCGGCTGGCCGGGGATGTCACTGCCGTCCCAGTAGAGGCCGCCGTCGTCCGGCTTGGGGTTGAGGACCGGCATCGCCAGGAGGAACGGCTTGCTCTTGCCCTCGGTGTACCACTTGGAGATCGACGACTCCAGGCCGAGGTTGTCGTCCATCCAGTAGTTGGCCGGGAAGCCCGGGCCGCCGGGGAGGGCGATCAGGACGGGGAAGCCGCTCTTGGCGAACTTCGGGTCCTTGTACTCCTTGGGCGCCCAGACCCATACCTTGCCCTTGAACCCGGACTTCTTGCCGTCCAGGGTGGTGACGGCGACCTGGGTGCCGTCGGCGAGGGTTCCGCTGGAGTTCTTGAACTGGGCGGCGGGACCGGTCGGCATGCTGACCTTGGAGTCCGCGGGCTGCGCGCCGCCCGTCCCGCCGGCCTGACCACCGCCGGCCTGGTCCTGGCCGAAGCTGACGGGCTTCCCCTTCTCGGAGAAGGGGCCGATCTTGAGGTAGTTGAGCACGCCGGCGGTTATCAGACCGAGCACGGCTATGGAGGCCACGACTATGGTCCATTTTTTGGCTCGGGAGGCACGGCGGCGGCCGTGGGACTGGTAGGCCCCGTGAGGTGAATGCGTCATCGCGTCGCTCCGGATGATGCTGCTGCCCCGAAGGACATGACGGTTTGTTCCGTCCTTGTGGATGGGCAAATCCGGCTCCGGGGTTCCTGGGACACCCCGTGAATTGAGTCATAGGCTGAAAATCGGGGCCGTAAGGCCCCCACTGGGGGAGGCGAAGGACCCGATGCGGCCACTGCTGGCGGAAGATCCGCAGGTCATCGGCGCATACCGGCTGCTGGGGCGGCTCGGGGCGGGTGGCATGGGCCGGGTGTACCTCGGGCGCAGCACCGGCGGCCGTACGGTCGCGGTGAAGGTCGTGCACCCGCACTTCGCCCTCGACGAGCAGTTCAGGGCGCGCTTCCGGCGCGAGGTGGAGGCCGCGCGGCGGGTGGGCGGGGCGTGGACGGCGCCCGTCCTGGACGCGGATCCCGACGCCGCCGTGCCGTGGGTGGCGACGGGCTATGTGGCCGGTCCCTCGCTCACCGAGGCCGTCACGGACACCGGCGCCCAGCCGGAGGCGACCGTACGGGCCCTGGGCGCCGGGCTGGCGGAGGCGCTGGCGGCGGTGCACGCGCTGGGCCTGGTGCACCGGGACGTCAAGCCGTCGAACGTGCTCCTGGCCCCGGACGGGCCGCGGCTGATCGACTTCGGGATCGCGCGGGCCACGGACGCCACGGCGTCGCTGACCGCGACGGGCGTCTCGATCGGCTCGCCCGGCTATATGTCGCCCGAGCAGATCCTCGGCCAGGAGGTGACGGGGGCGGCCGACGTCTTCTCGCTGGGTGCCGTCCTCGCCTACGCGGCCACGGGCGAGCCGCCCTTTCCCGGCGACAGCTCCGCGGCCCTGCTCTACCGGGTGGTCCACGAGCCTCCGGTGCTCGGCCCCGGCCTCACCGGCGAGCTGCGCGCCCTGGTCGAGGACTGCCTGGCCAAGGCGCCGGACGCCCGGTCCGCCCCCGCCGAGGTGGCCCGCAGGCTGGCCCCGGAGGGCGCGCACGGGCTCGTACGGGACGGCTGGCTGCCGGCGCCACTGCTGGAGCGGGTGAGCCGGCGGGTCGTGGAGCTGCTGGACCTGGAGGCGGTGGGACCGCTTCCAGGTGGCGCCCCGGGGGTCGGCGCCTTCGGGCCGCCCGACCCCTCGTACGGCGACGGGATCGCGGACGCGGTGCCGCCCCTCCCGCCGGGATCGATGCCGATCGTCCTCCCGGACTCGCCGATCGTGCCGCCGCCGCCCGGCCCGTCCGAGAAGCTGCCGCCCCCGGCGGGCGGGAAGTTCTCGCTGACGGCCGCCGCGGCCGCCGGCCGGGAGCGGCGTCGGCGGGTGAGCTGCACGCTCGTGGTCTCCGTCGCCGCGGCGCTGGCCGTCGCGACCACGATGGCCTTCGTCTTCGACCTCCTGCCCGGCGGCGGAGGGTCCGACGCCGCGCGATCGGGCCCCGGCGCGACGAGGAGCGGGTCGCCGTCGGAGTCCGGCACGGCCGACGCCGTGCCGAAGGCGTTCCTCGGCACCTGGAGCGGTGACATCCGCCAGTCCGACGGCACGGCCAACGGCACCATGACCGCGGTCCTCACCGCCGGCGGCAAGGGCGCGTACGTGGCCCGTACGACGTACTCCGTCCTGAACGTCCTGGAGTGCCACAGCAAGGCCAGACTGCTCTCCGCCACCGCCACCGCGATCACCCTGGAGGAGGTCAGCGACGGCACCCCGGGGCTGGGCTGCACCGGCGACGCCGCGCGGATCACCTTCACCCTCGCCGACGGCGGGAAGCTCGCCTACGCCTCCGACGACGCCCGCGGCGGCAAGCCCACCGCCACCCTCTCCAGGCGTGCCGGCTGACCGGCCGCCATCAGGGCTGTCGGAGGGCTGGCGTAGGCTGGATCGGTCGTGCAAACCCCCTCCGAAGGGACGCCCCGGTGACCGAGAACGCCGACCTTACGTCCGTAAATGTCGCAGCCGTCCTCGACCGCGCCGCCACCGGTGGCCGCATCACCCCCGAAGAGGCGCTGGAGCTCTACCGCTCCGCGCCGCTGCACGCGCTCGGCGCGGCGGCCGACGCCGCGCGCCGCAAGCGCTACGCCGGCGTCGAGCACATCGCGACGTACATCATCGAGCGCAACATCAACTACACCAACTCGTGCGTCACCGCGTGCAAGTTCTGTGCCTTCTACGCCCCGCCCAAGAGCGACAAGGTCTGGACGCGGCCGCTGGACGACATCCTGCGCCGCTGCGCGGAGACCGTCGAGCTGGGCGGCACCCAGATCATGTTCCAGGGCGGCCACCACCCGGACTACGGCGTGGAGTACTACGAAGAGCACTTCGCGGCCATCAAGAAGGAATTCCCGCAGCTCGTCATCCACTCCCTCGGCGCGTCCGAGGTCGAGCACATGTCGCGCATCTCGGGCGTCTCGGCGGAGGAGGCGATCCGCCGGATCCACGCCGCCGGTCTCGACTCCTTCGCGGGCGCCGGCGCCGAGCTGCTGCCCGAGCGGCCGCGCAAGGCCATCGCGCCGCTGAAGGAGTCCGGCGAGCGCTGGCTGGAGATCATGGAGCTCGCCCACACGATGGGCGTCGAGTCGACGTCCACGATGCTGATGGGCACGGGCGAGACCAACGCCGAGCGGATCGAGCACCTGCGGATGATCCGCGACGTGCAGGACCGCACGGGCGGCTTCCGCGCCTTCATCCCGTACACCTACCAGCCGCAGAACAACGTGTTGAAGGGCCGGACGCAGGCCACCGTCTTCGAGTACCTGCGGCTGATCGCCGTCGCCCGGCTGTTCCTCGACAACGTCGCCCACATCCAGGGCTCGTGGCTGACGGTCGGCAAGGAGGCGGGCCAGCTGTCGCTGCACTACGGCGCGGACGACCTCGGCTCGATCATGCTGGAGGAGAACGTCGTCTCCTCGGCCGGTGCCAGGCACCGCTCCAACCGCATGGAGATCATCGACCTCATCCGCAAGGCGGGCCGCGTCCCGGCGCAGCGCGCCACCACGTACGAGCACCTGCTGGTGCACGACGACCCGGCGAACGACCCGGTCGACGACCGCGTCGTCTCGCACCTGTCGTCGACGGCGATCGAGGGCGGCACGGCGCACCCCGAGCTGAAGCTCGTCAGCACCGACTGACGCCGCCGGTGCTGACCCTTCACGCGGCGTCCGCCGTGCGCCTCACGTGGGACGCGGAGCCGGTCGCCGACGGCGCCGTGGCCGTCGAGGGCGACCGCGTCGCGGCCGTCGGCCCGCTGCCGGAGCTGCTGGAGCGGTTCCCGGGCGCGCGGGTCCGGCGCTGGCCGGGCACGCTGGGTCCGGCGCTGGTCCACGAGGGCCCCTTGCCGGACGCGCCGAGTCCGCGGGAGCGGGTGCACGAGGTGCTGAAGCGGGGGGCCGCGGCTGTACTGGCCGAGCACGCGTCCACGCCCGAACTGCGGTCGGCCGCGGGCCGGGTCGGCGTGGTGGTCCTGGACCGGCCCAGGCCGGTGGCGATCGCCGGGACCGGGCGCGCGGATCTGGCGGTGTTCGCCGAGGACGGGCGTTGTATCGCTACGGTGCTGAGTGGCCGGCTGGTGCACCGGCGGGCCTGACGCCCTTCCGGTGTGGATCGCCGTTCATTACTTCGGGTGACGCTACCGTCGTATATAGGACCGCGATCCGTACCCGCGTCCACACTCTTGTTCCATGGGAGCAGTGATGATCGCAGAACGGCTGGAGAAGGCCACTCCTGAGAACTGGATGTTCCCGCCTGCGGAAGGCTGGACGGTGGACCAGGTGGAAGACCTGGAGCTGCCGTTCGACTGGGAACTCGTGGACGGAGTGGTCGTGGGTCGGGGGAGGACTGTGTGGTGGCACAACCGTGTGCGGGGAAGGATCGCGCGGTGCCTGGAGGACGCCCTGTGCGAGCCTTATCTGGTCGAGTCCGAACAGTGCGTACTGATCGACAAGAACAACCCACCAGTTCCTGACATCGTCGTCTTCGACAAAAGGGGCCTCGATCTCTTCGAGGCCAAGTACATCCCGGTGGAGAACGCGATCCTCATGGTCGAGGTGGTTTCCGCGGGCTCGCGCCAGGACGACCGCGTCCGTAAGCCGGCCATGTACGCGGCGGCGGGGGTCAAGAACTACTGGCGCGTGGAGCGCGGCGAGAACGGCCTTCCCGAGGTGCACGAGTTCTGGCTCCACAGCGAGACGGGTCAGTACGTCTCGGCGATCGACCGCCCCCTGCATGTCGGCAAGCTGGAGACCGACCGCCCCTTCCCCATCGCCATCGATCTGGCGACCTTGGTCGAGCTCTGACCGGCCCCCGCGAGGCCGCCCGGCCCGGCGCACCCGCGGCGCGCCCACCCTGCGCGCCCGCGCGGGACGCCGTCCATGAACAATGGGTACGTGACCCGAGCATCCCTGGACAAGCAGCCGCACGAAGTCGCCGCGATGTTCGACGACGTGGCGGCCAAATACGACCTCACCAACGACGTGCTGTCCCTCGGCCAGGCCCGCCTGTGGCGCAAGGCCGTCGCGCGAGCCGTCGACGCGCGCCCGGGGCAGAAGGTCCTGGACCTTGCGGCCGGTACGGGCACCTCCTCCATGCCGTTCACCGCCGCCGGTGCCTACGTCGTGCCGTGCGACTTCTCCGTCGGCATGCTGCGCGAGGGCAAGAAGCGCCACCCGTGGCTGCCGCTGACCGCCGGGGACGCCACCCGACTGCCCTTCGCGGACGAGGTGTTCGACGCCGTCACCATCTCCTTCGGCCTGCGCAACGTCGCGGAGACCGACAAGGCGCTGCGCGAGATGCTGCGGGTGACGAAGCCGGGCGGCCGCGTGGTGATCTGCGAGTTCTCCACGCCCACCTGGGCGCCGTTCCGCACGGTCTACACCGAGTACCTGATGCGGGCCCTGCCGCCGGTCGCCAGGGCCGTCAGCAGTAGCCCGGACGCGTACGTCTACCTCGCCGAGTCCATCCGCGAGTGGCCGGACCAGCCGGCGCTCGCCGCGCGGCTCCAGCAGGCGGGCTGGGACAAGGTCGCGTGGCGCAATCTGACGGGCGGGGTCGTCGCGCTGCACCGGGGTACCAAGCGCCCCGAGTGAGCCGCCGGCGCGCGCGGGCAGCGGCGTACGCTGCCGCCGGGCCCCGGCGCGGGCGCCGGGGCCACCCTGCGGATCGCGCTGCTGAGCGCGGCCGTCGTGCTGGCGCTCGGCCTGCTCGGCCAGCCGGACCTGTACGGCCTGACGGTCTCCACCACGCCCGTCCTCGCGGCACTGTTCACCTTCGCCCTGGCGGGCGCGGTGAGCGGCGCGGTGCTGTGCCGGGAGGAGCTCGTCGCCCGGTGGGGCGCCGGCGCGCTGATGGCCGTACGCGCCTGGGGCACGGCGCTGCGCGCCCTCGGGTGGTCGGTGGCGCTGTGCGCCGTCGTGGTCTTCGTGGTCCTGCTGACGCACCAGGACGAGCTGGGCGGCTGGACCGTGGTCGGCTCGTTGCTGGTGCTGGTCAACCTGGGGCTGATGGCGCTGGGCCTGGCCTGGGGCGCCGATGTGACCGGGGAGGCCACCGAGCGCGGCCGCCCGCAGGGCGGCACCTTCGGCCTCTCCGAGCTCGGTGACCTCGGCGGCGGCTGGGCGCAGGCCGGCGCGGTGGCGGCGGGCGTCGTGTGCGCGCTGATCCTGGCCGCGCTGATGGCGCGGCGCACGGCCGACCGGCGCGAACAGGCCCTGTCCGGCGCGTTCTTCCTCGCCGCCCTGTGGCTGCTGTCCTTCGTCTCGGGTGCGTCGATGGAGATGTCGGCGGGCACGAGGTTCGGCTACGGCCGCACGCGCTCCATGGACTGGTCCGTCGGCCCGAACATCGCCGAGACGCTGCTCTTCGGGATCCTGTGGACGGCCGGCGCCGTGCTGGTGGCGGCGTTCCTCCTCCGTACGGTCCGGCCGACGGGCCCCGGCGCGTACGGCGGCGCGTACTCCGGCGCGTTCCCCGGTGTGGCGCCGGGCCTGGCGCCGGACTACGCGGTACCGCCGATGCCGCAGACCCTCCCGGGCGCCCCGGCCGCACCCGCGGCACCCCCCGCGTACGCGCCCCTCACGCCGCCCGCGCCCCTGACACCTCCCGCACCCCAGGCCGGGCCCCCCGCACCGCAGACCGGGCCCCCCGCACCGCAGGCCGGGCCTCCCGCGCCCCTCACCACGCTGTCGACGCCGCCCCCGGCCCCCGGCCGGTCCCTGAAGTGGGTGGCGATCGCCCTGGCCGCCTTCCTGGTCGGCGGTTCGGTGGCCGGTGGAGTGCTGCTGACCCGCAACAAGGACCACGGCAAGCACGACACCGCCACGCCCACCGACGACAAGCCCTCGGTCGACCTGCCGGCGGAGGTCACCAAGCCCTCCCCGACCGGGCCCTCCTCCTCGCCCTCCCCGTCGCCCAGTGCCACCCCGTCCGGGAGCCCCTCGGCCACGCCCTCCGAGTCCGCCTCGCCCTCGGCCGAGCCCTCCGCGTCGTCGAGCGCCCCCGGCGGCTTCGAGACGGTCAGCGACCCGCTCGGCTTCAGCCTCGCCGTGCCGTCCGGCTGGAAGCGCGAGGACATGGGCGGCAAGCAGATCGACTACGCGGCGCCCACGGGCGGTTCGTACCTCCGGGTCGGCTTGCTGATCAAGAGCGGCCAGTCCTCGTACGACCACTTCGGCGAGTTGGAGAAGGCGGTCGCCAAGGGCAAGCCCGACTACAAGCGGGTGTCCCTCACCAAGAACACCTTCCAGGGGCGCCCCGGCGCCCGCTGGGAGTTCACCTGGACCGAGAAGAACACCGGCCGCACCATGCACGCGGTCGACCAGGCGTACGTGAACGAGGCGGGTACCGAGTACGCCGTGTACTTCCAGGCGCGGGACGAGGGCTGGTCCGGCAGCCGGAAGGTCTTCGACACCGCGGTGGACAGCTGGTCGGTCATGCCCACCGACTTCGACTGAGCCGCGCCGGCCGGGAGGGACACCGCTTCGGCGACCCTTCTCTCCCGGCCGGGACCGCCCCCATAGACTTCTCATGTCCGGTGCCCGGCCTGACCGGCGCACGCACACCGCCGAGCTACGGGAGTCCCCACCGTGACCGAGTCCCCCACCGAACACAGCGCAGATGTGATCGTCGTCGGGGCCGGCCCGGCCGGCTCCAGCACCGCCTACCACCTGGCCAAGGCGGGCCTGGACGTCCTCCTGCTGGAGAAGACCGCGTTCCCCCGCGAGAAGGTCTGCGGTGACGGCCTGACGCCGCGCGCCACCAAGCAGCTCGTCGCGATGGGTATCGACATCTCCGAGGAGGCGGGCTGGCTGCGCAACAAGGGCCTGCGCATCATCGGCGGCGGCGTCCGCCTCCAGCTCGACTGGCCGGACCTCGCCTCCTTCCCCGACTACGGGCTGGTCCGCAAGCGCGACGACTTCGACGAGCAGCTCGCCCTGAACGCGCAGAAGGCCGGCGCCCGCCTCTACCAGCGCTGCAACGTCGGCGCCCCCGTCATCGACGACCGCACCGGCCGGGTCACCGGCGTCCACGCCCGGCTCGGCGAGGAGAAGACCCCGGTCACCTTCCACGCCCCACTCGTCGTCGCCGCCGACGGCAACTCCACCCGCCTCTCGCTCGCCCTGGGCCTGCACCGGCGCGAGGACCGCCCGATGGGCGTGGCCGTGCGGACGTACTTCACCTCCCCGCGCCACGACGACGACTACCTGGAGTCGTGGCTGGAGCTGTGGGACCGGCGCGGCCCGCAGGACCGGCTGCTCCCCGGCTACGGCTGGATCTTCGGCATGGGCGACGGGACGAGCAACGTCGGGCTCGGCGTCCTCAACACCTCCGACTCCTTCAAGGAGCTGGACTGGCGCGAGGTCCTCAAGGCGTGGTGCGCCTCGATGCCCGAGGACTGGGGCTTCACCCCGGAGAACATGACCGGCCCCATCCGCGGCGCCGCCCTGCCGATGGCCTTCAACCGCCAGCCGCACTACACCCGTGGGCTGCTGCTGGTCGGTGACGCGGGCGGCCTGGTCAACCCGTTCAACGGCGAGGGCATCGCGTACGCCATGGAGTCCGGGCAGATCGCCGCGGACGTCATCGTCCAGGCGCACGCCCGCGCCTCGTACGCCCAGCGCGAGCTGGCCCTCCAGCGCTACCCGAAGATCCTCAAGGACACCTACGGCGGCTACTACACCCTCGGCCGCGCCTTTGTGAAGCTCATCGGCAACCCGAAGGTCATGAAGCTGGCGACGGAGCGCGGGATGACGCATCCGGTGCTGATGAGGTTCGCGCTGAAGATGCTGGCGAACCTCACGGACCCGACGGGCGGCGACGCGATGGACCGCATCATCAACGGGCTGAGCAAGGTCGCTCCCCGGTCCTGACGCCGCCCCGCTCCGGTGTGAAGTGACGCCCCACCTCGGGTGATTCACCCCTTTGAGTCTTACCTGTGCCGATTTGGCGGGTGTGTCTCGGGGGAGGTCTCCGAGGTGGGCCGGACCGGTCGGTTCCGGTTCCGCTTCGCCGACGAAGGGGTTGGGACCGTGCCGAACGAGAAGAGGGACACCGCCCGCGCGCTGACCCGCCTGACCGGGCGCCTGGCCGCCCTCGGGGCGACGCTGATCCTGCCCGTGGCCGGCCCGGCGGCGCCGGCCCACGCCGTGTCGACCGCCTGCACGGTCAACGGCGTCGCCCAGCCGGGCCCGGACATCGTGGGCACCAACGCCGCCGACACGATCGTGTGTTCCTCGGTCGAGGCCGGGCACACCGTCGAGGCCCTCGGCGGCAACGACGTCATCACGCTCACCGGCGCCGTCGACGGCAACGTCCGCGGCGGCGACGGCGTCGACCACCTCACCCTGACCGGCGACGGCGCGGTGGTCAACGAGACGGGCGCCCTCGACGGCCAGTTCGGCGCCGACGTCATCGCCATCCGCTCCCTGGTCCTCGGCGCCGTCCGGGGCGGGCAGGGCGACGACGACATCCGCTTCGTCAACGGCTCCCGCATGACCTCCCGGACCGACATCCGCGGCGCCAGGGGAGCCGACACCATCACCATGGACGAGAGCGTCGACGTCTCGGGGCTGGTGGAGGCCAACGACGAGGACGACATGATCGACGTCCACGGCACCGTCACCTCCACCGGCAGGGTCCGCGGCGGCGACGGCGACGACAGCATTCACGTCCACAACAACCAGGGCGTCGTCGACGCCCGCCCCGGCGTCCGGGACGTCTGCGTCGTGGACATGGGGATGCCCTGCGCGCGCTGAACGGCCCGTACGGCCCCGGGGAGGGCCCGGGTACGGCGAAGGGCCGCCGTCCCGAGCGGGGGGAGCGGCGGCCCTTCGACAGGCGCTTGGCGCGGGCTCGCACGAGGCGGCCGGAAGCCCGGATGTCACATGACGCGAACGGCACCCGTGGGCATGGAGTAGCTCATGTCGCGCTCGACGATGCCGGTGCTGGGGTTCTGGGCGCCGATGAACTTGCCGCCGCCGATGTAGACGCCGACGTGGTACGCGCTGCCGGCGGAGCCCCAGTAGAGGATGTCGCCGACCTGGAGGTTGCTCAGCGAGACCTGGGTACCGGCCGTCGACTGGTCCTGGGAGACGCGCGGGAGGTCGATCCCGATCTGGTTGTACGCGGCCATGACCAGGCCGGAGCAGTCGTACGAGGACGGGCCGGTGGAGCCCATCACGTAGGCCTTGCCGACCTGGGCCCGGAGGAAGGAGACCAGGGTGGCGGCGCTGCCCGAGCCGGTCGACTTGGAGGCGGAGGCGGCCTCCTCGGAGGAGTCGGTGGCGGCCTTCGCGCTGAGGCTCTTGCGCTCGGTGGCGCGGGAGGCGCGGGCCTGCTCGGCGTCGCGCTTCTCCTGGGCCTCGGCGGCCTTCTTCTCGGCCTCGGCCTTGCGGTCGGCCTCGTCCTTCGCCTTCTTGGCGGCGGTGCGGGCCGAGTCGGCGGCGTCGTCCTGCTGCGCGCGGACCTGGTAGTCGAAGGCCGTCTGGGTGGTGGCCGCCGCGCTCTGGGCGATGGAGCTGGCCAGGGTCGCGTTGACCGCCGGCATCTCCATGGTCGCTTCGGTGGGCTTCTCGACGGCGGTGGCGGAACCGGCTCCGGCCACGGCCAGGGTGCTGAGGACGCCACCGGCAACACCAGTGCGCACGACCCACGACTGGGTGGCCGTACGACGGGGCTTCCGGTGGCTGGTTATGTGCGCGTTCGGGGACATGGGACAACGGACTATCAGTACGCGCAGGTTGAGTTCAATAAAGGTGACGTGCGCCACAATTGGCATGTGCGTGCCCAGAATTTGGGCTTTTGATCACGAGAACGTCACGGCGCCCACCGGACCGTCAATCGGTAACAGGCGCCTCAGCATGGGGTTTGGCCCCCGGAGACGATCATTTCTCGCTCTATCACTCTTACGGCTCGCGTGTCGAGGCTACCCAGAGAAACCGTCTTCCGAACCTTCCGGCGCGTGGCGCAGCTCACGTCCCACCGGCCTCCGCCGGGCCGCTCGTGAAGCGAGGTGCGAACGCCGGCCGAGGGGTGCCGATGACTGGCGTCGCCTCAGAGGGTGGCGCTCCTATATCAGTTGACCGTTGTACTTGCCAATTTGCGCGCAGGGCGCATCGCTTGATAGTGGCACCCCTCTCCGACCTGCGCCGGAGCCCCTGAATGTCACCACTCGTGATCACTCGGGCGCTTCGCGTATGAAGATCGCCGCTCATCCGACTTCATGATCGTTCGTCAGGTGGTGGAGATCACAAACGTGGTGCCGCACCCCGTGTCGCAGATCACAGGACGACAGGCATAGGATGCAATCGACCCGGGCTTGTGAACTGCCTCACATGTGGGTGATCTTCCCCGGTGATCACCGCTGATCACCGGTGATCACCCAGGGGCGGGGGATCGCCGGGGTCCGGTCAGCCAGCAGTCAGCGTCGACTGGAAGGAGCGAGGAGCGGTGAACGCCTACGCGCCCATCCTCGTACTGGGAGCCCTCGGGGCAGGCTTCGCGATCTTCTCCGTGGTCATGGCCTCGCTCATCGGGCCCAAGAAGTACAACCGCGCCAAGCTCGAAGCGTACGAATGCGGCATCGAACCCACCCCGCAGCCCGCCGGTGGCGGCCGCTTCCCGATCAAGTACTACCTGACGGCGATGCTCTTCATCGTCTTCGACATCGAGATCGTCTTCCTCTATCCCTGGGCCGTCACCTTCGACGCCCTGGGGCTCTTCGGGCTCGTGGAGATGCTGCTCTTCGTGCTCACCGTCTTCGTCGCCTACGCCTATGTCTGGCGCCGCGGCGGCCTGGAATGGGACTAGGGGGCACCACGCAATGGGACTCGAAGAGAAGCTGCCGAGCGGCTTTGTGCTGACCACCGTCGAACAGGCCGCCGGGTGGGTGCGCAAGTCATCCGTCTTCCCGGCCACCTTCGGCCTGGCCTGCTGCGCCATCGAGATGATGACCACCGGCGCCGGCCGCTACGACCTCGCCCGCTTCGGCATGGAGGTCTTCCGCGGCTCGCCCCGCCAGGCCGACCTGATGATCGTGGCCGGCCGGGTCAGCCAGAAGATGGCGCCCGTGCTGCGGCAGGTCTACGACCAGATGCCCAATCCCAAGTGGGTGATCTCCATGGGCGTCTGCGCCTCCAGCGGAGGCATGTTCAACAACTACGCCGTCGTCCAGGGCGTCGACCACATCGTGCCGGTCGACATCTATCTGCCCGGCTGTCCGCCGCGCCCCGAGATGCTGCTGGACGCGATCCTGAAGCTGCACAAGAAGATCCAGGGCGAGAAGCTCGGCGTGAACCGCGAGGAGGCCGCCCGCGAGGCGGAGGAAGCGGCGCTCAAGGCCCTGCCGCTGATCGAGATGAAGGGTCTGCTGCGATGAGCGACCCCAAGAGCCCCCAGGGCAACAACCTCAACGGCAACAGCCCCAAGGGCAACAACGGCGTCAATCCCGACAAGGACGTCAACGCCCAGAACCTGCCGGGCCAGCGCGGTGACCAGGGCGAGACCATCCGCGTCCAGCGCGGCATGTTCGGCGCCAGGAACGGCGGCGACACCACCGGCTACGGCGGCCTGGTCCGCAGCGTACGGCTGCCGGGCGAGGCCACGCGCCCGTACGGCGGCTGGTTCGACGAGGTGGCCGACGAGCTGGAGGGCGCCCTGGAGGAACAGGGCCTCGTCCCGGAGAGCGCCATCGAGAAGACCGTCGTCGACCGCGGCGAGCTCACCTTCCACATCGCCCGCGAACACCTGCCGCGCGTCGCCCGCACCCTGCGCGACGACCCCGCGCTGCGCTTCGAGCTCTGCACGGGCGTCAGCGGCGTGCACTTCCCCGGCGACAAGGGACGCGAGCTGCACGCCGTCTACCACCTGCGCTCGATCACCCACAACCGGCTGATCAGGCTGGAGGTCGGCGCCCCCGACAGCGATCCGCACGTGCCCTCGATCGTCGACGTCTATCCCACCAACGACTGGCACGAGCGCGAGACGTACGACTTCTTCGGCCTGGTCTTCGACGGCCACCCGGCGCTCACGCGGATCATGATGCCGGACGACTGGCAGGGCTTCCCACAGCGCAAGGACTATCCCCTCGGCGGCATCCCCGTCGAGTACAAGGGCGCCCGGATCCCGGCTCCGGACCAGCGGAGGTCGTACAGCTGATGTCGACACCAACCAGCCCCCGCGAGACCACCGAGGGCACCGTCTACACCGTCACCGGCGGCGACTGGGACGAGATCGCCTCCGCCGCGAAGCGGGCCGACGACGAACGCATCATCGTCAACATGGGCCCTCAGCACCCCTCCACCCATGGAGTGCTGCGGCTCATCCTGGAGATCGACGGCGAGACGGTCACCGAGGCCCGCTGCGGCATCGGCTATCTCCACACCGGCATCGAGAAGAACCTCGAATTCCGCAACTGGACGCAGGGCACGACCTTCGTCACGCGCATGGATTACCTGACCTCGTTCTACAACGAGACGGCGTACTGCCTGGGCGTCGAGAAGCTGCTCGGCATCGAGGACCAGGTCCCCGACCGCGCCACGGTCGTCCGCGTGATGCTGATGGAGCTGAACCGTCTCTCCTCCCACCTGGTGGCCATCGCCACCGGCGGCATGGAGCTCGGCGCCACCACGATCATGATCTACGGCTTCCGGGACCGGGAGATGATCCTGGACCTCTACGAGCTGATCACCGGCCTGCGGATGAACCACGCGTACATCCGGCCCGGCGGGCTCGCCCAGGACCTGCCGCCGGGCGCGGTGGACGCGGTGCGCGAGTTCGTGAAGAAGATGCGCCGCAACCTCCCCGAGTACGACAAGCTCGCCACCGGCAATCCGATCTTCAAGGGCCGGATGCAGGACGTCGGTTACCTCGACCTCGCCGGCTGCATGGCCCTCGGCGCCACCGGCCCCATCCTGCGCTCCGCCGGCCTCCCGCACGACCTGCGCAAGGCCCAGCCCTACTGCGGCTACGACACCTACGACTTCGAGGTCCCCACCACCGACACCTGCGACGCCTACGGGCGCTTCCTGATCCGCCTCGAAGAGATGCGGCAGTCGCTGCGGATCGTCGAACAGTGCCTGGACCGGCTGGCGCCCGGCCCGGTCATGGTCGCGGACAAGAAGATCGCCTGGCCCGCCCAGCTGGCCCTCGGCCCCGACGGGCTCGGCAACTCCCTCGACCACATCAAGAAGATCATGGGCACCTCGATGGAGGCCCTGATCCACCACTTCAAGCTGGTGACCGAGGGCTTCCGGGTGCCGCCCGGCCAGGCGTACACGGCCGTGGAATCGCCCAAGGGCGAGCTGGGCGTGCACGTCGTCAGCGACGGCGGCACCCGCCCCTACCGGGTCCACTTCCGGGACCCCTCCTTCACCAATCTCCAGGCCATGGCGGCGATGTGCGAGGGCGGCCAGGTCGCCGACGTCATCGTGGCCGTGGCCTCGATCGATCCCGTCATGGGAGGCGTAGACCGGTGACCGACGTACAGCTGGGAATGCCGCAGCTCCCCGCGCCCGATTACCCGGCCGACGTACGGGCCCGGCTCGTAGCGGACGCCGAGGAGGTGATCGCCCGCTATCCCGACAGCCGCAGCGCGCTGCTGCCGCTGCTCCACCTCGTCCAGGCCGAGGAGGGCTACGTCACCCGCACCGGCATCCGCTTCTGCGCCGAGGTCCTCGGCCTCACCACCGCCGAGGTGACCGCCGTCTCGACCTTCTACACCATGTACCGGCGCGAGCAGGGCGGCGACTACCAGGTCGGCGTCTGTACGAACACCCTGTGCGCGGTCATGGGCGGCGACGCCATCTTCGAGGCGCTCCAGCGCCACCTCGCCGTCGGCAACGGCGGGACCACCGCCGACGGCAAGGTCACCCTCGAACACATCGAGTGCAACGCCGCCTGCGACTTCGCGCCCGTCGTGATGGTCAACTGGGAGTTCTTCGACAACCAGACCGTCGAGAGCGCCCAGCGCCTCGTCGACGACCTGCGCGCCGGACGCACGGTCGAGCCCACGCGCGGGGCGCCCCTGTGCACGTACAAGGAGACGGCCCGCATCCTCGCCGGCTTCCCCGACCCGCGGCCGGACGCGGTCGAGGCGAGCGGCGGCGCCGGGCCCGCGTCCCTGGCCGGGCTGCGGCTGGCCCACGGCGAGGGCGCGCCCGCCCGCGTCGGCCCGCCGCGCGCCGCGCCGCCCCCCGCCGACGCCGGCCCCGGGGAGCACCTCAGCTCGCACGACGCTCCACAGCGGACATCGGCCTCGGACCCGGACTTCCCGGCCGGACCGGTCGAGGAGGGGGAGGAATGACCATGGCACCCGCGGACGGTGGGACCCCCCGGCCGGAGGCCCTCGGCGAGACCAGCCCCGAGAAGCTCCTCACGCCCGTACTGAGCGCCTTCTGGGACCAGCCGCGCTCCTGGACGCTGGAGACCTACCGGCGCCACGACGGATACGAGGGGCTGCGCAAGGCCCTCGCCATGACCCCCGACGACGTCATCGGCTACGTCAAGGACTCCGGACTGCGCGGCCGCGGTGGGGCCGGCTTCCCCACCGGGATGAAGTGGCAGTTCATTCCCCAGGGCGACGGCAAGCCGCACTACCTCGTCGTCAACGCGGATGAGTCCGAGCCCGGCACCTGCAAGGACATCCCCCTCCTCTTCGCCAACCCGCACGCCCTCATCGAGGGCATGATCATCGCCTGCTACGCGATCCGCTCCCGGCACGCCTTCATCTACCTGCGCGGCGAGACCGTCCCCGTGCTGCGCCGGCTCCACGAGGCCGTGCGCGAGGCCTACGCGGCCGGCTACCTCGGCCGCGACATCCTCGGCAGCGGACTCGACCTCGACATCACCGTGCACGCCGGGGCGGGCGCCTACATCTGCGGCGAGGAGACCGCCCTCCTCGACTCCCTCGAAGGCCGCCGCGGCCAGCCCCGGCTGCGGCCCCCCTTCCCCGCGGTCGCCGGCCTCTACGCCTGCCCCACTGTCGTGAACAACGTCGAGTCCATCGCCTCCGTTCCCGCGATCCTCAACAGGGGCAAGGAGTGGTTCCGTTCGATGGGCAGCGAGAAGTCCCCGGGCTTCACGCTCTACTCCCTCAGCGGCCATGTCGCGAACCCCGGGCAGTACGAGGCGCCGCTGGGCATCACGCTGCGCCAGCTCCTCGGCATGAGCGGCGGCATGCGCCCCGGCCACACGCTCAAGTTCTGGACGCCCGGCGGCTCCTCGACCCCGCTGCTCACCGACGAGCACCTGGACGTGCCGCTCGACTACGAGGCGGTGGGTGCCGCCGGGTCCATGCTCGGCACCAAGGCGTTGCAGTGCTTCGACGAGACGACCTGCGTCGTACGGGCCGTCACCCGCTGGACCGAGTTCTACGCCCACGAGTCCTGCGGCAAGTGCACGCCCTGCCGCGAAGGCACCTACTGGTTGGTGCAGTTGCTGCGCGACATCGAGGCGGGCCGCGCCCGTATGACGGACCTCGACAAGATCAACGACATCGCCGACAACATCAACGGCAAGTCCTTCTGCGCCCTCGGCGACGGCGCGGCCAGCCCGATCTTCTCGTCGCTCAAGTACTTCCGCGCGGAGTACGAGCAGCACATCAGGGGCAGGGGCTGCCCCTTCGACCCGGCCAAGTCCACGGTGTGGGCCGACGGCAGGAACCCCCAGGAGGTGCACGTATGACCGTCACCACGCCGGCCGGCCCCTCCGGCGGAGCGGACGCGGCGCTGCCACCGGAAGACCTGGTCTCCGTCACCATCGACGGCATCCAGCTCTCCGTACCCAAGGGCACGCTCGTCATCCGCGCGGCGGAGCTGCTCGGCATCGAGATCCCGCGGTTCTGCGACCACCCGCTGCTCGACCCGGTCGGCGCCTGCCGGCAGTGCATCGTCGAGGTCGAGGGCCAGCGCAAGCCGATGGCGTCCTGCACGATCACCTGCACGGACGGCATGGAGGTCCGCACTCAACTGACCTCGCCCGTCGCCGACAAGGCGCAGCGCGGCGTGATGGAGCTGCTGCTCATCAACCACCCGCTCGACTGCCCGGTCTGCGACAAGGGCGGCGAGTGCCCGTTGCAGAACCAGGCGATGTCCGCCGGGCAGGCCGACACCCGCTTCGAGGGGCGCAAGCGCACCTTCGCCAAGCCGGTGCCGATCTCCACCCAGGTGCTGCTGGACCGCGAGCGGTGCGTGCTGTGCGCGCGCTGCACCCGCTTCTCGCAGCAGATCGCGGGCGACCCGATGATCGAGCTGCTGGAGCGCGGCGCGCTCCAGCAGGTGGGCACCGGTGAGGACGCCCCCTTCGAGTCGTACTTCTCGGGCAACACCATCCAGATCTGCCCGGTGGGCGCGCTCACTTCGGCGGCGTACCGATTCCGCTCGCGCCCCTTCGACCTGGTCTCCTCGCCGTCGGTGTGCGAGCACTGCGCGGGCGGCTGCGCGACGCGTACGGACCACCGGCGCGGCAAGGTGATGCGCCGCCTCGCCGCGGACGACCCCGAGGTCAACGAGGAGTGGCTGTGCGACAAGGGCCGCTTCGCGTTCCGCTACGCCCAGCGGCCGGACCGGCTCACCACTCCGCTGGTACGGAACGCCGAGGGCGCCCTGGAGCCGGCGAGCTGGCCGGAGGCCCTGGAGGCGGCGGCGCGCGGGCTGGCCGCCGCGCGGGGCCGGGCCGGGGTGCTGACGGGCGGGCGGCTGACCGTGGAGGACGCCTACGCCTACGCCAAGTTCGCGCGGGTGGCGCTGGACACGCACGACGTGGACTTCCGGGCCCGGGTGCACAGCGCCGAGGAGGCGGACTTCCTCGCCGCCCGGGTCGCCGGGCGGGGGCGTGATCTCGACGGCTCGGGGGTGACGTACCGGACGCTGGAGAGCGCGCCGGCGGTGCTGCTCGTCGGATTCGAGGCAGAGGAGGAGGCGCCCGGGATCTTCCTGCGGCTGCGCAAGGCGCACCGCAAGCACGGGCAGCGCGTCTTCGCCCTGGCCACGCACGCCACCCCGGGCCTGACGAAGGCGGGCGGCACGCTGCTGCCCGCCGCCCCCGGCACCGAGACGGAGTGGCTGCGGGCGCTCGCGGACGCCGTGGGGCTCGACCCGGCCGGACAGGCCGCGGCCGAGGCGCTGCGCGCCGAGGGCTCGGTGATCGTCGTCGGCGAGCGGACGGCGGGCGTGCCGGGCGCGCTGACCGCCGTGCTCGCGGCCGCCGGCGCGACCGGCGCGGCCCTGGTGTGGATTCCGCGCCGGGCGGGGGAGCGGGGGGCGATCGAGGCGGGCGCCCTGCCGGGGCTGCTGCCCGGCGGCCGGCCCGCCACCGACCCGCGCGCGCGGGAGGAGACCGCGGCCGCCTGGGGCGTCGACGAACTGCCGCGCAGCCCGGGCCGGGACACCGGACAGATCCTGGAGGCCGCGGCCACCGGCGAGCTGGGTGCCCTGGTGGTGGGTGGCGTGGAGGTCGCGGACCTGCCGGACCCGGCACGCGCGCGTGCCGCGCTGGATTCCGTGCGGTTCCTGGTCAGTCTGGAGCAGCGGCCGGGCGAGGTGACGGACCGGGCGGACGTGGTGCTGCCGGTCGCCGCCGTCGCGGAGAAGGACGGCACGTTCCTCGACTGGGAGGGCCGGGCCCGGCCTTTCGGGGTCGCGATCAAACCCGACCAGCTGCCGCGCCGCCATGTGCCGCCGGACGCCCGGGTGCTGCACATGCTGGCCGACGCCATGGACGTGCCGCTCGGGCTGCCGGACACCGACGCCGTACGGGCGGAGATGGACCGGCTCGGCCACTGGAGCGGCCCGCACGCCGCCGACCCCGCCGAGACCGTACGGGCGCTCCCGCTGCCCGGCGCCGGCGAGGCCGTGCTCGCGGGGCACCGGATGCTGCTCGACCGGGGGCGGTTGCAGGAGGGCGACGAGGCGCTGGCCGGCACCCGGCACGCCGTGGTCGCCCGGCTCTCCGCGGCCACCGCGGCGGAGGCCGGGGTGCGCGAGGGCGAGCCGCTGGCCGTGACCGGCCCGGCCGGCACCGTACGGCTGCCGCTGCGGATCACCGCGATGCCGGACCGGGTGGTGTGGCTTCCGCTGAACTCCGTGGGCGGCGGCGTCGCCTCCGACACGGGGGCGCGGCCGGGCGAGCTCGTCCGGATCGGCGCGGAGACCGGGGCCGAGACGCCGGAGGTGCGGCAGTGAACGCCTATCGACTGGCTGCCGAGGACCTCTCGATGTTCGGCCGGGACCCGTGGTGGCTGGTCGTCGTCAAGGCGGTCTTCTGCTTCGCGTTCGTCATGCTGACCGTGCTCTTCTCGATCGTCTGGGAGCGCAAGGTCGTCGCGTGGATGCAGCTGCGCATCGGCCCCAACCGGCACGGCCCCTGGGGCATGCTCCAGTCCCTCGCCGACGGCATCAAGCTGATGCTGAAGGAAGACGTGATCGTCAAGCGGGCGGACAAGGCGGTCTATCTGCTCGCCCCCGTCGTCGCGGCCATCCCGGCCTTCATGGCGATCGCCGTGATCCCCTTCGGCCCGGCCGGCAATGAGATCTCGATCTTCGGTCACCGCACGACGATGCAGCTCACCGATCTGCCGATCGGCGTGCTCTACATCCTGGCCACCGCGGCGATCGGCATCTACGGCATCGTCCTGGCGGGCTGGTCCTCCGGCTCGACCTACCCGCTGCTCGGCGGCCTGCGCTCGTGCGCGCAGATGATCTCGTACGAGATCGCGATGGGCGTCTCCTTCGCCGCCGTCTTCCTCTACTCCGGGTCGATGTCGACCTCGACGATCGTCGAGGCGCAGCACGACCGGTGGTACGTCCTGCTGCTGCCGGTCTCCTTCATCATCTACATCGTCGCGATGGTCGGGGAGACCAACCGGGCGCCGTTCGACCTGCCGGAGTCCGAGGGCGATCTGGTCGGCGGCTTCAACACCGAGTACTCCTCGATCAAGTTCGCGATGTTCATGCTGGCGGAGTACGTCAACATGGTCACCGTCTCGGCGGTGGCGGTGACGCTGTTCCTCGGCGGCTGGCGGGCCCCGTACCCCGTCTCGGCGTTCTGGGAGGGCGCGAACCACGGCTGGTGGCCGATGCTGTGGTTCGTCGTCAAGATCCAGCTGCTGCTCTTCTTCTTCATCTGGCTGCGCGGCACGCTGCCGCGGCTGCGCTACGACCAGTTCATGAAGCTGGGGTGGAAGGTCCTCATCCCGGTGTCGATGGTGTGGCTGATGCTCGTGGCGACCGTGCGGGCGCTGCGCAACGAGCACTACGACTTCCAGCAGATCGTGCTGTACGTGGGCGGCGGCGTGGTGGCGATCCTGCTGCTGTCCTTCGTGGCCGACATCTTCCGCGGTCGCGGCGAGGAGCCGGAAGGCCCTGCTCCGGACCGGGAGTTCGACCCGATGGCGGGCGGCTTCCCGGTGCCGCCGATGCCCGGCCAGACCCTGCCGCCGGTGCCCCGGCGCCGGCCGCGCCACGACCGGCAGCTCATTGTCAGTGGTGGCGCGGATACTGTCAGTGATGGTCCCCGAGACGGAAAGGAGGGGGCTGACGATGCCTGATTTCCAGAACCCCGTGGCCGGCTTCGGCGTGACCTTCAAGGCCATGTTCAAGAAGCGGCTGACCGAGCAGTACCCGGAGGACAAGAAGCCCACGGCGCCGCGCTTCCACGGCCGCCACCAGCTCAACCGGCACCCGGACGGCCTGGAGAAGTGCATCGGCTGCGAGCTGTGCGCCTGGGCCTGCCCGGCGGACGCCATCTATGTCGAGGGCGCGGACAACACCCCCGAGGAGCGCTATTCCCCGGGCGAGCGCTACGGCCGCGTCTATCAGATCAACTATCTCCGCTGCATCCTGTGCGGGCTGTGCGTGGAGGCGTGCCCGACCCGCGCGCTGACCATGACCAATGAGTACGAACTGGCCGACACCAGCCGCGAATCGCTCATCTACACCAAGGAGGAGCTGCTCGCGGGCCTGGAGGAGCGCATGGTCGACACCCCGCACGCGATCTTCCCCGGCATGACCGAGAAGGACTACTACCGGGGACTGGTCACGGAGGCCGCGCCGGGGACCGTCCGGCAAGTGGCCGTGTCCAAGGGCGAGCAGCCGGAGCGGGCACCGGAGCAGGAAGGGGCGGGCGCATGAACGTCGCGGCCGCCGCCTCGGCCACCTCCACCGGCGAGGCGGTCCAGTTCTGGCTGCTGGGGGCGGTCGCCGTGCTCGGCGCCCTGTCCACGGTCCTGATGAAGAAGGCCGTCCACAGCGCCCTCTCGCTCGCCGCCACCATGATCGTCCTGGCGGTGTTCTACCTCGCCAACGGCGCGTATTTCCTGGGGGTCGTCCAGATCGTCGTCTACACCGGCGCGATCATGATGCTCTTCCTCTTCGTCGTCATGCTGGTCGGCGTCACCGCCGCCGACTCCCTCAAGGAGACCATCAGGGGCCAGCGGTGGCTCGCCGCGCTCTGCGTGCTGGGCTTCGGCATCCTGCTGGGCACCGGCATCGCCAACGCCTCCCTGAAGGACTTCAACGGCCTGGGCAAGGCCAACGCCGGCGGCAATGTGCAGGGGCTCGCCGCCCTCATCTTCACCAAGTACGTCTTCGCCTTCGAGATCACCGGCGCCCTGCTGATCACCGCGGCCGTCGGCGCGATGGTCCTCACCCACCGCGAGCGCACCGAGCGGGCCGCCACCCAGCGCGAGCGCGCCGAGGCGCGCGTACGGTCCGGTGAGCAGCTGCCGCCGCTGCCCGCGCCCGGCGTCTACGCCCGGCACAACGCCGTCGACATCCCCGGCCTGCTGCCGGACGGCACGGCCTCCGAGCTCACCGTCAATCCGACGCTGCGCGCCCGCGGCCAGATCCGCGACGTGTCGGGCGACGCGCTCGACGAGCTGGCCGCGCTCGAACAGCGTTCCAGCAAATGGCTGGCGCGCGGCCGCAGCGAGGACTCCAAGGGGGCCCGTCAGTGAACCCGGTCAACTACCTCTACCTCGCGGCGCTGTTGTTCGTCATCGGCGCGGCCGGAGTGCTCATCCGGCGGAACGCCATCGTCGTCTTCATGTGCGTCGAGCTGATGCTGAACGCCTGCAATCTGGCGTTCGTCACCTTCTCCCGGCTGCACGGCAATCTCGACGGCCAGATCATCGCGTTCTTCACGATGGTGGTGGCCGCCGCCGAGGTCGTCATCGGCCTCGCCATCATCGTGACGATCTTCCGCTCCCGCCACTCGGCCTCGGTCGACGACGCGAACCTGCTGAAGCTGTAAGGGGACGGTGACGTGGAGAACCTCATCGGATTGCTCGTCGCGGCGCCGCTGCTGGGCGCGGCCGTGCTGCTGTGCGGCGGGCGGCGGCTGGACCGTACGGGCCACTGGATCGGCACGCTGCTGGCGGCCGCGTCCTTCGCGATCGGCGTCGTGCTCTTCGCCGACATGCTCGGCCGCGACGGCGCGGACCGCACCCTGGGGACGACGGTCTTCAGCTGGGTCCCGGTCGGCGGCTTCCGCGCGGACGTGGGCTTCCAGCTCGACCAGCTGTCGATGACCTTCGTCCTGCTGATCACGGGCGTGGGCACGCTGATCCACCTCTATTCGGTCGGCTATATGGAGCACGACGAGCGGCGGCGGCGCTTCTTCGGCTATCTCAACCTCTTCCTCGCCGCGATGCTGCTGCTCGTCGTCGCCGACAACTACCTGCTGCTGTACGTGGGCTGGGAGGGCGTCGGCCTGGCCTCGTATCTGCTCATCGGCTTCTGGCAGCACAAGCCGAGCGCGGCGACCGCCGCGAAGAAGGCGTTCATCGTCAACCGCGTCGGCGACATGGGACTGTCGGTCGCGATCATGCTGATGTTCACCACGTTCGGCACCTTCGCCTTCGGACCGGTCCTCGACCGGGCCACCGAGGCGGGGGAGGGCAAGCTGACGGCGATCGGGTTGACGCTGCTCCTCGCCGCCTGCGGCAAGTCCGCCCAGGTGCCGCTCCAGTCCTGGCTCGGCGACGCCATGGAGGGCCCGACCCCGGTCTCGGCCCTGATCCACGCGGCGACGATGGTGACCGCCGGCGTCTATCTGATCACCCGCTCCGGGGCGATCTTCAATGCCGCGCCCGACGCGCAGACCGCGGTCGTCACGGTGGGCGCGGTCACCCTGCTCTTCGGTGCGATCGTCGGTTGCGCGAAGGACGACATCAAGAAGGCCCTGGCGGGCTCGACGATGTCCCAGATCGGCTACATGATCCTCGCCGCGGGCCTGGGACCGGTCGGCTATGTCTTCGCGATCATGCACCTGGTGACCCACGGCTTCTTCAAGGCCGGCCTCTTCCTCGGCGCCGGCTCCGTCATGCACGGCATGAACGACGAGGTCGACATGCGGCGCTACGGCGGCCTGCGGAAGTACATGCCGGTCACCTTCGTCACCTTCGGCCTCGGCTATCTCGCCATCATCGGCTTCCCGGGGCTGTCCGGCTTCTTCTCCAAGGACAAGATCATCGAGGCCGCCTTCGCCAAGGGCGGCACCGAGGGCTGGATCCTCGGCGGGGCGGCGCTGCTGGGCGCGGCCATCACCGCGTACTACATGACGCGCGTGATGATCCTTACCTTCTTCGGCGAGGAGCGGTGGCGGCCCGCCCCGTCACCGGACGAGCCCAGCGCCGAGCCCGCCGCCGGGACGCGCGGCGCGGGCGAGCCGCCCCACCCGCACGAGTCGCCGAAGACCATGACCGTCCCGATGGTGATCCTGGCCGTCGGCTCGGTCTTCGCCGGTGGTCTCTTCAGCGTCAACGACGCCTTCCTGAAGTGGCTGGAGCCCGTCACCGGCCACGCGCACGGACACCCGCCGGTCAGCGCCACGACGGTCACCGCCGCCACCATGGTGGTGCTCGTCGTCGGGGTGACGATCGCCTGGTTCCAGTACGGCCGCCGACCGGTCCCGGTGACCGCCCCACGCGGCTCGCTGTTCACCCGGGCCGCCCGGCGGGACCTGCTCCAGGACGACTTCAACCACATCGTGCTGGTCCGCGGCGGCGAGCACCTCACGCGCAGCCTGGTCTACGTCGACCACACCCTGGTCGACGGCGTCGTCAACGGCACCGCCGCCTCCGTCGGCGGCCTGTCGGCCCGGATGCGCCGACTCCAGAACGGCTACGCGCGGACGTACGCGGTCTCGATGTTCGGCGGCGCGGCCGTGCTCATCGCCGCGACCCTGCTGATGAGGGCGGTCTGAATATGTCTTTTCCCCTGCTGACGGTCACGGCCGCGCTCCCCGCGGCCGGCGCGATCGCCACCGCCGCCGTCCCGGCCGCGCGGCGCACGGCGGCGAAGTGGCTCGCGCTCGGCTTCTCGCTCGCCACGCTCGCCCTGGCGGCCGGGCAGCTGGTGCGGTTCGACCCGGACGCCAAGAAGCCGTTCCAGCTCACCGAGTCCCACGCCTGGATCGCCGACTTCGGGGTGCGCTACGAACTGGGCGTGGACGGCATCGCGGTGGTGCTGATCGCCCTGACCGCGCTGCTGATCCCCTTCATCATCCTGGCCGGCTGGCACGACGCCGATCCCCTCGAAGTCGCCGCCGACGGCCCGGACCACCGGCGCTGGCGCCCCACACAGGGCTTCTTCGCGCTGATCCTGATGGTCGAGGCGATGGTGGTGATCTCCTTCGAGGCCACCGACGTCTTCCTCTTCTACATCTTCTTCGAAGCCATGCTCATCCCGATGTACTTCCTCATCGGCGGCTTCGGCGACCGGGCGGGCGACCGGTCCGAGGAGGAGGCGGCGGCCCAGCGCAGCTACGCCGCCGTGAAGTTCCTCCTCTACAACCTGGCCGGCGGCCTGATCATGCTCGCCGCGGTCATCGGGCTCTACGCGGTCACCGCCGACCAGCTCGGCTCGGGGACCTTCTCGCTCCAGGAGATCGTCCAGGCGCGCGCGGCCGGCAAGCTGGACTTCGCCACCACCACCGAACGGGCGCTGTTCCTCGGCTTCTTCTTCGCCTTCGCCGTGAAGGCGCCGCTGTGGCCGCTGCACACCTGGCTGCCCAACGCCATGGGCGAGGCCACCGCCCCCGTCGCCGTGCTGATCACCGCGGTGGTCGACAAGGTCGGGACGTTCGCGATGCTCCGCTTCTGCCTCCAGCTCTTCCCGGAGGCGTCGAAGTGGGCGACGCCCGTGATCGTGGTGCTGGCGCTCATCAGCATCCTCTACGGCGCCCTGCTCGCGGTCGGCCAGCGCGACATCAAGCGACTGGTCGCCTACGCCTCGATCTCGCACTTCGGCTTCATCGTCCTGGGCGTCTTCGTGATGACCACCCAGGGCCAGGGCGGCGCCACGCTCTACATGGTCAACCATGGCATCTCCACGGCCGCGCTGATGCTGGTCGCCGGCTTCCTGATCTCCCGCCGCGGCTCCCGGCTCATCGCGGACTACGGCGGTGTGCAGAAGGTCGCGCCGGTCCTCGCCGGGACGTTCCTCATCGGTGGTCTGGCCACCCTGTCGCTGCCCGGCCTCGCGCCCTTCGTCTCCGAATTCCTGGTGCTGGTCGGCACCTTCAGCCGCTATCCGGCGGCCGGGATCGTCGCCACGGCCGGCATCGTGCTCGCCGCGCTGTACGTCCTGGTGCTCTACCAGCGCACCATGACCGGCCCGGTCAAGGACAGCGTGCGCGGCATGCCCGACCTGAAGGCGCGCGAACTGGTCGTCGTCGCACCCCTGATCGCCCTGCTGCTGTTCCTCGGCGTCTATCCCAAGCCCGTCACCGAGATCATCGACCCCGCGGTCGGGCACACCATGTCGCAGGTCGACGAGGTCGACCCCGAACCCGCTCTTCCCGTGAACGATGTGGAGGCCGCGAAGTGAGCCACGCAGCATCCGTCCACAGCCTGTGGACGATGTCGGCCGACGCGCCGCAGAAGATCCCGGCCCCCCATATCGAGTACGCCCAGCTGTCGCCGACGCTGATCGTGCTCGGCGCGGCCCTCGTGGGGATACTGATCGAAGCCTTCCTCCCGCGCCGCACCCGCTACCCCGCCCAACTGCTGCTGACCGCGGTCGGGCTGGGCGCCGCCTTCGCCGCCGTCGTCGCCCTGGCCGCCCGGGGGTACGGCACGGACAAGGCGCGGATCGCCGCGATGGGAGCCGTCGCCGTCGACGGGCCCGCCCTCTTCCTCCAGGGCACCATTCTCCTCGTCTCGCTGATCGCCGTGTTCACCTTCGCCGAGCGGCGCCTGGACCCGGCGGCACACGGGAAGCGGGTGGACTCCTTCGCCGCGCAGGGCGCGTCCGTGCCCGGCGGCGCGTCCGAACAGGCGGCGGTCAAGGCGGGCTTCACCACCACCGAGGTCTTCCCCCTGGTGCTCTTCGCGGTCGGCGGCATGCTCGTCTTCCCCGCCGCGAACGACCTGCTGACGCTCTTCGTCGCCCTGGAGGTCTTCTCCCTCCCGCTGTACGTGCTGTGCGCGCTGGCCCGTCGCCAGCGACTGGCCTCGCAGGAGTCCGCGGTCAAGTACTTCCTGCTCGGCGCCTTCTCCTCGGCGTTCCTGCTCTTCGGGGTGGCGCTGCTGTACGGCTACGCGGGCACCGTCACGTACGCGGGCATCGCCGAGGTGATCGACGGCACCACCCGCGCCGTCGACCCGGCCCTCGCCTCGACGACCGGCAATGACGCGCTGCTGCTGATCGGCGGCGCGCTGGTGCTGATGGGCCTGCTCTTCAAGGTCGGCGCGGTGCCGTTCCACATGTGGACGCCCGACGTTTATCAGGGCGCCCCGACGCCCGTCACGGGCTTCATGGCCGCCGCCACGAAGGTCGCCGGCTTCGGCGCCCTGCTCCGGCTGCTGTACGTCGTCCTGCCGGGCCTGCGCTGGGACTGGCGGCCGGTGATGTGGGGCGTCGCGATCATCACGATGCTGGTGGGCGCGGTCGTGGCCGTCACCCAGACGGATGTGAAGCGGCTCCTGGCCTACTCCTCCATCGCCCACGCCGGCTTCATCCTCGCCGGTGTCATCGCCGTCAGCCCCGACGGGGTGTCCTCGGTGCTGTTCTACCTGGCCGCGTACTCCTTCGTGACCCTGGGCGCGTTCGCCGTGGTGACGCTGGTGCGCGACGCGGGCGGCGAGGCGACGCACCTGTCGAAGTGGGCGGGGCTCGGCCGCCGTTCGCCGCTGGTCGCGGCCGTCTTCGCGGTGTTCCTGCTGGCCTTCGCGGGCATCCCGCTCACGAGCGGCTTCGCGGGCAAGTTCGCCGTCTTCAAGGCGGCGGCACAGGCCGGGGCGGCGCCGCTGGTCATCGTCGGTGTGCTGTCCTCGGCGATCGCCGCGTTCTTCTACATCCGGGTGATCGTGCTGATGTTCTTCAGCGAGCCGAAGGCCGACGGGCCGACCGTGGCCGTGCCCAGCGTGCTCACCTCCACGGCCATCGCCGTCGGGGTGGCGGTCACCCTCGTCCTCGGCGTGGCCCCGCAGTACTTCCTCGAACTCGCCGGCCAGGCGGGCACCTTCATCCGATGAGGCCCCAGGTCCCGGTGCCCGGCTCTCGGGCACCGGGACCGCCGGGACCACCTCCCCGACCACCGCCCGGAGCCCCCCGATCGGGAGGGGCGGATCCCGCCGGTCGGCAGTTGTGAGTCGATCATGGCGCCGCACATGATCGATTCATGAACACGACCCCGCAGAGAACCACCCTCCGGCGCGCCAAGCTGGCCGGCGTCAGCGCCGTGACCGCCGCCGCGCTCGTGGCCACCCTCGCCCCCGCCGCCGGCGCCGCCGAGCCCACGCACAAGGCCGACAGCCGCCCCGCCGCGGCGAAGGGCACGTACAGCGACGAGGAGATCGTCGGGCTCCTCACCCTGGGCAGCGGCCGGGCCGCGCAGGAACACCCCGATGTCCTCAAGAAGTTCGGCATGCGCGAGCAGCAGGTGCCCGCGAACAAGGTGTCCTCGCTGACCACCGCGCTGCGCAAGGCCGACCCGGACTTCCACCAGGCGGTCACCCGCGACGTCCAGAGCGGCGACCCGTACAAGGTCCAGTCCGCGCTCACCAAGCTCACCACCGACGTCACGAAGGTGAGCGGCACCAACGGCAACCACGCCGACCCGATGCTGATGGGCAGCTGGTGGGTCAAGACCCAGCAGGCCATCATCCAGACGGGCACCATCGCCACCACCGTCGCGGCCGTCGCCGAGGTCGGCGTCGTCGTCGTGGTCGCCTACCGTCCGTCGGGCGACACCTCGCAGTTCACCCGTGAGGCCATCGCGGCCTCGGTGGCCCGCGCCCTCTGATCCGTCATGCCCCGAAGCTCCCCCGCAGAGGAGGAGACCGGCTGCCGGGCCGCGAGCGATGCGGCCCGGCAGCGGAGCGCCTTCACCAGGACGCTCGCCGCGATCCTCGTCATCATGGCCGCCTCCGTCTACTTCGCCATGCCGCACAACGTCACCACCCCCTCCTGGTCGCCGACGGCCAAGACCTACTTCTCCGCCTTCGTCCCCCAGGGCTGGGCCTTCTTCACCAAGTCACCGGAGAGTGAGCAGATGGGCGCGTACCGGCCGGCCGGCGACGCCGCGCCCCGCAGCCTCTCGACGACCCCGCAGGGCCGGCCCGGCAACCTCTTCGGCCTCAGCCGGGAGCAGCGCGCACAGGGCCCCGAAGAAGCCCTGATCAACGCCGAGGTCCGCAACTGGGAGGAGTGCGCGGCCTCCAACGAGGACTGCCTGCGCCAGGCGGCGGGCCGGCAGCCGCTGCCGGTGACCAACACCTCGCCCCTGCCCACCCTCTGCGGCGACGTCGTCTTCGCCAACGAACGCCCCGTGCCCTGGGCCTTCCGGGACCTGACGGCCGGCACCTCCCGCGTCACCCGCACCGCCCACCTGCGGATCAGCTGCGATGACTGACCGCCCCGGATACCGCGCCGCCCTCGACCGGGCGCTGTCGCGCTTCGACCCGCGCTCGGTGTGGTTCGGCTGGGGCCGCACCCTCGTCGCCGCCGCCCACCTGATCACCCTGGCCCTCACCCCGACGGCCGCGCTGCTCCACCCGCTCCTCGGCGAAAAGCCCTACCCCCACTGCGAGAAGGCGCAGGCGATCTCCGCGTACTGCGTCGGCGGTGACGCCGTCGGCCAGGAGTGGCGCCGGTGGATCATGGTCGTCCTGCTGGCCGTCGTCGCCAGCGGCTACCGCCCGCGATGGACGGTGTGGATCCACGCCTGGCTGATGTTCTCCATCGGCGTGAGCATCTCGCTGCCCGACGGCGGCGAGGCCATCGCGCGGATCGCCGGGCTGCTGCTGATCCCCATGGGCCTGGCCGACGACCGGCGCTGGCACTGGCAGCGCCCCACGACACCGCTCGGGCCCACCGCGCGCGGCGCCGCCTTCGCCGCGTTCTGGGCGCTGCGCCTGCAGTTGGTGATCCTCTACGTGCAGAGCGGCATCAGCAAGTTCGGCGTGCCGGACTGGCTCAACGGGTCGGCGGAGTACTACATCCTGCGCGATCCGGCGTTCGGCGTCGCCGAACCGTTCAAGGGGCCGCTGCTGTGGCTGTCCCGCAACGGGCTCGCCGTCGGCGCGATGACCTGGGGTGCCATCATCGTGGAAGTGGTGATCGCGGCCCTGCTGCTGGGCCCGGACCGGCTGCGGAAGACCGCGTTCGTCCTCGATGTGCTCCTGCACGGGAGCATCATCGCCACCATCGGGCTGTGGAGCTTCAGCCTGATCATGATCGGATGCGCGGCGGTGGCCGCGACACCCGACCGGTTGCCGTCGGTCCCCGCACCGCGCACCCCGCCACCGGCCACACCACGCAAGGAGATCGGAAGATGGCAGACGCGATCATCGAATGCGGAAAAGGACATGTCCAGTGGGGCACCTGGGTCAGCGGTGCCTCGGTGACCACGATCAGGCTGGGCCCCCGCAGGCTGGGCTGGTGCAAGGCGGGCAAGCACGTCTCGCTGCTGCGCCGGATCGACGAATCCCGGCTGACGCCCGAGCAGCGCGGGGAGTTGTTCGGCCCCGCATGACCGAGATGCAGCTGGAACAGGCGGTCGCCGGCTACGCCCGGCGCCCGGTGATCGGCCCGGTCGACCTCCTGCTCGACCGCGGCGTGCACGTGCTGCTGGGCCGCAACGGCGCCGGCAAGACCACGCTCATGCGCGTACTGGCCGGGGTGCTCCCGGCGCTGAGCGGAACCGTCCGCGTGGACGGGACCGACATCGCCGGGCACCCCGACGCCAAGCGCCTGATCGGAGTCCTCTCCCACCGGGCCGCGCTCGCCCCGCAGCTCACCGTCCGGGACAACCTCGACTTCTGGGCCACGGTCCTCGGGGTGCCCCGGCGGGAGCGCAAGCGGCGCGTCACCGAGGCCGCCGAGCGGTTCGACGCCGGGGCGCTGCTCGACCGGCGCACCGCCCGGCTCAGCAGGGGCCAGCTCCAACGGGCCGACCTCGCCCGGCTCCTGCTGGCCGACCCCCGGGTTCTGCTCCTCGACGAGCCGCTGACCGGCCTCGACCCGGTCAGCGCCGAGAACACCCGTGCCCTGGTCCGCGACTGGGCCGCCGAGCGGGTCGTGCTCTACTCCACCCACAGCGTGCCCGAGGCGATGACCCTCGCCTCGCGCCTGCTCGTACTGAAGGACGGCGGCATCACCACCCTCGCCACCACGCCGCCCGACCAGGCGCCGCACGGCTACGAACTGCGCTGCACCCCCACCCCGGACGCCGCCCCCTCGGCTGCCCACGGCTGGCGGCGGGTGGACGTCGGCCCCTCGGAGACCATCGGCGACGTCATCGCCGCGCTGGTCCGCGACGGTGTCTCGGTCACGGACGTGCGTTCCGTGCGCGAGGACACCGAGACGGCCGTGCACCGGCTGCTGGGCGGCGCGTCATGACGGCCGGACAGCTCACCCGGGCCCTGCTGACCCGCACCTGGCGCCACCAGGGCCGACACATCGTCCTCATCCCGCTCGCCGTCGGCGTCGCCCTCGTCGTGCTGCTGCTCGTCCTGCCGCAGGTCTACCCCGACGGTGTGCACGGCAGCGTCGCCGAGCAGCACACCGACCTCGCCGCGGTGACCGGGCTGCGCTCCGCGGCCTCCGCCGCGGTCAGCACCGCCCTGCTGGCGGCGCCGACCCTGCTCGGGGTGGCCGCCGCCCTCATCACCCTCTCCGTGACCCGGTCCGTCGTCGCCGGGGACGTGACCGGGGGCGTCATGGAGGCGCTGCTGGCCACGCCGGTGCGGCTGCGCGCGGTCTTCCTCGCGTACACCGCGACCGCGCTGACCGCCTCGCTGCTGGCCTGGCTCACGCTCGTCGCCGCCTTCGCCGGGCCCGCCTGGGCCGCGCTGGCCGCGGGCGGCGGCTCCGTACACCTCGGCGGCGGCTACCTCCTGCTGGGCCTGCTGGTCCCGGCGGCCGCCATGCTCTGGGCCGCCGCCGTCACCGTCTTCACGGCCTTCCTCTACCCGGCCGGGCTGCGGGCCACGGCCGGCCTCAACGGCGGCCTGGTCCGCGCGGTGGCCCTGCTGCCCGCTCTGGGCACCAGCCTCGCGGTCACCCTGGCGCCGGACGCGTACACCACCGTCACCGCCTGGTACGTGGTCGGCTCGCTGCTGCTGGCGTCGGCGCTGCTCACGGCCGTACCGCTGGTCTTCAGGGCGGACCGCGTCCTGGAGTGAGCTCGTACCGGAGCGAGTGAGTCCTGCCACAACGGGTCACAATCTGCCATTCCCGGCCGGGTACTGGGGAGGTAGTGATCATGATTCGGGTGCTGATCGTCGACGACGAGGAACTGTTCCGGACGGGCCTGCGGATGGTCCTGGAAGGTACGGGCGACATCGTCGTGGTGGGGGAGTGCGCGGCGGGCGCCGCGCCGGAGGCGATCGGCGCGGCCGCGCCCGACGTGGTGCTCCTCGACATCCGGATGCCGGACCGGGACGGCCTCGCCGTCCTGGCGGACATCAAGAGCCGGCCGGCCGGGCCCGCCGTCCTCATGCTGACGTCGTTCGACACGGACGAACACGTCGCCCGGGCGCTGCGGGCGGGCGCGGACGGCTTCCTGCTCAAGGACAGCGACCCGGCCGACCTGGCGCGGGCCGTGCGCGCGGCCGCCGCCGGCGGCAGCGTGCTCTCGCCCACGGTCGCCCGCGCGGTCGCCGAGGGGTACGCCGCCTCCGTGGCCGCGGCCCGCGCCCGGCCCGTGGCGGAACCGCGGCCCGAGCCGGACAGCCGCGTCGCGCGCCTGACCCCGCGTGAGCGGGACGTACTGGCGCTGCTGGGCGCCGGGCTGTCCAACCCGGAGATCGCCGGCGAGCTGCGGGTGAGCCCCGGCACCGTCAAGGAGCACGTCAGCGCGGTGCTGGCCAAGCTCGGTACGGACAACCGGGTCCGCGCCGCCGTCATCGCCTGGCGGTCCGGCCTCGCCGGTACGGCCGCGGAGGCCGGCTCCCGCGCGAGAGCGGCGCGATGACAGCCGTGGCCGGACGTTCGCGCGCCGCGTTGCGGGCCCTGGAAGGGTTCCGGCCGCCGGGCTGGGCGGTGGAGGCCGCCGTGCTGGCCCTGGCCGCCAGCGACCTCCTGATGCGGCTGGGGGCCGGGGCCGCGAGCCCGGTCGGCCTCGCGCTGTCCGCCCTGGCGCTGCTGGCCCTGCCCTGGCGCCGCCGCCGGCCGCTGCTGGTCCTGCTGGCCACGCTCCCGGCGCTGACGGTCAGCGGGATGTGGCTCGCCTCCATGGCGGCCCTGACGCGCGTGGCCGTGGTGTTCCCGGCCGCGCCGGCGGTGCTGTGCGGCGCGGGCGTCTCGGTGGCCGCGCTGCTGGACTGGGTGCTGCTCGACGGCGTCCCCTCCGACCTGGGCGTATGGCTGCGCGAAGAGGTCTACTGCGCGCTCGTGGGGGCGGGCCCGGTGGTGCTCGGCGGGCTGCTGCGCTCCCGGCGGCGGATCGCCGAACAGCTCGTCGCGCTGGCCGCGGGCCGGGACCGGGAGCGGCGCGCCGAGCACACGGCGGTGGTCGCGGCGGAACGGGCCGCGCTGGCCCGCGAGATGCACGACGTCGTGGGCCACGAGATGAGCCTGATCGCGCTGCGGGCGGCGGCGCTGTCGCTGCGCAGCGCGGACCCGGCCGTACGGCAGGAGGCCGAGCTCATCCGGACGCTGAGCGTCCGGGCGCTGGACGAGGTGCGGCACACCGTCGGTGCCCTCAGGGCGCACCGCGGTGACGGCGAGTCGGGGCGCCGGCTGGCCGACATCGAGGCCATGGCCCTGCGCAGCGGGCTCACCGTCGAGACGGTCGTCGAGCCGGGCCGGGGCGTCCGCTGGCCCGCGGCCGTCGAACTCGCCGCCTACCGTACGGTCCAGGAGGCGCTGACCAATGTGGTGCGCCACGGCGACCGGGACCGGGCCGTGTGCGTACGGGTGGAGTCGGTGGACGGCGACTCGTGCCTGGTGGTCGAGGTGCGCAGCGGCCGGGGCGCGGCACCCGGTGAGCCGCCGGCCGGGCGGCAGGGCGGCCACGGTCTCGCGGGGCTGCGGGAGCGGGCCCGGCTGCTGGGCGGCGACCTCGCCGCCGGGCCGGTGCCCGGCGGCGGCTATCTGGTGCGCGCGGCGTACCCGGCCCCGGGGCACAGCCTGGTGGAACCGGGGCCGGCGGACGCCTGAGGGCGGATCAGAGGCCGGGCTTGGCGGGCAGGCCGTTGGGCTTGCCGTCCTCTCCGACGGACTTGGTGAAGGTGTCCTCCTTGCCGGACGCCCAGGCGATCGTGAGGGAGTTGGCGTCCACGCTCTTGACGGTGCCCTTGGTGTACTCGGTGCTGCCGTTCTGGCAGACGAGGTCGAGGGTGACCGGCTGGGCGTTGTCGACGACCTTGCCCGAGCAGCCGTACGTCATGGCGTTGAGCGCCGCGCCGTTGTTGGGGGTGAAGGTCAGGAGCCGCATGCTCTTGTCCGCGAGCTTGCCCTTCGTCCAGACGCCCGCGAGGGCGGCGGCCGAAGTGCCGGGCTTGGCGGGGTCCTTGGCCGGGGCGTCGCCCGGCGTCTGCTTCGGGGCGTCCGCCGGGGGCGTGGCCCCGGTCTTCTTGTCGTCGCCGCTCTCGCTGCCGCAACCGGTCATCAGCACAGCGGCGATGAGCGCCGCCCCCGTGATCTGTACTGCCTTGCGCACGTGCGCTCGCTCCTCGGTGGGTGGATCTGGACACGACAAATTAGCAGTCCTGACCCATCGGTCAGCAGCTCCGACCCACTGGCCGGGAGCCTCAGCCGCCTCCGCCGTCCCCACCGCCACCGCCGTCGACCGCGCCACCCCCGCCGTCGCCACCGCCGTTGTACTTGTCCCGCTGCACGTTGCGGTACACGGCGCGCGCGGTCCATTCCTCCTGCACCAGCCGTCGCATCGCCGACCGCGCCTGCCGCCCCTCCCACCCGGGGAAGAGCTGCGCGCCGACACCTATGGAGGACACCAGAGCGGCCAGGATCCGGGGGCGCGACTCGGGGAAGCCCGCCGTGACCGCCCTGGCCAGCCGGTCCCGGGTCGCCGAGGTGCGGTCGACCGCGCCGACCGGGAAGCGGAGGTAGGGGATGACGCCGAGGAAACGGTGTCGCTCGGGGCGCAGCAGCCCCTTCTCCACCAGCCGCGTCAGCCACGGCTCCTCCAGGTGGCGGGCCGCGGCGCCCACCCAGCGGTGCGTCTTCGGGCCCCGGCCCACCCGGCCCCGGCCGACCGCCGCCAGGCTGCTCATCGCCATGGCCAGCAGCGGATCCGCCGGCGGCACCGGGTTGGCCACGGCCAGTCGGCCGCGCTCCTCCACGATCCGCCCCGCCAGCCGCAGTTCGGCCAGCACGGCCCCGGCCACCGCGTACTCCAGGAACCGCCGCCCGCACAGCCGCCGCCCGCTGACCGGGTGGAAGCACAGCAGGATGAGCTCCTCGGGCAGCGCGAGGGCGGCGGCGTCCTGGCTCACGGGCGGGCGGGGGGCTCGCCGAGCGCGGGGAGGATCCGGCCGGTGACCTCGCCCAGGCCGATGCGGGCGCCGTCGGGGCCGGGGGCCCAGGCGGTGAGGGTCACCTCGTCGCCGTCCGCGAGGTAGGGGCCCTTGCCCGCGGTCAGCTCCAGCAGGCAGCCGAGCTGGTCGGGCTCCGGGCCGCTGACCGTGCCGGAGGCGAAGAGGTCGCCGGTGCGCAGCGTGGCACCGTTGACGGTCATATGGGCGAGCTGCTGGGCGGCCGTCCAGTACATGGCGGCGAAGGGCGGCCGGGAGATCGTCTCGCCGTTGACCGTGACCTCGATGCGCAGGTCGATGGCGCCCGGCTCGGCCGCGGAGTCGTCGAGGTAGGGCAGCAGGGGGTGGGTGCGCTCCGGCGGCGTGGTGCGGGCCTCGTCGAAGGCGTCGAGCGGGGTGATCCACGCGGAGACGGACGTCGCGAAGGACTTGCCGAGGAACGGGCCGAGCGGCACGTACTCCCACGCCTGGATGTCGCGCGCCGACCAGTCGTTGAGGAGGCAGACGCCGAAGACGTGCTCGCGGAAGTCGTCCAGCGTGACGGGGGTGGCGGAGGGGGCGCCCACGACGAAGCCGACCTCGGCCTCGATGTCCAGCCGCAGCGAGGGCCCGAAGGAGGGGGCGGCGTCGGCGGGGGCCTTGCGCTGGCCCCGGGGGCGGACGACGTCGGTGCCGGAGACCACGACCGTTCCGGCGCGCCCGTGGTAACCGATCGGCAGGTGCTTCCAGTTGGGCGTGAGGGGCTCGCCGTTCGGGCGGAAGATCCGGCCGACGTTGGTGGCGTGGTGCTCGCTGGCGTAGAAGTCGACATAGTCGGCGACCTCGAACGGCAGGTGCGGGGTCACGCCCTCCAGCGGGTGGAAGTACCCGTCCTCCAGCTGCCCGTCCGCCAGCCAGCCGCGGACCTCGGCGCGTACCGCCTGCCACGTGGCGCGGCCGGCGGCCAGCAGCGGGTTGAGCGTCGGCGCCGACAGCACCCCGGCGTGCGCGGAGCCGCGCGCGGCGGCGACGGCGGCCGCGTCGAGCACGTACGCGCCGTAGCGCACGCCGATCCGCCGGTGCTCCGGCGCGTCCTGGGTGGTGAACACGCCGTACGGCAGGGTGTCCATGCCGAACGGGTCGCCTTCGGGCAGCTCGCGGGGGCTCTGCTGGGGCATGGGGGACGCGCCTCGCTCTCTGATGGACACTCCTGGAAGCCTGCTGACCCCCGGAAGGGTCCGTCGCACACATTACGTGCTGGTGGCCGCCAGACAAGGGGGGGCAAGGGGCGGCTTCGGCGGCCTTCGCCGGCGCGCGCCGGGCCCGTTCCGCACGCCGCCCGCCGGGGCGTCCGAGGGGGCGCGCGGCCTGCTCACGAACGCCCTCCGACCACTCACTAAAGAGCGAGCAATGTCCGGTAATTCCTTGCTGGAGGCGGCGATTCCGAAGTAGCGTCCTAAGTCGGGTCACGCACAGTGGGGGGGCCGCTGCGGCTGAGTGGCCGAGGGGGATGCTGGTGGCGAGCAGGAGCACGCCCATCGTGGCGGACCGGTCCGTTCCAGGGCTCATAGTGAAGATCGGCGACTACCCCCTCCACCACGGTGGCGTCGGCGCGATCCGCAGCCTCGGCAGACTCGGTGTCCCGGTCTACGCCATCACCGAGGACCGCTGGACCCCCGCCGCCGTCTCCCGCTATCTGCACGGCCGGTTCGTATGGCCGACCACCGGCACCGAGGGCGCCGAGGAGCTCGTCGAGGGCCTGCTGCGGATCGGGCGCGAGATCGGCCGCCCGACCGTCCTGGTGCCCACCGACGAAGAGGCGGCCGTGCTGATCGCCGAGCACGCGCCGGAGCTGGCGGGCAGCTTCCTCTTCCCGCCCGTCGACCGGCACCTGCCCCGCCGGCTCGCGAGCAAGCAGGGGCTGCACGAGCTCTGCGTGGAGCACGGGGTGCCCTCCCCGGAGGCCCTCTTCCCCGACTCCTACGAGGAGATCGAGGCGTATGCCGCGCGGGCCCGTTTCCCTCTGGTGGCCAAGAACCGGGAGGCGTTCGAACGGCGCCGCAAGCCCGCCGTGCACGGCACGACCCGCATAGGGGGCCCCCGCGAACTGCTGGCCCTGGCGCGCGGCTGGGGCCCGTCGCCCGGTGTGATCCTCCAGGAGTACCTGCCCCGCGAGGACGCCGAGGACTGGATCGTCCACGCCTACTTCGACGCGCAGAGCACCCCGCTGGCGATGTTCACCGGCGTCAAGGTGCGCTCCTGGCCGCCACACGCGGGCATGACCGCCCACGCCTACATCGTCGACAACCCCGAACTGGCCGACATGTCCGCGCAGTTCATCAAGCAGATCGGCTTCAGCGGCATCGTCGACCTCGACTGGCGCTTCGACCGGCGGGACGGCCGCTACAAGCTCCTGGACTTCAACCCCCGGATGGGCGCGCAGTTCCGCCTCTTCGAGAGCGAGTCGGGCGTGGACGTCGTCCGCGCCCAGCACCTGGACCTGACCGGGTGCGAGGTCCCCGAGGGCGAGCAGCTCACCGGGCGGCGCTTCGTCGTGGAGAACATCGACCTGCCCGCCCTCGCCGCCTACAGCCGCAGCGGGTACACCACCCCCCACGCGCCCGCGCGCGCCAGTGGCACGGAGCTGGCCTGGCTCGCGCGGGACGACCTCAAGCCCTTCTTCACCATGCTCGCCCGGTTCGTGCGGCCGGGCGTGCGGCATCTGTGGCAGCTGTGGCGCTCCCGGCGCGCTGCTGCCGTTGTCGAGTAACAAGTAACGCCCTGGGAGGGGACTCGTGACACTTCCCGTAGCCGTCATCGGGGCCGGTCCGTACGGCCTGTCGACCGCAGCTCACCTGCGGGCGCACGGCATGAGCACCCGCGTCTTCGGTTCGCCGATGGTGAGCTGGCGCGAGCACATGCCCGCCGGAATGATCCTGAAATCCACCCCCGTCGCCTCCAACATCGACGCCCCTCAGCCGGGCCACACGCTTCTCGACTTCTGCCGCGACACGGGTGAGCGGCGCTACGAATCGGACTGGGACACCATCCCGGTGGAGACCTTCGCGCGGTACGGACAGTGGTTCCAGGAGCGGCTGGTGCCGGAGCTGGAACAGGTGCGGGTGGTCTCGGTGGACCGCCGGGCCAAGGGCTTCGAGCTGAAGCTGGACTCCGGCGAGCAGTTCACCGCCCGCGCCGTCGTCGTCGCCACCGGGCTCAGCGGGTTCGCCCGACTGCCCGCCGAACTGGCCGCGGCCGTCCCCGACGGGCCCTCGGTGAGCGGGCCCGTCTCGCACAGCTCGCAACACCGCGACCTGTCGCGGTTCGCCGGCAAGGAGGTGCTCGTCATCGGCGCCGGACAGTCGGCGCTGGAGACCGCCGTGCTGCTCGCCGACGCGGGGGCCGCGTCGGTGCGGGTGATCGCGCGGCGGCGGGGCGCGGTGCGGTTCGGCGCCGCGCCGGACGGGCAGTCGGCGCTCAAGCCCGACACCCCCTTCGGGCGGGCCTGGTCGCTGTACGCCTTCTCGTATCACGCGGGCGGTTTCCGCCATCTTCCGGCGCCGACGCGGCAATTCCTCGTCCAGCGGGTGCTGGGGCCGCTGGGCGCGTGGTGGCTGCGCGAGCGGTTCATCGGCCGGGTCCAGGTCTCCGAGGGCAAGCGGATCGCGGGGGCGAGGGTGGACGAGGGCCGTCCGGTGCTCACCCTCGCCGGCGAGCACGGCATCGAAGGAGAGCTCGCCGCCGACCACGTCATCGCGGCGACCGGCTACCGCGTGGACCTGGCGGCCATGGACTTCCTCGGCCACGGCCTGCGCACCCGCCTCGCCACCGGCGCGGGCGGCCCCCGCCTGGGCGCGGGCTACCACTCCTCGGTCCCGGGCCTCTTCTTCACGGGCCTCCCGGCGGCATCCAGCTACGGCCCGGTGATGCGATTCGTCTGCGGCACGGAGTACGCGTCCCCGCGCCTGGCCAGGGCGGTGGGGGCACTGTAGGAGCCGGGGACTCGAGGGGTGGGGGACCGCGTCGGGCGGTCCCCTTACTTCTGTGGGCGGAGTGCGGCTGGATGCCTTGCCTGGGCCCGGGGGCGGGCGGGGGCCCCGCACGGGCACGCCGGCTCCGGCGTGCGGACCGGCCGGGCCCCTGGCACGGGCAGTCCGGGGACCCGCGCGAGTACGTCGGGTCCGGCGTGCGGACCGGCCGGGCCCCTTGGCACGGCACGCCGGGCCTTGGCGCGGCAGGTGTACGGGGGCGGCACCCCCTGGGCAGCCCGCCGGGCCACCCCTCCCGCCGCGACGGCGCGTGCCCACCACGTGGCAGCCCGGCGGTGCCGAACCGACGGAGGCCGACGATGCGGAGCCGGCGGAGCCGCAACGCGCCGAACCGGCCGACGCGGACGCCGAACCGGCCGACGCGGCAAGGCCGTACCGCCGAACCCGGAAGCGATGAACGGGCGGAGCCCCACCGCGGAGCCCCACCGCGGAGCGCCACCGTGCTTGGGCGCGGCCCGACAGGGCACCCGGGGCATCCCGGGGAAACCCCCGGGCACATACGGCGAAGAGCCATCGAAAGGGCAGGCGCCCACGGTGATCGACAGCCGACCGGATACGCTGACTTTCGGTGGAGACAGCGACACATCGACAAACCCCGTGTTCGCAGGCAGACAGGAGTACCCCTCGTGACCGTCGTCGGGCCTTTCGGGCTGAGCGTGCGGGACCAGGCTCTTGAAGCCGATGTCCAGGCCGGTTTGGCCGCTGTCGAGGAGGGCCTCCTGGAGGCCACCAAGAGCGATGTGCCCTTCATCACCGAGGCCGCCCAGCATCTCGTACGGGCCGGCGGCAAGCGGTTCCGCCCGCTGCTGGTGATGCTCGCCGCGCAGTTCGGCGACCCGTACGCACCCGGCGTGGTGCCCTCGGCCGTCGTGGTCGAGCTCACCCACCTGGCGACGCTGTACCACGACGACGTCATGGACGAGGCCGAGGTGCGGCGCGGCGTGGACAGCGCCAACGCCCGCTGGGGCAACTCCGTCGCCGTCCTGACCGGCGACTTCCTCTTCTCCCGCGCCTCGCACATCCTCGCCGACCTCGGGCCGGAGGCCGTCCGCATCCAGGCCGAGGCGTTCGAGCGCCTGGTGACCGGCCAGATCCTGGAGACGGCCGGACCGCGCGACGGCCGCGACCCCATCGAGCACTACCTCGACGTCATCGCCGGCAAGACCGGCTCGCTGATCGCCGTCTCCGGGCGGTACGGCGCGATGATGTCCGGCGCCGACGAGCGCACGATCGACATCCTCACCCACTACGGCGAGCGGCTCGGCACCGCCTTCCAGCTCGCCGACGACGTCCTGGACATCGCCAGCGACTCCCACGAGTCCGGCAAGACGCCCGGCACCGACCTGCGCGAGGGCATCCCCACCCTGCCCGTCCTGCACCTGCGCGCCCAGGCCGCCGCCACCGGCTCCGCCGACGACCTCCAGCTGTGCGAGCTGCTCGACGGCGACCTCACCGACGACGCCCTGCACGCCGAGGTGCTGCGCCGGCTGCGCGCCCACCCCGCCCTGGAGCAGGCGCGGCGCGACACCGTCCGCTACGCCCAGGAGGCACGGGCCATCCTGGCGCCGCTGCCCGAGTGCTTCGCCAAGGCCGCGCTGGAGAACCTCTGCGACGCCGTGGTGCACCGGGCCGGCTGAGCCGGCCGACCCCGCCGTACCCCCATGTGGGTGATGGCCCCTTAGGGGGCGTCATACCCGAGAGGTACGCGGACTTGATCCCGTCGGCTGATGCCCCGACGGGGTGTCGTTTGGTGGAATCGAGAGTGTCATGAACCGGGGAAAACCTCCGGTTCCCCGTTCCACCGCCGCGCGGCCGGGCCACAATGAGCCCGGGGGGTGGGCGAGTGCAGGGCACGTGATGACCGCCGCGACGACGGAGGTAGACCACATGGCACCGAATGAACCGACCCAGGGCACCGCGGAGAGCGGCGGCCCCGCACCGGACGCAGGGGGCCCCCGGGGCCGCCGCAAGGCCGTCCGCTATGCCGTGCCCGTCGCGGTCGCCGGGATCGCGGCGGCCACGATCGGCATCACCTCGGCGCTCGCCAGCAGCGGTGACCCCGACCTGCCGAAGATCAGCGCGGAAGAGCTCGTGGCCAAGGTCGCCAAGTCGGACGTCCAGCAGATGTCCGGCTCGCTGAAGATATCCACCGACCTGGGCCTGCCGTCGCTGCCGTCCGGCGTCTCCTTCGGCGGCGCCGAGGGCGGCAAGGGCGGCAAGCACGGCGGCTCGGACGTCTCCCCGCAGGCCAAGCTCACCGAGCTCGCCTCCGGCACGCACACGCTGCGGTTCGCCGTCGACGGCCCCGACAAGCAGCGCCTGTCGATCGTCGAGCGCGCCGCCGAGTACAGCCTGATCCGCAACGGCGACCAGGTCTGGGCGTACGACAGCGGCAGCAACACCGTGCACCACTCCACCGCACCCCGGGAGAAGGCCGGTGCCGGGCACCGGGCGGCCCCCGAGGAGCTGCGCGGCGCCTCGCCGCAGGAGCTGGCGAAGAAGGCGCTGGACGCCGTGGACGACACGACCGACGTGACGGTCGACGGCACGGCCAAGGTGGCCGGGCGCGACGCCTATCAGCTGGCCATCAAGCCGAAGGCGGCCGAGTCGACGATCGGCGCGGTCCGCATCGCGGTCGACGCCAAGACCGGCACGCCCCTGAAGTTCACCCTCGCCCCGAAGAGCGGCGGCAAGGCCGTCGTCGATGCGGCCTTCACCAAGGTCGACTTCTCCAAGCCGGGCGCGGGCACCTTCGACTTCACCCCGCCGAAGGGCGCCAAGGTCACCGAGGACAAGGACCTCAAGGGCGGCGCGGAGCACAAGGGCGCCCGCCCGGGCACCCCCGGCGAGCTGCCGGACATGTCCGACCTCTCGGGCTTCAACGTCATCGGGAAGAGCTGGGGCTCCATCGCCGAGTTCACGGTGCCTAAGGGCGCCGGCGGCGAGAAGGGTGGCAGCCTCGGCAAGAACGCCCCCGGCGGCGGCCTGCTGGAGAAGTTCGGCAGCAAGGTCACGGGCCCCTTCGGCTCGGGCCATGTCTTCTCCACCCGCCTGGTCAACGCCCTGATCACCGACGACGGCAAGGTCTATGTGGGCGCCGTCACCAAGGACGCCCTGATCAAGGCGGCGAAGTAGCCGACCCGGCCCGGCCGGGAGCGCCGCCGCCAGGCGGGGCCCCGCGCCGGGCCGGATGAACGGAAGGGGAACCGGTGGAGCAGCGGCCCGCCGCGATCCGCACGCGTGGGCTCACCAAGCGCTACCGCGGCGGCCAGCTCGCCGTGGACCGGCTCGATCTCATGGTGCCGCGCGGCAGCGTCTTCGGGTTCCTGGGCCCCAACGGCTCCGGGAAGACCACCACCATCCGGATGCTGATGGGCCTGATCGAACCCACCTCGGGCACCGCCGAGGTGCTCGGCGAGCCGATGCCGCGCGCGGGGCGCCGGGTGCTGCCCAAGGTGGGCGCCCTGATCGAGGGGCCCGCCTTCTACGGCTTCCTCACCGGCCGCGACAACCTCGTACGCTTCGACGCCGCCGACCCCACGGCCGATCCCCGCACCCGGGCGGCCCGGGCCGACGCGGCGCTGGAGCGGGTGGGCCTGGTCGCCGCCGCGGGCAAGAAGGCGCGCGCGTACTCCCTGGGCATGAAGCAGCGCCTGGGCCTGGCCGCGGCCCTGCTCCAGCCGCGAGAGCTGCTCGTCCTGGACGAGCCGACCAACGGCCTCGACCCGCAGGGCATGCGCGAGATCCGCACCCTCGTCCGACAGCTCGCTGCCGACGGCGCCACCGTCTTCCTCTCCTCCCACCTCCTGGACGAGATCGAGCAGGTCTGCACGCACGCCGCGGTCATGGCCCAGGGCCGGCTGCTCACCCAGGGCACGGTCGCCGAGCTGGCCTCCTCCACACGCGGCCGGCTGGCCGTGACCACCCCCGACACCGCGGACGCCGTCCGTGTCCTCAAGGAGCTCGGCGTGAGTGATCTCGTGGTCGCCGACGACCGGGTCACCGGCGAACTGCCCACCACGACCGCCCCCGACCTCGCGGACCTCAATGCGGCGCTGGTCGCGGCAGGCGTGCGCGTACGGGCCTTCGGCAGGGAACGCGCCTCGCTGGAGGACGCCTTCGTGGCGCTCACGGGGGAGGGCTTCGATGTCGCGGGCTGAGCCGTTGGCGGGCGGGCCGGGGCGGGCCGTGAGCCCGCTGTGGCAGCTCTCCCTCTTCCGCAGCGAGATCGGCACGGTGTTCCGGCGGTGGCGCACGCTCGCCCTGCTCGGCGTGCTCGCGGTCGTCCCCGTCCTCGTGGGCATCGCCGTGAAGGTCGAGACCAGCGACGGCGGCACGGTCGGCGGTGCGGGCGGCGGCCCGGCGTTCCTCGGCCAGGTCACCAACAACGGCCTCTTCCTGGTCTTCACCTCCCTCGCCGCGACCCTGCCGTTCTTCCTGCCGATGGCGGTCGGCGTGGTCGCGGGTGACGCGATCGCCGGTGAGGCGAGCGCGGGCACCCTGCACTACCTCCTCGTCGCCCCGGCCGGCCGCACCCGGCTGCTGCTCGCCAAATACGCCGCCACGCTAGCTTTCTGCCTCGTGGCCACGCTGGTGGTCGCCGCCTCGGCGCTCGCCGTGGGGGCGCTGCTGTTCCCGGTCGGCGAGGTCACGCTGATCAGCGGGACGACCGTGTCCTTCGCGGAAGGGCTGCTGCGCGCGCTGGCGATCGCGGGTGTCGTCGCGCTGTCGCTGGTGGGGCTGGCGACGCTGGGGCTGTTCGTCTCCACGCTCACCAACAGCGGCATCGCGGCGATGGCCACCACGGTGGGCCTGCTGATCACGGTGCAGATCCTCGACCAGTTCCCGCAGCTGCACGCCATCCAGCCGTATCTCTTCTCGCACCACTGGCTGAGCTTCGCGGACCTGCTGCGCCGGCCGGTCTACTGGGACCAGCTGCTGGACAACGCCCGCCTCCAGCTGCTGTACGCGGCCGTCTTCGGCTCGGCGGCGTGGGCGCGGTTCACGGCGAAGGACATCAAGGCGTGACGCCGCGAGGGCCCGGGGGATCATCGCGATCCCCCGGGCCCTCTTGCGGGGTTGTGCCCTCGTGGTGGTCCTGGGAGCGGCGCTAGAAGGTCAGCTTCCAGCTGTCGATGTAGCCCGTGTCCTGCGCGGCGATGTCCTGGACGCGGAGCTTCCACGTCCCGTTCGCCGTCTCGCCCGAGGCGTTGACCGTGTAACTGGCGATCACGTTGTCCGCCGAGTCATTGCCGCTGGAGTCCTTCAGCCGGTACGCGCGCCCGCTCGGCCCGACGAGGTCGATGACCACGTCGCCGCGCCAGGTGTGCTTGATGTCGACCCCGACCTTGAGCGTCGAGGGCGCGTTGCCGGTGACGCCGGTGACGTTGATCGGTGACTCGACGGCCGCGCCCGCGTCGGGGATGGCGACGTCGGCGGCGTTCTCGAAGGAGGAGCCGGGCGGGGTGGTGGAGCCGCCGCTCAGCGTCCAGACGGAGTGGGCGATGGCGTCGCTGTTGTTGTCCAGCGCCTTGTCGTCGATGTTCGCCGACGTGTCGCAGGAGGAGTGGTAGCAGCGGTCGAACGCCTGGCCCGCCGTGCCGCCCCACTTCTGGGCCTGCGCGGCCGTCTTACGGTAGTCCGCGCCGCTGAACAGCCCGCCGACGGCTATGCCCGCGTTCTTGAACGGCGCGTGGTCGGAGCGGCCGTCGCCCTCGGTCTCGATCTCGGTGGAGATGTTCCGGGCGGCGAAGAAGCCCTTGAAGACGCCCTCGATCGCGCTGTCGTCGTCATAGACGAAGTAGCCCGGGTTGGGCGAGCCGATCATGTCGAAGTTGAGGTAGCCGTCGATCTTGGCGCGCTCGGTGGACGGCAGGTTGTTGACGTAGTACTTCGACCCGACCATGCCGAGCTCTTCCGCGCCCCACCAGCCGAACCGCAGGTGCTTGCCCGGCTTGTAGCCCTCGCGGGCCACGGTGAGGGCCGTTTCGAGGACGCCGGCCGAGCCGGACCCGTTGTCGTTGATGCCCGGCCCGGCGGACACCGAGTCGAGGTGGGCGCCGGCGAAGACCACGTGGGCCGGGTCGCCGCCGGGCCAGTCGGCGATGAGGTTGTAGCCGGTGGCGCCGCTGGAGGTGAACTGCTGCACGGTGGTGGTGAATCCGGCGGCGTCCAGCTTGCCCTTCACATAGTCGAGGGACGCCTTGTAACCGCTGCGGCCGTGCGCGCGGTTGCCGCCGTTGGCGGAGGCGATCGACTGCAGCTGGCTCAGGTGCGCCTTGACGTTGGCGACGGAGATGTCGGGCACGGCGGCGGTGGCCGGGGCCTTGGCGGTGGTGGGGGCCGCCAGGGCCGGGGCGGAGGCCGCGCCGAGCAGAGTGGTGACGATGGCCGCGCCGGTCGCCAGCAGGGCCGTGGCGCGAGATCTTCGGGGCAGGGTTGGTCCGATGAGGTCAAGCATGGGGGGCTCCCAACTCCATTTGACGTGGCCATGATGTTGAGGCCGCCCCGAAAGAGCGTCAAGGGCGGATTTCGGACACGGGACACCGGTTTCCGGATATCGGGCGGCGTCCTACCGGCCCTGAGCTGTGGCTTCTGGTGCCTCTGGGGCCAGTGTGTTTTCTGTGTGAACACCCGCGGCCTGCTCCGCCTTGCTCCGCGCCGTCCGCAGCTCCGTCCGCGCGTTCCGGGCCGTCCGCAGGGCGTCCCAGGTCAGCAGCGCCAGCGCCAGCCAGACGAGTGCGAAACCGGCCCACCGCTCGGCGGGCATCGACTCGTGGAAGACCGTGAGCCCCAGCGCGAACTGGAAGACGGGCGCGAGGTACTGGAGCATCCCGATCACCGACAGCGGCAGCCGCACGGCCGCGACGCCGAAGCAGATCAGTGGCAGTGCGGTGATCGCGCCGGTGCCCATCAGGAGCGCGGCGTGCCCGCCGCCCGTACCCGCGAACGTGGACTCGCCGCGCACCCCCAGGAACACCAGGAAGCCCATCGCGGGCAGGAACTGCACGGCCGTCTCCGCGGCCATCGACTCCAGCCCGCCCAGCCCGACCTTCTTCTTCACCAGGCCGTACGTGCTGAACGTCGCCGCCAGCGTCAGCGCCACCCACGGCGGCTTGCCGTACCCGACGGCCAGCACGACGACCGCGGCCACCCCGATGCCGACCGCCGTCCACTGCACCGCGCGCAACCGCTCGCGCAGCACCAGGACACCGAGGCCGATGCTGGCCAGCGGGTTGATGAAGTAGCCCATCGACGTCTCCACGACGTGCCCGGAGTTCACGGCCCAGATGTACGTGGCCCAGTTCACCGAGATGAACAGCGCGCCCAGCGCGATCATCCCCACCCGCCGGGGCTGCCGCAGCAGCGGGCGTATCCAGTCCCAGCGGCGCGTGACGGCCAGCACGACCAGGACCGCGGCGAGCGACCACACCATGCGGTGCGCCAGGATCTCCACCGCCCCGGTCGGCTCCAACAGCGGCCAGTAGAGCGGGAAGAGGCCCCAGATCGTATAGGCGGCGACGGCGCACAGCAGACCTGTGCGGGTCTCGTTCGGGGGCGACGGCGGGTTCACTGGGGTACCTCCCGGGTGGGGTGGGCGACGACGACCTTGCGAAGGTAGCGCCGCGCCCGCGGCGATGTCATGCCCGTATCAGATAACGGTCATGACGCCGCCGGTGACCGCCCACGCGAACGGCCGGGCACCCGATGCGGATGCCCGGCCGTCGTCCGGCGCGTCGGGTCAGCCGACGACCGTCCAGGTGTCGCCACCGGCGAGGAGCGCCGAGAGGTCGCCCTTGCCCTTCTGCTCGACCGCGGTCTCCAGCTGATCGGACATCAGCGTGTCGTAGACGGGTCGTTCGGTGCTGCGGAAGACGCCGATGGGGGTGTGGTGGAGGGTGTCGGGGTCGGCGAGCCGGGAGAGGGCGAAGGCCGTGGTCGGCGAGGCGGCGTGCGCGTCGTGGACCAGGATCTCGGCCTCGTTCTCCGCCGTGACCTCGACGACGCGAAGGTCACCGGTGGCCCGGTCGCGTACGACGCCCTTGGCGTCGTCGGCGCCGAAGCGGATGGGCCGCCCGTGCTCCAGGCGGATCACCGCCTCCTCGGCCTGCTGCTTGTCCTTGAGCACCTCGAACGCGCCGTCGTTGAAGATGTTGCAGTTCTGGTAGATCTCCACCAGCGCGGTGCCCGGGTGGTCGGCCGCCTGCCGCAGGACCTCGGTGAGGTGCTTGCGGTCGGAGTCGACGGTGCGGGCCACGAAGGACGCCTCGGCGCCGATCGCCAGCGACACCGGGTTGAAGGGCGCGTCCAGCGATCCCATCGGCGTCGACTTGGTGATCTTGCCGACCTCGGAGGTCGGGGAGTACTGGCCCTTGGTCAGCCCGTAGATCCGGTTGTTGAACAGCAGGATCTTGAGGTTGACGTTGCGGCGCAGGGCGTGGATCAGGTGGTTGCCGCCGATCGACAGCGCGTCGCCGTCGCCCGTGACCACCCAGACGGAGAGGTCAGGACGGGAGGAGGCGAGGCCGGTGGCGATGGCGGGGGCACGGCCGTGGATGGAGTGCATCCCGTACGTGTTCATGTAGTACGGGAAGCGGGAGGAACAGCCGATGCCGGAGACGAAGACGATGTTCTCCTTGGCGAGGCCGAGCTCGGGCATGAAGCCCTGCACGGCGGCCAGGATCGCGTAGTCACCGCAGCCGGGGCACCAGCGCACTTCCTGATCGGACTTGAAGTCCTTCATGGACTGCTGCGCCTCGGCCTTGGGCACCAGCTTCAGCGCCTCGTTCGTCTTAGCCATGGCTGGCCTCCTTGAGCACCGTGGCGAGCTGCTCCGCCTTGAACGGCATGCCGTTGACCTGGTTGTAGGAGTGGGCGTCGACCAGGTACTTCGCACGGATGAGGGTGGCGAGCTGGCCGAGGTTCATCTCCGGGACGACCACCTTGTCGTAGCCGGCCAGCACCTTCCCCAGGTTCTTCGGGAAGGGGTTGAGGTGGCGCAGGTGTGCCTGGGCGATGGGCACGCCCTCCGCGCGCAGCCGGCGCACGGCGGCCGTGATCGGGCCGTACGTCGAACCCCAGCCCAGGACCAGCGTCCGCGCGCCGTCCGGGTCGTCCACGGCCAGGTCGGGCACCTCGATGCCGTCGATCTTGGCCTGGCGGGTGCGGACCATGAAGTCGTGGTTGGCCGGGTCGTAGGAGATGTTGCCCGTGCCGTCCTGCTTCTCGATGCCGCCGATGCGGTGCTCCAGCCCCGGCGTGCCCGGCACCGCCCACGGGCGGGCGAGCGTGTGGGGGTCGCGCTTGTAGGGCCAGAAGACGTCGGTGCCGTCGGCCAGGGTGTGGTTGGGTCCGGTGGCGAACTGCACCCGCAGGTCGGGCAGCTCGTGGGTCTCCGGGATCCGCCAGGGCTCGGAGCCGTTGGCGAGATAGCCGTCGGAGAGCAGGAACACCGGGGTGCGGTAGGTCAGCGCGATCCGCGCGGCCTCGATCGCCGCGTCGAAACAGTCCGCGGCCGTACGCGGGGCGACGACCGGCACCGGGGCCTCGCCGTTGCGCCCGTACATCGCCTGCAGCAGGTCGGCCTGCTCCGTCTTGGTCGGCAGACCGGTGGAGGGCCCGCCGCGCTGGATGTCCACGATCAGCAGCGGCAGCTCCAACGACACCGCCAGACCGATCGTCTCGGACTTCAGCGCCACCCCCGGACCCGAGGTGGTGGTCACCGCGAGCGAACCGCCGAAGGCCGCGCCGAGCGCGGCGCCGATGCCGGCGATCTCGTCCTCGGCCTGGAAGGTCCGCACACCGAAGTTCTTGTGCTTCGACAGCTCGTGCAGGATGTCCGAGGCCGGGGTGATGGGGTACGAGCCCAGGTACAGCGGCAGGTCCGCCTGGCGCGCGGCGGCGATCAGGCCGTACGACAGGGCCAGGTTCCCGGAGATGTTGCGGTACGTGCCCGTGGGGAACGCGGCCGTCGCGGGCGCGACCTCGTAGGAGACGGCGAAGTCCTCGGTGGTCTCGCCGAAGTTCCAGCCCGCGCGGAACGCCGCGACGTTCGCCTCGGCGATCTCCGGCTTCTTCGCGAACTTCTTGCGCAGGAAGGACTCCGTGCCCTGTGTGGGCCGGTGGTACATCCACGACAGCAGACCGAGCGCGAACATGTTCTTCGAGCGGCCCGCGTCCTTGCGCGAGAGGTCGAAGTCCTTCAGCGCCTCGACGGTCAGCGTCGTCAGCGGCACGCCGTGCACGCGGTAGCCGTCCAGCGAGCCGTCCTCCAGCGGTGAGGTCTCATAGCCGACCTTGGCCATGGGCCGCTTGGTGAACTCGTCGGTGTTGACGATGATCTCCGCGCCGCGCGGCACGTCCGCGATGTTCGCCTTCAGCGCGGCCGGGTTCATCGCCACCAGCACGTCCGGGGCGTCGCCCGGCGTGAGGATGTCGTGGTCGGCGAAGTGCAGCTGGAAGGACGAGACACCGGGCAGGGTCCCGGCGGGCGCCCGGATCTCGGCGGGGAAGTTCGGCAGCGTGGACAGGTCATTGCCGAACGACGCCGTCTCCGACGTGAAGCGGTCTCCGGTGAGCTGCATGCCGTCACCCGAGTCCCCCGCGAACCGGATGATCACACGCTCGAGCTGCCGGACTTCCTTCGCGCCGTCGGGGGCATGCTGCCCCGGGGCGGGAAGTGACGGCTCCCGCTCGGCAGCGGGCGGGGCGGCCCCACCCGGCTGCTCGGCTGGTTCGGCCTGTTCGGCCGGGCTACTGACCTGGCTGGTCACTGCTTCGGACCTCCCTCATGGCGGCGGCGCGCACACGGTGGTGCCGACCGGCTTACCCACCGCCATCGTACGTGGGTAAGGGTCGCCTACCTGGGAAAGATCACAAGACGCGGGCGAGGATGTCCGGCCGTTATGTGCCGATAAGACGCGGTTCGTCAGCCCCTTGGACCCCACCGGGAAAGACGCCTCCCCCTAGGTCTTTGGTTCTAGGTCCACGCCCGGGCCGGGCCGCCCACCTGGACACCTCTCCCGACGGGATGGCCTGCCGACCGGTCAGGAGCGGAGGTAGGTGAGCACGGCCAGCACCCGCCGGTGATCCCCGTCACTCGGGGACAGCCCGAGCTTCTGGAAGATGTTGCTGACGTGCTTCTCCACCGCACCGTCGCTGACCACCAGCTGACGGGCGACAGCGGAATTCGTCCGTCCCTCGGCCATCAGTCCCAGGACCTCCCGCTCCCGCGGCGTCAGCCCGGCCAGCACGTCCTGCTTGCGGCTGCGGCCCAGCAACTGCGCGACCACCTCGGGGTCCAGGGCGGTGCCGCCGCGCGCGACGCGCACCACCGCGTCCACGAACTCCCGCACCTCCGCGACCCGGTCCTTCAGCAGATAGCCGACACCCCGGCTGCTGCCGGCCAGCAACTCGGTGGCGTACTGCTCCTCCACGTACTGCGAGAGCACCAGCACGCCCAACCCCGGGTGCTCCTTGCGCAGCTGCACGGCGGCCCGTACGCCCTCGTCGGTGTGGGTCGGCGGCATCCGGACGTCCGCGACCACCACATCCGGCAGGGCGTTCTCGTCCGCGAGCTCCTTGATGGCCTTGAGCAGCGCCTGCGCGTCGCCGACACCGGCCACGACGTCGTGCCCACGGTCGGTCAGCAGCCGGGTCAGGCCCTCCCGAAGAAGCACCGAATCCTCGGCGATGACCACCCGCACCCTGTCCTCCACGATCTCTCGGCCCCCCTGTCCCGGCGTCCCGCGCCGGGTTCGCTGCGACATCGACGAGCCAAGCATCGCAGCATTCGCCCCGGAGCACGGTGCGCTCCGGGGCGACGCGGGGTCGCGGCAGGCGTACGACGGGGGAGCGGCGCTCAGCCGCGCCAGGGCAGTTCCGCGGTCACGGTCGTCGGGCCGCCCGCGGGGGAGTCGATCACCAGCAGACCGTCGACCGAGCCCAGCCGCTCGGCCAGCCCGGCCAGCCCGCTGCCGGACTCGGTGGACGCGCCGCCCTTGCCGTCGTCGGTCACCTGGAGCATCAGACGGTTCGCCGACCGCCAGACGTCGACGCCGGCACTACGGGCCCGGCTGTGCTTGCTGATGTTCTGGAGCAGTTCGGAGACGGTGAAGTAGGCGATGCCCTCGATCGCCGCCGCGGGGCGGGCCGGCAGATCGACGTCGACCGTGACCGGCACGGTGCAGCGGGCGGCCAGCGCGGACAGCGCCGGGCCCAGACCCCGGTCGGTCAGGATCGCCGGGTGGATGCCGCGGGCGAGGTCGCGCAGCTCCTGGAGGGCGAGCTTCACCTCGCCGTGCGCCTCGTCGACCATCTTCGCCGCGGCCTCCGGGTCCTCCTCCAGCTTCTCCTTCGCCAGCCCCAGGTCCATGGCCAGCGCCACGAGCCGGGCCTGGGCGCCGTCGTGCAGGTCGCGCTCGATGCGGCGCAGGTCGGCGGCGGCGGTGTCGACGACCACGCCCCGGTCCTCCTCCAGCTCCCACACCCGGGTCGCGAGCCTCGACGGGCCCAGCAGACCGAGCACCAGCAGCCGGTCCACGTACGCCATGCCGCGGATGACCCACGGGGTGGCCAGGACCACGACCAGGCCGGCGGCGCTGGTGACACCGATCTCGAAGGGGTTGTCGACGTAGAGGGCGGTGCCGTCGGAGTCGCCGTAGATCTGCATGCCCGGCTGGCCCCAGAACCTCGGGTACATCCACGCGTACAGCGGATAGAGGAACACCGCCCAGCCGACGGCCCACAGGGTCAGCGACACGCAGAACGCGCCTATCGCCCACGGCATGTGCAGCAGCGAGTAGAGCAGGTGGCGCCAGGACGTCCCGCTCTTGAGCAGCGCCACCGTCCAGGCCATCGGGCCGCTGCGGCCCTTGGCGACGCGCACCGGCTCGGGGTCGGCGACCTCCAGGCGCAGCAGCGCCCGGGCCCGTACGCGCTCGACCGCGCCGATCCCGCGCGCCCCGGCGAGCGCCGCGGCCAGCACCGGGATGCCCAGGAAGGTGATCAGCAGGCCGACGCCGAGCGAGGCCATCGTGATCGCGTAGCTGAAGGTGACGACCGACACCGGAAGACTGAGCAGGAGATAGAGGAACTCGCGCCAGGTGCGGCCCTCCAGCGGTGCGCGCAGCACGGCGGGCACCCGATGGGCCGGGGGTGCGCTCGCCCGTCCGTCGTCCATGACCATCTCTTCGTCCGATCTCCAGGCTTCGCTTGTGCTTCCAGGCTCCCGGACGGCGACGCCCGGGACCATGGAGCGCGTCGGTGTCCTGGGGGTGGGGCTGTCCCTACCCCCGTTCGGTACGGGGCAGGTCAGCGCGGTGCGACCGGGCGGAGGCCGCCACTCGGACCGCCAGCGCTCAGCCCGCCGCCGCTCAGCCCACCGTCGCGCGGTCGCGCCACGGCAGCTCGGCCGTGACCACGGTCGGCCCGCCGACGGGGGAGTCCACGACGAACAGCCCGTCGACCGAGCCCAGCCGCTCGGCCAGCCCGGCCAGCCCCGTGCCGGAGTCCGTCGACGCGCCGCCGAGGCCGTCGTCGCGCACCTGGATCAGCAGCCGGTTCCCCTTGCGCCACAGCCAGATGTCCGCCGCGCGGGCCCGGCTGTGCTTGCTGATGTTCTGGAGCAGTTCGGAGACGGTGAAGTAGGCGATGCCCTCGATCGCGGGCGCCGGGCGGGCCGGCAGATCGACGTCGACCGTGACCGGCACGGTGCAGCGCGCCGCCACCGAGGACAGCGCCGCGTCCAGACCCCGGTCGGTGAGGACGGCCGGGTGGATGCCGCGGGCGAGGTCGCGCAGCTCCTGGAGGGCGAGCTTCACCTCGCCGTGCGCCTCGTCGACCATCTTCGCCGCGGCCTCCGGGTCCTCCAGCAGCTTCTCCTTCGCCAGGCCCAGGCCCATGGCCAGGGCCACCAGGCGGGCCTGGGCGCCGTCGTGGAGATCGCGCTCGATGCGGCGCAGGTCGGCGGCGGCGGTGTCGACGACCACGCCCCGGTCCTCCTCCAGCTCGGCGATCCGCCGCTCCAGCTCGCCGGACGGGCACAGCAGCCCGCGCACCATGGCCCGGTCCGCGTTCGTCAACGCCCGCGCCAGATAGCCCAGCACCGGCCAGCCGACGAAGAGCGCACACAGCGTGAGGGTGAAAGTGAGAACGCCCCATGGCAGTCGTATGAACGCGTACAGCGTGGAGCGCCAGGCCACGGGATCCTTCAGCGTCATCCACACCCAGGGGAAGAATCCGGGGTTCCGGCGCTGTCGCGACAGCGGGCTCGGCTCTTCGATCCGCACCCCCAGCAGCCGGCGCGCACGGTACCTCTCCCACCGGCCCAGCCCGCGCGACCCCATCAGCCCGGCGGCCAGCAGCGGCAGACCGATCACGGTGACGGACAGCAGGAGACCCGCGTACAGCCACAGCGCCACGTAGGTGAACGCGAGGATTCCGGCCGGAAGGTTGATCAGGAGGTGGCCGATCTCCCGCCACGTCCGCGCGTCGAAGGCGAAGCGGGCGGGAGGCAGCCGTTCGCCGTCGCGGGAGCCGTCGTCGGGTAGGTCGCCGTCGGTGGCATTCGCGGCTTTTCTGGGGGTACTGCTGGCGCTCATATCCCCAAGCCTGCCTGGCCGGGACGACCCGCCGCCATGGGGGCCGTGGGTGGGGAGGGGTGGGGATAACCCCACCAGGGCCTAGACTCCCGTGCGTACAGATCGTCGAACACGCGGGACAGGGAGCGAGGGGCGGACGTGCCGGAGGCCATCGTGCGCACCAGTAGTACCGATGCCCACGCCGGTGTTCACACCGGCGCCCAGATCGCGGCAGACTATTTCCAGGGCTATTCCGTGGTCGGCCTGCTCGCGGTCGTCGGCGTGCTCTTCGTCGCCGTCGCCTTCGCGTCCGGACGGCTGCTGCGGCCCGTGGTGCCGACCCCCGAGAAGCTGCTGACGTACGAATGCGGCGTCGACCCGGTCGGCGAAGGCTGGGCACACACCCAGGTCCGCTATTACGTCTACGCCTTCCTGTACGTGATCTTCGCTGTGGACTCGATCTTCCTGTTCCCCTGGGCGACGGTGTTCGCCGCGCCGGGGTTCGGTGGCGCGACGCTCGTGGAGATGTTCATCTTCCTCGGCTTCCTGGCCGTGGGCCTGTTGTACGCATGGAAGAAGGGCGTCCTGGAATGGACGTGACACCGCCCGTGGACCTGCCCGAGCCCCGCCGGCTCGGCGCCCTGGCCCGCCTCGCGCCCGAGCCGATGAAGGTGATCCTGAACTGGGGTCGCCGCTACAGCCTGTGGGTCTTCAACTTCGGCCTCGCCTGCTGCGCGATCGAGTTCATCGCGGCGTCCATGGCACGCCACGACTTCATCCGCCTCGGCGTCATCCCCTTCGCACCGGGCCCCCGCCAGGCGGACCTCATGATCGTCTCCGGCACGGTGACGGACAAGATGGCACCGGCGGTCAAGCGCCTGTACGAGCAGATGCCCGAGCCGAAGTACGTCATCTCCTTCGGCGCCTGCTCCAACTGCGGCGGCCCCTACTGGGACTCGTACTCCGTGACCAAGGGCGTCGACCAGATCATCCCCGTCGACGTCTACGTACCGGGCTGCCCGCCGCGCCCGGAGGCGCTGCTCCAGGGCATCCTCAAGCTCCAGGAGAAGATCGCGAAGGAGTCGCTGGGGGAGCGGTACGGCTCCGCCGGGGCCGGCACGCCCACGGCGGCGCTGCGGAGCGGCCTGGTGACGCCGCCGCCGACGCCGGGCGCGGGCGCCGCGGAGTCGGGAGAGACGGACCGATGAGCGAGCCGACGAACGAACCCGTCCCGCGGGCATCCGACGCGGACGAGCCCGCGGTGGCACCCGCCGTGGGCTGGCTGCCGCGTCCGGCCGCCGAACTGTTCGGCGAGGGCGCGAGCGCGGAGGAGGCGTACGAGCTCCTGACCGTCGACGTCCCCGCCGACGCGTGGCTGGCGGCTCTGGAAACGGCTCGCTCCGTGCTGGGCTGCACGTACTTCGACTGGCTGAGCGCCGTCGACGAACCCGGCACGGGCTTCCGGGTGTGCGCGCACGTCGCGGCGCTGCCGGGCGGACCCGGCGAGGGCACGGCGACGGGCGTACGGCGCCTGATCGTACGGACCACCGTGCCGCACGACGCGCCCGTCCTGCCCAGCGCGATCGGCGTCTACGCCGGGGCGGCCTGGCACGAGCGCGAGACGCACGAAATGTTCGGCGTGGACTTCACGGGCCACCCCCACCTCGTCCCCCTGCTGCTCCCCGAGGGCTTCGAGGGCCACCCGCTGCGCAAGGACTTCGTCCTGGCGGCACGGGTCGCGAAGGCGTGGCCGGGCGCGAAGGAACCGGGCGAGTCGGAACACGGCGGCCCGAAGCGCCGCCAAATGCTCCCCCCGGGCGTCCCCGACCCCAACGAATGGGGCCCCCTCAAGGGCCAACTCCCCCCAGCCCCCACCCGCCCCGCCCGCACGGCCCGCACCGCACCCCCGGCCGACCGCCCGGCGCGGCGTGCGCGCAGCGTGAGCGAGGGCTCGGCGAGCCAGGCGGCGGCGCCTGAGGTTCCGGGCGCGCCCGAGGCGGGGACACCCGCCCCGGCGAGGCGTTCCCGTAGTGCGGGCGAGGGCTCGGCGAGCCAGGCAGCGGAGGGAGCGGTGCCGACGCGCCGCACCCGTACCGCGGGCGAGGGTTCGGCGAGCCAGCAGGCGACGGCTTCTGACGCCCCGGCCCGGCGTGCCCGTACCGCGGGCGAAGACTCGGCCGGCCGGCAGGCATCGGCTCCCGAGGCTCCGGGCGCGCCCGAGCCGGGGGCAGCCGCACCCGCCCGGCGCACCCGAAGCGCGAGTGACGGCTCGGCGAGCCAGTCGGCGGCGGCACAGCCCGCGCCCGACCGCCCGCGCCCGGCCCCGCGCTCGTCCGACGCCCCCTGGCACCACGCCCGCCCGGCCTTCGACGACACAACAGCCGAACCCCAGCCCAAGCCGACGGCCGACACGCCCCCGCCCACCGCGGCCCCCCGAACGGACGAAGCCGCCGAGCCCGACGCGGGCGCGAAGCCCGAGCCGGGCGGCCCGGCCGACGCCCCCGCCGACCAGACCGATGAAGCCGCCCAGCCGGGCCCCCGCGCCCGAGCCGGTGCGGCCGGTCAGGCCGACGACGGCGCGGCCGCCCCGGCCGAGGTCACCCCCGGCGACCAGGCCGGCAACGCCCCGGCCGCCCCGGCCGACGAGCCCCCCGCCAAGTCCTCCAAAGCCGCCGGCCAGGCAAACGGCGAAGCCGCAAACCCCGACACCCCCGCCGGAGGCGACACCGCATGAGCGACACTCTCGACGTCGTGCTGCGCCTCCTCGCCGTGTTCGTCGTCTTCCTCGTGCTGCCGCTGGCGATCGGGCAGACCGAGCACAAGGTCATGGCGCACATGCAGGGGCGCCTCGGGCCCATGTACGCCGGTGGGTTCCACGGGTGGGCCCAGCTCCTCGCGGACGGGGTCAAGTTCGCGCAGAAAGAGGACGTCGTGCCCGCCGGCGCGGACCGGCGGATCTTTCAGCTCGCGCCCGCCGTCGCCCTGCTGCCGTACCTCCTCGTGCTCGTCGCCATCCCGATCGGGCCCGGCAACGCCGTCGGGCAGGTCATCGACGCCGGCATCTTCTTCGTGCTCGCCGTCATGGGCGTGGGCGTCCTCGGTTCGCTGATGGCCGGCTGGGCGTCGGCCAACAAGTTCTCGCTCCTCGGCGGGTTGCGCACCGCCGCCCAGCTGATGGCGTACGAGCTGCCGATGCTCCTCGCGGCCGCCTCGGTCGCCATGGCGGCGGGCACCCTCTCGCTGCCCGGCATCGTGGACGCCTTCCACTGGTGGTGGGTGCCCTGGCAGATCGTCGGCGGGCTCGTCTTCTTCGTCGCCGGCCTGGCCGAGCTGCAACGCCCGCCGTTCGACATGCCCGTCGCCGACTCCGAGATCATCTTCGGCGCGTACACCGAGTACACCGGCCTGCGCTTCGCCCTCTTCCTGCTCTCCGAGTACGCCGGCATCGTCGTACTCTGCGGCCTCACCACCGTCCTCTTCCTCGGCGGCTGGCACGGCCCCTTCGGGGCCGACGGCCTCGGCTGGCTGTGGACGCTGCTCAAGGCGGCCGTGCTCGCCTTCGTGGTGATCTGGCTGCGCGTGACCTATCCCCGGCTCCGCGAGGACCAGCTCCAGAAGCTGGCCTGGACCGTTCTCATTCCGCTCGCCCTGGCGCAGATCGCGCTGACCGGCATCGTCAAGGTGGTGATCCAGTAGTGCCGATCCCCGGCTCCGGCCTCGCCAAGGGCCTCGCCGTCACCCTCCGCACGATGACGAAGCGCACCGTCACGGCCCAGTACCCGGACGTCCAGCCCGAGCTCCCGCCCCGCACGCGCGGTGTGATCGGCCTGTTCGAGGAGAACTGCACGGTCTGCATGCTGTGCGCCCGCGAGTGCCCGGACTGGTGCATCTACATCGACTCCCACAAGGAGACCGTGCCCCCGGCCGCCCCCGGCGGCCGCGAGCGCAGCCGGAACGTCCTCGACCGCTTCGCGATCGACTTCTCCCTGTGCATGTACTGCGGCATCTGCATCGAGGTCTGCCCCTTCGACGCGCTCTTCTGGTCCCCGGAATTCGAGTACGCCGAGACCGACATCCACGACCTCACCCACGAGCGCGACAAGCTCCGCGAGTGGATGTGGACCGTGCCCGAGCCGCCCGCGCTCGACCCCGCGGCCGAGGAGCCGAAGGAGATCGCGGCGGCCCGTAAGACGGCGGAGAAGCTGGCCGCCCAGCAGGCGGCCGAGCAGGAGAAGGAGGGCGACGCATGAGCGGCACCGCGGTGCTCGCCGCCCAGACGCAGGGCTTCCTCTCCACCTCCGGCGTCGAGATCGCCTTCCTCCTCGTCGGCCTCGTCACCTTCGGCGCGGCCCTCGTCACCGTCACCACCAAGCAGCTGGTGCACGCCGCCCTCTGGCTGGTCGTGACCCTCGGCGGGCTCGCCGTGGAGTTCCTCCTGCTGACCGCGGAGTTCATCGCCTGGGTGCAGGTGCTGATCTACGTCGGCTCCGTCGTCGTCCTCCTCCTCTTCGGGCTGATGCTCACCAAGGCCCCCATCGGCCGCTCCCCGGACGCCGACTCGGGCAACCGCTGGGCCGCCCTGGGGGTCGCCGTCGCCGCGGCCGGCGCCCTCGTCTGGGTGGTCGTCGACGCCTTCCGTACGACCTGGATCGGCCTCGGCGGCGCACCGCAGGGTTCCACCAAGGTCTCCGGAGAGATCCTCTTCCGGCACTGGGTGCTGCCCTTCGAGGCGCTCTCCGTGCTGCTGCTCGCGGCCCTCGTCGGCGCGATCGTGCTCTCCCGGAAGAGCGACAAGGACGCCAAGGTCGCGAAGGGGGTCAAGGGCTGATGCATCTCGTCTACCCCGCCGTGCTCGCCGCGCTCCTCTTCTGCACCGGCCTCTACGGCGTCCTCGCCCGGCGCAACGCCATCCTCGTCCTGATGTCCGTCGAGCTGATGCTCAACGCCGTCAACCTCAACCTCGTCGCCTTCGACGTGTGGCTGCGCGACGAGCTCCACGCCGGCCAGGCGCTCACCCTGTTCATCATCGCCATCGCCGCCGCCGAGATCGGCATCGGCCTGGCCATCGTGCTGCTCGTGTACCGCAACCGCGGCACCGCCGACATCGACCGGCTCCGCGACCTCAGCGCCGACGAGCACCCACCCCGACGCGCTGACCGCGAGGAAAAGGCGGAGGCCGCCGCGTGACGACCACGACCACCGCCGTACTCGTCCCCCTCCTGCCCTTCCTCGGCGCCGTCGCCGGGCTGCTGCTCGGCCGCCGCGCGCCCGGGTTCGTACGGCCCCTCGCCGTCCTGCCGACCCTCGCCGCGGCCGTGCTCGCCGTCGTCGTCGCCTGCCGGCAGGGCGGCGGCACCGGCTCCGGCGAGGCCGTCGACGCGGCCACCCGCCTCACCCCGACCGGCTCCGTGCCGATCGACCTGGCCCTGCACCTGGACGGCTTCGCCGTCCTCGTCGCGGTGCTCGTCGGCACCGTCGCGACCTGCGTCCAGCTCTACTCGACCGCCTATCTGCGCGACGACCCCCGCTACCCCTCCTACGCGGCCCTCGTCTCCCTCTTCACCTCCGCGATGCTGCTCGTCGTCTACACCGGCGACCTGATGGTGCTGCTGGTCGGCTGGGAGATCATGGGCATCTGCTCGTACTTCCTGGTCGGCCACTACTGGGAGACCGAGGCCGCCCGCGCCGCCTCCCTCAAGGCGTTCCTGGTCACCAAGCTCGGCGACGTCCCCTTCCTGATCGGCATCCTGGCGCTCGCCGCCGACGCCGGGACCTTCCGGATCAACGGCATCCTCAGCGCCGCCGCCTCCGGCGACATCGCCCACCCCACGCTGATCGCGCTGCTGCTCCTGGCGGGGGTCGCGGGCAAGTCCGCGCAGTTCCCGCTGCACACCTGGCTGCCCGACGCGATGGCCGGCCCCACGCCCGTCTCCGCGCTGATCCACGCCGCGACGATGGTCGCGGCCGGCGTCTACTTCATCGCCCGGCTCCTCCCCGTCTTCGCCGCCTCCACGGCGGCGCTGGTCGTGCTGGCCGTGATGGCCGCCGTCACGATGGTGGGCTCGGCGCTCGCCGCGCTCGCCCAGGACGACATCAAACGCGTCCTCGCCTACTCGACCGTCGGCCAGCTCGGCTACATGACCGGTGCCCTCGCCGTCGGAAACCGCGACGCCGCCGTCTTCCACCTCATCACCCACGGCGCGTTCAAGGCCCTCCTCTTCCTCGGGGCAGGCGTGATCATCCACGCCGCCGGTACGAACTCGCTCGCCGCCATGGCCCGGACCGGCGGGCTCGCCAAGCGCATCCCCGACGCGTACTGGACGATGACCGTCGCCCTCCTCGCGCTCGCCGCGATCCCGCCCTTCAGCGGCTTCTTCTCCAAGGAGGCCGTCCTCGGCGCCGCCGAGCACGCCGCCACCGGCGACGCGGCCGGCATCCCGGGCGCGGCCGGCTGGACCGTCCTCGCCGCCGGGCTCGTCACCGCCGTGCTCACCGCCGGCTACGCCACCCGCCTGTGGCTGCTGGCCTTCCACGGCAAGGGCGCCGAGGCCCCCTCCCACGGCCGGGAACCGGTCGCCATGAACGCCGTCCTGTGGGTGCTGGCCCTCCCCGCCCTCGGGCTCGGCCTCGCCGCCTGGAAACTCCCCGACTGGTTCGACGGGCGCTCCCTCACCCCGACCCTCACCACCTCCGTCCTCGGCACCGGCGCCGCCCTCATCGGCGCGCTCCTCACCTACGCGGCCTGGCGGCGCACCGCCGTCCTCGCCGCCCGTACGCCCATGGGCGCCGTCGCCGCCGACCCCGACGCCTCCCCGGCGGTCTCCGAGGAGGAAGCCATCGCCAGCCACGAGGCCGTCTACGGACACATCGCCTCCGCGCCCGACCCGGCCGACCCCGGCCGCCTCCTCCTCGGCCCCCTGCACCGGCACGCCGCGGCCGGCTTCCACCTCGACGCCGTCTACCGGACCGTGTTCGTCCGGCCCGTACGCGACGCCGCCCGGCTCGCGCACTTCCTCGACCGCGAGGTCGTCGACACCTACGTACGCGGCGCGGCGACCGCCCCCGGCCTCCTCGGCGCCGCCGTCCGCCGCGCGCAGACCGGCAACGTGCAGACCTATCTCGGCGCCCTGCTCGCCGGCTCCGTCGTCCTGGCCGTCACCGCCGTGCTCGTAGCCACCGGAGCCTGACCGTGAATCACACCGCCATGCAGTACCTCCTCGCGGGCATCGTCGTCCTCCCCCTCCTCGGCGCCGTCGCCGCCCTGCTCCCGGCCCCGCCCGGCCTCAAGGGCAGCGGCCCCGACCAGGCCGTGCTCCGCCACGGCGTCACCGTCACCGGCCTGGTCCTGGCGCTGTCCATCGCCCTCGCCGCCGGCTTCGACCACGACCGCCCGGCGCGGATGCAGGCGACCACCGACATCAGCTGGATCCCGGCCCTCGGCACCCGGATCCACCTCGGCGTGGACGGCGTCTCGCTCCCCCTCCTCGTCCTGACCGCGCTGCTGACCTTCCTCTGCGCGCTCTACAGCTACCGAAAAATGCCCGCGGGCCCGTCTCCCAAGGCATTCGTCGCGCTGATCCTCGTCCTGGAGTCCGGCACCCTCGCGAGCTTCGCCGTCCTCGATCTGGTGCTGTTCTTCCTGGCCTTCGAGATGGTCCTCATCCCGATGTACTTCCTCATCGCCCGCTGGGGCGGCGAAGGCAGGGAGCGCGCCGCCTGGCGGTTCATCCTCTACACCCTGCTCGGCTCCGTCGTGATGCTGCTCGGCCTCCTCCTCATCGGCATCAAGGGCGGCACCTTCGACATGGTGGCACTCGCCACTGACAACGGCTCGAAGCTCAGCCACACCACCCAGCTCGTCGCGGTCCTGGCCATCGGCGTCGGACTGGCCGTCAAGGCCCCGATGTGGCCCCTGCACAGCTGGCTCCCCGACGCCCACACCGCCGCCCCCACGGTCGGCTCGGTGCTCCTCGCGGGCGTCCTGCTGAAGATGGGCACGTACGGGTTCGTGCGCATCGTCCTGCCCATCGCCCCCGACGGCGCCCACACCTTCGCGCCCTACCTCGCCGCGTTCGCCGTCGTCGGCATCATCTACGGCTCCCTGGTCTGCCTCTCGCTCGCCCGCACCGGCGGCAAGGGCGACCTCAAGCGGCTCATCGCCTACTCCTCCGTCGGCCACATGGGCTTCGTCCTGCTCGGCATCGCCACGATGACCCCCACCGGCGTCAACGGCGCGCTCTTCGCCAACATCGCCCACGGCCTCATCACCGGCCTGCTGTTCTTCCTGGTCGGCGCGGTCAAGGACCGCTACGGCACCAGCGACCTCGACACCCTCTCCGGCGCCACCGGCGCCGCCCTCTACGGCCGGGCACCCCGCCTCGGCGGCCTCCTCGCCTTCGGCGCGGTCGCCTCTCTCGGGCTGCCCGGACTCGCCGGGTTCTGGGGCGAGATGCTCGCGATGCTCGGCTCGTTCCGCCCCGCCGACGGGCTCAGCCGCCCCGCCTTCCTCACCTTCATGGCCCTGGCCGGCTTCGGCACGCTGCTCACCGCCGCGTACATGCTCGTCGTCGTACGCCGCGTCTGCATGGGCGGCGACGGCGAGGGCCGGCCCGCCCACGAACACGAGCCCGCCCTGCCCGACGTCCAGACGTACGAATTCGCCGCCTGGACCCCCCTCGTGGCCCTCACCGTCCTCGCCGGACTCTGGCCCGCGGCCCTCCTCGGCCTCACCGACCCGGCCGTTCAGCAGCTCCTCCGAGGAGGCAACTGATGGGCTCCCTGGTCCAGTCCGTCGACTGGCTCGCCATCGCCCCGCCCACCGTCACCGCCGTGGTGGCGCTCGTCATCCTGGTCGCCGACCTCTTCCTGCCCGAGGGCCGCAAGCCCCTCCTCGGCAAGGTCGCGATCGGGGGACTGCTGCTGGCCGGGCTGTCCCTGCTGCCGCTGCTCGACGGCGACCGCTCCACCTTCTGCCTGACGTCCGGCACGCGCGCGTGCAGCTACACGGCGGACCACTTCACGCTCGTCATCCAGTTCCTGGTGCTGGGCGGGGCGCTGCTGACGGCGCTGCTGTCCATCAGCGACCTCGCGGACTTCAAACTTCCTGCGGGGGAGTACTGGTTCCTGCTGCTGTCCTCCGCCGCCGGCGCCGCCCTGCTGCCCGCCTCCCGGGACCTCGCGACCCTCGTCGTCGCCCTCGAAGTGGCCTCCCTGCCCGCCTTCGCCCTGGTCGGCCTGCGGCGCGGCGACCGCCGCTCCTCCGAGGCGGCGCTGAAGTTCTTCCTGTCGTCGGTCACCGCGACTGCCGTCATGCTGCTGGGCGTCAGCTTCGTCTACGCCGCCACCGGCACCCTCCACCTCACCCAGGTGGCCGAGGCCCTCACCCACGTCGACCCGCGCCTGGCCACCCTCGCGCAGGCGGGCGTCGCCCTCACCCTCGTCGGCTTCGCCTTCAAGACCGCGGCCGTGCCCTTCCACTTCTGGGTGCCCGACACCTACGTCGGCGCGCCGCTGCCCATCGCGGCCTACCTCTCCGTCGTCGGCAAGGCCGTCGGCTTCACCGGGCTCATCCTGGTGACCGTCGTCGGCTTCCCCTCGTACGCCGACGTGTGGGGCCCGGCGCTCGCCGTGCTCGCCGCCCTCACCATGACCGTCGGCAACGTCGGCGCGCTGCGCCAGCGCCCCGAGCGCGCCCACAGCGCCGTACGGCTGCTCGCCTGGTCCTCGGTCGGCCAGGCCGGCTATCTGCTGGTGCCGCTGGCGGCCGCCGGATACGCCGACGACCCGGCGCACGCCGTCGGCTCCACCGTGGCGTACGCGCTGATGTACGCGGCCGTGAACCTCGGCGCCTTCGCCGTCGCCGCGCTCGTCGCCCGTACGAGCCCGGACCACCGGATCACCGACTACCGCGGCCTCTACGCCCGCCGCCCGCTCGCCGCGCTCGCCCTGGGCTTCTTCCTGCTCTGCCTGGCCGGCCTGCCGCCGGGCATCATCGGCCTGTTCGCCAAGGTCACCGTCTTCTCGGCGGCCGTCGACGCGGGCCTGGGCTGGCTCGCGGTGGTCATGGCACTCAACGTGGTGATCGCCCTGTACTACTACCTCCAGTGGACGGCGACCCTCTTCCGCCCGGCGGACGAGACGGCCGGGACGGATGAAGCGGCCGGGGTGCGGACCGCTCGCGTCCCCGTCCCCCTGGCCGCCGCCGTCGCCCTCGCGGCGGCCGCCGGCGTCGCCCTGTCGGGCGCCCCGCAGCTCGTCCTGCGCTTCGCCTCGGGCGCGTTGCTGTAGCCCGTATCACCCGTACGGCCCAGACCGCCCTCGCGTGCACAAGGGAACTAGCTGCCTTCATCTGGCGTTGGCCAGTACGGAAGGTTCCACTGGAGCGTGGAAGCGCCACCAGCAAAAAGGGTTCCCCTGCCGCACCATTTGGAGGGCGTACCGTGCACCGCCGGCACAACGGGCTCAGGACCGCCGCCCTCCTCGGAGGGCTGTCCGCGCTCATCATCGTCATCGGCAGCCTCTTCGGGCGTACGGGCCTGATCGTCGCCGTCGTGGTGGCCCTGGGCACCAATGCCTACGCCTATTGGAACAGCGACAAGCTGGCCCTGCGGGCGATGCGCGCCAGGCCCGTCAGCGAATTCGAGGCACCCGAGCTCTACCGCATGGTGCGCGAGCTCTCCACGGCCGCCCGCCGGCCGATGCCGCGGCTGTACATCTCCCCGACCGAGGCGCCCAACGCGTTCGCGACGGGCCGCAATCCGCGCAACGCCGCCGTCTGCTGCACCGACGGCATCCTGCGCCTCCTCGACGAGCGCGAGCTGCGCGGCGTCATCGGCCACGAGCTCAGCCACGTCTACAACCGCGACATCCTCATCTCCTCGATCGCGGGCGCCCTCGCGTCGGTGGTGATGTTCCTGGTGAACTTCGCCTGGCTGGTCCCCTTCGGCAGATCGGAGGACGACGAGGGCCCCGGCCTCATCGGCATGATCATGATCATGCTGCTGGGCCCGATCGCCGCCTCCCTCATCCAACTGGCCGTCAGCCGCTCCCGGGAGTACGAGGCCGACGCCTCCGGGGCCCGCCTCACCGGCGACCCCCTCGCCCTCGCCTCGGCCCTGCGCAAGCTGGAGGCGGGCACCCAGCGGCTCCCGCTGCCCCCTGAGCCCCGCATCGAGACCGCGAGCCACATGATGATCGCGAACCCGTTCCGCGCCGGTGAGGGCATGTCCAAGCTCTTCTCCACGCACCCGCCGATGGCCGAGCGCGTCCAGCGCCTGGAGCGGATGGCGGGCCACCGCTCGTAGGCCGGCGGCCGACTAGGACAGCACCGGGATGACCTCGAGCTGCTGGAGGAACGCGAGCAGGTCCTTGTCCGACCACTTCTCCACCAGCTTGCCGTTCTCGATCCGGTGGATCACCGTCGCCGTCATCTCGACCGTGTTCCCCGTCGCGGGGATGCCCGGCAGGTCCTTCTCGTGCGTGCCCCGGCACACCAGCCGGGTCACCACCTTGTCGCCTTCCGCGATCTGGTCCTGGATCTCATGCGTCCCCGGCGTCGACTCCCAGAACATGCGGAACGCCTTCTTGAGCCCCTCCAGACCGGGCTCGATCCCCGGAAACGGCGCGGGCGTGTGGTCGAGGTAGTCCGGGGACACGAGCTCGTCCAGAACGGCCAGGTTGCCCTCGTCGATCTGCTCGTAGAAGCGACGGACGAGCCTCTTGTTCTCCTCGGTGGACATGGGCGCCTGCCTTCGCACTCGATGCGGGGGTGTCGATCATCCTGTGGTCACACAAAGTCTCGACGGCCCCCCGCCCACCCCGCCCCAGACGCGCCCGGCCCCCTGAAGGACATCACCCGCACGGCCCCGCGCAACCGCCCCGGGGTGCGGAAACGTCCTCCTGGTCAGTACATGTTCCGCGTGGGAGGCTGGCTCGTATGAAGCTCATTCTGAATGTCGTCTGGCTGATCCTGTGCGGCTTCTGGATGGCGGTCGGCTACGTCGTGGCCGGTCTGATCTGCTGCGTCCTGATCGTCACCATCCCCTTCGGGATCGCCAGCTTCCGCATCGCCGGCTACGCCCTGTGGCCCTTCGGCCGGACCACCGTCGAACGGCGCGACGCCGGCGCGGGCTCGCTGCTCGGCAACATCATCTGGATCGTCTTCGCCGGCTGGTGGCTGGCGCTCGGCCACATCATCACCGGGATCGCGCTGTGCGTGTCGATCATCGGCATCCCGCTCGGCATCGCCAACTTCAAGCTGATCCCGATCTCGCTGATGCCGCTCGGCCGCGAGATCGTCCCGACGGACCGGCCGTTCGCCACGCGCTGACGGTGCCGCCCGGCCGCGACGCGGCTCCCGTCGCCCCGCCCAACTGGCGCCCCTGGAACGCGGCGAGGGCGCCCCGCCGGGCAACTGCCCGGTGAAACGCCCTCGTAGCCGGCCGACCGCCCCTGCGGAGCGGCGGACTAGCGGTAGTTGACGAACTGGATCGCGAAGTCCAGGTCCTTGCCCTTGAGGAGGGCCTGGACCGCCTGGAGGTCGTCACGGCTCTTCGAGCTGACGCGCAGCTCGTCGCCCTGGACCTGCGCCTTGACGCCCTTCGGGCCCTCGTCGCGAATGATCTTGGCGACCTTCTTCGCGTTCTCCTGCGAGATCCCCTCCTCGATCGAGGCGAAGATCTTGTACTCCTTGCCGGAGGCCTGCGGCTCGCCGGCGTCCAGCGACTTCAGCGAGATCCCGCGCTTGACCAGCTTGGTCTCGAAGATGTCGAGAACGGCCTTGACGCGCTCCTCGGCGTTGGCGCGCATCTCGATCTTCTCGCCGGACCACGCGATCGAGGCGCCGACGCCCTTGAAGTCGTAGCGCTGCGAAATTTCCTTGGCGGCCTGGTTGAGGGCGTTGTCGACCTCCTGCCGCTCGACCTTCGAGACGATGTCGAAACTGGAGTCGGCCATATTGAGTTGGCTCCTCGTACGTAGATCCATCAGGGGTGAGGTCACGAGACCACCCCGCCAGCCTAGCCACCCGGGGCCCGGGCGAGGGGCGATGAATCGAGTGGCGGACCACCCCTGGTCATCGGGTATGGTTTACGTCGTTGCCACGGAGCACCACCGCAAGGCGGTCCCGGGGCGGCAACCCTTGGCGGTGTGCCCGAGTGGCCAAAGGGAGCAGACTGTAAATCTGCCGGCTCAGCCTACCCAGGTTCGAACCCTGGCGCCGCCACATGTGAAGGGCCTCTCCTTACGGAGAGGCCCTTCTGTGTTGTCCGGGATCTTGTCCGGCGGCCCTCCGCCGCGATCGAAAGCATGTGATGCGCGGCACTTTTCCCAGCGGCCGCCGTGCGGCTCTCAGCCCTGGGCCACGGCCTTGACCGCCTCCTCCACCGGCGTGTCGCCCCCGATCAGCTCCAGCGTCCGCCCCGCCGTGCCCGGTTCGGCCAACAGTGCGGCCAGCACCGCCGCCACGTCGTCCCGGGTCACGTCACCGCGGCCCGTGGACTCCGCCAGCGCCACCGTGCCCGTGCCGGGCTCGTCCGTGAGCCGGCCCGGCCGCAGGATCGTCCAGTCCAGGCCCGCCCGCGCCCGTACGTCCGCGTCCGCCGCGCCCTTCGCGCGCAGGTAGGCCGCGAACACCGGATCGGTGCCCTCCGGTGGCTCGCGGTCGGCGCCCATGGAGGACACCACGACGAAGCGCCGCACCCCGGCCGCCTCCGCCGCGTCGGCGAAGAGGGAGGCCGCGGCGCGGTCCACGCTGTCCTTGCGGTCGATGTCGCTGCCCGGGCCCGCACCGGCCGCGAAGACGGCCGCGTCGGCGGTCTCCAGATGCCGGACGATGTCCTCGACCGCCGCCGACTCCAGGTCGCACACGACCGGTTCGGCACCGGCGGCGAGCAGGGCGCCCGCCTGCGCCGGCCGGCGGATGATGCCCGCCACCTCGTCTCCGCGCCCGGCGAGCAACCGCTCCAGCCGCAGCGCGATCTGACCATGTCCACCTGCGATGACAATGCGCATGATCCGACCGTACGCCGCGCACCCGGATCCGACACCGGGGGCTCAGGACGGCTCGCCGCCGCGCGACGACTGGCGGGGCAGCGCCGGCGACGTCCCGGACGAGGTGTCGCAGTACTCCCGCACCGCGCTCGTCCGGGCCACCACCCGCCCCCGGTGCACCACCAGACGGCTGTACGCGAGCGAGAGCACCCCCTCGATCCGCTCGCCGCGCACGGCCAGCAGCTCGGCCGGGAACCCGGCTTCCACCCGCACCCGCTCCAGCCCCATCGCCGCCCGCGCCCAACCGCTCACCGCCTCGTACGCCTCCGCCGGGCGCAGCTCACCGCGCGAGGCCAGCAGGAACGCGGCCTCCAGGGGGTCGCCGCGGCCCACGGGGTTGGCCGCGTCCCGCAGCGCGCCGCTGCCGGCCGTCACCCGCACCCCGGCCGCGCGCAGCAGCCGCACGGGCGCGCACCGGGACACCCGCGCTCCGCGCTGTTCGAGCGCGCCGCAGTCGCCCTGCGGCAGGCACACCACCGTCACCCCGGCCGCCGCGAGCTGCTCGGCGGCCCGGGCGGCCAGCTCGTACGGCAGCCGGGACAGACCGCCGCAGGGGCCGAGCGTGACGCCGGGACGCAGCCCGCCGGCCATCGCGGCGAGGCGGGCGAGCCGGGCCGGATCGTCACCGTCCGTATGCAGGTCCACGGGGCAGCCGTGCTCGGCCGCGAGGTCGAGGACCGTCTCGGTGTAGCCGGTCGGGTCGGGGTCGAGGTCCGGGCAGCCGCCCACGGCCGCGCCCATCTTCACGGCGTCCCGCAGCATCGCCAGCCCGTCGGCCCCGGCGAGACCGGTCAGCAGCCGGGGCACGGCGACGGCGGTGAGGTCGGTGAGGCCGCGCAGCGCCCGCCGTGCCTGGAGCACGGCCTCCAGGGGGCGCAGTCCCTGCACGTCGCCGATCCGCACGTGGCTGCGCAGCGCGGTGGCGCCGTGGCTCAGCTGGAGCAGCGCGGCCTCGGTGGCGCGGCGCTGGACGTCCTCGACGGCGTACGAGACGGGGCCGTCGGCGTCCGCGGTGAGCGCGGTGTCGCCGTGCCCGTGGGGCTCGGCGGGGGCGGGCAGCAGCAGATAGCCGCTGAGGTCGACGCGCGGCCCGGGGACGAGGCTGCCGGCCGTGCCGACCGCCTCGATGCGCCCACCGCTGAGCCGTACGTCCACGGTGCGGCCGTCGGCGAGCCTGGCCCCGCACAGCACCAGGACCCCGTCGCCGGGTGCGGCGCCGGGCGGCACGGCGGGCGGGGTGGCGTCGCCCCCGGGGTTCTGCGGGGGCTGCGGCTGGCTGTCGGGCATCGCGCTCCTCCGGGGTCCGGGGCGTGCATGATCACGCAGCGTCTTCCGAGCGTAGGGCGCGTTCGGATCCGCTTCGAGCAAGCGACGAATAGTCGTACTGGTGTGGTGCGGAAGGGCCGGGAAGAGGGCCCGGGGGTGGCGGCCGGATACGGATTTCACCTTCGGCGGCCAACCGTGTAATGTCTTCCTCGCTCGCCCCAATAGCTCAGTCGGCAGAGCGTCTCCATGGTAAGGAGAAGGTCTACGGTTCGATTCCGTATTGGGGCTCTGGTGTGTGAGGTTCCTCGCCTTCGGGCGAGGATCTCTCTCGCATCAAAGCGGTGTAGCTCAGTCGGTAGAGCAAGCGGCTCATAATCGCTGTGTCACCGGTTCAAGTCCGGTCACCGCTACACGTAGTAGCCGATTGTGGGGTCGGTCCTCCGGTCGGCTACTCTTGTCTGCGTTCATCCGTCCATTCCGTCAAGGAGCACTCCAGTGGCTGCCACCGACGTCCGCCCGAAGATCACGCTGGCCTGCGTGGAGTGCAAGGAGCGGAACTACATCACCAAGAAGAACCGGCGTAACGACCCGGACCGTCTTGAGATGAAGAAGCACTGCCCCCGCTGCAACTCGCACACCGCGCACCGCGAGACGCGATAAGCACTCAGGCTCGTCCGTGAGGCCGTCCCCATTTTTGGGGGCGGCCTCACGGCGTATCTTCACCCTGTTCTCATCAGTCCCCTCAGGAGGTACCGAGCCATGGCGCTCGACCAGTCCTTCGTAGGACGGACCTATCCGGCCACCGACCCGTACGAGGTCGGCCGGGAGAAGATCCGCGAATTCGCCGAGGCCATCGGCGACGGGAATCCGGTGTACACCGACCCGGAGACCGCCAAGGCCCTCGGTCACCCGGATGTGATCGCCCCGCCGACTTTTGTGTTCGCCATCACTTTCCGGGCGGCCGGTCAGGTCGTTCAGGACCCGCAGCTGGGCCTGGACTACAGCCGGGTGGTGCACGGCGACCAGAAGTTCGCCTACACCCGCCCGGTCCGTGCGGGCGACCGGCTCGCGGTCACCTCCACGATCGAATCGATCAAGTCCCTGGCGGGCAATGACGTGATCTCGGTCCGTGGCGACGTCCACGACGAGAGCGGCGAGCACGTCGTGACCGCGCACACGATGCTGGTGGCCCGCGCGGCCGAGGAGGCGTGATGGCTGCCCGTATTTCCTACGACGACGTCGAGGTCGGCCAGGAGCTGCCGGCGCAGACCTTCCCCGTCACGCGCGCGGACCTCGTGCGCTACGCGGGTGCCTCCGGCGACTTCAACCCGATCCACTGGAACGAGAAGTTCGCCAAGGAGGTCGGGCTGCCGGACGTCATCGCGCACGGCATGTTCACGATGGCCGAGGCGGTCCGCGTGGTCACCGACTGGGCGGGCGACCCGGGCGCCCTGGTCGAGTACGGGGTGCGCTTCACCAAGCCGGTGGTCGTCCCCAACGACGACGAGGGCGCGGTCATCGAGGTGGGCGCCAAGATCGCCGCCAAGGACGACGAGTCCCGCACGGTCCGCGTGGACCTGCTGGCCAAGAGCGCCGGCCAGAAGGTCCTGGGCATGTCCCGGGCCGTGGTGAGACTGGCCTGACCGACCGGTCAGCGTAAGGGGCGTCCGCCGCTGCGGGCGCCCCTTACGCTTGTGCCCGTGCAGGAACTCCACGACGCCCCCCTCGCCCCCCTGACCACCTTCCGGCTCGGCGGCCCCGCCACCCGGCTGATCACCGCCGTCACCGACGGCGAGATCGTCGCGGCGGTCCGCGAGGCCGACGCGGCCGGCACCCCGCTGCTGATCATCGGCGGCGGCAGCAACCTCGTCATCGCCGACAAGGGCTTCGACGGCACCGCCCTGCGCATCGCCACCAGCGGCTTCACCCTCGACGGCGACCGCCTGGAGCTCGCCGCCGGCGAGAACTGGTCCGAGGCCGTGGCCCGCACCGTCGCGGCCGGCCTCGCCGGCATCGAGTGCCTCGCCGGCATCCCCGGCTCCGCCGGTGCCACCCCGATCCAGAACGTCGGCGCGTACGGGCAGGAGGTCTCCAGCACCATCACGGAGGTCGTCGCCTACGACCGCCGTGCCGACGAGATCGTCACCATCCCGAACGCCGACTGCGGCTTCTCCTACCGCCACAGCCGCTTCAAGCAGGACCCCAGCCGCTACGTCGTGCTCCGCGTCCGCTTCCGGCTGGAGGACGCGGGCGGGCTGTCCGCGCCGCTGAAGTACCCCGAGACGGCCCGCGCCCTCGGTGTGGAGGCCGGCGAGCGCGTACCGGCCGCCACGGCCCGCGAGACGGTGCTCAAGCTGCGCGCCGGCAAGGGCATGGTCCTCGACCCCGAGGACCACGACACCTGGTCCGCCGGGTCCTTCTTCACCAACCCGATCATCACCGAGGCCGAGCACGCGGCGTTCCTCGCCCGCGCGGCGGACCGCCTCGGGCCGGACGTGACACCGCCGGCCTTCCCGGCGGGGGAGGGGCTGGTCAAGCTCTCCGCGGCGTGGCTGATCGACAAGGGGGGCTTCGCGAAGGGGTACGGGGCGGGGGCGGCGCGGATCTCCACGAAGCACACGCTCGCTCTGACGAATCGTGGGGGTGCGACGACGGAGGATCTGTTGGCGCTCGCGCGTGAGGTGCGGGATGGGGTGCGGGCTGTGTTCGGGGTGACGTTGGTCAATGAGCCGGTGACGGTCGGGGTGGCGCTGTAGGGGGCTTTTCCCCTACCCGCCTTCCCGTAACCGGGGGCTCCGCCCCAGCCCCCCGGTCCTCAATCGCCGGACGGGTTCGAAGAGGACCCCGCCGGATCGGAGTCGAGCCAGTCGTCCACGCCCGTCAGGAGGCGGGTGCGGACGTCCTCCGGGGCCCTGGAGCCCTGGATCGACTGCCTCGCCAGGTCCGCCAGCTCCGCGTCCGTGAAGCCGTGGTGCTCGCGCACCAGCTCGTACTGCGCCGCGAGCCGCGAGCCGAAGAGCAGCGGGTCGTCCGCGCCCAGCGCTATCGGCACGCCGGCCTCGTACAGCGTCCGCAGCGGCACGTCCTCCGGCTTCTCGTAGACGCCCAGGGCGACGTTCGAGGACGGGCAGACCTCGCACGTCACCCCGCGCTCGGCGAGCTTGCGCAGCAGGCGGGGGTCCTCGGCGGCGCGTACGCCGTGGCCCACGCGGCCCGCGTGCAGGTCGTCCAGGCAGTCCCGGACGCTGCTGGGGCCCGCCAGCTCGCCGCCGTGCGGCGCGGCCAGCAGGCCGCCCTCCCGGGCGATCTCGAAGGCGCGGTCGAAGTCGCGGGCCAGGCCCCGCCGCTCGTCGTTGGAGAGGCCGAAGCCGACCACGCCCCGATCGGCGTAGCGCACCGCGAGCCGGGCCAGCGTGCGCGCGTCCAGCGGGTGCTTCATGCGGTTCGCGGCGACGAGCACCCGCATCCCCAGCCCGGTCTCCCGCGAGGCGCTCTCCACCGCGTCCAGGATGATCTCCAGCGCGGGGATCAGACCGCCCAGCCGGGGCGCGTACGAGGTGGGGTCGACCTGGATCTCCAGCCACCCGGAACCGTCGCGGACGTCCTCCTCGGCGGCCTCGCGCACCAGCCGCTGGATGTCCTCGGGGGAGCGCAGGCACGAGCGCGCGATGTCGTACAGCCGCTGGAAGCGGAACCAGCCGCGCTCGTCCGTGGCGCGCAGTTGTGGGGGCTCGCCGCCGCTCAGCGCCTCGGGGAGGTGCACCCCGTACTTGTCGGCCAGCTCCAGCATGGTCGACGGGCGCATCGACCCGGTGAAGTGCAGATGCAGATGGGCCTTCGGCAGCAGACGGACGTCACGAACACTCTCCATCCGCAGATCTTGCCGCACCCGACCGACAACCGGAAGGGACTTCCCTGAACGGGCGGCCGACCGAAAACAAAGCCGAAGAGAACCAGGAAAGACGTGCGGGCCCCCGGCGACAGCCGGGGACCCGCACTTCGCTCGGAGCTCGCGACAGGCGTTACGCCTTCGCCTCCGCCAGCAGCTTCTGGAGCCGCGAGACACCCTCGACGAGGTCGTCGTCACCCAGGGCGTAGGACAGGCGCAGGTAGCCCGGCGTGCCGAAGGCCTCGCCCGGGACGACCGCCACCTCGGCCTCGTCCAGGATCAGCGCGGCCAGCTCCACGGACGTGGCGGGCCGCTTGCCGCGGATCTCCTTGCCCAGCAGCTCCTTCACCGACGGGTAGGCGTAGAACGCGCCCTCCGGCTCGGGGCACAGCACGCCCTCGATCTCGTTGAGCATCCGGACGATCGTGCGGCGGCGGCGGTCGAAGGAGACCTTCATCTCCTCGACGGCCGTCAGGTCGCCGGAGACGGCGGCCAGCGCCGCGATCTGTGCGACGTTCGACACGTTGGACGTGGCGTGCGACTGGAGGTTGGTCGCGGCCTTCACGACGTCCTGCGGGCCGATGATCCAGCCCACGCGCCAGCCGGTCATCGCGTACGTCTTGGCGACGCCGTTGACGACGACGCACTTGTCGCGCAGCTCCGGCACGACCACCGGCAGCGAGGAGAACTCCGCGTCGCCGTAGACCAGGTGCTCGTAGATCTCGTCGGTCAGCACCCACAGACCGTGCTCGGCGGCCCAGCGGCCGATCTCCTCGACCTGCGCGCGGGTGTAGACCGCGCCGGTCGGGTTCGACGGGGAGACGAAGAGCAGCACCTTGGTGCGCTCGGTGCGGGCCGCCTCCAGCTGCTCCACGGAGACGCGGTAGCCGGTCGTCTCGTCCGCGACGACGTCCACCGGGACGCCGCCGGCCAGGCGGATCGACTCGGGGTACGTGGTCCAGTACGGCGCCGGGACGATGACCTCGTCGCCCGGGTCGAGGATGGCGGCGAACGCCTCGTAGATGGCCTGCTTGCCGCCGTTGGTCACCAGCACCTGGGAGGCGTCGATCTCGTAGCCGGAGTCGCGCAGCGTCTTCGCGGCGATCGCGGCCTTGAGCTCGGGGAGGCCGCCGGCCGGGGTGTAGCGGTGGTACTTGGGGTTGCGGCAGGCCTCCACCGCGGCCTCGACGATGTAGTCGGGCGTGGGGAAGTCGGGCTCTCCGGCGCCGAAGCCGATCACCGGGCGCCCGGCGGCCTTGAGGGCCTTGGCCTTGGCGTCCACGGCGAGCGTCGCCGACTCGGAGATCGACCCGATGCGGGCCGAGACCCGGCGCTCGGTGGGGGACTGAACAGGGGGCTGGGAGGGAGTCGCAGCGGTCATACAGGCATCGTCGCAGACCCGCGTCGAAGGGGGCACACGAGTCGTGCGGCGGTCTTGTCACGGCTGAGCCGACGGCCACGGGGAAGGCGGCGCCGCGGTGTCCCGGGCGAAGCTGTTCGACGACGGGCGCCGGAACACGTACACTCATCCGTCGTTGGCCCCTTGCAGGCGATCCGGACGGGCGCACACTGTGCGTACGACCGGATGCGGTACGTTGGGGGAACCACAAAGGGTCGTAGCTCAATTGGTAGAGCACTGGTCTCCAAAACCAGCGGTTGGGGGTTCAAGTCCCTTCGGCCCTGCTACACGCATCGTCACCAGGGTGCGTGCATGCGTACGTACTGAAATGCACCGCCGTGCGGCTCAACCGGGCGCGGCACGGCTCACGACCCGGATTCAGGTGAGGACGTAGTGACGGAAGCCCTTGGCTCCACCGCGACGCCTGAGAGCGGTCGTCCCGAGGACGAGGTGGCCGCCAAGAAGGGCCGCCGCGGTGGCAAGCGCGGGAAGAAGGGCCCCTTCGGCCGCCTCGCGCTGTTCTACCGTCAGATCGTCGCCGAGCTCCGTAAGGTGGTCTGGCCCTCACGAGGCCAGCTCTCGACGTACACCACAGTGGTGATCGTCTTTGTCGTCATCGTCATTGGCCTGGTCACCGTGATTGACTATGGGTTCTCCAACGCCGTCAAGTACGTATTCGGCTGAACCCGCGCGTAGGGCGGCTGCTTTTCGGAGAGCCGCCCCTTCGCACGTTCCACCCCTTGAAGCCAGGAAGAAGCAGCCACGTGTCTGACCCGAACCTGAACGACGCCGCAGAGCCTGTCGCGGCCGCAGAGGCCGACGTGGACGCGGCTGTCTCGGCCGAGGTCGAGGGCGACGACACCGCGCAGGAGATCGTCGAGAACGCCGACGGCGCCGACGAGCTCGACGCCGAGGAATCCGCCGCGGGCGAGCCGGCCGAAGAGGCCGCCGTCCACGTCGAGGGTGACGCCGAGTCCGAGGCCGCCGCCGCGGTCGAGGCCGGCGAGGAGCCCGTCGAGGAGCAGGCCCCGGTCGACCCGGTCGCCGCCCTCCGCGACGAGCTGCGCGGCCTGCCCGGCGAGTGGTACGTCATCCACACCTACGCGGGTTACGAGAACCGCGTGAAGACCAACCTCGAGCAGCGCGCCGTCTCGCTCAACGTCGAGGACTTCATCTTCCAGGCCGAGGTGCCGCAGGAAGAGGTCGCGCAGATCAAGAACGGCGAGCGCAAGACCGTCCGCCAGAACAAGCTCCCCGGCTACGTGCTGGTGCGCATGGACCTGACGAACGAGTCCTGGGGCGTCGTCCGCAACACCCCGGGTGTCACCGGCTTCGTCGGCAACGCCTACGACCCGTACCCGCTGACCCTGGACGAGATCGTCAAGATGCTCGCCCCGGAGGCCGAGGAGAAGGCCGCCCGCGAGGCCGCCGAGGCCGAGGGCAAGCCGGCGCCGTCCCGCAAGATCGAGGTCCAGGTGCTGGACTTCGAGGTGGGCGACTCGGTCACCGTCACCGACGGTCCGTTCGCGACGCTGCAGGCCACGATCAACGAGATCAACGCCGACTCGAAGAAGGTCAAGGGCCTCGTCGAGATCTTCGGTCGCGAGACCCCGGTCGAGCTCAGCTTCGACCAGATCCAGAAGAACTAGCTTCTTCCGGACACACGCCTCCGAACAGGTCAGATCGGCTGCTCACAGCCGGTCTGACCTGCTCGGTTTTTGGCCGCAGCATGTTACCCGTTATCGTGGTGCGGTATGCCTGCGCGCACTGTGCGCAGGCAAAAAAACTCTCACTAGGACCCGGAGAGAGCAATGCCTCCCAAGAAGAAGAAGATCACGGGGCTTATCAAGCTCCAGATCAGCGCCGGTGCCGCGAACCCGGCCCCGCCGGTCGGCCCCGCGCTGGGCCAGCACGGCGTCAACATCATGGAGTTCTGCAAGGCCTACAACGCCGCGACCGAGTCGCAGCGTGGCATGGTCGTGCCGGTGGAGATCACGGTCTACGAAGACCGTTCCTTCACCTTCGTCACCAAGACTCCGCCGGCCGCGAAGCTGATCCTCAAGGCCGCGGGTGTGGAGAAGGGCTCCGGCGAGCCGCACACCAAGAAGGTCGCCAAGATCACCCGCGACCAGGTTCGTGACATCGCCACCACGAAGATGCCCGACCTGAACGCCAACGACCTGGACGCCGCCGAGAAGATCATCGCCGGCACCGCCCGTTCCATGGGCGTCACCGTCGAAGGCTGATCAAGCCCCCTTTGCACCACCCGTGGAAGGACCAGCGCTGGTCCGCACCACGACTCCAAAACTGAGGAGAAGCAGTGAAGCGCAGCAAGACTCTCCGCGCTGCGGACGCCAAGGTCGAGGCGGAGCGCCTGTACGCCCCCCTCGAGGCCGTCCGTCTCGCGAAGGACACCTCCGCCACCAAGTTCGACGCGACCGTCGAGGTTGCCATGCGTCTGGGCGTCGACCCGCGCAAGGCCGACCAGATGGTCCGCGGCACCGTGAACCTCCCGCACGGCACCGGTAAGACCGCCCGGGTCCTGGTCTTCGCGACCGGTGACCGTGCTGCGGCCGCGGAAGCCGCCGGCGCCGACATCGTCGGCTCCGACGAACTGATCGACGAGGTTGCGAAGGGCCGTCTGGACTTCGACGCCGTCGTCGCCACCCCGGACCTCATGGGCAAGGTCGGCCGCCTCGGCCGCGTGCTCGGTCCGCGTGGTCTGATGCCGAACCCGAAGACCGGCACCGTCACCCCGGACGTGGCGAAGGCTGTCACGGACATCAAGGGCGGCAAGATCGAGTTCCGCGTCGACAAGCACTCGAACCTGCACTTCATCATCGGCAAGGTGTCGTTCGATGAGGCCAAGCTGGTCGAGAACTACGCCGCGGCGCTGGAGGAGATCACCCGTCTCAAGCCCTCCGCCGCGAAGGGTCGCTACATCAAGAAGGCGACCATGACCACGACGATGGGCCCCAGCATCCCGCTGGACTCCAACCGCACCCGCAACCTCCTCGTGGAGGACGAGACCGTCTGATCTCCCTGATCGACGGCTCGTAGCGAGCGATTGTCACGGGCCGGGCCCCGCACCCCTTCCGAGGGGAGCGGGGCCCGGCCTTTTGGCGCGTACGGGCCCTCCGTGGGCCCTCAGGGGCCGGAAGCGGTGTTCGGGGCAGGAGAAGGCTCCAGGGGCCCACGGGGCTGCTGAGGGCCGGTTGACGCCCCTCGGTGCGTACGGCCGCGGCCTCGTGCCCGGCGGCCGCCCGCCGAGCGCCCGCCCGGAGGGGGCGATTTGCGTCCGGGCGCCCGCTTCCCGTACCTTGAGCCAGAAGCCAAAGACCGCTGGTCGTTGCTGTGCCTTCGCAAGAGGGTGTGGTGGCCGAAGGATCCGCTAGCTGCGGGCGACCTGCGCAGGTGATTTGTGGTTGAACTCCCGCAAGGACTTCTGGTCCGATCGGTCGAGTCACGCCCCGAGCGCCTGCGCCGGGGCGTTTCGTTTTGCCCAGGTCCCTTCGCGTAGCGGTCCGAATCACCCGGAAGGAGGCCGAGGCTCATGGCGAGGCCCGACAAGTCTGCTGCGGTTGCCGAGCTGACGGACAAGTTCCGCAGCTCGAACGCCGCCGTGCTGACCGAGTACCGCGGTCTCACCGTGGCACAGCTCAAGGAGCTGCGCCGTTCGCTCGGTGAGAACGCCCAGTACGCCGTGGTGAAGAACACGCTGACCAAGATTGCGGCCAACGAGGCCGGGATCAACACGCTGGACGACCACTTCACTGGTCCGACGGCTGTTGCCTTCATCACCGGTGACCCGGTGGAGTCGGCGAAGGGTCTGCGCGACTTCGCCAAGGACAACCCCAACCTGATCATCAAGGGCGGTGTCCTTGATGGCAAGGCGCTGTCCGCCGATGAGATCAAGAAGCTTGCGGACCTCGAGTCCCGCGAGGTTCTGCTCGCCAAGCTGGCGGGTGCCATGAAGGGCAAGCAGTCCCAGGCTGCCGCGCTCTTCCAGGCCCTGCCGTCGAAGTTCGTCCGCACTGCGGAGGCGCTTCGCGCGAAGGTCGAGCAGGGCGGTGCCGGTACGCCGGCTCCCGCCGAGGCCGAGGCTGCCGAGTAATCACGCGCAAGCGTGTGACCTCGCGTCCGTCACGGTCGCAGCGGGCCCGTAGTACGCCCGCCGAAATGTACATCCGGCACCAGCCGAATTAGTGGAAGGACCGCCACCATGGCGAAGCTCAGCCAGGACGACCTGCTCGCCCAGTTCGAGGGCATGACCCTCATCGAGCTCTCCGAGTTCGTTAAGGCGTTCGAGGAGAAGTTCGACGTCACCGCCGCCGCCCCGGTCGCCGTTGCCGCCGCCGGTGGCGCCGCTGCCGCCGCCGAGGCCGTCGAGGAGCAGGACGAGTTCGACGTCATCCTCACCGCCGCCGGTGACAAGAAGATCCAGGTCATCAAGGTCGTGCGCGAGCTGACCTCCCTGGGTCTGAAGGAGGCCAAGGACCTCGTCGACGGCACCCCGAAGCCGGTCCTCGAGAAGGTCGCCAAGGACGCCGCGGAGAAGGCCGCCGAGGCCCTCAAGGGCGCCGGCGCCTCCGTCGAGGTCAAGTGACCTTCGGAGTCGACCGACTCCTTGTAGTACGTTCCAAGGGCGATCACCCATGCGGGTGGTCGCCCTTGGGCGTTCCCGCGACGGCTTGTTGCCCTGGGGCCAGGGACGAGTATGGTGATCATCGTTGCCTGCCGAGCGGGCCGTCGCACGGGCGCCACGGGAGGCACCCGGAGGCCGAGGGGCCTTGACGAACGGCACGCCGCGCGCAATTCTCAGGACGCGTCGCCACATCGATCCTCAGGCCGAGGCATGGATCGAAGGCGAAGAGGGAAGCCTTGCTCCAGGCATGAGGAACAACAGGATCCCGGAGGGAGAGATTGGTATCGCACCGGTCTCCGGAAATCCGCTCTGGACATCAGTGGGCCAAGTGGCTACACTGACCCTTTGCGCTGCCTGTTAGCTGCTCCCTGCCCGTCACCAGGGGCATGCCCACTGTCGAGCACTGCTGATGGAAACCCGCTGAGCTGGGATTTCTCTCGTATGCACGGAGTGGGGCCGGTACGCGCGTAGTGAGTCCGAGCCCTCGGAAGGACCCCCTCTTGGCCGCCTCGCGCAACGCCTCGACTGCCAATACGAACAACGGCGCCAGCACCGCCCCGCTGCGCATCTCTTTTGCGAAGATCAAGGAGCCCCTCGAGGTTCCGAACCTCCTTGCGCTGCAGACCGAGAGCTTCGACTGGCTGCTCGGCAATGCCGCCTGGAAGGCTCGCGTCGAGGCTGCGCTGGACAGCGGTCAGGACGTCCCCACGAAGTCCGGTCTGGAGGAGATCTTCGAAGAGATCTCCCCGATCGAGGACTTCTCCGGGTCGATGTCGCTGACCTTCCGCGACCACCGCTTCGAGCCGCCGAAGAACTCGATCGACGAGTGCAAGGAGCGCGACTTCACGTACGCGGCCCCGCTCTTCGTCACCGCCGAGTTCACCAACAACGAGACCGGCGAGATCAAGTCCCAGACGGTCTTCATGGGCGACTTCCCGCTCATGACCAACAAGGGCACCTTCTGCATCAACGGCACCGAGCGTGTCGTCGTCTCGCAGCTGGTCCGCTCGCCGGGTGTCTACTTCGACTCCTCCATCGACAAGACGTCCGACAAGGACATCTTCACGGCCAAGATCATCCCGTCCCGGGGTGCCTGGCTGGAGATGGAGGTCGACAAGCGCGACATGGTCGGTGTCCGCATCGACCGCAAGCGCAAGCAGTCCGTGACCGTCCTGCTCAAGGCTCTCGGTTGGACGACCGAGCAGATCCTGGAGGAGTTCGGCGAGTACGAGTCCATGCGCGCCACCCTGGAGAAGGACCACACCCAGGGCCAGGACGACGCGCTGCTCGACATCTACCGCAAGCTGCGTCCGGGCGAGCCGCCGACCCGCGAGGCCGCGCAGACGCTGCTCGAGAACCTCTACTTCAACCCCAAGCGCTACGACCTCGCCAAGGTCGGCCGCTACAAGGTGAACAAGAAGCTCGGCGCGGAGGCCCCCCTCGACGCCGGTGTGCTGACCGTGGACGACGTCATCGCGACGATCAAGTACCTGGTCAAGCTGCACGCCGGTGAGCAGGAGACGGTCGGCGAGAACGGCACCTCGATCGTCGTCGAGACCGACGACATCGACCACTTCGGCAACCGTCGTCTGCGCAACGTCGGCGAGCTCATCCAGAACCAGGTCCGCACGGGTCTGGCTCGTATGGAGCGCGTCGTCCGCGAGCGGATGACCACGCAGGACGTCGAGGCGATCACGCCGCAGACCCTGATCAACATCCGGCCGGTCGTCGCCTCCATCAAGGAGTTCTTCGGCACCAGCCAGCTGTCCCAGTTCATGGACCAGACCAACCCGCTGTCGGGTCTGACCCACAAGCGTCGTCTCTCGGCGCTGGGCCCGGGTGGTCTCTCCCGTGAGCGGGCCGGCTTCGAGGTCCGAGACGTTCACCCGTCGCACTACGGCCGCATGTGCCCGATCGAGACGCCCGAAGGCCCGAACATCGGTCTGATCGGCTCGCTCGCCTCGTACGGCCGCGTCAACGCGTTCGGTTTCGTCGAGACCCCGTACCGCAAGGTCGTCAACGGTGTCGTCACGGACGACGTCGACTACCTGACTGCCGACGAGGAAGACCGCTTCGTCATCGCCCAGGCGAACGCCCCCCTCACCGAGGACATGCGTTACGCCGAGTCGCGCGTCCTGGTCCGCCGTCGTGGTGGCGAGATCGACTACATCGCCGGCGACGACGTCGACTACATGGACGTCTCCCCGCGCCAGATGGTGTCGGTCGCGACCGCCATGATCCCGTTCCTCGAGCACGACGACGCCAACCGCGCGCTCATGGGATCGAACATGATGCGCCAGGCCGTTCCGCTGATCAAGGCGGAGGCCCCGCTGGTCGGCACCGGCATGGAGTACCGCTGCGCGGTCGACGCCGGTGACGTCATCAAGGCCGAGAAGGACGGTGTGGTCCAGGAGGTCTCCGCGGACTACGTCACGGTCGCCAACGACGACGGCACGTACAACACGTACCGCATCGCCAAGTTCTCCCGCTCGAACCAGGGCACGTCCTTCAACCAGAAGGTCGTCGTGGACGAGGGCGCCCGCGTCAGCACCGGCCAGGTGCTCGCCGACGGCCCGTCCACGGACGAGGGCGAGATGGCGCTGGGCAAGAACCTGCTCGTGGCGTTCATGCCGTGGGAGGGTCACAACTACGAGGACGCGATCATCCTGTCGCAGCGCCTCGTGCAGGACGACGTCCTCTCCTCGATCCACATCGAGGAGCACGAGGTCGACGCCCGTGACACCAAGCTCGGCCCGGAGGAGATCACCCGGGACATCCCGAACGTCTCCGAGGAGGTCCTCGCGGACCTCGACGAGCGCGGCATCATCCGTATCGGTGCCGAGGTCGTCGCCGGCGACATCCTCGTCGGCAAGGTCACGCCCAAGGGTGAGACCGAGCTGACCCCGGAGGAGCGTCTGCTCCGTGCGATCTTCGGTGAGAAGGCCCGTGAGGTCCGTGACACCTCGCTGAAGGTGCCGCACGGTGAGATCGGCAAGGTCATCGGCGTCCGCGTCTTCGACCGCGAAGAGGGCGACGAGCTGCCGCCGGGCGTGAACCAGCTGGTCCGCGTCTACGTCGCGCAGAAGCGCAAGATCACCGACGGTGACAAGCTCGCCGGCCGACACGGCAACAAGGGTGTCATCTCCAAGATCCTTCCGGTCGAGGACATGCCGTTCCTCGAGGACGGCACCCCGGTCGACATCATCCTCAACCCCCTCGGTGTCCCGTCCCGAATGAACCCGGGACAGGTCCTCGAGATCCACCTCGGCTGGCTCGCCAGCCGCGGCTGGAAGGTCGAGGGCGACGAGGACTGGATGAAGCGTCTGAAGGCGATCGGCGCCGACGAGGTCGCCGCCGGCACCAACGTCGCGACCCCGGTCTTCGACGGCGCCCGCGAGGACGAGATCGCCGGTCTCTTCGAGTCCACGATCCCCAACCGCGACGGAGACCGTCTGGTCCTGCCCTCGGGCAAGGCCCGGATGTTCGACGGCCGCTCCGGCGAGCCGTTCCCGGACCCGATCTCGGTCGGGTACATGTACATCCTCAAGCTGCACCACCTGGTCGACGACAAGCTCCACGCTCGTTCGACCGGTCCGTACTCCATGATCACGCAGCAGCCGCTGGGTGGTAAGGCTCAGTTCGGTGGCCAGCGCTTCGGTGAGATGGAGGTGTGGGCGCTGGAGGCATACGGCGCCGCGTACGCCCTCCAGGAGCTGCTGACCATCAAGTCCGACGATGTCACCGGCCGTGTGAAGGTCTACGAGGCCATCGTCAAGGGCGAGAACATCCCCGAGCCCGGCATTCCCGAGTCCTTCAAGGTGCTCATCAAGGAAATGCAGTCGCTCTGCCTCAACGTGGAGGTGCTGTCCTCGGACGGCATGTCCATCGAGATGCGCGACACGGACGAGGACGTCTTCCGCGCAGCGGAGGAGCTCGGTATCGACCTGTCCCGGCGCGAGCCGAGCAGCGTCGAAGAGGTCTGACGGGTCTGGCGGGGGGCTTCGCTCAGAAGCCCCCCGCCTCCCCCACAGCCCGTACGGGCCGTGGGGCGACCCCCAGCCGGACCCCCAGACCATGATGAAGACACGACCCTGAAAGAGGGATTGACGAACAGTGCTCGACGTCAACTTCTTCGACGAGCTGCGGATCGGCCTGGCGACCGCGGACGACATCCGAACCTGGTCCCACGGCGAGGTCAAGAAGCCGGAGACCATCAACTACCGCACCCTCAAGCCCGAAAAGGACGGACTCTTCTGCGAGAAGATCTTCGGTCCGACCCGGGACTGGGAGTGCTACTGCGGCAAGTACAAGCGCGTCCGCTTCAAGGGCATCATCTGTGAGCGCTGTGGCGTCGAGGTCACGCGCGCCAAGGTGCGCCGTGAGCGGATGGGCCACATCGAGCTCGCCGCTCCCGTCACCCACATCTGGTACTTCAAGGGCGTCCCGTCCCGGCTGGGCTACCTGCTGGACCTCGCCCCGAAGGACCTCGAGAAGGTCATCTACTTCGCCGCCTACATGATCACGTGGGTGGACGAGGAGCGCCGCACGCGCGACCTGCCCTCGCTGGAGGCGCACGTCTCCGTCGAGCGTCAGCAGATCGAGCAGCGCCGCGACGCCGACCTCGAGGCCCGCGCCAAGAAGCTCGAGTCCGACCTGGCCGAGCTCGAGGCCGAGGGCGCCAAGGCCGACGTGCGCCGCAAGGTGCGCGAGGGCGCCGAGCGTGAGATGAAGCAGCTGCGCGACCGTGCGCAGCGCGAGATCGACCGCCTCGACGAGGTGTGGAGCCGCTTCAAGAACCTCAAGGTCCAGGACCTCGAGGGCGACGAGCTGCTCTACCGCGAGCTGCGCGACCGCTTCGGCACCTACTTCATGGGTGCGATGGGCGCCGCCGCGCTGCAGAAGCGCCTGGAGTCCTTCGACCTCGACGAGGAGGCCGAGCGCCTCCGCGAGATCATCCGGACCGGCAAGGGCCAGAAGAAGACCCGTGCGCTCAAGCGCCTCAAGGTCGTCTCCGCCTTCCTGCAGACCCGCAACAGCCCCAGCGGCATGGTGCTCGACTGCATCCCCGTGATCCCGCCGGACCTGCGTCCGATGGTGCAGCTGGACGGTGGCCGCTTCGCGACCTCCGACCTGAACGACCTGTACCGCCGTGTGATCAACCGCAACAACCGCCTCAAGCGTCTCCTTGACCTCGGTGCCCCCGAGATCATCGTGAACAACGAGAAGCGGATGCTGCAGGAGGCCGTCGACGCGCTGTTCGACAACGGCCGCCGCGGTCGCCCGGTCACCGGTCCCGGTAACCGCCCGCTGAAGTCCCTGAGCGACATGCTCAAGGGCAAGCAGGGTCGTTTCCGTCAGAACCTGCTCGGTAAGCGCGTGGACTACTCCGCGCGTTCCGTCATCGTCGTCGGTCCGCAGCTGAAGCTGCACCAGTGCGGTCTGCCCAAGGCCATGGCGCTGGAGCTCTTCAAGCCGTTCGTGATGAAGCGCCTGGTCGACCTGAACCACGCGCAGAACATCAAGTCGGCCAAGCGCATGGTCGAGCGCGGCCGCACCGTCGTGTACGACGTCCTCGAAGAGGTCATCGCCGAGCACCCGGTGCTGCTGAACCGTGCGCCCACGCTGCACCGCCTCGGCATCCAGGCCTTCGAGCCGCAGCTGGTCGAGGGCAAGGCCATCCAGATCCACCCGCTCGTCTGCACCGCGTTCAACGCGGACTTCGACGGTGACCAGATGGCCGTCCACCTGCCGCTCTCCGCGGAGGCGCAGGCCGAGGCCCGCATCCTGATGCTGTCCTCGAACAACATCCTGAAGCCGGCCGACGGTCGTCCCGTCACCATGCCGACCCAGGACATGGTGCTGGGCCTGTTCTTCCTCACCACGGACGAGGCGGAGCGCAAGGTCATCGGCGAGGGCCGGTCCTTCGGCTCCACCGCCGAGGCGATCATGGCGTTCGACGCCCGGGAGCTCTCGCTCCAGGCGAAGGTCGACATCCGCTTCCCGATCGGCACCGTCCCGCCGCGTGGCTGGACCCCGCCGGTGCAGGAAGAGGGCGAGCCGGAGTGGCAGCAGGGTGACACCTTCCGCCTGCGGACGACCCTGGGCCGCGCGCTCTTCAACGAGCTGCTGCCCGAGGACTACCCGTTCGTCGACTACTCCGTCGGCAAGAAGCAGCTCTCCGAGATCGTCAACGACCTCGCCGAGCGCTACCCCAAGGTCATCGTGGCGGCGACGCTCGACAACCTGAAGGCGGCGGGCTTCCACTGGGCGACCCGTTCCGGCGTCACCGTGTCGGTCTCCGACATCGTCGTTCCCGAGGCGAAGAAGGAGATCGTCAAGGGCTACGAGGCGCAGGACGAGAAGGTCCAGAAGCAGTACGAGCGCGGTCTGATCACCAAGGACGAGCGCACGCAGGAGCTCATCGCGATCTGGACCAAGGCGACCAACGAGGTCGCCGAGGCGATGAACGCGAACTTCCCCAAGACGAACCCCATCTTCATGATGGTTGACTCGGGTGCCCGAGGAAACATGATGCAGATGCGTCAGATCGCCGGTATGCGTGGTCTGGTGTCGAACGCGAAGAACGAGACCATCCCGCGACCCATCAAGGCGTCGTTCCGTGAGGGTCTCTCCGTGCTGGAGTACTTCATCTCCACCCACGGTGCCCGTAAGGGTCTCGCGGACACCGCCCTGCGTACCGCCGACTCGGGTTACCTGACCCGTCGTCTGGTGGACGTCTCGCAGGACGTCATCATCCGCGAGGAGGACTGCGGCACCGAGCGTGGCCTCAAGCTGCAGATCGCGGCCAAGGGTGCCGACGGTGTGCTGCGCAAGGCCGACGACGTCGAGACCAGCGTCTACGCCCGCATGCTGGCCGAGGACGTCGTCGTCGACGGCAAGGTCATCGCGCCGGCCAACGTCGACCTCGGTGACGTGCTCATCGACCAGCTCGTCGCCCACGGCGTCGAGACGGTCAAGACCCGCTCGGTCCTGACCTGCGAGTCCGCAGTGGGCACCTGTGCCTTCTGCTACGGCCGCTCGCTGGCCACCGGCAAGCTGGTCGACATCGGTGAGGCCGTCGGCATCATCGCGGCCCAGTCCATCGGTGAGCCCGGTACCCAGCTGACGATGCGTACCTTCCACACCGGTGGTGTGGCCGGTGACGACATCACCCAGGGTCTGCCCCGTGTCGTCGAGCTCTTCGAGGCTCGTACGCCCAAGGGTGTCGCCCCGATCTCGGAGGCGGCCGGCCGCATCCGTATCGAGGAGACCGAGAAGACCAAGAAGATCGTCGTCACTCCGGACGACGGCTCCGAGGAGACGGCCTTCCCGATCTCCAAGCGAGCCCGTCTGCTGGTCAGCGAGGGCGAGCACGTCGAGGTGGGCCAGAAGCTCACCGTGGGTGCCACCAACCCGCACGACGTCCTGCGCATCCTCGGCCAGCGCGCCGTCCAGGTCCACCTGGTCGGCGAGGTCCAGAAGGTCTACAACTCGCAGGGTGTGTCGATCCACGACAAGCACATCGAGATCATCATCCGGCAGATGCTGCGCCGCGTGACGATCATCGAGTCCGGCGACGCGGAGCTGCTGCCGGGCGAGCTCGTGGAGCGCTCGCGCTTCGAGGGCGAGAACCGTCGTGTGGTCACCGAGGGCGGTCACCCCGCCTCCGGCCGTCCGCAGCTGATGGGTATCACCAAGGCCTCGCTCGCCACCGAGTCGTGGCTGTCGGCGGCGTCCTTCCAGGAGACGACCAGGGTCCTGACCGACGCGGCGATCAACGCCAAGTCGGACTCCCTGATCGGCCTCAAGGAGAACGTCATCATCGGTAAGCTCATCCCGGCGGGTACGGGCCTGGCCCGTTACCGCAACATCCGGGTGGAGCCCACCGAGGAGGCCAAGGCCGCGATGTACTCGGCCGTCGGCTACGACGACATCGACTACTCGCCGTTCGGCACCGGCTCCGGCCAGGCCGTCCCGCTGGAGGACTACGACTACGGTCCGTACAACCAGTAAGGCGCACGTCGCTCGACCGCAGGGCGGTCACCCTTTCAGGGGGTGGCCGCCCTGCGGCGTGTCGTCGCTCTCACTCGTTCGGCCGGTAGGGTGATCGTCGGCCGCGCCGCCGGCCCGAACACCCGTGGTGGGCTTGGGGAACCGGCCCGGGCCTGCGACATATGTCGCGCATCGGGGTGTCCTCCGCGTGTGCATTTGTTTTGACCGCAGCCCATGCGCTAGGTACGCTCTGACCTTGTGCCTGGGGTGTCCCCGGGCTCTCGTGCGTGCCTTTAGACCGTACGAGGAGCCAGGACCGTCAGCGTTCGTCGTGAACGGTCACGGACACCGAAATCTGCACCTTCCCGTCGGTTGGCGGGGGTCTGCAGCCTTCGACACACCCGACCGCGTGGGTCGGTGTTTGCGCCCAGGTTAGTTTTATCGTGATCGGCACACAGAAACCGGAGAAACGGTGCCTACGATCCAGCAGCTGGTCCGGAAGGGCCGGCAGGACAAGGTCGAGAAGAACAAGACGCCCGCGCTCGAGGGTTCGCCCCAGCGTCGCGGCGTCTGCACGCGTGTTTTCACGACCACCCCGAAGAAGCCGAACTCGGCGCTCCGTAAGGTCGCGCGTGTGCGTCTGACCTCCGGCATCGAGGTCACCGCTTACATTCCGGGTGAGGGCCACAACCTGCAGGAGCACTCCATCGTGCTCGTGCGCGGTGGCCGTGTGAAGGACCTGCCGGGTGTTCGCTACAAGATCATCCGCGGCTCCCTCGACACGCAGGGCGTCAAGAACCGTAAGCAGGCTCGCAGCCGCTACGGCGCCAAGAAGGAGAAGTAAGAATGCCTCGTAAGGGCCCCGCCCCGAAGCGCCCGGTCATCATCGACCCGGTTTACGGCTCCCCGCTGGTGACGTCGCTGATCAACAAGATCCTCCTGCACGGCAAGCGCTCCACCGCCGAGCGCATTGTGTACGGCGCCATGGAGGGTCTGCGCGAGAAGACCGGCAACGACCCGGTCATCACCCTCAAGCGCGCCCTCGAGAACGTCAAGCCGGCTCTCGAGGTCAAGTCCCGCCGCGTCGGTGGCGCCACCTACCAGGTGCCGGTCGAGGTCCGTCCGGGCCGCGCCTCCACCCTCGCGCTCCGCTGGGTCGTCGGTTACTCCCGCGCCCGCCGCGAGAAGACGATGACCGAGCGCCTCATGAACGAGCTCCTGGACGCCTCCAACGGCCTGGGCGCTGCGGTCAAGAAGCGTGAGGACACGCACAAGATGGCCGAGTCCAACAAGGCCTTCGCGCACTACCGCTGGTAGTCGCTACCCACATCGAGACCGAGAGAAGACTGAGCCATATGGCCACCACTTCGCTTGACCTGGCCAAGGTCCGCAACATCGGGATCATGGCCCACATCGACGCGGGCAAGACGACCACCACCGAGCGGATCCTGTTCTACACCGGTGTTTCGTACAAGATCGGTGAGGTCCACGATGGCGCTGCCACCATGGACTGGATGGAGCAGGAGCAGGAGCGCGGCATCACGATCACGTCTGCCGCGACGACCTGCCACTGGCCGCTGAACGACGTCGATCACACGATCAACATCATCGACACGCCGGGCCACGTCGACTTCACCGTCGAGGTGGAGCGTTCGCTGCGCGTCCTCGACGGTGCCGTGACGGTGTTCGACGGCGTCGCCGGTGTTGAGCCGCAGTCCGAGACCGTTTGGCGCCAGGCGGACCGCTACGGCGTGCCGCGTATCTGCTTCGTCAACAAGCTCGACCGCACCGGCGCCGAGTTCCACCGCTGCGTCGACATGATCGTCGACCGCCTCGGTGCGGTGCCGCTGGTCATGCAGCTGCCGATCGGTGCCGAGGCCGACTTCAAGGGCGTGGTCGACCTCGTCCAGATGAAGGCTCTGGTCTGGTCCGCAGAGGCCGCCAAGGGCGAGATGTACGACGTCGTCGACATCCCGGCCACGCACACCGAGGCCGCCGAGGAATGGCGCGGCAAGCTCCTCGAGGGTGTCGCCGAGCACGACGACGCCATGATGGAGCTCTTCCTGGAGGGCCAGGAGCCCACCGAGGAGCAGCTGATGGCGGCCATCCGCCGCATCACGCTGGCCTCGCGCGGCAGCGCCGACTCCGTCACCGTCACCCCGGTGTTCTGTGGCACCGCGTTCAAGAACAAGGGCGTCCAGCCCCTGCTCGACGCGGTCGTGCGCTACCTGCCGTCGCCGCTCGACATCGAGGCTGTTGAGGGCCACGCCGTCAACGACCCCGACGAGGTCGTGAAGCGCAAGCCTTCCGACGACGAGCCGTTCGCCGGTCTTGCCTTCAAGATCATGAGCGACCCGCACCTCGGCAAGCTCACCTTCGTCCGGGTTTACTCGGGCCGCATGGAGACCGGCACTCAGGTGCAGAACTCCGTGAAGGGCAAGAAGGAGCGCATCGGCAAGATCTACCGCATGCACGCGAACAAGCGTGAGGAGATCGAGTCGGTGGGTGCCGGTGACATCGTCGCCGTCATGGGTCTGAAGCAGACCACCACCGGTGAGACCCTCTGTGACGCGGGCAAGCCGGTCATCCTCGAGTCCATGGACTTCCCGGCCCCGGTGATCCAGGTCGCCATCGAGCCGAAGTCCAAGGGCGACCAGGAGAAGCTGGGTGTCGCCATCCAGCGTCTCGCCGAGGAGGACCCGTCCTTCCAGGTCCACACGGACGAGGAGACGGGCCAGACCATCATCGCGGGTATGGGCGAGCTGCACCTCGACGTGCTGGTCGACCGTATGCGCCGTGAGTTCCGCGTCGAGGCGAACGTCGGCAAGCCGCAGGTCGCGTACCGCGAGACGATCCGCAAGGCCGTCGAGCGTATCGACTACACGCACAAGAAGCAGACTGGTGGTTCCGGCCAGTTCGCCAAGGTGCAGATGGCCATCGAGCCTCTCGAGGGCGATGGCTACGAGTTCGAGAACAAGGTCACCGGTGGCCGTATCCCGCGGGAGTACATCCCGTCCGTGGACGCGGGTTGCCAGGAGGCCATGGAGTTCGGCGTGCTGGCCGGCTACCCGCTGACCGGTGTCAAGGTGACGCTGCTCGACGGCGCCTACCACGACGTCGACTCGTCCGAACTCGCCTTCAAGATCGCCGGTTCCATGGCGTTCAAGGAGGGTGCTCGCAAGGCGTCCCCGGCTCTTCTCGAGCCGATGATGTCCGTCGAGGTCACCACCCCCGAGGACTACATGGGCGATGTGATCGGTGACATCAACTCCCGCCGTGGCCAGATCCAGGCCATGGAGGACCGTCACGGCGCCAAGCTCGTCAAGGGCCTGGTTCCGCTGTCGGAGATGTTCGGCTACGTCGGAGACCTCCGCAGCAAGACCTCGGGTCGCGCAAGCTACTCGATGCAGTTCGACTCCTACGCCGAGGTTCCGCGGAACGTCGCCGAGGAGATCATCGCGAAGGCCAAGGGCGAGTAACACCCTGCTCTCGTCTCCACAGACGAAGCTCACGCTTTAGGCTTTACACCGACTGTCGGGGCATACCGCGGCAATCCGTGAGGATTGTGGCGGTTGCCCCGGCGGACGGCACCCCAGCAAAGATCACCTGGCGCCGATGAGTAAGGCGTACAGAACCACTCCGTAGGAGGACCCAGTGGCGAAGGCGAAGTTCGAGCGGACTAAGCCGCACGTCAACATCGGCACCATCGGTCACGTCGACCACGGTAAGACGACTCTTACCGCGGCGATCACCAAGGTGCTGCACGACGCGTACCCGGACCTGAACCCCTTCACGCCGTTCGACGAGATCGACAAGGCGCCGGAAGAGCGTCAGCGCGGTATCACGATCTCGATCGCTCACGTTGAGTACCAGACCGAGTCGCGTCACTACGCCCACGTCGACTGCCCGGGTCACGCGGACTACATCAAGAACATGATCACCGGTGCCGCCCAGATGGACGGCGCGATCCTCGTGGTCGCCGCGACCGACGGTCCGATGCCGCAGACCAAGGAGCACGTGCTCCTGGCCCGCCAGTCCGGCGTTCCGTACATCGTCGTCGCCCTGAACAAGGCCGACATGGTGGACGACGAGGAGATCCTGGAGCTCGTCGAGCTCGAGGTTCGTGAGCTCCTCTCCGAGTACGAGTTCGACGGCGACAACGCTCCCGTCGTCCAGGTCTCGGCGCTCAAGGCGCTCGAGGGCGACAAGGAGTGGGGCGAGAAGCTCCTCGGCCTCATGAAGGCCGTGGACGAGAACATCCCGCAGCCCGAGCGTGACGTCGACAAGCCGTTCCTCATGCCGATCGAGGACGTCTTCACGATCACCGGTCGCGGTACGGTCGTCACCGGCCGTATCGAGCGTGGTGTCCTGAAGGTCAACGAGACCGTCGACATCATCGGCATCAAGACCGAGAAGACCACCACCACGGTCACCGGTATCGAGATGTTCCGCAAGCTGCTCGACGAGGGCCAGGCCGGTGAGAACGTCGGTCTGCTCCTCCGTGGCATCAAGCGCGAGGACGTCGAGCGCGGCCAGTGCATCATCAAGCCGGGTTCGGTCACCCCGCACACCGAGTTCGAGGCCACGGCCTACATCCTGTCGAAGGACGAGGGTGGCCGTCACACCCCGTTCTTCAACAACTACCGTCCGCAGTTCTACTTCCGTACGACTGACGTGACCGGTGTCGTGACCCTCAAGGAGGGCACGGAGATGGTCATGCCCGGCGACAACGCCGAGATGACCGTCAACCTGATCCAGCCCGTCGCGATGGAGGAGGGCCTGCGCTTCACCATCCGTGAGGGCGGCCGCACCGTCGGCGCCGGCCAGGTCACCAAGATCAACAAGTAAGTCCTTTTACTTGAAGGTCTGAAAGGGCCCGCACATCCTCGGATGTGCGGGCCCTTTCGCGTGCCGTCCGCCGGACCGGATATCGCCCCGAAGGGTGAACCGGCGTCGGCCGGCGGCCCGGGTGATCAGGAGTGGGGGAGCTCCGGGCGCCAGATCCACGGGGAGGCGTCCGGGCTCATGCCCACCACGCACAGCTGGTGGCCGGCGTCCGTCAGCAGCGCGGAGGTGCCCACGGGCACCAGCTTGTCCTCCAGGCGCAGCGGCTCCGCGTCGGCGGCCGAGGCGTCCGCGAGCTGCATCTCGCCGTTGACGGCCCGGCCCAGCACCATCACGGTGTCCGCGGCGCCGCGGACGGCCAGGGTGTGGGCGGCGAGCGGTCCGTAGCCGGGGAACTCCGTCAGCTCGGTGGTGCGTACGTCCTCCGAGCCCGGGGTGAAGCCGTGGACCACCGGGTGGACGGCCGCCGGGGTGCGGTAGACGACGGCCAGCTCGCCGTCGGGGCCGAGGGCGGCACCGGGCAGCCCGCCGGGCTGCGGCAGCCCCTTGAGGGGCTGGTGGTGGACCGGCTTGCCGGGCTCGTCCTGCGTCCAGTGGTGCACGGTGTCGCGGCCCTCGCCGAAGACGTGGACGCGCTTGTCGCGGTCCAGCACGACGGTCAGGCCGTCCTGGATCTCCTGGCCGTGCAGGCTCTGCCACTTCCCCCAGGCGCCGTCGGGCTCGCGTACGCGGCTGGAGACGCCCTTGCCGGCGTTGCGTACGAAGAGGTGGACGCGCCCGTCCGGGGTGGCGACGGCGGCCGGCATGCCCACGCGGCGGCCGCGGTCGGGCCGGTGCTCGGGGTTGCCGAGGCCCTGCCACGCCTTGAAGGGGCCGCCGGGGGAGCGTTGCTCCAGCACGACGATCTCGCGGGTGTCGGGGCGGCCCTGCCCGGCCAGCGCGGAGAACCGCAGGGCGAACAGCAGCCGGCGCCCGGCGGAGTCCTGCACGGAGGCGACGGCCGGGGCCAGCGGGCCGCCGCCGAGGTTCTGCGGCTCGCCCCAGCGGCCGCTGCCGGGGGAGGACTCCACCCAGCGCACGGCCTGGGTGCCGAGGACGCCGTACGCCTCCAGGCGGCCGGCCTTGTCGACGCCCGGGGCCGTGGTGGCGCCCTTGTAGCGGTAGTGGGTGGAGCGGATCCAGCCCTTGCGGTTCTTCATCGGGCGGTCGCCGCCCTGGCCGTAGTCACCGCAGCCCGCGGGGTTGCCGCAGTCCCAGGACGGGTCGCCGCCGTACGCCTCGACCAGGCGGTGCTTCTGCTCCACGACCTCGGGCGGCAGGTTGTGCGGCCAGCGCTGGTTGTAATAGCCGCGGAAGGCGGTGGTCACGAAGCGCGGGGGGTGCCCGTCGCGCTTGGTGCTGTCGGCCACCCACTGGGACATGGCCTTCCAGGTGAACAGCGCGGTCGGGGTGTGGTCGCGGTGGTCGGAGCAGGCGCCGTAGTCGTTGTCCTTGGGGTGGGTGGCGTCGTGGACCTGGTAGTCGGGGTCCGGATCCATGGTGTGGATCACGGACGGCCGGAAGCGGTCCATGACGGTCGCCAGCGTGTCCACCAGGGTGTCGTGGCGGTACGTGCTGCTGGTGGTGCACGGCGAGCCGGTGGCGACGAGGCTCTGCATCTCGCCCTCGGGGCGCTCCCAGAGCAGCGGCAGGCGCATCTCGCCGGCGGAGAGCATGGCGATGTTGAGGAAGATCAGCTGGGCCCGGCGGTTGCCGTCGGCGAGCTCGTTGGTCTCCGCCTTGACGCCGCCGCCCAGGTCCAGGACGGACTTCTTCCAGGGGGTGAACCGGTCCAGGCCGAGCATCTCCGCGTACGCCTGGCGCAGGCCCTGGTGGCGGGCGGAGGAGTAGGCGGCCTTGTCGGGCTCGCCCTTGGGGGGCATGCCCTCGATCCAGTTCTGGCCGACGGCCTCGCCGGCCGTGACGTAGACCGAGACGACGGGCACCCCGGCGCGCACGATGTGCTCGGCATCGGGGTTCATGAAGTACAGGTCGTCGTCGGGGTGCGCCATGACCTGGAGGAGCAGGGAGCCCTTGGCATTGGTGAACGGCTGCGTGGCCTGGGGATCCACTGCTCTTATACGGCCGGGGGACGCCGCGGGCTTCTTCGGCCGCCCACCGCCGCTGCAGCCCGCCGCGGCGGCCATCGTGGTGGCGGTGAGCCCGGCCAGCCCGGCCAGGGTGGCCCGGCGGGATATCACCATGTGCTGTGTGATGTTCAACTACATGACTCCGTCCCGTTGTGCAGCACACAGTCCCCCGGCTGCCCCCGCGTGATAGGGGACGATGGAGGGCGCGGGTCGGTTGCTCGACACCACGGCAAACCACGGCAAAGGCGGATAGGACCTTCCGGGGATCGGGCGTCCCGGGCGACCCAGGGGGCACAGTGACGGCCGGGGTACGGGGCAACTGATGGCAGCTGGTGAGCAGCCTGGACCTTCACGACCATAGTGTCCCGTATGTCGGTGGGGTGGTTTGACAACTGCGCCGCTCGGGGTACCTTCTTCGGCCGCGATTGGCGCCCCTTCGGGGCTGTATGGCACACTGTTCAGGTTGCTCGGTTGTGTGCCAATGCTGCGCGCCTCCCGCCGGGAGGACTGGAAGCGAGTCCCGCAGTACTCGTCACCCCTTTTCAGGGGTGGAAGTACGGGAATCTTCCGGGAAGTGTCAGCGTGGCCCCGGCCAGGCACTCGGTGGGTGTCCTTCCCCCACAGCCCTCTTCACCAGGGAATTCCCTTAGGGGAATTTACCGGAGGGGGCGCGACACGCCCGACCGCGTGGGTCGGGGAAGGGCGGCGCTTCGGCAAGAGGCGCGAGCACACCGAGTCCCAGAGCGTTACGAGAGACAGGACTACGAAGTAGCCATGGCGGGACAGAAGATCCGCATCCGGCTCAAGGCCTACGACCACGAGGTCATCGACTCTTCGGCGAAGAAGATCGTCGAGACGGTGACTCGCACTGGTGCGTCGGTCGCGGGCCCGGTGCCGCTGCCCACTGAGAAGAACGTGTACTGCGTCATCAAGTCGCCGCACAAGTACAAGGACTCGCGCGAGCACTTCGAGATGCGCACGCACAAGCGCCTCATCGACATCCTCGACCCCACGCCGAAGACGGTTGACTCGCTCATGCGCCTCGACCTGCCGGCCGGTGTCGACATCGAGATCAAGCTCTGAGGTGACGACCAAGATGACCAAGAACATCAAGGGCGTCCTGGGCGAGAAGCTCGGCATGACCCAGGTCTGGGACGAGAACAACCGGGTTGTCCCGGTGACCGTCGTCAAGGCCGGGCCGTGTGTCGTGACGCAGGTGCGCACGAACGACGTCGACGGTTACGAGTCGGTCCAGATCGCCTTCGGCGAGATCGACCCGCGCAAGGTGAACAAGCCCCTCAAGGGCCACTTCGCCAAGGCCGACGTGACCCCCCGCCGCCACCTGGTGGAGCTCCGCACCCCTGACGCCAGCGAGTACACGCTGGGCCAGGAGATCACTGCCGAGGTGTTCGAGTCCGGCGTCAAGGTTGACGTCACGGGCAAGAGCAAGGGCAAGGGCTTCGCCGGTGTCATGAAGCGTCACAACTTCAAGGGCCTCGGCGCCGGTCACGGCACCCAGCGCAAGCACCGCTCGCCCGGTTCGATCGGTGGCTGCGCCACCCCGGGCCGTGTCTTCAAGGGCCTCCGCATGGCGGGCCGTATGGGCAACGAGCGGGTCACCACCCAGAACCTGACCGTCCACGCCGTTGACGCGGAGAAGGGTCTGCTGCTCATCAAGGGCGCGGTCCCCGGTCCGAACGGCGGCCTCGTCCTGGTCCGTACCGCGGCCAAGGGGGCCTGAGGTAACGATGAGCACCATTGACATCCTTTCGCCGGCAGGCGACAAGGCCGGTACCGTCGAGCTCCCCACGGAGATCTTCGACGCGAAGGTCAGCATTCCGCTGATCCACCAGGTCGTCGTCGCACAGCTGGCCGCTGCCCGTCAGGGCACGCACAAGACCAAGACTCGCGGCGAGGTCCGCGGCGGTGGGCGCAAGCCGTACCGCCAGAAGGGCACCGGCCGCGCGCGCCAGGGCTCGACCCGCGCCCCGCAGTTCGCCGGTGGTGGCGTCGTGCACGGTCCCGTGCCGCGTGACTACTCGCAGCGCACCCCGAAGAAGATGAAGGCCGCCGCCCTGCGCGGTGCCCTCACCGACCGGGCGCGCCACTCCCGTATCCACGTCGTCTCCGGCGTGGTCGAGGGCGAGGTCTCCACCAAGGCCGCGAAGACGCTGTTCGGCAAGATCTCGGAGCGCAAGAACCTGCTCCTGGTCGTCGACCGCGCCGACGAGGCCGCGTGGCTGTCCGCCCGCAACCTGCCCCAGGTGCACATCCTGGAGCCGGGCCAGCTGAACACGTACGACGTGCTCGTCTCCGACGACGTGGTCTTCACCAAGGCCGCCTTCGAGTCCTTCGTGTCTGGCCCCAAGGCCGTTGAGACCGAAGGGAGCGACGCCTGATGACTGAGGCCGTCGTCACCAGCAAGACCTTCACGGACCCGCGCGACCTCCTGGTCAAGCCCGTGGTCTCGGAGAAGAGCTACGCGCTGCTGGACGAGAACAAGTACACGTTCATCGTCGACCCGCGCGCCAACAAGACCCAGATCAAGCAGGCCGTCGAGGCGGTCTTCTCGGTCAAGGTCACCGGGGTCAACACGATCAACCGTCAGGGTAAGCGCAAGCGCACCAAGACCGGTTTCGGCAAGCGCGCCAACACCAAGCGCGCCATCGTGACCCTCGCAGAGGGCGACCGAATCGACATCTTCGGCGGCCCGGTCTCCTAACGGAGTCCGAGTCGTCCGATATCGGACGAGGACTGAGAAATGGGTATCCGCAAGTACAAGCCGACGACCCCGGGCCGTCGTGGCTCCAGCGTCGCCGACTTTGTCGAGATCACGCGGTCCACGCCGGAGAAGTCGCTGGTCCGCCCGCTGCACAGCAAGGGCGGCCGTAACAACACCGGTCGTGTGACCGTTCGCCACCAGGGCGGTGGCCACAAGCGCGCCTACCGAGTGATCGACTTCCGTCGTCACGACAAGGACGGCGTGCCGGCCAAGGTCGCGCACATCGAGTACGACCCCAACCGCACCGCGCGCATCGCGCTTCTGCACTACGCAGACGGCGAGAAGCGCTACATCATCGCCCCGGCCAAGCTGCAGCAGGGTGACCGGATTGAGAACGGCGCTGGCGCCGACATCAAGCCGGGCAACAACCTCCCGCTGCGCAACATCCCGGTCGGTACCACCATCCACGCCATCGAGCTGCGGCCCGGCGGCGGCGCGAAGTTCGCTCGCTCTGCCGGTTCGTCCGTGCAGCTGCTGGCGAAGGAGGGGCAGTACGCCCACCTTCGTATGCCGTCCGGTGAGGTCCGCCTGGTCGACGTCCGCTGCCGCGCCACCGTTGGCGAGGTCGGCAACGCCGAGCAGTCGAACATCAACTGGGGCAAGGCCGGCCGTATGCGCTGGAAGGGCGTTCGCCCGACCGTCCGCGGTGTCGCGATGAACCCGGTTGACCACCCGCACGGTGGTGGTGAAGGCAAGACTTCCGGTGGTCGCCACCCGGTCTCGCCGTGGGGTCAGAAGGAGGGTCGTACTCGGTCGCCGAAGAAGGCGTCCAGCAAGTACATCGTCCGCCGCCGCAAGACGAACAAGAAGCGCTAGGAGCGGGTTTAGATGCCGCGTAGTCTCAAGAAGGGGCCCTTCGTCGACGACCACCTGATCAAGAAGGTGGATGTCCAGAACGAAGCCGGCACCAAAAACGTCATCAAGACCTGGTCCCGACGCTCCATGATCGTGCCGGCCATGCTCGGCCACACGCTCGCGGTGCACAACGGCAAGACCCATGTTCCGGTGTTCGTCACCGAGTCCATGGTCGGCCACAAGCTCGGCGAGTTTGCGCCGACCCGCACCTTCCGCGGCCACGTCAAGGACGACCGCAAGTCGAAGCGCCGCTAAGGCGGGGTGCGAAGACTATGACTGACACCGAAGGGACAACCATGGAAGCCAGGGCCCAGGCGCGGTACATCCGCGTCACGCCCATGAAGGCCCGCCGAGTGGTGGACCTTATCCGTGGCATGGATGCCACGGAGGCTCAGGCGGTCCTGCGTTTCGCCCCGCAGGCCGCGAGCGTGCCGGTTGGCAAGGTGCTTGACAGCGCCATTGCCAACGCTGCGCACAACTACGACCACACCGACGCCGGCAGCCTCGTCATCACTGAGGCGTACGTCGACGAGGGCCCGACCCTGAAGCGGTTCCGTCCGCGTGCCCAGGGCCGCGCCTACCGGATCCGCAAGCGGACCAGCCACATCACCGTGGTCGTCAGCAGCAAGGAAGGAACCCGGTAATGGGCCAGAAGGTTAACCCGCACGGGTTCCGACTCGGCATTACCACCGACTTCAAGTCGCGTTGGTACGCCGACAAGCTGTACAAGGACTACGTCAAGGAAGACGTTGCCATTCGTCGCATGATGACGAAGGGCATGGAGCGCGCCGGTATCTCGAAGGTTGAGATCGAGCGCACCCGCGACCGCGTCCGCGTCGACATCCACACCGCTCGCCCGGGCATCGTCATCGGTCGCCGCGGCGCCGAGGCCGACCGCATCCGCGGTGAGCTGGAGAAGCTGACCGGCAAGCAGGTCCAGCTGAACATCCTCGAGGTCAAGAACCCCGAGGTTGACGCTCAGCTGGTGGCCCAGGCCGTCGCCGAGCAGCTGTCCTCCCGCGTCTCCTTCCGTCGCGCCATGCGTAAGAGCATGCAGTCGACGATGAAGGCCGGCGCCAAGGGCATCAAGATCCAGTGTGGTGGCCGTCTCGGCGGCGCCGAGATGTCCCGCTCGGAGTTCTACCGCGAGGGCCGTGTGCCCCTGCACACCCTCCGCGCGAACGTGGACTACGGCTTCTTCGAGGCCAAGACGACCTTCGGTCGTATTGGCGTCAAGGTCTGGATCTACAAGGGCGACGTCAAGAACATCGCCGAGGTCCGTGCCGAGAACGCCGCCGCCCGTGCGGGCAACCGCCCGTCGCGCGGTGGCGCCCAGGACCGCCCGGCCCGTGGTGGCCGTGGTGGCGAGCGTGGCGGCCGCGGCCGCAAGCCGCAGCAGAACGCTGCCGCCGAGGCCCCCAAGGCCGACGCGACCGCCGCTGCTCCGGCCGAGTCCACCGGAACGGAGGCCTGACCGACATGCTGATCCCTCGCAGGGTCAAGCACCGCAAGCAGCACCACCCGAAGCGCTCGGGCATGGCCAAGGGCGGCACCGAGCTCGCGTTCGGTGAGTACGGCATCCAGGCCCTGACCCCGGCCTACGTGACGAACCGTCAGATCGAGTCCGCTCGTATCGCCATGACGCGTCACATCAAGCGTGGCGGCAAGGTGTGGATCAACATCTACCCGGACCGTCCGCTGACGAAGAAGCCCGCCGAGACCCGCATGGGTTCCGGTAAGGGTTCCCCGGAGTGGTGGATCGCGAACGTCAAGCCCGGTCGGGTGATGTTCGAGCTGTCCTTCCCGAATGAAAAGGTCGCTAAGGAGGCGCTCACCCGCGCCGCCCACAAGCTTCCGATGAAGTGCCGCATTGTTCGGCGCGAGGCAGGTGAGTCGTGATGGCCGCTGGTATCAAGGCGACCGAGCTGCGTGAGCTCAACGACGAGGACCTCGTCGCGAAGCTCCGTGAGGCCAAGGAAGAGCTGTTCAACCTCCGTTTCCAGGCGGCGACCGGGCAGCTCGAGAACCACGGTCGGCTCAAGTCCGTCCGTAAGGACATCGCCCGGATCTACACCCTGATGCGCGAGCGCGAGCTGGGCATCGAGACGGTGGAGAGCGCCTGATGAGCGAGAAGAATGTGACTGAGACGAACGAGCGCGGCTTCCGCAAGACCCGTGAGGGTCTCGTCGTCAGCGACAAGATGGACAAGACCGTCGTCGTCGCCGTCGAGGACCGCGTCAAGCACGCGCTGTACGGCAAGGTCATCCGCCGTACGAACAAGCTCAAGGCGCACGACGAGCAGAACGCTGCCGGCGTCGGCGACCGCGTCCTCATCATGGAGACGCGTCCGCTGTCGGCGAGCAAGCGCTGGCGCATCGTCGAGATCCTCGAGAAGGCCAAGTAGGTAATTCCCGCAAGGGAATTCCTAAGTAAACGGCCTGAGGGCATTAGCCCTTGGGCAAGTTCCGCCAGGCTCGGTGAGGGGCTTCGCAAGGAGCCCCTCACCGGGAACCGGCAGACGATCAGGAGATAGACGTGATCCAGCAGGAGTCGCGACTTCGCGTCGCCGACAACACTGGTGCCAAGGAGATCCTTTGCATCCGTGTTCTCGGTGGCTCGGGTCGCCGCTACGCGGGCATCGGTGACGTCATCGTCGCCACCGTCAAGGATGCGATCCCCGGTGGCAACGTGAAGAAGGGTGACGTCATCAAGGCGGTCATCGTTCGCACCGTCAAGGAGCGCCGCCGTCCGGACGGCTCGTACATTCGTTTCGACGAAAACGCCGCCGTCATCCTCAAGAACGACGGTGACCCCCGCGGCACCCGTATCTTCGGCCCCGTGGGCCGAGAGCTGCGCGAGAAGAAGTTCATGAAGATCGTCTCGCTCGCGCCGGAGGTGCTGTAACCGATGAAGATCAAGAAGGGCGACCTGGTTCAGGTCATCACCGGCAAGGACAAGGGCAAGCAGGGCAAGGTCATTCAGGCCATGCCCGCTGAGGACCGTGTTCTCGTCGAGGGTGTCAACCGGGTCAAGAAGCACACCAAGGCCGGCCAGACCGCTCGTGGTTCCAAGACCGGCGGCATCGTGACGACCGAGGCCCCGATCCACGTGAGCAACGTTCAGCTCGTGGTGGAGAAGGACGGCAACAAGGTCGTCACCCGCGTCGGATACCGCTTCGACGACGAGGGCAACAAGATCCGCGTTGCCAAGCGGACCGGTGAGGACATCTGATGACTGCCACCACCAACGCGCCGCGCCTCAAGCAGCGCTACCGCGACGAGATCTCGGCGAAGCTCCTCGAGGAGTTCTCGTACGAGAACGTCATGCAGGTCCCCGGCCTGACCAAGATCGTGGTCAACATGGGTGTGGGCGACGCCGCCCGCGACTCCAAGCTGATCGACGGCGCGATTCGCGACCTCACCACGATCACGGGCCAGAAGCCGGCCGTGACCAAGGCCCGCAAGTCGATCGCGCAGTTCAAGCTGCGCGAGGGGCAGCCGATCGGCTGCCACGTCACCCTTCGCGGCGACCGCATGTGGGAGTTCCTGGACCGTACGCTGTCGCTCGCGCTGCCGCGCATCCGCGACTTCCGTGGTCTGTCCCCGAAGCAGTTCGACGGTCGGGGCAACTACACCTTCGGTCTCACGGAGCAGGTCATGTTCCACGAGATCGACCAGGACAAGATCGACCGCGTCCGGGGTATGGACATCACCGTGGTCACCACGGCGACCAACGACGACGAGGGCCGCGCCCTCCTTCGTCACCTCGGCTTCCCCTTCAAGGAGGCGTAAGCGAGATGGCGAAGAAGTCTCTTATTGCCAAGGCTGCCCGCAAGCCCAAGTTCGCTGTGCGCGCGTACAACCGCTGCCAGCGTTGCGGCCGCCCGCACTCCGTTTACCGTAAGTTCGGCCTGTGCCGCGTGTGCCTTCGTGAGATGGCTCACCGTGGCGAGCTGCCGGGCGTGACCAAGAGCTCCTGGTAACAACCCACTTGGGTTGTCCAGGGCTCTCGGTAAGCATCCTGGATGGCGGCCGCCCGACCTGATCCTCTCCGGCGAGCTTTGCGCTCGCGTAGAGTGGAAGGGTTGGGCGCCCGCCGCCCATGACCGTCTTACTACGCCGTAGGTCCCCGCGCCGCACCCGTCCCGACTCTGCTCGGGGAGAGGGATGGCGCAGATAGGAAACCACGGCGAGAGAGGCCGAAGGCCAAACATGACCATGACCGATCCGATCGCAGACATGCTGACCCGTCTGCGAAACGCTAACTCGGCATACCACGACTCCGTGTCGATGCCGCACAGCAAGATCAAGTCGCACATCGCGGAGATCCTCCAGCAGGAGGGCTACATCACCGGCTGGAAGGTCGAGGACGCCGAGGTCGGCAAGTCCCTGACCCTCGAGCTGAAGTTCGGCCCGAACCGCGAGCGCTCGATCGCCGGCATCAAGCGCATCTCGAAGCCGGGCCTGCGGGTCTACGCAAAGTCCACCAACCTGCCGAAGGTCCTCGGCGGCCTGGGCGTGGCGATCATCTCCACGTCCCACGGTCTCCTGACCGGCCAGCAGGCCAGCAAGAAGGGCGTGGGTGGGGAAGTCCTCGCCTACGTCTGGTAATCGGGAACGGAGGAAAAGCCAATGTCGCGTATTGGACGGCTGCCCATCCAGGTTCCCGCTGGTGTGGACGTCACCATCGATGGCCGTACGGTGCACGTGAAGGGCCCCAAGGGTTCCCTCACGCACGCCGTGTCCGCGCCCATCGAGATCGCTAAGGCCGAGGACGGCACCCTTGTCGTCACTCGTCCGAACGACGAGCGTCAGAACAAGGCCCTGCACGGCCTGTCCCGCACGCTGGTGGCGAACATGATCACCGGCGTGACCGCGGGCTACAGCAAGGCTCTTGAGATCAGCGGTGTCGGTTACCGCGTCCAGGCGAAGGGCTCCAACCTGGAGTTCGCCCTGGGCTACAGCCACCCGATCCTGATCGAGGCCCCCGAGGGCATCACCTTCAAGGTGGAGTCCCCGACCAAGCTCAGCGTCGAGGGCATCGACAAGCAGAAGGTCGGCGAGGTCGCCGCCAACATCCGCAAGCTTCGCAAGCCCGACCCCTACAAGGCCAAGGGCGTGAAGTATGCGGGTGAGGTCATCCGCCGCAAGGTCGGAAAGGCGGGTAAGTAAGCCATGGCATACGGTGTAAAGATCGCCAAGGGTGACGCGTACAAGCGCGCCGCCAAGCAGCGTCGTCACATCCGCATTCGCAAGAACGTGTCGGGTACGGCGGAGCGTCCGCGCCTCGTCGTGACGCGTTCGAACCGCAACATCGTTGCTCAGGTCATCGACGACATCCAGGGTCACACCCTGGCGTCGGCGTCGACCCTGGACACCTCGATCCGCGGTGGCGAGGGCGACAAGTCCGCGCAGGCCAAGCAGGTCGGCGCGCTTGTCGCCGAGCGTGCGAAGGCTGCCGGCGTCGAGGCCGTCGTGTTCGACCGCGGTGGCAACCAGTACGCCGGGCGCATTGCCGCTCTGGCGGACGCCGCCCGCGAAGCCGGGCTGAAGTTCTAAGCCCCGGTTCCGGAGCTAGCGGACGTAACAGAGAGAGGTAAATCCAATGGCTGGACCCCAGCGCCGCGGAAGCGGTGCCGGTGGCGGCGAGCGGCGGGACCGGAAGGGTCGCGACGGTGGCGCTGCCGCCGAGAAGACCGCGTACGTTGAGCGCGTTGTCGCGATCAACCGCGTCGCCAAGGTTGTCAAGGGTGGTCGCCGCTTCAGCTTCACCGCGCTGGTCGTGGTGGGCGACGGTGACGGCACCGTAGGTGTCGGATACGGCAAGGCCAAGGAAGTTCCCGCGGCCATCGCCAAGGGCGTGGAAGAGGCCAAGAAGAACTTCTTCAAGGTCCCGCGCATCCAGGGCACCATCCCGCACCCCATCCAGGGCGAGAAGGCCGCGGGCGTCGTCCTGCTCAAGCCTGCTTCCCCCGGTACCGGTGTTATCGCCGGTGGCCCGGTGCGTGCGGTGCTCGAGTGCGCCGGCGTCCACGACATCCTGTCGAAGTCGCTCGGTTCTTCGAACCCGATCAACATCGTGCACGCCACGGTGACGGCCCTCCAGGGACTTCAGCGTCCCGAGGAGATCGCCGCCCGTCGTGGCCTGCCGCTGGAGGACGTCGCCCCCGCCGCACTGCTGCGGGCGCGTGCAGGGGCGGGTGCGTAATGGCTCGCCTCAAGGTCACGCAGGTCAAGTCCTACATCGGTAGCAAGCAGAACCACCGCGACACCCTGCGTTCGCTCGGGCTCAAGCGCCTGAACGACGTGGTTGTCAAGGAGGACCGTCCCGAGATCCGCGGCATGGTGCAGACCGTCCGCCACCTCGTGACGGTTGAGGAGGTCGACTGACATGGCGGAGCAGAACCCGCTGAAGGTCCACAACCTCCGGCCCGCCCCGGGCGCCAAGACCGCCAAGACCCGTGTGGGTCGAGGCGAGGCGTCCAAGGGTAAGACCGCAGGTCGTGGTACCAAGGGCACCAAGGCCCGTTACCAGGTTCCGCAGCGCTTCGAGGGCGGGCAGATGCCCCTCCACATGCGTCTGCCGAAGCTCAAGGGCTTCAAGAACCCGTTCCGCACCGAGTTCCAGGTCGTGAACCTGGACAAGCTGGCCGCGCTCTACCCGCAGGGTGGCGAGGTCACGGTGGCCGATCTGGTCGCCAAGGGTGCGGTTCGTAAGAACCAGCTCGTCAAGGTGCTCGGCACCGGCGAGGTCTCCGTGGCGCTGCAGGTGACGGTTGACGCCGTCTCCGGCTCCGCCAAGGAGAAGATCGCCGCTGCCGGCGGCACCGTCACCGAGCTCGTCTGAGCCCGTTGATCTGACAACCGGGGATGTCCCAAAAGGGGCATCCCCGGTTGGTCGTTCCTAGGGGGGCACGGTCGCCGGTAAGGTGGCGTGCAACTGTTATCTTCCGCGCGGCCTGTGTCGTGCGGATTTTGACTGATATGTATTCGTCGATCCTCAAGACCGTCACCTCTCACGTGGCTGCGTGAGAGGCGCAGGAGGCACCGTGCTCACCGCGTTCGCCCGGGCGTTCAAGACGCCCGACCTGCGCAAGAAGCTGCTGTTCACGCTGGGCATCATGGTGCTCTTCCGACTCGGCGCGCATGTGCCGGTGCCGGGAGTCGACTACCAGAACGTCCAGACGTGTATGGACCAGGCTCAGCGTGGTCAGGGCCTGTTCGGACTCGTGAACATGTTCAGCGGTGGCGCGCTGCTCCAGATCACGATCTTCGCGCTCGGGATCATGCCCTACATCACGGCGAGCATCATTCTGCAGCTGCTCACCGTCGTCATCCCACGACTGGAAGCCCTCAAGAAGGAGGGACAGTCGGGGCAGGCCAAGATCACGCAGTACACGCGCTATCTGACCGTGGCGCTCGCGGTGCTCCAGGGCACCGGCCTGGTGGCCACCGCGCGCAGCGGTGCCCTCTTCGGCAACTGCACGGTGGGCAACCAGATCGTGCCGAACCAGTCGATCTTCACCACGGTCACCATGGTCATCACCATGACCGCGGGCACCGCGCTGATCATGTGGCTCGGTGAGCTCGTCACCGACCGCGGCATCGGCAACGGCATGTCGATCCTGATGTTCACCTCGATCGCCGCCGGCTTCCCCAGCGGCCTGTGGGGCATCAAGCTCCAGGGCAAGCTGATGGGCGGCTGGCTGGAGTTCGCCCTGGTCATCATCTGCGGCCTGGCCATGGTCGCGCTGGTGGTCTTCGTGGAGCAGGCCCAGCGCCGGATCCCGGTGCAGTACGCCAAGCGCATGATCGGCCGCCGGTCCTACGGCGGCACGTCCACCTACATCCCGCTCAAGGTGAACCAGGCGGGCGTGATTCCGGTCATCTTCGCCTCGTCGCTGCTCTACATCCCGGCGCTGCTCGTGCAGTTCACCGGCTCCAAGGCGGGCTGGGCGAACTGGGTCAACGCCAACCTGGTCAAGGGTGACCACCCGATCTACATGGTCACCTACTTCCTGCTGATCGTTTTCTTCGCCTTCTTCTACGTCGCCATCTCCTTCAACCCCGAAGAAGTTGCCGACAACATGAAGAAGTATGGTGGGTTCATTCCCGGCATCCGAGCCGGTCGTCCCACCGCGGAGTACCTGAGCTACGTGCTGAATCGCATCACGTGGCCTGGCTCTCTCTACCTGGGACTGATCGCCCTGGTGCCCACCGTGGCACTGGTCACACTCAACGCGAACCAGAACTTCCCGTTCGGTGGAACCAGCATCCTGATCATCGTGGGTGTCGGTCTGGAGACTGTGAAGCAGATCGAGAGCCAGCTTCAGCAGCGCAACTACGAAGGGTTCCTCCGCTGATGCGAATCGTCCTCGTCGGGCCGCCCGGCGCCGGCAAGGGTACGCAGGCCGCGTACCTCGCCAAGAACCTCGCGATCCCGCACATCTCGACGGGCGACCTCTTCCGCGCGAACATCAGCCAGGGCACGCCGCTCGGCCAGAAGGCGCAGGAGTACATGCGGGCCGGCCAGCTGGTGCCGGACGAGGTCACCATCGGGATGGCCAAGGACCGGATGCACCAGCCGGACGCCGCGAACGGCTTCCTCCTGGACGGCTTCCCGCGCAATCTGGCCCAGGCCGAAGCCCTGGACGAGATCCTCAAGGCCGACGACCTCCGCCTCGACGGCGTCCTGGACCTGGAGGTCCCGGAGGACGAGGTGGTCAAGCGGATCGCCGGTCGCCGGATCTGCCGCAACGACAGCAGCCACGTCTTCCACGTCGTCGGCCGCCCGCCGAAGACGGAGGGTGTCTGCGACGAGTGCGGTGGCGAGCTCTACCAGCGCGAGGACGACAGTGAGGACACTGTCCGCAAGCGCCTGGAGGTCTACCACAGCGAGACCGAGCCGATCATCGACTACTACAAGGCCCAGGGCCTCGTGGTGACGATCTCGGCGCTCGGCAAGGTCGCCGAGGTCACGCAGCGGGCGATGTCCGCCCTGGAGCGCGACAACGCCTGAAGAGCGAGCTGACTACGGCCGCGGTGCCCCTCGGGGTATCGCGGCCGTAGTGTTGTGCTGTGCGCCCCGCGCGCGCCAGCGGAGCCCGGAGCAGGCGGCCGGGCGAGGTACCGCGCCATACGAGAAGCACCGTGCAGCCGAGAAAGGCACCCCCATGGTCGAGATCAAGACCCCGGAACAGATCGCGAAGATGCGCGAGGCGGGGCTGGTCGTCGCCGCCATCCACGCGGCCACCCGGGCGGCGGCCGTGCCGGGTGCCACCACCAAGGATCTGGACGACGTCGCCCGCAAGGTGCTCGCCGAGCACGGCGCGAAGTCGAACTTCCTCGGCTACGGCGGCTTCCCCGCCACCATCTGCACCTCGGTGAACGAGGTCGTCGTCCACGGCATCCCGGACACCAGGACCGTCCTGAAGGACGGCGACATCATCTCCATCGACGCCGGCGCGATCGTGGACGGCTGGCACGGCGACGCCGCCTTCACCGCCTTCGTGGGCACCGGCCACGCTCCGGAGCTGCTGGAGCTCTCCCGGGTGACCGAGGAGTCGATGTGGGCCGGCATCGCCGCCGTGAAGAACGGCAACCGCCTGGTGGACATCTCCCGGGCCATCGAGGGCTACATCCGCCGCCAGCCCCGCCCGGCCTCCGGGAAGTACGGGATCATCGAGGACTACGGCGGGCACGGCATCGGCTCCGAGATGCACATGGACCCGCACCTGCTGAACTACGTCTCGCGCAAGCGCGGCAAGGGCCCCAAGCTCGTCCCCGGCTTCTGCATCGCCATCGAGCCCATGGTGAGCCTCGGTACCCCCCGCACGCACGTCCTGGAGGACGACTGGACGGTCCTCACGGACGACCTGACCTGGTCCTCCCACTGGGAGCACTCCGTCGCCGTGACGGAGCAGGGCCCGCTGGTCCTGACGGCGGTGGACGGCGGCAAGGCCAAGCTGGCGGAGTACGGCATCGAGGCCGCGCCCGACCCGCTGGCGTGAGTGCCGCTTAAGGATCTTCTCGGCTGGGCAGTCACCCCTGGATTAGTCTTTCGGGTTGCCCTGGCGTAGACTGACGCGTCGGCTCTCGTGTATCCGCATGCCTGCGTTCGCGCGGCGTGTGGAAAACGGGAGTCGATCAAGGTAGCCGATTCGAAAGGCGAAGCGTGGCCAAGAAGCAAGGTGCCATCGAGATCGAGGGCACCGTGATCGAGTCTCTGCCGAACGCGATGTTCAAGGTAGAACTCCAGAACGGTCACAAGGTCCTCGCGCACATCAGCGGCAAGATGCGCATGCACTACATCCGCATCCTTCCTGATGACCGGGTCGTCGTGGAGCTCTCTCCGTACGACCTGACGCGTGGCCGGATCGTCTACCGCTACAAGTAGATCTTGTCGGAGCCCCCTTCCTGTGGGGCGACGGCACTGACCCGGAGAACCTGACATCCCATGAAGGTCAAGCCGAGCGTCAAGAAGATCTGCGACAAGTGCAAGGTGATCCGCCGCCACGGCCGGGTCATGGTCATCTGCGACAACCTGCGCCACAAGCAGCGCCAGGGCTGACGCAGAACCTGCACTTCGCAGTTACTTCGCGCGACGCAAGCAGTTCGTACATAAGCAGGGCCCGCCAGCCACGGCTGGCGATACCTCCGGCGGGGGCCGGGGACTCGGACCGTACCAGCGCTCTTGATCAAGAGCGGTCGGCGGTCGGGAGTGGCGCTGTGGAAGACCCCCGAGAATCAACTGGAGCCAGTAAATGGCACGCGTTTCCGGTGTTGACATCCCGCGCGACAAGCGCGTGGAGGTCGCACTCACCTACGTCTTCGGCATCGGCCGCACCCAGTCGCAGGCGACTCTCGCCGCGACCGGCGTGAACCCGAACACCCGCGTTCGTGACCTTCCCGAAGAGGACCTGGTCAAGATCCGCGAGTACGTGGACGCCAACCTCAAGACCGAGGGTGACCTCCGTCGCGAGATCCAGGCCGACATCCGCCGCAAGGTCGAGATCGGCTGCTACCAGGGTCTGCGTCACCGTCGCGGCCTGCCGGTCCACGGTCAGCGCACCAGCACGAACGCTCGTACCCGCAAGGGCCCGCGTCGCGCGATCGCCGGCAAGAAGAAGCCGGGCAAGAAGTAGTCCTCAGCGGACGCTCACCAGCGGTCTTCGCTGTAGGACCGATCACCTCCACTCCACAGGAGTCAAGACATGCCCCCCAAGGGTCGTCAGGGCGCAGCCAAGAAGGTGCGTCGCAAGGAAAAGAAGAACGTCGCTCACGGCCACGCGCACATCAAGAGCACGTTCAACAACACCATCGTCTCGATCACGGACCCGTCCGGCAACGTGATCTCCTGGGCCTCCGCCGGCCACGTCGGCTTCAAGGGCTCCCGCAAGTCCACTCCGTTCGCCGCGCAGATGGCCGCCGAGTCGGCTGCCCGTCGCGCGCAGGAGCACGGCATGCGCAAGGTCGACGTCTTCGTCAAGGGCCCGGGTTCCGGTCGTGAGACCGCCATCCGCTCGCTCCAGGCGACCGGCCTCGAGGTTGGCTCCATTCAGGACGTCACCCCGACCCCGCACAACGGCTGCCGTCCGCCGAAGCGTCGCCGCGTCTGATCTTCGGATCGCGGTGGGCCTCTCCGCGTGAGCGGAGCTGACCCGCGTCTGACGCTGCGCCGTTCGCACGGTTGCTGCCTTGAGGGTCTGGGCGGCACGGCTCTTCGGAGCCGTGCCGCCCGTACCCTTGTAATACCTCAGGACATCAAATAGTGGGTGTCCATGACTGAAGGATTCATCGCATGCTGATCGCTCAGCGCCCCTCGCTGACCGAAGAGGTCGTCGACGAGTTCCGCTCCCGGTTCGTGATCGAGCCGCTGGAGCCGGGCTTCGGCTACACCCTCGGCAACTCCCTGCGTCGTACGCTCCTCTCCTCGATCCCGGGTGCGGCGGTCACGTCCATCCGCATCGACGGTGTCCTGCACGAGTTCACCACCGTGCCGGGCGTCAAGGAGGACGTCACCGACCTCATCCTGAACATCAAGCAGCTGGTCGTCTCCTCGGAGCACGACGAGCCGGTCGTGATGTACCTGCGCAAGCAGGGCCCGGGTCTGGTCACCGCCGCCGACATCGCCCCGCCGGCCGGTGTCGAGGTGCACAACCCCGACCTGGTTCTGGCGACCCTGAACGCCAAGGGCAAGCTGGAGATGGAGCTGACCGTCGAGCGCGGTCGCGGCTACGTCTCCGCCGTCCAGAACAAGCAGGTGGGCCAGGAGATCGGCCGTATCCCGGTCGACTCGATCTACTCGCCGGTTCTCAAGGTCACCTACAAGGTCGAGGCGACCCGTGTCGAGCAGCGCACCGACTTCGACAAGCTGATCGTCGACGTCGAGACCAAGCAGGCCATGCGCCCGCGTGACGCCATGGCGTCCGCCGGTAAGACCCTGGTCGAGCTGTTCGGTCTGGCCCGCGAGCTCAACATCGACGCCGAGGGCATCGACATGGGCCCGTCCCCGACGGACGCCGCCCTTGCCGCCGACCTGGCGCTGCCGATCGAGGAGCTCGAGCTCACGGTCCGCTCGTACAACTGCCTCAAGCGCGAGGGCATCCACTCCGTGGGTGAGCTCGTCGCCCGCTCCGAGGCCGACCTGCTCGACATCCGCAACTTCGGTGCGAAGTCGATCGACGAGGTCAAGGCGAAGCTGGCCGGCATGGGCCTGGCCCTCAAGGACAGCCCGCCCGGATTCGACCCCACCGCTGCCGCTGACGCCTTTGGCGCCGACGACGACGCGGATGCGGGTTTCGTGGAGACCGAGCAGTACTGATCTTGCCCCCGTCCGGTGGCTGAGGTCTTGTCCTCAGGCGCCGGACGGGCTTGATTCGGCCGGGGCGGGTCCGCCTGCCCCGGCACCGTAAGACTTCTGGTGGGCGACCGCCCAGCCAGACCTGACACCGGTACCTGATACGGCCGGTGCAGAGAACAAGGAGAAACACCATGCCGCGTCCCACCAAGGGTGCCCGTCTGGGCGGCGGTGCCGCGCACGAGAAGCTGCTGCTGGCGAACCTCGCCAAGGCGCTCTTCGAGCACGGCCGCATCACCACCACCGAGGCCAAGGCTCGTCGCCTGCGTCCGGTCGCCGAGCGTCTGATCACCAAGGCGAAGAAGGGCGACATCCACAACCGTCGCCAGGTGCTGCAGACGATCACGGACAAGAGCATCGTGCACGTGCTCTTCACCGAGATCGCTCCGCGCTTCGCCGAGCGTCCGGGTGGCTACACCCGGATCACCAAGATCGGCAACCGTCGTGGCGACAACGCCCCGATGGCCGTGATCGAGCTCGTCGAGGGCGAGATCGCCAAGAAGGCGACCGTCGCCGAGGCCGAGGCCGCCACCAAGCGTGCGGTCAAGGAGTCCGAGGCTGCTGCCGAGGCTCCGGCCGAGGAGTCCAAGGACGCCTGACGCACGTCATGTGTGTACGGACGGGTCCGCTCCCTTTCGAGGGGGCGGGCCCGTTCCGCGTGAGTGGGAGAGGGAACTTTCGGTGAGTGACGAGGTTGAGCCCGGCTTTGTGCGGGTGCGGCTGGATCTGTCGTACGACGGCAAGGACTTCTCGGGCTGGGCCAAGCAGCGCACCCAGCGCACGGTCCAGGGCGAGATCGAGTCGGCGCTGGCCACGGTCATGCGCCTGAAGGAGCCGGTCGAGCTGACCGTCGCCGGGCGTACGGACTCCGGCGTCCACGCGCGCGGCCAGGTCGCGCACGTCGACCTGCCGGCGGAGGTGTGGGCCGAGCACGAGGAGAAGCTGCTGCGCCGGCTGGCCGGCCGGCTGTCGCACGACGTCCGGGTGTGGAAGGTCGCGGAGGCGCCGTCGGGCTTCAACGCGCGCTTCTCGGCGATATGGCGCCGGTACGCCTACCGGGTCACCGACCACATCGGCGGCGTCGACCCGCTGCTGCGCGGCCATGTGCTCTGGCACGACTGGCCGCTGGACGTCGACGCGATGAACGCCGCCTCGCGGGCGCTGGTCGGGGAGCACGACTTCGCCGCGTACTGCAAGAGGCGCGAGGGCGCGACGACCATTCGTACGCTTCAGCAGCTGAGCTGGGAGCGCGACGCGTCCGGTGTGATCACCGCGACCGTACGGGCGGACGCCTTCTGCCACAACATGGTGCGCTCGCTGGTGGGCGCGCTGCTGTTCGTCGGCGACGGGCACCGGCCGGTGGAGTGGCCGGGCAAGGTGCTGGCCGCGCGGGTGCGCGATTCCGCGGTGCACGTGGTGCGGCCGCACGGGTTGACGCTGGAGGAGGTCGGCTATCCGGCCGACTCCGAGCTGGCCGCGCGGAACCTGGCGGCGCGGAACAAGCGGACGCTGCCGGGCGGGGGTTGCTGTTAGGGATTGTCCTCAATCGCCGGACGGGCTTGATCGGGGCTGAGCTCAGCCAAAACCAAGCCTGTCCGGCGATGGAGGACGCGCCCGCAGGGCGCTCGCCGCCGCGGGCGGCTTTACGAACCGTCCACCGGACAGCTGACCGCCAGGTCGCTGTTGACCGTGAAGTACGGCTTGATGCCGTCGATCTTCGGGTAGAGGTCGGTCTTGTTGCGGTCGACGATGTCGCCGATCAGGCGGGCGATCTTGATCGGCTCGGCGTCGGGGGACTGGCGCAGGGTCAGGTCCCAGACGGTGTTCTCGTCGCCGCCGCGGGCGGCGCGCAGTTCGGCGTACGGCAGGGTCACGCTGAAGGACGTGGCGTCCACGACGGTGACCTGGGCCGTGACCTTCTCGGCGGCCTCGATGCGCGGGACGCAGACCACGACGGGGTTGCTGTCGGAGGTGAACTCCGTGCCGTGCAGGGTGCCTTCGACCGTCAGCGCCGTCTCGCCCTGGCGGACCGTGCGGGCCTCGGCGTGCGCGGGGCGGTGCCAGGCGCGCAGGGCGAGGAAGCCGTCGACGGTCGGGTAGGGCACCCACCAGGTGAAGGGGGCGCCGCTCAGCGGCTCCAGCTCCACCAGGCCGCGGCCCTCGGCGAGGTGCGAGACCACGCGGCGCCGGGCGCCGTCGTCGCCGCGGACGACGTGCAGGTCCCAGCGGCCCTCGCCCAGCCGCAGCTCGCTGCGGTCGAGGACGGCGGTCCAGGGGCCCTTGCCGCCGCCGGCCGGTGCCCGCAGGGGCACGCTGACGGGCTTGCCCTCCTTGCGGCGGGTGACCGTCAGGGAGAGCTTCTCGCCGGACAGGCCCTTGCTGTCGACGGAGACGACGATGTTGCCGTCGGCGTCGACGCGGCAGGAGGCGGTGCAGCGCAGCGGCTTGCGGACGATCTCCTTGATGGCGGCCTTGACCGGCGGGGTCGCCGGCTTGGCGACGCCGCGGCGCAGCGGCCGCAGGAGCTTGCCGGCCGTACGGCGCAGGACCTTCGACAGCGGTACGGGGGCGGGCTCGCGCTCTCCCGTGGTGCTCTCCGTGGTGCCGGTGTCGACGCCGAGGCTCGCGATGAGGTCCTCGTACTGGCGGGCGATGGAGTCCGGGTGGTAGCGCTCGGCGGAGACGCGGGCGGCCTGGCCCATGGCGTGCCGCAGGTCGTCGTCCTCGATGAGCTTGAGCAGGCCCTTGGCGATGCCGTCGGCGTCGCCGACGGGGACCAGCAGGCCGTCGTGGCCGTCGCTGATGATCTCGCCGGGGCCGTGCGGGCAGTCGGTGGCGACGACGGGGACGCCGCAGTTCATGGCCTCCACGATCGTCATGCCGAAGGACTCCTCGCGGGAGGTCACGGCGGCGATGGAGCCCTTGGCCCACTCGGTCTCGATGGGGGAGTGGGCACCCATGAGCGTGATGTGGTCGTTGAGGCCGAGGGTGTCGATCTGCTCGCGCAGCTTGGCCTGCTGCGGGCCGCGGCCGTAGATGCGCAGCTTCCAGTCGGGGCGGGTGGCCGCGACGGTGGCCCACGCCTTGACGAGCAGGTCGTAGCGCTTGACGGGGATGAGCCGGCCGGCGGCCACGACCAGCTTGGCGTCGCCGTCGGAGGGCTCGACCTCGGAGGCCGGGACGCCGTTGGGCAGCGCGATCAGCTTGGTCTTGACGTCCGGGAACTGCTCGCGGTGGGTGGCGGCGTCGGCCTCGGAGACGGCGGTGTGCGCGTCGAGGTGCGGGATGGCGAGGTCCTGGGCGGCGCGGATGTTCGGCTCGTGGGTGCCGTAGATCCGGTGCTCCTGGCCGATCCGCAGATAGCGGTCCTGCCCGAACTCGGCGAGGTACATCACCAGGCCGGGGCGGGTGGCGATCACGACGTCGGCGTCGGTGCGGGCGAGGTGCTCGGCGACGCGCTTGTCGGTGAGGGCGCTGAAGTGCGCGCCCTTCGCCTCGACGGGCGGGATGTGCGCGCTGTCCTGTTCGAGCAGCGGGTTGTCCCGGTCGGCGCCGGTCTCGGCGCGCGTGTCGATGAGGTGGACCAGCTTCACCTTGCGGTGCAGGGGGAGCTTGGGTGTGCCGCCGGTGCGGTGGATCGACACGATCTCCACGTCGTGCCGCGCGGCGAGCGCGCCGGCGACGTTGAACGTGGAGCGGATCGTGCCGCCGATGCCGTAGGCGTTCTGCAAAAGGAAAGAGATCTTCATGGCGGTGTGTGCGCGGCGGTAAGCGGAGCCGCGTCCGTCCTTCCCCCTGGCCTGGGTGTCCGGGTCATCCCCTGTAGGTGGGTCGCGGCCGAGCGGTCTCGACTGCGATCCGGTCCGTCGGTTAGGACGTTTGGGAGGGATATCGGTTGCCTGCGAAGGCTACATTGTGGCTTGAGTCACATCCCGTACGTCAAGGGTGAGATCGTTCTCGGGGTCGAACACCGGTCGTACGGCGACGGCCCCGCGGACCGGGTGCTCCAGGGTACGGGCCGGGTGGACGTCGGTGCGCCTGCGGTCCACGCTGTCGCCGGCGAGGCGGCCGAGCGGGACGAGCGGTGCGCCGGGTGCCGGGCGCAGCCGCAGCGGCCAGTCCCCCATAGCCTGAACGGCATGGGAGGTGCCCCCATCGCGGGCGGTGCCGCGGCGGCCGAGGAGCCGCTCGTAGGGGAGCGTGCAGCGCAGCAGCCGGCCGTCGAGGACGGTGACGGGCAGCTCCAGGTCGTAGGCGCCGTCCTCGGGCGACAGGGCGACGAGGGTGGCGGTGCCCTGGACGAGGGGGCCGGTCGCGCCGTGGACGGTGGCGGTGACGGTGAGGGAGCGCTCGCCGACGAGGATCTTCTGCAGCTCGGCGTGGGCGGGCCGGCGCCAGGTGCGCAGGGTGAGGGAACCGGCGGCGGTGGGGTAGGGGACCCAGGCGGAGACGTGGGTGTCGTCCGAGGCCAGGGGGAGGGTCAGCAGCCGGGCCTGTTCGACGAGCGCGGCGGCGACGCGGGCGCGCTTGCGGTCGTCGGCGCGCTCGACGTGGAAGTCCCAGCGGCCTTCGGCGAGCGGCGTACGGGCCCGGTCGAGGTGCGCGGTGAGCGGGCCCTTCCCGGCGGCACCGGAGAGCGGCAGCTCGATCCGCTCTCCGTCGCCGGTGCCCTCGGTGCCGCGCAGCAGGGCGACGAGGGTCAACCGCTCACCGGGGACACCGCCGCGGGGCAGCCGGACGGTGAGTCCGCCGTCGGTGGTGGCGCGGGCGGCGGCCCTGGGCCGCAGGGGCTTCAGCGGGGCGGGTGCGGCGGGTGGGGTGGCCGCCGGGGGTTCGGGCTTGCGGCGCAGCGGGCGTACGAGGCGGGCGGCGGTGCGGCGCAGGGGGTTCGCGGGGGTCGGCGCGGGTGCGGGTTCCGGGGGCGGGGGCAGCAGTTCCGGGCGGAGGTCGCGGACGAGCCGTTCGAAGCGCTCGGCGACGCGGGCCGGGGCGTAGCGCTGGGCGGACGCACGGGCGGCGCTGCCCATGGCGGTGCGCAGGGCGGGGTCGTCGATGAGCCGGAGTAACCCCTTGGCGATAGCGTCGGCGTCGCCGACGGGGACGAGCAGGCCGTCGTAGCCGTCGCTGATGATCTCGCCGGGGCCGTGCGGGCAGTCGGTGGCGACCACCGGCACGCCGCAGTGCATGGCCTCGACGATGGTCATCCCGAAGGATTCGTAGGAGGAGGTCACGGCGGCGACGGCGCCCTTGGCCCACTCGGTCTCGATGGGGGAGTGGGGACCCATGAGCGCGATGTGCTCATTGAGGCCGAGGTCGTCGATCCGGGCGCGGAGCGCGGCGCGCTCGGGTCCGCGGCCGTAGATGCGCAGCTTCCAGTCGGGGCGTTCGGCGACGACCTGGGCGAACGCCTCGACGAGCAGGTCGTACCGCTTGACGGGGATGAGCCGCCCGACGGCGACCACCAGCTTGGACGCGCCGTCGGACGGTTCGACGGCGGGCGTCGGGACGGCGTTGGGCAGCGCGACGACGCGCGTACGGCTGTGGGGCAGGTGCTCGCGGTGGACGGCGGCGTCGGCCTCGGAGACGGTGGTGTGGGCGTCCAGCAGCGGTATCGCGGAGTCCTGCGCGGCACGCAGGTCCGGGGCGTGGGCGCCGTGGATGAGGTGCTCCTGGCCGATGCGCAGGTAGGTGCGGTCGGTGGCGAGCCGGGTCAGGTAGATCAGCAGGCCGGGCCGGGTGGCGACGACGACGTCGGCGTCGGTGGCCTCCAGGTACTGGGTGACGCGCAGGTCGGCGAGGCGGGTGAAGGCCCTGACGTCGCGCTCCGGCTCGGGGAGCAGCGCGCTGGGCTGCCGCTGGAGCTCGTTGTCCGTCTCGGAGCCCGGCGCGTCCTTGCGGATGTCGATCAGCGAGGTCAGGCGCACCCGGCCGGTGGTGGGCAGCTTCGGAGTGTCCGTGCTGCGGTAGACCGAGGCGATCTCCACGTCGTGGCGGGCGGCGAGGGCGCTGGCGAGGTTGGCGGTGGCGCGGATGGTGCCGCCGATGCCGTAGGCGTTGTGGATCAGAAACGCGATCTTCATGAGCGTGCTGACGCGCGCGCCCCCCGGCACGTCGCGTCGGCCCCTCCCTGCCGAAGCGAATGAACCACGCGGGCGGAATGGGCCCGCTTGTTCGGGTGAGCGCACTCTAGATGTAGCCACAAAGGATCTGTCAAGCGGACGGATCGGACAGCAGTTCAGAGGGTAACCGTCCACCCGGGCGTGGCGACCGGACGTGCCCCATGGGCGCTGGGAGGGTGGGAACGTGAAGGCGATGGTGGCGGTCTCCGCGGTCGTGGCCCTCGGGCTGACCGCCGGGTGCAGTGGGAATGACGGCGGAGCGGGCGGTTCCGGAGGTTCCGGGCGGCCGACCGGTGGCCGGGGCGAGGGCAAGGACACGCGCGATGCCGTGCGGGTGCTGAGCCCGGCCCAACTGCGCCACGTCGAGCTGGGCCCGCACGAGGTCCCCGGCTTCCAGATCGAGAAGGCGTCCACGGGCGCGGCCGGCCACGGCAGGCCCCGGACGGACCGCGCGCCGTGCAGGCCGCTGGTCGACGCCCTGGGCTCCCAGCCGCGGCCCGCGCCCGCCGCGTCCGTCGTCAAGACCTTCGCGAAGACGGGCGAGGGCAAGGACTTCGAGGGCCTGATGGGCATGATCCGCGTCTCGACGTACAAGCGCGACGGCGCCGCCGCCACGCTCCGGGACCTGCGGTCGGCCGCCGAGGAGTGCGCGGACGGCTTCGGCATGCGCACGGGTGAGGGTGAGCCGCAGGAGTTCGCGTCGGTACGGACGCTGCCGGCGCCGGAGCTGGGGGACGAGGCGGTGGCGTACCGCCTGGAGAACGCGGCGGAGCGGACGCCGAGCATGATCACGGTGGTGCGGTCGGGCAGCACGCTGGCGATGTTCTTCGCGACGAGCCTGTCCGGCCCGGAGGGCGTGGAGATCCCGCGGGAGCTGGTGCGGGCGCAGGTGGAGAAGGTGCGACGGGCGGAAGAGAAGTCTCCGACCGTTCCGCCGGCACCTTCACAGGAGGTGTTGGGGGAGGGGGGTGAGGCGGGGGACAGTGCGGGTTGATGTGGCGGGTGTGGGTGCCCTCAGGTGCCGGGCGGGCTCTTTGTCCTCAGGCGCCGGACGGGCTGTGGGTGGGTGCGCGGACGTGACGGGTGGCCGTCAAAGCTTGTCCTCAATCGCCGGACGGGCTTGATTGGTGCGCGGGCTTGATCAGCCCGTGCCGTCCTACGCCTGCTTCTTCGGGGCCGTCGTCGGGGAGGCCGACTTCACCGACGCCGCCGCCTGTGCGTTCGCACGCGCCATGATGCGGCGGAACGTGTAGCCCGCCACGTCCCGGCCCGCCGTCAGCGCGTCCTTGTCGTCGTCGGCGACGGCCTTCCCGTTGGCGTAGCCCGCCACCGTGAAGTACGCGTAGCGCCCCTCCGCGTTGGCCGTCAGCCGGCAGGCCGTGGCGCGGCAGAACGCCGGGTCGTCGTCACCGGAGAGGGACTCGATGTTCCCGCCGGACTGTTCCTTCGCCTTGTCCGCGGCCGCCTTCGTGTCGAAGACGGCGACGCCGACCGTCACCGCCACGCCGTCCCGTACGTACGTCGCGCGCAGCACCTTGCGGCAGCCGTTGTCCTTGAGGACCGAGCCGAGGGCGCCCTGCGTGGCGGAGGCGCAGTCCGAGGTCGTGGCGGTGGCCGTGCGCTGGTACTTGCGCTTGTCGAGGACCGGCTTGGTGTGCGGGAACAGCGTCTTCGTGCTCAGCGGCGCCTTGTCCTTGTCCGCGCTGGCTATGAACTCGCGGGGATTGGGCGGGGGCGGCGGCGCGACCTGGGAGAAGGAGGGCGCGGGGGTGCCGGAGGAGCCGGGCAGCTTCTCCGGGGACGGCAGGCCGGACGCCCGGTCGCCGCCGCCCTTGCCCGAGCCGACCACGGCGAACGCCACGATCGCGGCCACCGCGCCGGCGGCCAGGACGCCGCCACCACCGAGCAGCAGCCACTTGCGGCGCCTGCCGCGGGCCGCGGTGTTGTCGGCGAGCGCCGCCCAGTCGGGGGTCTGCGGCGCGCCGGTGGCGCCGGGTCCCCAGGGGGCAGGCGGTTGCTGCGGTGGGGGCGGACCCCACTGCGGGTGCGGCTGATGGGGGTCCCCGTGGGCCCCATGCGGCCCTTCCTGCCCAAAGCTCATGGCGTGCATCGTAAACCGGTTGGTCGCACCCCTCGGCGCCGGAGACAATCGCTGCCATGGGACATGTCGACGCAGCACACCTTGAGTACTACCTTCCCGACGGGAGAGTGCTGCTCGGCGACGTCTCGTTCCGGGTCGGGGAAGGCGCCGCGGTCGCTCTCGTCGGTGCCAATGGCGCGGGCAAGACGACGCTGCTCCGGCTGATCTCCGGCGAGCTCCAGCCGCACGGCGGCTCCGTGTCGGTCACCGGCGGGCTCGGCGTGATGCCGCAGTTCGTGGGGTCCGTACGGGACGACCGTACGGTGCGTGACCTGCTGGTCTCCGTCGCCCAGCCGCACATCCGCGAGGCCGCGCGGGCGGTCGACGAGGCCGAGACCGCGATCATGGAGCGCGATGACGAGGCCGCGCAGATGGCCTACGCCCAGGCCCTCTCCGACTGGGCCGAGGCGCGGGGCTATGAGGCCGAGACCGTCTGGGACATGTGCACGATGGCCGCGCTCGGCGTCCCGTACGACAAGGCGCAGTGGCGCCAGGTCCGCACCCTCTCCGGCGGTGAGCAGAAGCGGTTGGTCCTGGAGTCGCTGCTGCGCGGCACGGACGAGGTGCTGCTGCTCGACGAGCCGGACAACTACCTCGACGTCCCCGGCAAGCGCTGGCTGGAGGAGCGGCTGCGCGAGACGAAGAAGACCGTCCTCTTCGTCTCCCACGACCGCGAGCTGCTCGCCCGCTCCGCCGAGAAGATCATCAGCGTCGAGCCGGGCCCGGCGGGCTCGGACGTCTGGGTGCACGGTGGCGGCTTCGGCACGTACCACGAGGCCCGCAAGGAGCGCTTCGCCCGCTTCGAGGAGCTGCGCCGCCGCTGGGACGAGAAGCACGCCCAGCTCAAGAAGCTCGTGATCACCCTGCGGCAGGCCGCCTCGGTCAGCCATGAGATGGCGTCCCGCTACGCGGCCGCGCAGACCCGGCTGCGGAAGTTCGAGGAGGCGGGGCCGCCGCCGGAGCCGCCGCGCGAGCAGGACATCCGGATGCGGCTGCGCGGCGGGCGTACGGGTGTCCGCGCCGTGACCTGCGCCGGGCTGGAGCTGACCGGCCTGATGAAGCCGTTCGACCTGGAGGTCTTCTACGGCGAGCGGGTCGCGGTGCTGGGCTCGAACGGCTCCGGGAAGTCTCACTTCCTGCGGCTGCTCGCCGGCGACGACGTCGCCCACACGGGCACGTGGAAGCTGGGCGCGCGCGTCGTGGCCGGCCACTTCGCCCAGACCCACGCCCACCCCGAGCTCCTGGGACGCACGCTCGTCGACATCCTGTGGACGGAGCACGCGAAGGACCGCGGCGCGGCGATGTCCGTGCTGCGCCGGTACGAGCTGGAGAAGCAGGGCGACCAGCGCTTCGAGAAGCTGTCGGGCGGCCAGCAGGCACGCTTCCAGATCCTGCTGCTGGAGCTGGCCGGCACGACGGCGCTGTTGCTGGACGAGCCCACGGACAACCTCGACCTGGAGAGTGCGGAGGCCTTGCAGGAGGGCTTGGAGGCGTACGAGGGGACGGTGCTGGCGGTGACGCATGATCGCTGGTTCGCGCGGGCGTTTGATCGTTACGTGGTCTTCGGCTCGGACGGGCTCGTCCGAGAGGTCCCGGAGCCGGTGTGGGACGAGGCGCGGGTCGTCCGGGCGCGGTAGTTCATCGCCGGGTGACCGCCCGGCGGTGCGGTGTCCTCAATCGCCGGACGGGCTGTATGGTGCGGGCCCTCCGCGATGATGTACGGCTCCGCAGCCGAAGGGCGAGCCCGGCCAAATCAAGCCCGTCCGGCGTTTGAGGACGCCTGAGCCGGCATGGCAAAGGCCCGCAGGGCCGTGCGGACGGCCGCGCCAGCGAACCGGTGGGACCATGTGTTTTGACCCTGCCGGTAGGCGACGGGTACTCTACGAGTTCGTTATGCGTATTGGCTTGGTCGTTCTCACGCGAGGGGCCCTTACGCTTGTCCACCGGGCCGATGGACAGCGGCAGGCGATCGGGTTGCGTCCCCGATTGTCGCCAAGGCTGTCGTGATCGTCCAGGTGGCCTTGTCAGGACCCGTCCCCTCGGCCCTTGCGGGCTTGGGGAGACCCCACTCCGAAGAAGCGAAGGCTACGACCGTGCGTACGTTCAGCCCCAAGCCCGGCGATGTCCAGCGCCAGTGGCACATCATTGACGCGCAGGACGTTGTCCTGGGCCGTCTGGCCTCTCAGGCCGCCAACCTTCTCCGCGGCAAGCACAAGCCCGTGTACGCGCCGCACGTTGACATGGGTGACTTCGTCATCATCATCAACGCCGACAAGGTGCACCTGTCCGGTAACAAGAAGACCCAGAAGCTGGCGTACCGCCACTCCGGCTTCCCGGGTGGTCTGCGCTCGGTCCGTTACGACGAGCTGCTCGACAAGAACCCCGAGAAGGCCGTCGAGAAGGCCATCAAGGGCATGATCCCCAAGAACTCCCTGGGCCGTCAGATGCTGTCGAAGCTGAAGGTCTACTCGGGCAGCGAGCACCCGCACGCCGCTCAGCAGCCCGTCCCGTTCGAGATCACCCAGGTCAAGCAGGGCTAGTCCCGGCCACCGCCGACCAGACAGAAAGTATCTGAGGAGAATCGTGGCTGAGACCACCGCCGAGACCCCCGTCATCGACGACGAGGCTGGCGTCGAGGAGTACACCACCGAGACCGAGGTCGTCGAGGGGGAGTACACCTCCGAGTCGCTCGCGTCCCGTTTCGGTGACCCCCAGCCGGCCGCCGGCCTGGGTCGTCGCAAGAACGCCATTGCCCGCGTCCGGATCGTTCCGGGCACCGGCCAGTGGAAGATCAACGGTCGCACCCTTGAGGAGTACTTCCCCAACAAGGTGCACCAGCAGGAAGTCAACGAGCCCTTCAAGGTGCTCGAGCTCGACAACCGCTACGACGTCATCGCCCGCATCTCGGGTGGCGGCGTGTCCGGTCAGGCCGGCGCCCTGCGCCTCGGTGTGGCCCGTGCGCTGAACGAGGCGGACGTGGACAACAACCGCGGCCCGCTGAAGAAGGCCGGCTTCCTCTCCCGCGACGACCGTGCGGTCGAGCGCAAGAAGGCCGGTCTCAAGAAGGCCCGTAAGGCCCCGCAGTACAGCAAGCGCTAAGCCTCGGCTTCGCTGCTTCTGCTCGAGCGCCCCGGCGGCACGATTCGTGCCCGCCGGGGCGTTCGGCTATCGGCGGCACGGGGCGTATACCTGGACGTACCTGGATTCAACGCTCCGGTCCCGGACTCGACACCTTGATGTGCGGGGGCCCGCTCATGGGACCCCGTACCGCGTTTTTCGGAGGACACCAGTGGGACGACTCTTCGGTACGGACGGTGTGCGCGGTGTCGCCAACGCCGATCTGACGGCTGAGCTCGCGCTCGGCCTGTCGGTCGCCGCGGCACACGTGCTCGGCGAGGCGGGCACGTTCGAGGGCCACCGCCCCGTGGCCGTGGTCGGCCGAGATCCGCGCGCGTCCGGGGAGTTCCTGGAGGCCGCCGTGGTGGCCGGGCTCGCCAGCGCGGGCGTCGACGTGCTGCGGGTGGGCGTGCTGCCCACGCCGGCCGTCGCGTATCTGACCGGGGCGCTCGGCGCCGACCTCGGCGTGATGCTCTCCGCCAGCCACAACGCCATGCCGGACAACGGTGTCAAGTTCTTCGCCCGCGGCGGTCACAAGCTCGCCGACGAGCTGGAGGACCGCATCGAGAGCACCTACCGCTCGCACGCCTCCGGCGAGCCCTGGGTCCGGCCCACCGGCGCCGGCGTCGGCCGGGTCCGCGACTACGACCAGGGCTTCGACAACTACGTCGCGCACCTGATCGGTGTGCTGCCCAACCGCCTCGACGGCCTCAAGGTCGTCATCGACGGTGCCCACGGTGCCGCCGCCCGCGTCTCCCCGGAGGCGTTCGCGCGCGCCGGCGCCGAGGTCATCACCATCGGCACCGAGCCCGACGGCCTCAACATCAACCACGAGTGCGGCTCCACCCACCTGGACAAGCTGCGCGCCGCCGTCGTCGAGCACGGCGCCGACCTGGGTGTCGCCCACGACGGCGACGCCGATCGCTGCCTGGCCGTGGACGCCAAGGGCGAAGAGGTCGACGGCGACCAGATCCTGGCCGTCCTCGCGCTCGCGATGCGCGAGGCGGGCTCGCTGCGCAAGAACACCGTCGTCGCCACCGTGATGTCCAACCTGGGCTTCAAGCTGGCCATGGAGCGCGAGGGCGTCGACCTGGTGCAGACCGCGGTCGGCGACCGCTATGTGCTGGAGGAGATGAAGGCCCACGGCTTCGCCCTCGGCGGCGAGCAGTCCGGCCATGTCATCGTCCTCGACCACGCCACGACCGGCGACGGCACCCTGACCGGCCTGATGCTGGCCGCGCGGGTCGCCGCCACGGGCCGCCCGCTGGCCGACCTGGTCGGCGTCATGGAGCGCCTGCCGCAGGTCCTCATCAACGTCCGCGACGTCGACAAGTCCCGGGTGACCTCCTCGCCCGAGCTCACCGAGGCCGTCGTGGCCGCCGAGCGGGAGCTGGGCTCCACGGGCCGGGTGCTGCTGCGCTCGTCCGGCACGGAGCCGCTCGTACGGGTCATGGTCGAGGCCGCGGACATCGAGCAGGCGCGCGGTGTCGCGCAGCGCCTCGCCGACGTGGTGAAGTCGGCGCTGGGTTAACCCGGCCCGGCCGGTTCCCGGGGCCGGGGCCCCGGCCCCGGGAACGGACGAAGTGCGGGACGCGGGACCGGGGGCTAAGCCCTCGCCGCCGTACGAGCACGCTGCCTCGCCCAGAACCACTTCTGGGCGAGCAGCGTCAACGTACCCGCCGCGATGATCCCCAGCAGGTTCAGCGCCAGCTGCACCGCCGAGCCCCGGGTCTCCGACCAGTCCCCGTAGGACAGGGCGACGGCCGCGTTCGCCGCCGCCGGCACGGTCGTCACCGAGATCGCCACGCCGATCAGCGCCCCCGACTTCGCCGAGGTCAGGGAGAGGATCCCGGCGATGCCGGCCAGGAACGCCACCACGAAGGAGAAGGCGTCCGGCTGCCAGATGAAGGACGTCTGGGGGCGCGGCGCGAGGAACTTCGCCTCGTGGAAGAGCCCCACCCAGTCCATCAGGACGCTGAAGCCGCCGGTCAGCGCCATCGCCACGGGGAAGCCCACCAGCACCGCGACGATCGACCGCCAGGCCAGCCGCGGCGCGCGCCGCACGATCGCCGTGCACAGCCCCGCCAGCGGCCCGAACTCCGGGCCCACCGCCATCGCGCCCACGATCAGGATCGCGCTGTCCATGATCACGCCGCAGGCGGCGAGCATCGTGGCGACCGTCAGGAACGCCAGGAACGTGACGGTGAGCGTCGACTCCTCGTGCGTCTCCTCGACCAGCGACTCCCACACGACCGCGTCGGCGCCGTCGCCCGGCGCCGCCTCCTCCGCCTCGTCGGCGCGCCGGGACAGCATCAGGTCGACGTCCTCGACCGACACCGAGCCCCAGTCCGGCAGCCCCGCCGCCCGTAGCTCGGCCAGCAGTCCGTCGGCCGCCTCGCGCGCCACGTCGCACAGCACGACGTCGCCGCGCGGGCTGCGCGCGGCGCCGGTGAGCACGGCGAGATGGGTGGTGCCCACCGTGCGCTCCAGGAGGGCGACGACCTCGTCGGTGCGGTCGGCGGGGGTGAGCATCCGAAGGTGCAGCATGGTAGTCCTGATGAGTCGTCAGAGCTTGCGCAGCGACAGCCGCTGCACCTTGTGGTCGGATCCCTTGCGCAGGATCAGATTCGACCGGCCGCGCGTGGGAGCCACATTCTCCAGCAGATTGGGCTTGTTGATGGTGCGCCAGTTCCGGCGGGCGTAGTCCAGCGCCTCCTCCTCGGAGACCTGGGTGTACCTGCGGAAGTACGAGTGCGGGTCCTGGAAGGCGGTCTTGCGGAGCTTCTTGAACCGCTCATAGTACCAGCGCTCGATGTCCTCGGCGCGCGCGTCCACGTACACGCTGAAGTCGAAGAAGTCGGCGAGTCCGAGGCGGGTGCGGCCGTCGCTGCCCGGGAGGGCCGGCTGGAGGACGTTCAGGCCCTCGATGATCAGGATGTCCGGGCGGTGCACGGTCAGCCGCTCGCCGGGCACGATGTCGTAGATCAGGTGGGAGTAGACGGGTGCGGAGACCTCGTCCTTGCCGGCCTTCACATCCGCGACGAAGCGGGTCAGGGCCCGCCGGTCGTAGGACTCGGGGAAGCCCTTCCGCGACATCAGGCCCCGGCGGTGCAGCTCGGCGTTGGGCAGCAGGAAGCCGTCCGTGGTGACCAGCTCGACGCGCGGGTGCTCGGGCCAGCGGGCCAGCAGCGCCTGGAGCAGGCGGGCGGTGGTCGACTTGCCGACCGCGACGCTGCCCGCCACGCCTATGACGAAGGGCGTGCCCGGCTGCGATCCGTGGCCGCGGTCGCCGGCCTCGCCGAGGAAGGTGTTGAGCGTGCCGCGCAACTGGCTGGTCGCGCCGACGTAGAGGTTGAGCAGGCGCGAGAGCGGCAGATAGACGTCGCGGACCTCGTCCAGGTCGATGACGTCGCCGAGTCCGCGCAGCCGCTCGACCTCCTCGGCGGTCAGCGGCAGCGGGGTGTTCTCCCGCAGGGCGCTCCACTCCGTACGGGTGAGGTCCACATACGGGGAGGAGTCCGCGCGGCGGCGGTGCTGCGGCTGCTCTGTGGTGGTCGGCACGGGCCCATTGTGCGCGGGTGGCGTGCGCGGCTCACTTCCGGGTGCCGGATGCGGGTGTTCTCGTGGGGTTTGTGTGGCTCGTGCGGTTTCAGATAGTGAAGTTCGGGGGAGTTCGGCGGCGACTCTGTACCTACTGGCCGGTCAGTACTACCGTCCCAGCCTCCAGGCCACCGCACCACTAGGGACGCCCGTGTTGGTCATTCATTCCGTACGGGCCGCCGTACGCAGGCTCGTCTGCCGTGATCACCTCCTGACCTCCGTGCACCGCCCCGCCCGGCTCCGCGCCCGGGCCGCCGGGCCGCGGGACGACTTCGCCGCGCAGGTGTGCGGCGAGCTGAGCGCCGAGCTGCCCGACGAGGACCTGGGCCAGGACCTCGGCGACTGCCTGGACCGGTACGAGCTCGGCAGCAAGCCGCGCTGCGAGGAGGTCGAGTACCTCGAACTGGTCCAGGAGGCGATCGACCGGATCGAACGCGGTCGCTGAAGCTCGGATGGGACGCGGTTGCCGAACCCCGGATGACCGGACGCGGTTGCCGAACCCGGATCGAACGCGGGTTGCGGGGCGCGGTCGCCGAACCCGGATCGGGCGCGGTCGCCGAACGGCGTAGCGCCGTGAATCCGGTGGTGGCGGTTGCGCCATTGGTGGCACACCCGGCGGGGCCCGGGCCGTACGCTGCTGCGCATGTGCGGAATCGTTGGCTATGTGGGAGGGCAGTGCGCCCTCGACGTCGTATTGGCCGGGCTGCGACGCCTGGAGTACCGCGGCTATGACTCGGCCGGGGTCGCGGTGCTCGCCGACGGCGGGCTCGCCGCGGCGAAGAAGGCGGGCAAGCTCGCCAACCTGGAGAAAGAGCTCTCCGACCGCCCGCTGCCGTCCGGCCCGACCGGCATCGGCCACACCCGCTGGGCCACCCACGGCGGCCCCACCGACACCAACGCCCACCCCCACCTCGACAACGCCGGGCGGGTCGCGGTCGTCCACAACGGCATCATCGAGAACTTCGCCGCGCTGCGCGCCGAGCTCGCCGAGCGCGGCCACGCCCTGGACTCCGAGACCGACACCGAGGTCGTCGCCCACCTGCTGGCGGAGTCCTTCTCCTCCTGCGGCGACCTCGCCGAGTCCATGCGGCAGGTGTGCCGCCGCCTGGAGGGCGCGTTCACGCTGGTCGCCGTGCACGCCGACGAGCCCGACGTGGTCGTCGGCGCCCGCCGCAACTCCCCGCTCGTCGTCGGCGTCGGGGACGGCGAGTCCTTCCTCGCCTCCGACGTCGCCGCGTTCATCGCCCACACCCGCGACGCCATCGAGCTCGGCCAGGACCAGGTCGTCGAGCTGCGCCGCGACGGTGTGACCGTCACCGACTTCGACGGCGCGCCCGCGGACGTACGGGCGTACCACGTCGACTGGGACGCGTCGGCGGCCGAGAAGGGCGGCTACGACTACTTCATGCTCAAGGAGATCGCCGAGCAGCCGAAGGCCGTCGCGGACACGCTCCTGGGCCGGATCGACGCGGCGGGCGCTCTCTCGCTCGACGAGGTGCGCATCCCCGCCTCCGTGCTGCGCGAGGTCGACAAGGTCGTCATCGTCGCCTGCGGCACGGCGTACCACGCCGGCATGATCGCCAAGTACGCCATCGAGCACTGGACACGCATCCCCTGCGAGACCGAGCTGGCCAGCGAGTTCCGCTACCGCGACCCGATCCTCGACCAGCGCACGCTGGTGATCGCCATCAGCCAGTCCGGCGAGACCATGGACACCCTGATGGCCCTGCGGCACGCGCGCGAACAGGGCGCGAAGGTCCTGGCCATCTGCAATACGAACGGCTCGACGATCCCCCGCGAGTCCGACGCGGTGCTGTACACGCACGCGGGCCCCGAGGTCGCCGTCGCCTCCACGAAGGCGTTCCTGACCCAGCTGGTGGCCTGCTATCTGGTCGCCCTCTACCTGGGCCAGGTGCGTGGCACCAAGTGGGGCGACGAGATCGTCTCGGTCATCCACGAGCTGTCGGAGATCGCCACGCAGGTGGAGGAGGTGCTGGAGACCATGGAGCCGGTGCGCGAGCTGGCCCGGTCCCTCGCCGACAAGAACACGGTCCTCTTCCTCGGCCGCCACGTCGGTTACCCGGTCGCCCTTGAGGGCGCCCTCAAGCTCAAGGAACTCGCCTACATGCACGCCGAGGGCTTCGCGGCCGGCGAGCTCAAGCACGGCCCGATCGCGCTGATCGAGGAGGACGTGCCGGTGGTCGTGGTCGTACCGTCGCCGCGCGGCCGGTCCGTACTCCACGACAAGATCGTCTCCAACATCCAGGAGATCCGCGCCCGGGGCGCCCGCACGATCGTCATCGCCGAGCGCGGCGACGAGGCGGTACGCCCCTACGCCGACCACCTCATCGAGGTCCCCGCGACCCCGGTCCTGCTCCAGCCGCTGGTGGCCACGGTGCCGCTCCAGGTCTTCGCCTGCGAACTGGCGACCGCCCGCGGCAACGAGGTCGACCAGCCGCGCAACCTGGCGAAGTCGGTGACCGTCGAATGATCGTCGGAGTCGGTATCGACGTGGCGGAGATCGACCGCTTCGACGCCGCGCTTCGGCGTACGCCGGGCATGGCCGACCGCCTCTTCGTCGAGCGCGAGCTGTACCTCCCGAGCGGCGAACGCCGCGGCATCGCCTCCTTGGCGGCCCGCTTCGCCGCGAAGGAGGCCCTCGCCAAGGCCCTGGGGGCACCGGCGGGCCTGTTGTGGACGGACGCCGAGGTCACGACGGAGGACAGCGGCCAGCCACGCCTGCTCGTCACCGGCACGGTGGCCGCTCGCGCGGAGGCGCTGGGGGTGACGTCGTGGCACGTGTCGCTGAGCCATGACGCGGGGGTGGCTTCGGCGGTGGTGATCGCGGAGAAGTAGGCGGGGGCGGGGTGTACGGCCCCTGCCGGGCGGGGCCGTACGGGTCAGGGGGCGGCGGGGCAGGGCAGGCGGGGGGACGCGCGGTTCGGGGAGCAGGCCACCAGGGCCAGGGACAGGAAGAGCGGTCGGCCGAGGTAGTACCCCAGCGATACGTCTCCGCCGCGTCGCAGCCTTTCCGCGGCGGAGAGGCCGAGCGCTGTGAGTCGCCGGGCGTTTCTCTCCTGCGGCGAGAGGAAGCGGGGTGCGTACTCGGCCAGTTGGTCCCTGAGCCAAAGGGCTGCCGCTGTCGGCTCCTCCCAAGTGCCCCGGATCAGACCGGGTGGCTTCAGCAGCCAATGCGCCGTCTGCATGGGCGGCGCCTCCGACAGTGCGAACGCCGCGCTCTCGGGCCTCCGGTCGCCTTCCTTGTCGAAGGCGGATTTCTCTCCGAGCCACGTGTATCCGTGCACGTGCAACAGCGTCACCGTTCTGCGTGTCCGCGTGGCGGCCCCCGGCCGTGAGGGGCGACATCAGGGGCCGGGGGCCGCAGGGGGCGGGGCTAGGCCGAGAGGCCGAAGCGGCTGGGCTCGATGCCCGCCGCGAGGAGCTCGGAGGTGGTGAACCTCAGCGGTTCGGCCTCGGGCCTCTTGCTGTCACCCAGCGCCCAGATGTCGTCGGCGATGCGGGCGAGGGTTACGCATGATTCGCCGTCCGGGTGTGTATTGCCTCCGCATGCCTTGGCGAACGGGATTCCCTCGGTGGGAAGGTCGTAGCAGTCGCGCGGCGCCATGGTGTACCTCTTCTGTTGAGGTTCCGGCTGCCCTCTTGGGTGGCCTGACGCCATGTTCTCGGTAAGAACCGAGCGATTCCAGTGGCATTCCCCTAGTGAAATAAAGATCAAGTCCGGTATTTCTCGGACCATTCGGTAAGGTGTCGGCGGCCCGTTTCATCGAACAAGGCGCGACGTTCATACTCGGCGAATACATCGAGGTGCTCGGTGATGTCTCTGGGGTCACGGAAGACCATCCGCCCAGTGAAGGTCTCCACGGTCGCCAGCCGATCGTCATAGATGGTGAACGTGTTCAGGGGGCCTCGCGCCATGACGGTGCCCCACGGGATGACACCGATGCGTACGTTCGGCAGATGCGAGAGCGACACGATGCGATCGATCTGGACCGCCATGGCCGGAGGCGGAACGATCGCCCACCGCACTGCTTGTTCGGTGAGCAGAAAAGTAAAAGACTTGGAGGCGTCGTAGAGAACGGCCTGCCTCTCCAGCTTCCGGGCCACCGTTTTCGAGATGTCACCCGGGGAATGAGACAAGCCGGCCCGGATGTATTCCGGTGTTGCCAGAAGCCCTGTGATCATAGCCGGAAGGAAATATCGGAGAGCCTTCGATTCGGCTTCCAGGGTAACCAGTTCCGCTTGCCGCTTCTCCAGTCCTCGACGCCAGGACGAGCGCTTGTCCTGCCATTCCGTGTTGGCGATCCTGGCGAGAGCGGTGATCTCGGCCGTCAGCTCGGGAGGGGCGTCCAGCGCTCGAAGGATGCGCTCCACGTCCAACAGCTTCGGCGTCTTCTTGCCCGTCTCGAACTTACTGATCTGCGACTGGGACATGTTGCAACGCCTGGCGAGCCGGTCCCCGGTGAGACCGGCTCGTCTGCGTAGCTCGCGGAGCTTCTCCGCCAGATCCGTCTGTGACCGACCCAGCTGCTCAGGCTCGAATGTCACCCGCCGTCTTCACGTACTCTTCGAACGGCACCGATTCGGCCAGCGCTTTGCGCTTCCACTCCCGGTAGGGCGCCACATCCCCTGTGAAGAGTTCCCGATTGATCTGCGTCCCATCAGGGCGAAAATTCAGGTGGACCACCCGTGACTCGTCGAACATCCACCAGTCCGTACCGGTCAGGGGGAGCCCGTAGTCGTCATGGGTGACATCGAGGACGCGGATGTCCTCCCCGGCGTGAATGTTGCCGGGGATGCCCCAGGAGAACTGGTACCGCTGGTATTCGGTGAGGGGCCGCCGAACGACCCGTACCCGGCCGATGCGACGACCGGACGCCACATACCCACAAACGCGCTCATGCCAGCGCGCGTTGTGATCAGCCGGAATGGGGTCGCCACGGAGGAAACGGGCGACGTTCTCCGCCTCTCGGGGCATGGCGTAGGACGGCTGCGCTTCGAAGCGCCATGCGCTCCGCTGATAGGCGTCGAAGACCTTCCGCCACTCCTCACCATCCAAGTGCACGGACGGCCTCCCTCAGTACGGATTCCGGGATCTCGACGAGCGCTTCCCCGTCGGGGACGGTGAAACCGCGGTAGAGGTCGCCTTGGACGACGATGCTTCTCCGGCTCTCGTCCCGATAGACGTTCGCGCAGTCGTCGTCATCGCATGTGGGGCCGTCGAGCCTGCCGGTGAGCCGCGTCAGTTCCTGACGTTCCATGGTGCCCCCTTGTCGTGGCCTCTGCATGAGCCGACGCCGACCGACGCTAGTGAAGGCCCGGGCCGTCCGTCCACGCGAACTGCGGACTATTCCTGTTCCGGCATAAACGATCACTGGGCGCGGCGTCGACGGTGGTGTTCGGGACGGGTTGGTCAGACGGGCGGGGCAGTCCGTTCCGGCCCTGCTGATACGGGAACGGCCCCCAACTCCGTGGGGGCCGTTCGTCGTTCCCCTGTCATAGGGCAGGGGTACCGTTCTGGTGTCGAGTCAGAACGGAGCACAGTATGCCTGACGAGATTGACAAGTTCATCGGCGCACGGATCGCGGAGCGGCGCGCGGGCCGGGGGCTCACTCAGCAAGGGCTGGCCATGCGGGCCCATGTCTCCAAGTCGCTGCTGTCGAAGGTGGAGTGCGGGCAGCGGCCCGCTTCTCCCGAGTTCGTCGCCGCCTGCGCCCGGGCCCTGGGGGTGTTGCCCGCCGACCTTCTGGGGCAGCCGTACGTGGACGAGCTGCGTCGCGACCGCTTGGACCTGTTGATCCAGCCGATCCGCGAGGCCCTCAACCTCCACAACCTGGGCCACGACCCGAGCGTGCGTCCTCGCCCGTTCGAGCGGCTCGCGGACGACCGGGACCGCATCTGCCTGCTCGTGCACGAGACCGACCTGAAGGGCGCTGCGGCCGAGCTTCCCGCTCTGATGCGGGAGAGCATTGCCGTCGCGCACGAGACGGACGACCCGCGGGCATGGGCGCATTTGGCGGGCTTGGACCGCGTGGCGTTCAATGTGGCGGCGAAGTTCGGCTTCCACGATCTGGCGCTCGTCGCCGCGAGCCGGGCGGAATACGCGTGCGAGCGGGCGCAGGATCCGTTGCTAGCCGCGATGGCGAAGTGGGGGCACGCCATCGCCTGTTTGCGCGCGGGCGAGTTCGCCACCGGGATGCGGTGGTGTTCGGCCAGCCTGCGACACATGGAGGACGCCGACGAAGGAGTGGAGCGGGACGCCGCGACGGGTCAGATGCATCTGGCCGCAGCGCTACTGGAAGTGCGCCGCGGCAACCGCGACGGAGCTGAGGGCCATCTGGAGGAGGCCGAGCGGTACGCGCGGCGGACAGGCGATGTGACGCCCGTTCGCCGACTGGAGGCGGGCCGCACAGAGTCTCGCCCGGGCGACCGGATCGGCTCCAGGGAGCGAGGCGTGCACTGGTACGCCTTCGGGCCCACCAACGTCGTGGCTCATCGCATCGCCGCCCTGGCCGACCAGAACGAACACGCCCGGGCGGTGCGGATCGGCCGCTCCTTGCGGATACCGCCCGGGTGGCCCCCGATGCGGGCGGGGCAGGTGCACATCGACCTTGCCCGGTCCCATCTGTGGACCGGCCAGGACGACGCGGCGCTTCAAAGCCTGCTGAACGCCCAGCGCGTCGCCCCTCAGCAGACCCGGTACCACCCGCAGGTGCGGGAGACGATCGTGCAGCTTCACAAGCGGGAGCGGCGCAGCAGGGGCACTCTGGCGCACTTCGCGGAGTGGGTGGGCGTCTACTGAGGTTGAACGCGTGGTGTCGTGTCGTTGTTCAGGCGGGTCGGATGGTCAGGCCGGTCTCGGCGAGGCAGCCGTCCATGAGGTGGCTGCGGTACTGGATGTGCCGTAAGCCGCGTCGGATGCGCTGGATGAGGTGTTCAGGGGTGGTGAAAGCGACGTCGGATAGCCAGCCGCGCCGCAGGAGGGACCAGATGCCCTCGACGGGGTTGAGGTCGGGTGCGTAGGGCGGCAGATAGTAGGTGGTCAGCCAGTCCCGGGCTGCGGCGAACTCCCTCAGCTCGGCGGCTTTGTGGATGTTGAGGTTGTCCCAGATGAGCACGATCGGGCCGCCGAGTTGCTGGTGGGCTGCGATCAGCAGGTCACGGTAGTCGCGCCAGGAGAAGCTCTTGCATCCGTCGCGTCGGCCGTCGTCTCTGCGCGGTCGGTAGATCAGCCGGGACCTGTGGCCGGGTTTGTAGCAGGTAAGCGCGGCAATGGAGATCCGTCTGCGGGAACGGCCACGCACCCGCACCACCGGGGTCCGGCCGCGCTGCGACCAGGTCTTCGCCTGCGGCTGCGTCATGGAGAATCCAGCTTCGTCCTCGAAGACGAGCCAGGCTCCACGAGCCGCCGCGCAAGGCCGCACCTCCTTGACCCACCCGGCGACGGCTTCGTCGTCCCGCTCCAGGGCACGTCGGGCCGGCACCTGGCAGGACCAGCCGTTATGCACCAGCAGCTTCCGCGCGCCCTGGATCGTGTAGGTCAGATGGAAACGTCGGCCGATCACCGTCTTGATCGGCGCCAGCGTCCACCGCTGGTCCTCCCAGCCGCGCGAGGCCGGCCCCTTGGCCAGCTCCGCCTCCAACTGCGCGAACTGCTTCTGGCTCAGTCTTGGCAGCGACGCCGGCCCTTGCGACCGCCGAGCCCGCGGACCGCCCTCATTCCACTTCTGTCGCCATCGCTGCACCGACCGGACGCTGACCCGCAGGTCCTTGGCGATCACCGCACTCGCCTCGCCCTGGGCGAAACGCTCCGCGGCCTGGAGCCGTAACCGCTCCCGAAACTCCTGGCATTCGGCGGGTGGGCGCGTCGGGGGCGGGCTGAGGTGGATGCCGCGGGCGTCAGCCTCCTGCGGCGGGGTATGTGTGGCGGGCCCCGTTCAGTACGGAGTCGAGCAGGCCAGGGAAGAGCGCGTCCAGGTCGTCGCGACGCAGCCGCACCAGCCGGGACCGGCCTTTGACGGTGGTCCAGGTGACGCCCGCCTCGCGCAGCACCCGGTAGTGGTGGGACAGCGTCGTCTGGTGGACGTCCAGGTCACCGCCGATGGCATTGCAGCTCTCCTCACCGGTCACGGCGAGCCGTTGGACGATCTCCAGCCGCACCGGATCGGCCAGCGCGCGCAGCACCTCCACCATCCGGATCGCCTCGGTCGCCGGCTGGGACACCTCACGCATCGCTTCCTCCGTCCGTGAGAGGCCCCAGCCTATCCACTCATTGATACATGGACAAGCGTCCATGTATTGCTTACAGTGCCGATCACCTACCTCCGCACTGCTCCGGAAAGGCGGCACGATCCGTGCTGAAACGACTCCTCCCCCTGGCCCTGGCGACGTTCGCCGTCGGCACCGACGGCTACGTCATCGCGGGCCTGCTCCCCTCCATCGCCACCGACCTGGGAGTATCCACCCCGGCCGCAGGCCAGTTGGTGACGGTCTTCGCCCTGACGCTGGCGTTGTCAGCACCGGTCATGGGCGCCCTCACCAGCAGCCTGGACCGGCGGTCGGCGCTGCTGATCGCGCTGGCCGTGTTCGTGATCGGAAACGCCGTCACCGCGTTGGGAACCAGTTATGGGGTGGTGATGGCCGCCCGCATCGTTACCGCCGTGGGAGCGGGCATCATCACCGCCGCCGCCTCCAGCACCGCAGCGGCCATCGCACCACCGGAACGCCGCGGCCGGGCGCTGGCCTTCGTGCTGGGCGGCCTCACGTTGGCGACCGCCCTGGGACTGCCACTCGGCACGTTGATCGGCCGCGCCGACTGGCACATCACCCTGTGGGCCGTCGCCGGGATCGGCCTGCTGGCGGCCATCGGCATCGTCGTCGGCCTCCCCCGAGTGACGCTCCCTGCCGCCTCACTGCCCGACCGCATGCGTCCGCTCAAGCAGGGCCGCGTACTGGCCCTGCTGACAGTCACCTCACTCGCCTTCCTCGGCACCTACACCCTCTACACCTACATCGGCCCGACTCTGCGGGACGCCACCGGCGATAACGAGTCGCTGCTGACCCTGACCCTGCTGGCCTGGGGCGTCGGCACCCTGGTCGGCAACATCACCGCCGGCCGCCTGGTCGACCGCCACGACTCCGCCCGCGTCCTCACCGGCACTCTCGCTTTCGCCACTCTCGCCCTGGCGCTGACCCCACTGGCGACCCGTGCCTTCGCGTCCACTCTGGTCTGGGCGGTGGTCTGGGGCGTGACCGTCGGCATCATCGTCGTTCCGCAGCAGCACCGGCTCATCGCCCTCAGCCCCGCCGCCGCACCGGTCCTGCTCGGTCTCAACTCCTCCGCGCTCTACATCGGGGTCGCCCTCGGCGGCGGTTTCGGCGGACTGGCGCAGGAGTGGTTCGGGCTTGCCCCGGCCGAACTCGGGCTGGTGGCCGCCGCCGTCACCGCCCTGACCCTCCTATGGCACCTGGGAACCACGCGTCACCCCGCCGCGCCCGCCGCCCCCATGACACCGGAGCCGACCTCGGCCAACGAGACAGAGTCCAAGGCGCCACCCGCGCATTAGGTTGGCCGACCCATCTGCTCAGGCTGGCCAACCAGCATGCCCAGCCACAAACGGCCGACCAGCCATCAGCCCCTACGACACCACACGTTCAACCTCAGTAACACGGCGGCAGCGGACGGAAGTTGCATCATTCGGTGCAACTTCGCGGCCCGCGACGGCGGCAGGCTTGCAAGGTCAGCGAAGACCCCCGCGACCGATGCGAGCGGCCCGGGGGCATGGCCAACGCACACAAGGAGCGCGCCGACATGCGAGACCTTATCCGCCGCCTGGCCGTCCGGGCGAGAGCCCTTTTCGCCGGGCCCCGGACCGCGCCTCCCCGGCCGCCGGGCGCGCCGCCCGCCCCGCCCGCATACCGCCTGGTCATGAGCGCGCACGGCATGAACATGGTCCGCTGCGGGACGCCGGAGGTGGGGCGATGACCGCGATCACCTGTGCGACCACCGCGCCGACCCGCCCCGACACGTACCGGCTGGTCGCCCCGACCGCACCGACCACGGCCCGGCTCGCCCGGGACTTCGTCACCGCCGCCCTGGTCGCGGCGGAGCGCCGGTTGCTGATCGAGGACGCCAGGACGTGCGTGTCCGATGCCGTGGCCAACGTCGTCCGGCACGCGCGCGTGCCGGAGCTCGCCGTGGAGATGACCGTTCTCCCGGGGAGCGTGACCGTCGCCGTGCGCGACGACGACCCGGCCGGACTGCCGTGGCCCCGCCCGGCCGGCGGGGGAGAGGAGGACGGCCGCGGCCTGACGCTCGTACGCCGCATCGCGCACGCGTCGGGTGTGACGTGGGTGTGGGACGGCCTGGAACTGGTCGGCAAGCGGGTGTGGTTCGAGCTGCGGGGCTAGAACGTCCGGCTGGTCGACCAGGTCGCCTGTTGCGTCGGGTTGTTCAGGTTGAACGTGGTGCCGGAGAGGCGCCGGTCGGGGCCGAGGGAGCCGGTGTACCGTCCCCGGGAACCGTTGGACCAGCCGATGGTGAAGTAGATGCCCGTGCCGTCGACCGCGCCCGCCTCGCTCGTCCCGACGGTGCCGCCGAACCAGCCGGTTCCGTAGAGTCTCCCGTTGCCGTCCTGGGTCACGTTGAGCGTCACCGCGATCCCGTTGCTCTGATAGAGCTGCCACGTGCCACCGGCGTAGAACTGGGGTGCCGCCTTGACGGTCGTCGCCCGTGCGGTCGAGGACGTGGCGGCGTCGGCGGCGGGGGCGGTCAGGGCGGCGCCGCCGACGGTCAGAGCGAGAGTGAGGGCGGCGGTGGCGAGCTTCGTGCGCATGGCGGTGGTCCCTTCGTTGACGCGTTCCAGGTCGGAAGTACGGGTCCCACACGTGCGGCGGACCCGGCGGTAAGAGACGCCGGGTCCGGCCGTATGAGCATGACGAGGGCCTCCGGGGGCGTCGATGTGCGTTCCGGCCGATTCGTCAGGTGGACCTCCGCGTTCGACCGGCGACCACCTTGACGGTTTCCCACCCCGTTCCACGCCGTACGCGGGATCATTGCCCGACACGGAACACCAGGCACATGGTGACTCGGGGGGACGCGATGACCGACACCAGACAGCGGTTCTTCATCAGTTACGCGGGTCCGGACCGCCCCTGGGCGGAATGGGTGGGCTGGCACCTGGAGCAGGCCGGTCACCGGGTCGTCCTCGACGTGTGGGACTGGAACGCCGGCGAGAACTTCGTCCAGCACATGGAGCAGGGGCTCCAACAGTCCGATGCCGTCGTGGCCCTGCTCTCCAAGCTCTACTTCGCATCGGATCGGTGGACCGAGGACGAGCGGACCGCCGCCCTCGCCCGCAGGGATCGCATCATTCCCCTCGCGCTCGAACCGTTCTCCACCGCCGATGTCCCCCCGCTCCTGGCCCCGAAGATCCGCAAGGACCTCCATGGACTGGACGAGGCGGCCGCTCTCGCCGTCCTGCGCGAGGCCATCAACGGCGGGTCGCGCCCGACCGTCCCGCCGCCGTTCCCCGCCGAAGCTCCTCCGGCACCCGATCCGGTCGAGGACTCCGGCGGCGGGAGGCCGAGGCTGCCGGGCAGCACCGGTGAGCCCGCCGTGTGGAGCGTGCGGCGCCGGCGCAATCTGGAGTTCTCCGGCCGTGAGGCGCTGCTCGCCCGGCTCCGTGAGAGCCTGCTCGGCGGGCGGCAGGCCGGTGTGCAGGCACTGCACGGCATGGGGGGCCTCGGTAAGACCCAGATCGCCCTGGAGTACGCCTACCGGTTCGCCGGCCAGTACGACCTGGTGTGGTGGGTCGACGCCGAACAGGCCGACCAGGTGCCCGTCCACTACACCGAGCTCGCCGACCGCCTCGGCATCGCCAAGCCCGGGGCCGGGGCCGAGCCCAACGCCCGCGCCCTGCTGGACCACTTGCGCACCATGCGGCGCTGGCTGATCATCCTCGACAACGTCGAGGATCCCGAGCGGATCGAACCCTGGCTGCCCGAGGGCCCCGGGCACACCCTGATCACCTCGCGGAACCCCGAATGGCGCCGGTTCGCCCACCCGACCCGCCTGGACGTCTTCACCCGCTCCGAATCCCTCGGTTACCTGGGGGCCCGCGTCCCGGGCATCGCCTCCGAGCAGGCGGACGTCCTCGCGGACGACCTCGGCGACCTTCCGCTGGCCCTCGCGCAAGCCGTCGGCGTCGTCGGCAGCGGCGGTATAACCCTCGACCGCTATCGGCAGCTCCTCGCCACCAACACCGCACTGGTGCTGAAGAAGGGTGACACCCCCGGCTACCCGGCGTCCCTGGCGGCCGCGGTCGGCATCGCCGCCGACCGCCTCGACAACGACCACCCCGACGCGGCGGCCCTCCTCCGTCTCGGCGCCTTCTTCGGCCCCGACCCCATCCCGACCGGCTGGCTGGAGAACGCTCTTCCCGAGCTGGCGACCGTTCCCGGCGATCCGGGGGACCCCATGTGGCTGCACGACGCCCTGCAACCCCTCAGCCGCTACGGGCTCGCCCGGTTCGACCACGAGAGCTTCCAGATCCATCGCCTCACCCAGGCCGTACTCCGCGGCCGGACCGACTCCGAGCAGGCCGGACTCATCCGCGACGACGTGGTCACCATCCTGCGCGACGCCGACCCAGGCGATCCGGAGACTCCGGAGGCCTGGCCCACCTGGGCGGCTCTGGCCTCGCACCTCACCGCCCGGCACGAAGCCTTCGCCGACCGCCCCGAACTACGGCCGCTCCTGCTCAAGGCCACCTTGTTCCTCATCCGGAGCGGACAGCCACGCAGCGCCCATGACTTCACGAGCTCCTTGCGCCGCTCATGGGAGGCCGAGTTGGGCCAGGACCACCCCGACACGCTCACCTGCATGCAATACCTCGGGCACGCGGCCGCCGATCTCGGGGACGTCCGGGGCGCGTTGCCGGTCATCGAAGACGCGTATGTCCGTCGGCGGCGGGTCCTGGGCGAGGACCACCCCGACACCCTCCAGTCCGCCAACGACCTGGCCGCCGCCGTCGGCCGATCGGGCCGGATCGCGGAGTCCCAGCGTATGGACGAGGCCTGTTTCGCTCGTAGGCGGCGTGTCCTGGGCGAGGACCACCCGGACACCCTTCAGTCGGCCCAGAACTACGCGGTCAGCCTGGCGGAGACCGGAAACTACGGGGAGGCGCGCCGGCTGAACGAGGACTGTTTCGCTCGTCGGCGGCGTGTCCTGGGCGAGGACCATCCCGACACCATCCAGTCCGCCCTCATCCTCTCCCCCAACCTGTTCGCGCTCGGGGAGCACGCGGAGGCCCACCGGTTGAGTGAGGACGCTCATGCGCGATGCCGACGTGTTCTGGGTGACGACCACCCGCACACCATTCACTCCGCCCTCAACCTCGCCTTCAGCCTGATCGGGATCGGGAAGCACGCGGAGGCCCGCCGGTTGAGCGAGGACGCTCATGCGCGAAGCCGAAGCGTCCTGGGTGAGGATCACCCCGACACCTTCCGCGCCGCCTACATTCTGGCCAGCTCCCTGTATCGCCTCGGCGGGGCCGCGGAGGCTCGTCGGTTGAACGAGGACGCCTTCGCACGCGGACGGCGGGTCCAGGGCGAGGATCACCCCTCCACTCTTCACGTCGCCCACAGCCTCGCCACCCTCCTGCACAACCTCGGTGAGCACGAGGAGTCCCGTCGTATGGACGAGGACACTCTCGCCCGTCGGCGGCGCGTTCTGGGTGACGACCATCCCGACACCCTCGGCTCCGCTCACAACCTCGCCATCAGCCTGCGGCACCTCCGCAGGCTCCCGGAAGCCGCCCAGTTGCTCGAAGAGGTACGCGCCCGTCGGCGGCGCATCCTGGGTGACGATCACCCTGACACCACGGATACGACCCAGGAACTCGCCAAGGTGCTGACCCTCATGGGAAAGAAATTCCAAGCCCAGCGGCTCCTGTCGAAGCAGAAGAAGCAGGCCAAGCGCAAGCGCTGACAGCCGGCCCGGCCATGGGGAAGCGGGGCCGGCCCCGCCCCCCCTTGACCCATCTCCTACCAACTCGACTTACGGACCCCCGGCAGGAACCCCGCGTGCGCCTGCCCCCGCATGTTCACCCGGGACAGCCCGAACGCCCGCAGGTACCCGCGCGGGCGCCCGTCCACCGAGTCCCGGTTGCGTACGCGCGTGGCGGACGCGTCGCGCGGCTGGCGCCGTAGCTCCCGCTGCGCCGCCAGGCGCTCGGACTCCGGAGCGCGTGCGTCGCGGATGACCGCCTTGAGCAGTGCCCTCCGCGCCGCGTAGCGCGCGACCGTCAGCCTCCGCTGCTCGTTCTTCGCGATCTTGCTCTTCTTCGCCATCAGACCTTCTCCCCCCGGGCCCGGATGCGGGCCACCGCTGCCTCGACGCCGATCGTGTCGACGGTCTTGATCCCCTTGGCGCTGAGCTTCAGGCGGATGTGGCGGTTCTCGCTGGGGAGCCAGTAGCGCTTGGACTGGATGTTGGGGTCGAAGCGGCGGCCGGTGCGCCGGTGGGAGTGGGAGATGGTGTTGCCGAAGCCGGGCTTGCGGCCGGTGAGTTGGCAGTGGGCGGACATGGTCAGACCTCCGGGGAGCGGTCGGGCCCGATGGGCCTAATGAAAATGGAAACCATTTCTGTATAGTAGCCCGTATGGCCCGCAACGAGCTACGCCCCGTCATCAAGCTCCGGTCCACCGCGGGGACCGGACACACCTACGTCACCCGCAAGAACCGCCGTAACGACCCCGACCGCATGGAACTGCGCAAGTACGACCCGGTCGTCGGCCGTCACGTCACCTACCGAGAGGAGCGCTGACCCAGCGATGAAGCCCGGAATCCACCCGCCCTACGGTCCCGTCGTCTTCCGCGACCGGGCCGCCGGCTACGCCTTCCTCACCCGCTCGACCGCCACCAGCGACACGTCGGTCGAGTGGGAGGACGGCAACACCTATCCCGTCGTCGACGTCGAGATCTCCTCGGCGAGCCACCCCTTCTACACCGGCACCGCCCGCGTCATGGACACCGCCGGCCGCGTCGAGCGCTTCGAGCGCCGTTACGGCAAGCGCGGGGCCCGCTGATGTCGCAGGCCCCGCTGCCCGTGGTGCTGGTGGGCGGGCTGCACGCCGACGCCCGCCGCACCGCGGTCGACCGTCTGCTGCACACCGTGCCGGGCAGCGTCGCACTCCACCACGACCTGGCGGCGGCCGCCGCCGGAACGGTTCGCCGGACCGTGCGGGACCGCTCCGGCATCCTCGACGAGGGCGATACGCCGCTGGTCGACGACTGCGCGTGCTGCGCGCTGCGCGAGGACCTGATGCCCGAGCTGAAGCGGCTCGCCGCCGGTGGGGACTGCCGGCTCGCCGTCGTCGAGCTGTGGGACTCCGTCGAGCCCAAGGCCATGGCCGAGGTCGTGGCCGCCCACGGCGGTGAGGACGTCCGGCTGACCGGCGTCCTCACCGCCGTGGACCCCGCCCTGGTGCTGCCCGCCCTCGGCTGCGGCGACGACCTCGCCGAGGCGGGGCTCGCGGCCGCCGCCTCCGACCAGCGCACGGTCGCGGACACCTTCGCCCGCCAGCTGGAGTACGTCACGGTGCTCGCCCTCGTGGAGGACACCACCGCACAGGGCGACGAACCCACCGCGTTCGGTGCCCCCGTGGACCCCGCCGACGCCGTCGACCACGCGCTGCTCGACCAACTCGTCCCCACCGCACGCAAGATTTCGGCCGACTCCGAGGAGCTCGCCGCCGCGGCCGTCGCCGGGTTCGACGTGGAGGCGGCCGCCGCCCGGCAGCACCCCGCCTGCGCGCTGCTGCCGCAGGAGGCCGACGCGGAGGGCGTCGCCACGCTCGTATGGCAGCGGAGGCGTCCGTTCCACCCCGGTCGGCTGTACGCGGCGCTGGAGGACCTCTGCTGCGCCGCCGCCCGCAGCCGGGGCCGGTTCTGGCTCGCCGACCGGCCCGACACCCTGCTGGCCTGGGACTGCGCCGGCGGCGCGCTGTGCGTGGAGAGTGCCGGGCCGTGGCTGGCCGCGCTGCCGGACGCCGCCTGGGAGATGGTGCCGCCGGAGCGGCGGGTGGCCGCCGCGCTGGACTGGGACCCCGAGCACGGCGACCGCCTCCAGCACCTGACCTTCACCTCGCCCGGGCTCGACTGCGACGGGCTGCGCTCGCTGCTGGATTCGTGCCTGCTGACCGACGCCGAATACGAGGCGGGGCCGGACGCCTGGCGCCTGCTCTCGACGGCATTCGACGCACTTCTTGATCCGGTTTCCTGAAAGCCCGCGAGACCTCGCGTTCCGTAAGACCTTCCGTCCCGCAAGGGCTTCCGCCCCGCGACACTTCCCGAAAGGACTTCCTCCCGTGCCCCGTCGGCCCGATCACCGCAAAATCCTCAAGCCGCGCCCCAACCCCCTGGAAACCGCGGGCATCACCTATATCGACTACAAGGACACCGACCTGCTGCGGAAGTTCATTTCGGACCGCGGGAAGATCCGCAGCCGCCGGGTGACCCGGGTCACCGCGCAGCAGCAACGGCAGCTGGCCAGGGCGATCAAGAATGCCCGTGAGATGGCGCTCCTCCCGTACTCCGGAAACGGGAAGTAGCGGCGGGGCGGACTCGCCAAGTAGCCGTGGGGACACCGTAAGTGCACGTGCATCGGCTCATGCAGAAGCACATGAACGCGGCTATGATCCGGAGTAGTTGTCAACCCCATCATTCATGCCGGGGTACCACCCGCAATACTCCGGGAGAGTCCTGTGCCTCACGCGTACAACGGCATGGCTGCCGCGGACCTCGACGGCGTCGTCTGGCGGAAGAGCCGGCACTCCAACTCCCAGGGCTCGTGCGTGGAGTTCGCCAAGCTGCCGGATGGCGGGGTCGCCGTGCGTAATTCCCGTCATCCGGACGGCCCCGCTCTCGTCTACACCCCGGCCGAGATCGAAGCCATGCTGCTGGGTGTCAAGGACGGCGAATTCGACTATCTGGTCAGCGACTGAGCGACCTCAGCGACTGAACGGCCTGGGTGACTGAACGGCCTGAGCGACCGGCCGGACGGCCGACGGCCCGTCAGTCGAGCTCGCGCGGCAGGCGGAAGAGCGCCCACACGACCTTGCCGTGCAGCGCCCCCGCCAGCGGGTGCCAGCCCCAGGTGTCGCTGAAGGACTCCACCAGCATCAGCCCGCGCCCGCACTCGGCGGAGGCGTCGGGTTCGCCCGCTATCGGGCTCTCTTCGCTGGGATCCCGCACCGCGCACACCAGCCGTGACGCCCAGCGCATCAAATGCAGCCGAACCGGCGGCTCATATCCGGTGCCCACGGGGTCGGTGGGAAGGGCGTAACGCAGGGAATTGGTGACCAACTCCGAGACGACCAGCGCGACGTCGTCGAAAAGGCCCGGCAGATCCCACTGCTGGAGCGTCGTTCTCGTGAACTTCCGGGCGGTGCGGACCGCCTCGAATCGGGGAGGAAGGGCACAGGAGGCCGAGTTGGAGACGGCCGATGGGGCGATCGGTGGCAGCCCTCGCCACAGGGGGGAGAGCACAGTCGATCCTTCGGTACCCATCCGAGGCACTCCTGGCAATCGTGGACGTGACACGCACGTGTGCGTCCCCCATGGTTCCCAATGGAAGGGGCGGATGCAAGGGCAGATGCACGTGCACGTGGGGGTTTTGGGGGCGCACGCTCACATTAAGGGGTAATTCTTCCTACGCCCTCCTTCGTACGGTGTCCGGACTGCGCCCACCTGGGTAATCGGATGCACACTCAACGGAGCCCGGAGGTGGCAGACTTCACCGCCGGGGGCAGCGGGGGTCGCCCCCGGAAGGGTGCGGAAGCGGCACGGCCGGAACAGGACCGGAAGAGGAGGAGTCGCGAAGATGGCCACGAGCGAGTCGAGCGGTTCTGTGGTGCGCCGCATACTCCTGGGCTCACAGCTCAGGAGGTTGCGTGAGTCGCGGGGCATCACACGCGAGGCGGCCGGCTACTCGATCCGGGCGTCCGAGTCCAAGATCAGTCGTATGGAGCTGGGGCGGGTGAGCTTCAAGGCGCGTGACGTCGAGGACCTGCTCACGCTCTACGGCGTCACGGACGAACTGGAGCGCGAGGCGCTGCTGGGCCTGGCCCGCGAGGCCAATGTCGCCGGGTGGTGGCACAGCTACGGCGACGTCCTGCCGGGCTGGTTCCAGACGTACGTCGGACTGGAGGGCGCCGCCTCGCACATCTCGATCTACGAAGTGCAGTTCGTGCACGGGCTCCTCCAGACCGAGGGCTACGCCCAGGCCGTCGTCGTGCGCGGCCAGCCCACGGCCGAGGAGGCCGAGGTCGAGCGCCGCGTCTCGCTGCGCATGGAGCGCCAGAAGCTGCTCTTCTCCGAGCGTGCCCCGCACTTCCACGCGGTCCTCGACGAGGCCGCTCTGCACCGCCCGTACGGCGGTGAGGCGGTCATGCGCGGGCAGCTGGAGCACCTCATCGACATCTCGGAACAGGCCAATGTGACCCTCCAGGTGATGCCCTTCGCGCACGGCGGGCACGCGGGCGAGAGCGGCGCCTTCACCATGCTGCGCTTCCCCGAGTCCGACCTGTCCGACGTGGTCTATCTGGAGCAGCTCACCAGCGCGCTGTATCTGGACAAGCCCGACGAGGTGGCGCAGTACGGAAGGGCGATGGAGCGGCTGCACGAGGACAGCCTGTCACCTGCCGCGTCACGGGATCTGCTGCGGCGTCTGCTCCAACTCGTTTGACACATCAGTACGATGACGTCCCATCAGGAGCGCGCAGTCCGGTTCGGGTGCCCTTGAGCGCCCCCGTTTCTCCAGGCAGGGATGGCACATGTCCTACTTCGACGAGTTGGCTTTCCAGTACATCGACGGCGAGTGGCGGTCCGGCACCGGCTCCTGGGACATCGTGGACTTCAACCCCTACGACGGGGAGAAGCTCGCCTCCATCACCGTGGCGAGCGTCAAGGAGGTCGACCAGGCCTATCGCGCCGCCGAGCGCGCGCAGCGGGACTGGGGCGCCACCAACCCGTACACCCGCCGGCTCGTCTTCGAGCGGGCGCTGCGGATCATCGACGACCGCGAGTGCGAGCTGGCCGCCGCGATCACCGCCGAGTGCGGCGGTACGCGCGTGAAGGCGGCCTTCGAGCTGCACCTGGTGCGGGAGTTCCTGCGCGAGGCGCTGCATCTGGCGCTGCGGGCCGAGGGCCGCATCCTGCCCTCGCCCGACGACACCAAGGAGAACCGCCTCTACCGGCTGCCGGTCGGGGTCGTCGGGGTGATCAGCCCGTTCAACTTCCCCTTCCTGCTGTCGGTGAAGTCCGTCGCGCCGGCCCTGGCGCTCGGCAACGCGGTCGTCCTCAAGCCGCACCAGAACACGCCCATATGCGGCGGCGGGCTGGTCGCGAAGGTGTTCGAGGAGGCCGGGCTGCCCGCCGGGGTGCTCAACGTCGTCGTCACCGACATCGCCGAGATAGGTGACGCCCTCATCGAGCACCCGGTGCCGAAGGTGATCTCCTTCACCGGCTCCGACAAGGTCGGCCGGCACGTCGCCACGGTCGCGGCCGCGCACTTCAAGCGCGTCATCCTCGAACTCGGCGGCAACAGCGCCCTGATCGTCCTCGACGACGCCGATCTCGACTACGCGGTCGACGCCGCCGTCTTCAGCCGCTTCATCCACCAGGGGCAGGTCTGCATGGCGGCCAACCGGGTGCTGGTGGACCGGTCGGTGGAGCGGGAGTTCACCGAGAAGTTCGTCGCCAAGGTCAGGACCCTCAAGGTCGGCGACCCGAGGGACGCGGCCACCCACATCGGCCCGCTGATACACGCCGGCCAGGCCGAGGCCATCAACGCCCTGGTGGACCAGTCCATCGCCGAGGGGGCGACCGCGCTGCTGCGCGGCGGGACGGCGGGGACGCTCGTCGCGCCGTCGGTGCTGACCGGTCTGCCGGCCGACTCGCCGATCCTGGGCCAGGAGATCTTCGGCCCGGTCGCCCTGATCATCCCCTTCGACGGCGAGGAGGAGGCGGTCCGGCTGGCCAACGCCACTCCGTACGGGCTGAGCGGCGCCGTCCACACCGGGGACGTCGAGCGCGGCGTACGCGTGGCCAAGCGCATCGACACCGGCATGATCCACGTCAACGATGGGACCGTGCACGACGAGGCGATCGTGCCGTTCGGGGGCGAGAAGCACTCGGGGCTGGGCCGGCTCAACGGCGACTCCATGGTGGACGCCTTCACCACCACCAAGTGGATCTCGATCCAGCACGGGAAGAGCAAGTTCCCCTTCTAGGCGGCCTTTTGGGACGTCCCGAAGAGCCTTCTAGGACCGCAACTGTCCTATATCGGTCCTACGGTGGTGCTCACGAGGCCGACGGTGGCGGAACCGGCGGCGGAAGCTCGCGGCACGACGAAAGGCGGACCCCATGGTGACGCACGTGATCGAGACGTCTCCCTCCGACGAGCGCGGCACGCTGCTCGCGTTCGTGGAGGCCCAGCGCGGTGGCCTGCGCCGGGCGGTGCTCGGACTGACCGACGCGCAGGCCGGGCAGCGGACCACCGCGAGCGAGCTGACCCTCGGCGGGCTCCTGAAGCACGTCGCGGGGGCCGAGCACCTCTGGGTGCGGATGGCTCAGGAGCGGGAGCCGGACGTGAAGCCCGACCCGGAGAAGTGGGGCGACACCTTCCGGCTGCTCGACGGCGAGACCGTGGCGGGGGTGCTGGCCCGCTGGGAGGGGATCGCCGCGGAGACGGAGGACTTCATCCGCTCCGTACCCAGCCTGGAGGACACCTTCCCGCTGCCCGACGCGCCCTGGTTCCCGCCGGCCACCCGGGTGTCGATGCGCTGGCTGCTGCTGCACCTGGTCGAGGAGATCGCCCGGCACGCGGGCCACGCCGACATCATCCGCGAGTCCCTCGACGGCAGGACCGCCTTCGAGCTCGTCGACGAGGCGGCGAAGGCGGCCGGGGAGGGCGAGGCGAAGCGGGTGGTCGAAGGGTGAGCGACCAGGGCTGAGCGGGGCGTAGCCGCGGTATCCACCTAGTCTGAGTCGCAGTACAGACCGGGTGGAATGAGGAGACGATGTCGGCGATCCGGCTGCTGGTCCTGGGGGCGGTGCGTCAGCACGGGCGGGCGCACGGCTACCAGGTGCGCAACGACCTGGAGTTCTGGGGTGCGCACGAGTGGTCCAACGCCAAACCCGGGTCGATCTACCACGCCCTCAAGAGCATGGCGAAGCAGGACCTGCTGATCGCGCACGACGTCGCGCCCAGCGAGGCCGGCGGGCCGCCGCGCACGGAGTACGAGCTGACGGCCGAGGGGGAGGCGGAGTACTTCCGGCTGCTGCGCGAATCGCTCTCCTCCCACGACCAGAAGGTCGACGTCCTCACCGCGGGCGTCGGCTTCATCGTCGACCTGCCGCGCGCGGAGGCGATCGCCCTGCTGAAGCAGCGCGTGGAGTCGCTGCGCGCGTGGGGCGAGGAGATCCGCCTGCACTGGACCCCCGGCCACGGCGAGGACTGGGGCCACATCGGCGAGATCATGGGGATGTGGGTGCACACGGCGGAGAGCGGTGAGCAGTGGGCGCGGGGGCTGATCGAGCGCCTTGAGGGCGGGGCGTACGTGATGGCGGGGGAGGGCGAGCCCTGGAAGGGCGGCCTGGCCCCGGAGACCTCGAAGGCACCGGACGCTTAATCAAGTTTGACTAGCTGCGGGATCGGGGTTACCTTCGCAGTCAAGTAGTCAAACTTGACTACAGTGGGAGGAGAGCGCTGTGACGGACACCGATCACGCGATCGTTGTCGAAGGACTGCGGAAGACCTACGGAGCCAAACACGCCCTCGACGGGCTCGACCTCACCGTCCCCCGGGGCACCGTCCACGCCATGCTCGGCCCCAACGGCGCCGGCAAGACCACGGCCGTACGGATCCTGTCCACCCTGCTGCGCCCCGACGGCGGCCGCGCCGAGGTCGCCGGCCACGACGTCCGGCGCAGCCCCGACGAGGTCCGCCACCGCATCGGGCTGCTCGGGCAGCACGCGGCGGTGGACGAGGAGCTGAGCGGCCGGCAGAACCTGGAGATGTTCGGCAGGCTCTACCACCTGGGCAGCCGGCGGGCCGGCGCCCGCGCCGACGAACTGCTGCACCGCTTCGGCCTCGGCGACACCGGATCCAAGGCCGTCAGCCGCTACAGCGGCGGCATGCGCCGCCGCCTCGACCTCGCGGCCGCGCTCGTCCTGTCCCCCGAGGTCCTCTTCCTGGACGAACCCACCACCGGCCTCGACCCCCGCGGCCGCAACGAGGTGTGGGACTCGGTCCGCTCCCTGGTCGACGGCGGCACGACCGTCCTGCTGACCACCCAGTACCTGGAGGAGGCCGACCAGCTCGCCGACCGCGTCTCGGTCGTCGACTCCGGCCGGACCGTCGCGGAGGGCACCGCCGACGAGCTCAAGGCCCGGCTCGGCGGCGACCGCGTCGACATCGTCGTACGCGACGCCGGGCAGCTCGCCGCCGCGACCGCCGTGGCGGCCGCGGTCGGCACCGGCGCGCCCACGGCCGACCCCGACCGGCGCCGCGTCAGCGTGCCGGTCGCCGACCGGATGGCCGCGCTGACCGGGACCGTACGAGCCCTCGCGGCGGCCGGCGTCGAGGCGGAGGACATCGCCCTGCGCCGCCCGACGCTGGACGAGGTGTTCCTGCACATGACAGGCGGCGACGCCGCCCCCGAGAAGGAGGGCGCTCTCCGATGACCGCTTCCGCGAACTGGGTGCTCACCGACTCCTGGACCATGACCCGGCGCGGCCTCGCGCACTGGGCCCGGCAGCCCGTACAGGTGGTCGTCGGGCTCGCCTTCCCGGTGATGATGCTGCTGATGTTCGCCTACTTCCTCGGCGGCGCGATGACCGTCGCGGGCGGCGGCGACTACAAGCAGTTCCTCGTGCCGGGCATGCTCACGCTCACCATGGCCTTCGGCCTGGAAGCCACGATGGTCGCCGTCACCCAGGACCTCGACAAGGGCGTCATCGACCGCTTCCGCACCCTGCCGATGGCCTCCTCCGCCGTCCTGGTCGGCCGCAGCGCCCTCGACATGCTCCAGTCGGCGCTCGGCCTCGCCGCGATGGTCGGCGCGGGCCTGGCGATGGGCTGGCGCTGGCACGCCGGCCCGGTGGACGCGGCGTCCGCGGTGGGACTGCTGCTCCTGCTGCGCTTCGCGATGCTGTGGGTCGGCCTCTACCTGGCGATGGTGGCGGGCAGGCCCGAACTCGTCCAGGCCGTGCAGATCCTCATCTGGCCGCTCGGCTTCCTCTCCAACGTCTTCGCGTCGGCGGAGTCCATGCCGGGCTGGCTCGGCACGATCGCCGAATGGAACCCCATGTCGTCGACGGCGGCCGCGGTCCGCGAACTCTTCGGCAACCCGGGCACGGGCGGCGACTCCTGGGCGGCGTCCCACGCCCTGCCGCTGGCGGTGGTGTGGCCGGTGGTGCTGCTGGGGGTGTTCGTGCCGTTGGCGCTGCGGAGGTGGAGGGGGCTGGGGCGGTAGCCGGAGCCCGTGATCGGGAATGAGGTGCGGGGCCCCGGGCCCCGCACCGACCCGCTCACCGCCGCGTCATCACCGCGTCACTGCCGCGGCGAGATGACGACGGCCGTGCCGTACGCGCAGACCTCCGTGCCCACGTCCGCCGCCTCCGTCACATCGAAGCGGAACATCAGCACCGCGTTGGCGCCGCGCGCCCGCGCCTGCTCGATCAGCCGGTCCATGGCCTGGTTGCGGGTCTCGACCAGGGTCTTGGTCAGGCCCTTGAGCTCACCGCCGACGAGGGACTTCAGGCCCGCGCCGATCTGGCTGCCGATGTGGCGGGAGCGCACGGTCAGCCCGAAGACCTCGCCGATCACCCGGTCGACGCGGTGACCCGGCACATCGTTCGTCGTGACCACCAGCACATCCGACTGGGTCTGACCGCCGCCGAACTCCTCGATGCCCATTGCATCCACCTCCGTGTGTGCAGTTTTGTCGGTTGTTGTCCCGGACGCATGCGGGGTGCGTCCGGTTGAGCCGGGCCGGGGGACACTTGGGGAGAGGGTGCGGGCACCCACTGGAACCGGGGGTCCGGCGGTGGCGTTGATAACTTGGGGCCGCACACCCTCCCCACCCCGCCTGTGCCCGGGCCTCGCACGAGCCTGCGCCCACGACCCAGGAGCCACTCACCCGTGACCCCCATGACCACCCTCGCGCTCGGCCCGCAGTGGCTGGACGCGAACTATCTGATCGAGCAATTCGGTCTGATCGGCGTCCTGGCCATCGTCTTCGCGGAGTCCGGCCTCCTGATCGGCTTCTTCCTGCCGGGCGACTCGCTGCTCTTCACCACCGGCCTGCTGGTCACCACCGACCAGATCGACAAGCCCCTGTGGCTCGTCACGCTGCTGATCGTGCTCGCGGCCGTCCTCGGCGACCAGGCCGGCTATCTCTTCGGCCGCAAGGTGGGGCCCTCGCTCTTCAAGCGACCCGACTCCCGGTTCTTCAAGCAGGAGAACGTGGAGAAGGCGCATGAGTTCTTCGAGAAGTACGGGCCGAAATCCCTGGTCCTGGCCCGCTTCGTGCCGATCATCCGGACGTTCACGCCGATCATCGCCGGCGTGAGCCGGATGAACTACCGCTCGTTCCTGACCTTCAACATCATCGGCGGCCTGCTCTGGGGCGCCGGCGTGACCCTGCTGGGCTCCGCGCTCGGCAAGGTCGACTTCGTCAACAAGCACATCGAGCTGATCCTCGTCGGCATCGTGCTGATCTCCGTGGTGCCGGTCGCCATCGAGCTGCTGCGCGCCCGCTCCAAGGCGAAGAAGGCCCCCACCGCCCCCGGCGCCCCGCACGACGGCCGCCCGCCGGCCCAGCGCGGCCGTCACGCCAAGCGCTGACGGTCCCCGCGCACGTCCGATATCCGACGCTCCTCCCGCCCCGTGAGGTGTGCCCAATGACCCCACTGGGCACCCGAGCCACACATCAGGCATGGTGGCCGTAGCAGGCGGGGCGTATGAGGAGCACGTGGTGGCGGATCGGAAGCGGGGCGGCAGCGCCTCGGACACGGATGGGGCCGAGGACCGCAAGCCGTCGTCCGACGAGGCGCGCAGCGCCTTCACCCCACCGCTCGGCGTCCCCCTCCCGCCCCCGCCGGAGGACGAGCACCCGACCTCCGAGTTCGCCATCCCCCAAGGCGTCGCCCCGGAGCCGGAGGCCGAGTCCGAGGGCTCGGCCTTCTCCCTCCCCGCGGGCACCGTCGGCCCCAGCACCACCCAGGGCACGCCCTATGCCGCCTTCACCCCGCCGTACGGCACGCCCAGGGTCAGCCTCACCAAGGAGACGCCCTGGCAGGACCGCATGCGCACGATGCTGCGGATGCCGGTCGGCGAGCGGCCCGTACCCGAACGCGCGGAGAAGCCCGACGAGCCCGGCCCGCCCGTACCGCGCGTACTCGACCTGACCCTGCGCATCGGCGAGCTGCTGCTGGCCGGCGGCGAGGGCGCCGAGGACGTCGAAGCGGCGATGTTCGGCGTCGCGCACGCCTACGGGCTCGACCGCTGCGAGCCGACCGTCACCTTCACCCTGCTGACCGTCAGCTACCAGCCGTCCCTCGTCGACGACCCGGTCACCGCCAACCGCACCGTGCGCCGCCGCGGCACCGACTACAACCGGCTCTCCGCCGTCTTCCGGCTCGTCCACGACATCACCACGCGCGGCCTCACCCTGGAGGAGTCCTACGGCCGCCTCGCCGAGATACGCCGCAACCGCCACCCTTACCCCGGCTGGGGGCTGACCGCCGCCTCCGGGCTGCTCGCCGGCGCGGCGAGCATGCTCGTCGGGGGCGGCCTCCTGGTCTTCCTCGCCGCGGCCGCGGGCGCGATGCTCGGCGACCGCCTCGCCTGGCTGGCCTCCGGGCGCGGACTGCCGGAGTTCTACCAGTTCGTCGCCGCCGCGATGCCGCCCGCGGCGATGGGCGTGGCCCTCAGCGCCGTCCAGGCGGACGTCCAGGCGTCCGCGGTGATCACCGGTGGGCTGTTCGCCCTGATCCCCGGGCGGGCGCTCGTGGCGGGCGTACAGGACGGTCTGACGGGCTACTACATCACCGCCGCCGCCCGGCTGCTGGAAGTCGGCTACCTCATCGCCGGCATCGTCTGCGGCGTGCTGATCGTCCTCTACGGAGGCGTGCACATCGGCGGCGGCACCCTCAACCCCGAGGCGGCCCTGGAACACCGGGAGCGGCCCCTCATCCAGATCGTCGCCGCGATGCTGCTGGCCTTCTCCTTCGCCGTCCTGCTCCAGCAGGAACGCCACACGGTCCTGGCCGCCACCCTCAACGGCGGCGTCGCCTGGGTCGTCTACGCGGCCCTCGCCGACACCGCGGGGCTCGACCCGGTGCCCGCCACGGCCATCGCCGCCGGCCTCGTCGGCCTCTTCGGCCAGCTGCTGTCCCGCTACCGGTACGCGTCCGCGCTGCCGTACGTCACAGCGGCGATCGGCCCGCTGCTGCCGGGTAGCGCGACGTACTTCGCGCTGCTCAACTTCGCGAAGAACGAGATGAACGCGGGCATCTCCAGCCTGACCAAGGCGGCGGCGCTGGCACTGGCCATCGCGATCGGGGTGAACCTGGGGTCGGAGATGGCGCGGCTGTTCATCAAGGTGCCGGGGGCTGCGGCGTCTCGGCGGGCGGCGAAGCGGACGCGAGGCTTCTAGGGAGCCTTTCGCGGTTCCGGGCGCGGCCGTTCCGCTGGCGCGGTTTCCGCTGCGCGCGGCCGTTTGGCTCGTGCGGCGCCGTTTCCCGCTGCGTGGGGCTTATCCGCTGCGCGGGGCTGTCCAGGTGCGGTGCCGGGCCTCCGCGGGTTGTTCGCGGGGCTGCTTCGCTTTACGCCCCGCGAACAACCCGCTCCGGCCCGTCCCCTCCCGTGGTGGGGAGGAAAACGGGCCGGTGGGGGCTGGCGTCGTGGTGCTCCGCGACTAGTGGTGGGCGCCGCCGGCGGCCTCGAGGCGCTTGTAGGAAGCCTCGATCTCCGCCTCGGCCTCGGCGCGGCCGACCCAGTCGGCGCCCTCGACGGACTTGCCCGGCTCCAGGTCCTTGTAGACCTCGAAGAAGTGCTGGATCTCCAGGCGGTCGAACTCCGACACGTGGTGGATGTCGCGCAGGTGCTCGACGCGCGGGTCGTTCGCCGGAACGCACAGCAGCTTGTCGTCGCCGCCGGCCTCGTCCGTCATACGGAACATGCCGATGGCGCGGCACTTGATGAGGCAGCCCGGGAACGTCGGCTCGTCCAGGATGACGAGGGCGTCCAGCGGGTCGCCGTCCTCACCGAGAGTGTTCTCGACGAAGCCGTAGTCGGCCGGGTAGCTGGTCGAGGTGAAGAGTCGACGGTCCAGGCGGATGCGACCCGTCTCGTGGTCGACCTCGTACTTGTTCCGCGAACCCTTCGGGATCTCGATGGTGACGTCGAACTCCACGGGTGGCTCCTCCATGATCAACACATACGTCTGGTGATTAAGTGTCCCTCACGCAGGCGTGTGGTGGCGAAAGGGGCTGGTCCGTGGTGCCTGAGGCCAGGTCGTGGCAGATCAGGTGGTGGCGCAGCACCCCACCGGTACAACGCCGGACCGTGCGGTTCGTCGCGGTATCCGCCCTCGCGGGCCTGGTGGCCGCGGCCGGCGCCGTGGGGGCCGCCGGTCCCTGGGACTCGGGACAGCGTAAGGCCGAGCGCGACCGCGCGGCGGCGGGGGCCGCCCCGGGTGGCGAGCGTCACGTACGTCCCGAGCACCCCGCCGCACCGCCGGTCCTGGCCACCGCGGGCGGCCGGGGTGTCGCCCGGGAGGGGCTCGCCGCCGCGCTCGAACCGCTGCTGAAGGACCCCGCGCTCGGCGACCGGCACTCGGCCGCCGTCTACGACGCCGCCACCGGGCAGCGCCTCTACGGCTCCGACGAGGGCACGGCCTACACGCCCGCCTCCACGGTCAAGCTGGCCACCGCGGCCGCCGCGCTGTCCGCCCTGGGGCCGGACCACCGCATCGACACGACGGTCGTGGCCGACGGCGACCAGGTCGTGCTCGTCGGCGGGGGAGACCCCACGCTGACGGCGCGCGTGAGCCTGCCGGCCCTCGCGGAGGCCACCGCCCGCAAGCTCCGTGGCAAGGGCCGGATCAAGCTCGCGTACGACACCTCCCGCTACACCGGCCCTGCCGCGCACCCGATCGGCCCGAACGAGAACATCGCGCCCGTCAGCGCCCTCATGGTCGACGAGGGCCGTCTCGACGACTCCGACCACGGCCCCGCCGACCGCTCGGCGGACCCGGCCGCCGACGCCGCCCGCAAGTTCGCGGACCTCCTCCGCGACAAGGGCGTCGAGATCGACGGCGATCCCGCCACCGGCCGGGCGGGCAAGAACGCGGAACGCCTCGCCTCGGTCTCCTCCCCGCCGCTGTCCGCCCTGGTCGAGCGCACCCTCACCAACAGCGACAACGACATCGCCGAGGCCCTGGCCCGCGCGACCGCCGTGGCCGACGGCCAGGACCCCAGCTTCGAGGGCGCCGCGAAGGCGGTGACGGCCCGCCTCGACCGACTCGGCCTCACGGGTTCGCATGTCGCGGACGGAAGCGGCCTGGACCGGGCGGATCAGGTCTCGGCAGACCTGCTCGCCCGTCTCCTGGTACGAGCGGCGGACCCCCGCCGCTCCGAGCTCCGCCCGGTCCTCACGGGCCTGCCGGTGGCCGGTTTCACCGGCACCCTCCGCAGCCGCTACGCGGACGAGACCGCCGGCCGCGGCTACGTACGCGCCAAAACCGGCACCCTGACGGGCGTGAACACGCTCGCCGGCACGGTGGTCGACACGACGGGTCGCGTGCTCACCTTCGCGTTCATGACGGAGGGCGCGCCGGATGGTGAGGGCGCGGTCCGCGCGCTTGACCGTCTCGCGACGAAGGTCGCGGACTGTGGGTGCCACGGCTGACAACTCCGTTGCGGTGTCCGTTGCGGTGTCCGCTGCGCGGGGCTTGTGGCTGGTCGGGGTCGGGCCTGCGGGGGTGGTGTGTCGGGCTGCTTCGCTTTACGCCCGACACACCACCCC
>NZ_JBVHJJ010000016.1:0-187763 GCF_055560115.1 Streptomyces sp. NPDC023527
CCAACACCCGACCCACGACGGCCCGTACGTCGTCGGCCCCCGACGCGAGCGACACCGCGACCACATCGGGAACCTCGGCCCCCGCAATCGGAAGGCTCTCCCCCACCTCCAGATCACCCGCACCGGAGGCGGCGCCGCGGGACACCCAGTCCACCCGGTACAGCGAGTCGTCCCGTGCGCCTTGGGCGGCCGCGAGCTGCTCGGCGCTCACGGCGCGCAGGGTGAGGGCGTCGACGGAGGCGACCGGGGCACCGGTTCCGTCGGCGATCAGCAGGGACACGGAGTCGTGGCCGACCTCGGCCAGCCGGACCCGCAGCGAGGCGGCGCCCGTGGCGTGCACGCTCACGCCGGTCCACACGAAGGGCAGCCTCTGCCCGTCCCCGTCGTCGAGGAGCTCGCCCAGGCCGAGGGCGTGCAGCGCCGAGTCGAGGAGCGCCGGGTGCGTCGCGAAACCGGTCACGGAGGCGTCGTCGGGCAGGGCGACCTCGGCGAAGAGTTCCTCCCCGCGCCGCCACACCCCCCGCAGGCCCTGGAACACGGGGCCGTAGCCGAAGCCCGCGTCCGCCAGCCGCTCGTAGCAGCCGTCGATGTCCACGGCAGCGGCTCCGGCGGGCGGCCACTGGGAGGCCAGGTCGGCCGTGTCGGGCGTCGCGGTGGCGTCCTGGGAGTCCGACAGCGCACCGGTGGCGTGGCACGTCCACGGGGCGTCCGGCGCGGACGCGTCCTCGGCGCGCGAGTAGATCCGCACCGGGCGGCTGCCCGACGCGTCGGCCTCGCCGATGGTCACCCTGATCTGGACCGCGCCCCGCTCGGGGAGCGCCAGCGGCGCCGCGAGCGTCAGTTCGTCGACGCGGCCGCAGCCGACCTCGTCGCCGGCGCGTACCGCCATCTCCAGGAGCGCCGTGCCGGGGACCAGCGTCACTCCGGACACCGCGTGGTCCGCCAGCCAGGGGTGCGTGGCCGTCGACAGCCGGCCGGTCAGCAGCGCACCGCCGACGTCGGGCAGGCTCACCGCCGCACCGAGCAGCGCGTGGTCCGCGGCCGCGAGACCGGCCGAGCTCACGTCGCCCGTGGGCGCCGGGGCCTCGAGCCAGTACTCCTCGTACTGGAAGGCGTAGGTGGGAAGGTCGACGCGCCGGGCGCCGGTACCGGCGAAGAACGCCTGCCAGTCGACGGACGTACCGTGTACGTGCAGATGGGCGAGCGCCGTGGTGACCGCCGTGTCCTCGGACCGGTCGGTGCGCAGGGACGGCACCGTGACGCCGTTGCCGTCGAGGATCTCCTCGGTCAGGGCGGTCAGGACGCCGCCGGGGCCGATCTCCAGGAAGGTGCGGGCACCTTCGGCGGCGAGGGTGGTGACGGCGTCGGCGAAGCGGACGGCCTGGCGGACGTGGCGGACCCAGTACTCCGGGTCGCACACCTCGTCGGCCGAGACCAGTCGGCCGGTCAGCGTCGAGACGATCGGCAGCGCGGGGGCGGAGAAGTTCAGCCCCTCCGCGACCGTGCGGAACTCCGCCAGCATCGGCTCCATCAGCGGCGAGTGGAACGCATGGGAGACCGTGAGGCGCTTGGTCTTACGACCCTCAGCCGCCAGGCGCTCGGCGATGGCCGTCACCGCGTCCTCGGCACCTGAAATAACCACCGAGGTCGGGCCGTTGACAGCCGCTATGCCCACATGACCTTCAAGCAGCGGAAGGACTTCCTCTTCCGTCGCCTGCACCGCCACCATCACACCACCGGCCGGCAGCGCCTGCATCAACCGACCACGAGCAGCCACCAAAGCCGCCGCATCAGCCAACGACAACACTCCAGCCACATGCGCGGCGGCCAGCTCACCAATCGAATGCCCGGCCAGGAAGTCCGGCCGCACACCCCACGACTCCACCAGACGGAACAGAGCAACCTCGACAGCGAACAACGCAGGCTGCGTAAAGCCCGTCTCGTTCAGCGCCCCGGCATCCTCACCGAACATCACCTCCAGCACCGACTCCTCAAGGTGCCGGTCGAGCTCCCCGCACACCGCGTCGAAAGCCTCCGCGAAGACGGGGAAGGCGTCGTACAGCTCACGCCCCATCCCCGGCCGCTGGCTCCCCTGACCCGAGAACATCAGCGCCAGGCGGCCGGATCCGGCCTCGCCCCGCACCACTCCCGGCGGCTGCCGGTCGTCGGCGAGGGCGCCCAGGCCGGCGGTCAGTTCGGTGATGTCGGAGCCGATGACCACGGCGCGGTGTTCCAGCGCCGCGCGCGAGGTCGCCAGCGAGAAGCCGACGTCCGCCAGGGCGAGTTCCGGGCGCTCCGTCACGTACGACCGCAGCCGTCCCGCCTGCTCGCGCAGTGCCGCCGGGTCCTTCGCGGAGACCACCCAGGGGACGATCGAGCCGGTGTCCGGCCTCGAAGGTTCGCGCACGTCCGTCGGGCCCTGTTCGAGGACCACGTGCGCGTTCGTGCCGCTGACACCGAACGACGACACGCCCGCCCGGCGGGGATGCCCGTTCTCCACCCACTCGACGGGCTCGTTGAGCAGCCGTACGGCGCCCGCCGACCAGTCGACGTGCGGTGAGGGCTCGTCGGCGTGCAGCGTCCTGGGCAGGACGCCTTCCCGCATCGCCATGACCATCTTGATGACGCCCGCGACACCGGCGGCGGCCTGGGTGTGACCGATGTTGGACTTCAGCGAACCCAGCCACAGCGGCCGGTCCGCGTCCCGCTCCTGCCCGTACGTCGCCAGCAGCGCCTGGGCCTCGATCGGGTCGCCCAGCGTCGTGCCCGTGCCGTGTGCCTCGACCGCGTCGACGTCCGACGGCGACAGACCGGCGCTCGCCAGCGCCTGGCGGATCACGCGCTGCTGCGCGGGACCGTTCGGAGCCGTCAGACCGTTGGAGGCGCCGTCCTGGTTGATCGCGCTGCCGCGCACGACCGCCAGGACCTCGTGGCCGTTGCGCCGGGCGTCCGACAGTCGCTCGACCAGGAGCATGCCCGCCCCCTCGGCCCAGCCGGTGCCGTCGGCGTCGGCGGAGAACGCCTTGCAGCGGCCGTCGACGGCCAGGCCGCGCTGGCGGCTGAACTCGATGAAGGTGTTGGGCGTCGACATGACGGTCACGCCGCCGACCAGGGCCATCTCGCACTCACCCTGTCGCAGCGCCTGCGCCGCGAGGTGCAGGGCGACCAGCGACGACGAGCACGCCGTGTCGACCGTCACCGCCGGGCCCTCCAGCCCGAAGGTGTACGCGATGCGGCCCGACGCGATGCTGCCCGCGCTGCCGTTCATGACGTAGCCCTCGAAGCCTTCGGGAATGACCGTCAGGCGGGAGCCGTAGTCGTTGTACATCACGCCGGCGAACACGCCCGTCCGCGAGCCGCGCACCGATGCCGGGTCGATCCCGGCCCGCTCGAAGGCTTCCCAGGACGTCTCCAGCAGCAGCCGCTGCTGCGGGTCCATCGCCAGGGCCTCGCGCGGCGAGATCCCGAAGAACGCCGGGTCGAACTCGCCGGCCCCGTAGAGGAAGCCGCCTTCGCGGGCGTAGGTGGTGCCGTGGTGGTCGGGGTCGGGGTGGTAGAGCGAGTCGATGGCCCAGCCGCGGTCGGTGGGGAAGCCGCCGATGGCGTCGCCGCCCTCGCTGATGAGCTGCCACAGCTCCTCCGGCGAGCGTACGCCGCCCGGGTAGCGGCAGCTCATGCCCACGATGGCGATGGGGTCGTCGTCGGCCGGGAGGCCCGTCGGCGCCGTCGCGACGGGCGCGGTCAGCGGTGCATCGCCCACGATCTCCGTGCGGAGGAAGCGGGCGAGGGCGTGGGGGGTCGGGTGGTCGAAGACCAGGGTCGCCGGGAGGCGGGTGCCGGTGGCGGAGTTGAGGAGGTTGCGCAGTTCGACGGCGGTGAGCGAGTCGAAGCCGAGCTCCTTGAACGCGCGCTCGGCGTCGACCTGTTCGGCCGAGCCGTGGCCGAGGACGGTGGCGATCTGCCGGCGTACGAGCTCCAGCAGTTCGCGGTCCTGCTCGGCCGCGGTGAGGCCGGCCAGCCGCTGGGCGAGGGACGAGGCGGGGGCCTCGGTGCCGCCGGTGCCGTGGCCGAGGGCCCGCCGGACGGGGGCCTTGACCAGGGCGCGCAGCAGGGCGGGGACGTCTCCGTCGGCGGCTTGGGCGCGCAGGCCGGGGCCGTCCAGGCGCAGCGGGAAGAGGACGTCGGTGGCGTTGGCGCAGGCGGCGTCGAAGAGGGCGAGGCCGTCGCCGGAGGCCATCGCGGCCAGGCCCATGCGGCGGATGCGGGCGAGGTCGGCGGAGTGGAGCTTGCTGGTCATGCCGCTGTCCTCGGCCCACAGGCCCCAGGCCATCGACACGGCCGGCAGGCCCGCCGCCCGCCGCTGCTGTGCCAGGGCGTCCAGGAAGGCGTTGGCCGCGGCGTAGTTGCCCTGGCCGGCGCCGCCGAGGGTGGCGGAGACGGAGGAGAAGAGCACGAAGGCGCTCAGGTCCGTCTCCTGGGTGAGTTCGTGGAGGTTGAGGGCGGCGTCCACCTTGGGGCGCAGGACGCGGTCGAGTCGCTCGGGGGTGAGGGCCGGGACGATGCCGTCGTCCGTCACGCCCGCCGCGTGCACCACGGCGGTCAGGGGGTGCTGCGCCGGGATTGCGGCGAGGACGTCGGCGAGTGCGGCGCGGTCGGCGACGTCGCAGGCGGTGGTGACGACGTCGGCGCCGAGGGCGGTGAGTTCGGCGGCGAAGTCGGCCGCGCCGTCGGCGGCGGGGCCGCGGCGGCCGAGGAGCAGCAGGTGGCGGGCGCCGTGCTCGGTGACCAGGTGGCGGGCGAGGAGCCGGCCGAGGGTGCCGGTGGCGCCGGTGATCAGGGTGGTGCCGTCGGCCGGGAAGGTGTGGGCGCCGGCGGGGTCCGGGTCGGGTGCCTTGGCCAGGCGGGGCAGCAGGAGCCGGCCGTCCCGGACGGCGATCTGCGGCTCGCCGGTGCTCAGGGCGGCGTCGATGGGGGCGGTGGCCTCGTCGGCGGGGTCGAGATCGAGGAGGACGAGGCGGCCGGGGTTCTCCGACTGCGCCGAGCGCACCAGGCCCCAGACGGCCGCCTGGGCCGCGTCGAGCGTGTGGCCCTCTCCGTCGGGCTCGACGGCGCCCCGGGTGACCAGTACCAGGCGGGAGTCGGTGAACCGTTCGTCGGTGAGCCAGTGCTGTACGAGCCGCAGCGCGTGGTGGGTCGTGGCTCGTACGGTGTCGGCCGGTGACGCCGCCTGCCGGGTCTCCACGGCGACCGCGACGTGGTCGGGCACGGGGGTGCCCGCGTCGACGGCCTCGGCGAGCGCCGCCAGGTCGGTGTGGCCGTCGCCGGTGGTCGCGAGGGTGCCGAGCGCGGTCCAGGGGGCGGGGGTGGCGCCGGGCTCGGCGGTGATCCAGTCGAGGTGGAAGAGGGAGTCCTGGCGGGGTGCGGCCGCGCCGCGCAGTTGCTCGGCGGCGACGGGGCGCAGGACGAGCGAGCCGACGGAGGCGACGTGCTGCCCGGTGCCGTCGGCGACGGTCAGCGCCACGGCGTCGGTGCCCGCCGGGGTGAGGGCGACGCGCAGGTCCCGGGCGCCGGTGGCGCTCAGGTCGATCCGGTCCCAGGCGAAGGGCAGCAGGCCCTGCCCGGTCTCGGTGCCGGAGAGCAGGCCGAGCCAGGAGGCGTGCAGGGCCGCGTCGAGGAGGGCGGGGTGGAGCGCGTACGAGCCGGCTTCCGCGGCCGGTTCGGCGGGCAGGGCCACCTCGGTGTACACGGTGTCGCCCTGGCGCCAGGCGGCGCGCAGACCGCGGAAGGCGGGGCCGTAGCCGAAGCCGAGGGCGTCGAGCCGGTCGTAGAGGTCGTCGGTGGGGACGAGTGCGGCGCCGGGGGGCGGCCAGGTGGTGAGGTCGTGGCCGGGTGCGGCCGGCGGGGTGCCGGTGGCGAGGGTGCCGCCGGCGTGGCGGGTCCACTCGTCCGGGGCGAGGGTGTCCTCGGGGCGGGAGAAGAGCTCCAGGGTGCGGCGCCCGGTGGTGTCCTGGGTGCCTATGGTGAGGCGGAGCTGGACTCCGCCGTGCTCGGGGAGGACGAGCGGGGCCTCGATGGTGAGGTCCTCGACGCGCTCGCAGCCCGTCTCCTCGCCGGCGCGGAGGGCCAGTTCGACGAAGGCGGTGCCGGGGATGATGACGACGCCGGAGACCGCGTGGTCGGCGAGCCAGGCGTGCGTGGCCAGGGAGAGCCGGCCGGTGAGGACGGTGGTGCCGTCGGGGAGGGCGACGGCGGCGCCCAGCATGGGGTGTCCGGGGTCGGTGAGGCCGATGGCGGCGGCGTCGGCGGCGGGCGGGGTCGTCAGCCAGTAGCGCTGCCGCTGGAAGGCGTAGGTGGGCAGATCGACGTGGTGGGCGGCGCGGCCGGTGAACACCGCGTCCCAGTCGAGGGGGACGCCGTGGACGTGGAGGTGGGCGACGGCGGTGGTGAGGGCCTCGTCCTCGGGGCGGTCGGTGCGCAGCGACGGGATGGTGACACCGGCGCCGTCGAGGATCTCCTGGGCCATGGCGGTCAGGACGCCGCCGGGGCCGATCTCCAGGAAGGTGGTGACGCCGTCCGCCGCGAGGGTGTCGACGGCGTCGGTGAAGCGGACGGCCTGGCGGACGTGGCGCACCCAGTACTCCGGGTCGCACAGTTCCTCCGCCGATACGAGCCGACCGGTGAGCGTCGAGACGATCGGCAGCGTGGGCGCGGAGAAGGTCAGGTCCTGGGCGACCGTGCGGAACTCCGCCAGCATCGGCTCCATCAGCGGGGAGTGGAAGGCGTGCGAGACCGTGAGGAGCTTGGTCTTGCGGCCTTCGGAGGCGAGCCGCTCGACGATCGCCGTCACCGCGTCCTCGGCACCCGAGATGACCACCGACGTCGGGCCGTTGACCGCCGCGATGCCGGTCTCGGACTCGTGTCCGGCCAGCAGCGGCAGGACCTCGTCCTCGGTCGCCTGGACGGCCACCATCACGCCGCCGGAGGGCAGCGCCTGCATCAGCCGGCCGCGGGCGGTCACGAGAGCGGCGGCGTCGGCGAGGGAGAGGACTCCGGCCACGTGGGCCGCGGCCAGTTCGCCGATCGAGTGGCCGGCGAGCGCGTCGGGTCGTACGCCCCACGACTCGACGAGGCGGAACAGCGCCACCTCGACGGCGAACAGGGCGGGCTGGGTGAAGGCGGTCCGGTTCAGCGGCTCGGCGTCCTCGGCGAGGATCACGTCGCGCAGCGGCCGGTCGAGGTGGGCGTCCAGGTGGGCGCAGACGGTGTCGAAGGCGTCGGCGAAGGCGGGGAACGCGGCGTACAGCTCGCGTCCCATGCCCGGCCGCTGGCTGCCCTGGCCGGAGAAGAGCAGGGCGAGGCGGCCGGGCCCGTCGGGGCCGACGCCGCCGCGCAGCACGTTGGCGGCCGTCTCGTCGCGGCTCAGGGCGTCGAGGCCGCGCAGGAGCCCGTCGCGGTCGGTGCCGACGACGGCGGCGCGGCGCTCCAGGGCGGCCCGGGAGGTGGCGAGGGACAGGCCGATGTCGGCGGGGTGGAGGCCGGGGTCGGCGGTGAGGTGGGACTTCAGGCGGCGGGCCTGGGCGAGGAGCGCGGGGGTGTCGTGGCCGGAGAGGACCCACGGCACGGGGAGTTCCGGCCGGGTCGTCGTCCCGGTGGGCTCGGCGGGCTCGGGTGCGGGTGCCTGTTCGACGATGACGTGGGCGTTGGTGCCGCTGACGCCGAACGCGGAGACGGCGGCGCGGCGGGTGCGGCCGTCGGCGGGCCAGGCGACGGGCTCGGTGAGGAGTTCGACGGCGCCGGCCGTCCAGTCGACGTGCGGGGTCGGCTCGTCGACGTGCAGGGTCTTGGGCAACAGGCCGTGTTCGAGGGCCAGTACGGTCTTGATGACGCCGGCGACACCGGCGGCGGCCTGGGTGTGGCCGATGTTGGACTTCAGGGAGCCGAGCCACAGCGGGCTGCCCTCGGGGCGGTCCTGGCCGTAGGTGGCCAGCAGCGCCTGGGCCTCGATGGGGTCGCCGAGCCTGGTGCCGGTGCCGTGCGCCTCGACGGCGTCGACGTCGGCCGCGTCGAGGCCGGCGTTGGCGAGGGCCTGGCGGATGACGCGCTGCTGGGAGGGGCCGTTGGGGGCGGTCAGGCCGTTGGAGGCGCCGTCCTGGTTGACGGCGCTGCCCCGTACCACCGCGAGGACGCGGTGGCCGTTGCGCTCGGCGTCGGAGAGCCGCTCCAGGAGGAGCATGCCGACGCCTTCGCCCCAGCCGGTCCCGTCGGCGGCAGCGGCGAACGCCTTGCAGCGGCCGTCGGGCGCCAGGCCGCGCTGGCGGCTGAACTCGATGAAGATGCCGGGGCTGGCCATGATGGTGACGCCGCCGGCGAGGGCGAGCGAGCACTCCCCCTGTCGCAGGGCCTGCGCCGCGAGGTGCAGGGCGACCAGCGAGGAGGAGCAGGCGGTGTCGACGGTGACGGCCGGGCCTTCGAGCCCGTACGTGTAGGAGAGGCGGCCGGAGACGACGCTGGCGGCGCGGCCGGTGAGGAGGTAGCCCTCGACGCCCTCGGGGGCCTTCTGGGCTCCGGCGTTCAGGCCCCAGGCGTATTCCTGGCCGTTGGAGCCGATGAACACGCCGGCCTGGGTGCCCTTGAGCGTGGTGGGGTCGATGCCGGCGCGTTCGAACGCCTCCCAGGAGGTCTCCAGGAGCAGCCGCTGCTGGGGGTCCATGGCCAGCGCCTCGCGGGGGCTGATGCCGAAGAAGGAGGCGTCGAAGTCGGCGGCGTCGTGCAGGAAGCCGCCTTCGCGGGAGTAGGTGGTGCCGCGGTGTTCGGGGTCGGGGTCGTAGAGGCTTTCCAGATCCCAGCCGCGGTCGGTGGGGAAGCCGGTCAGGGCGTCGTCACCGGCCACGAGGAGCTGCCAGAGCTGTTCGGGCGAGTGGACGCCGCCGGGGAAGCGGCAGCTCATGGAGACGATGGCGATGGGCTCGTCGTCGGCCGGGCGCACAGTGCCGGCCGTGAGGGCCGGGGCGTCCTGCGGCGTACCGGACACCTGGGCGTGCAGGTATTGCGCGAGTTCCGTGGGGTTGGGGTAGTCGAAGACGACGGTGGTGGGCAGGCTCATGCCGGTGGCCACGGCGAGCCGGTTGCGCAGCTCGATGGCGGTCAGCGAGTCGAAGCCCGTCTCGCGGAAGGCGCGGCCGGGCTGGACGGCGTCCGCGCCGGCGTGGCCGAGGACGGTGGCGGCCTGGGCGCGTACGAGCTCCAGGACGGTGCGGGCCTGTTCGGCGTGGCCCAGTCCGGCGAGGCGCCGTTCGAGGGCCGGTCCGTCGGTGTCGCCGGGGGCGGCCGGGGTGGTGCCGGCCGCGAGCAGGGCGCGCGCCTCGGGGAGGTCGTCGAGGAGGGGGTAGGTGCCGGTGACGGCGAAGGCGGGGACGAAGCGGTCCCAGTCGATGTCGGCGACGGTGACGGCGGTGTCGTTCTGCTCGATGGCGGTGTGCAGCGCCTGGATGCCGAGTTCGGCGGCCATGGGCAGGATGCCGCGGCGGGCGAGGTGCGCCTCGGCGTGGTCGCCCATCATGCGGCCGGAGCCCCAGGAGCCCCAGGCGACGGCGGTGGCGGGCAGGCCCTGGGCGCGGCGCCGGTGGGCGAGGGCGTCGAGGAAGGCGTTGGCGGCGGCGTAGCCGCCCTGGCCGCCGTTGCCGACGACACCGGAGATCGAGGAGAAGAGGACGAAGAAGTCCAGGTCCACGGAGGCCGTGAGCTCGTGCAGGTGGAGCGCGGCGTCGGTCTTGGGGCGCAGGACGCGCTCCAGCCGGTCCGTGGTCAGCGCGTCGAGGACGCCGTCGTCCAGGACACCGGCGGTGTGGATGACACCGCTGAGGGGGTGCTCGGCGGGCAGCGACCCGAGGAGGTCGCGCAGTTGGTCGCGGTCGCTGACGTCGCAGGCGGCGATCGTGGTGCGGGTGCCGAGCGCTTCGAGCTCGGCGCGGAGCTCTTCCGCCCCCTCGGCGGCGGGGCCGCTGCGGCTGGTCAGGACGAGGTGTTCGGCGCCGTGGTGGGCGAGCCAGCGGGCGACGTGGGCGCCGAGGGTGCCGGTGCCGCCGGTGACGAGGACCGTGCCGCGCGGCCGCAGCGGGGTGCGGGCGGGGGTGGCGTGGGCCCGTACGAGGCGGCGGCCGAAGGTGGTGGAGCCGCGTACCGCGACTTCGTCCTCGGTGCCGGCGAGAACGGCGGTGAAGGCGGCCAGGGTGCGTTCGTCGAGCGTCTCGGGGAGGTCGACGACGCCGCCCCAGCGCTGCGGGTACTCGGCTCCCACGACACGTCCGATGCCCCATAGCTGGGCCTGCGCGGGGTCGCGCAGCGGGTCGGCGGGGCCGGTGGAGACGGCGCCGGAGGTGACGCACCACAGGGGCGCGGTCACCTCGGCGTCGCCGAGGGCCTGGACGAGGGCGACGGTCGTGGCCAGGGCGGTGGCGACCCGGTGGGTGGGGAGGGTGCCGCCGTCGGTGGCGAGCAGGGACAGCACGCCGGTCAGCGCGCCGGTGTCCTGGCCCGCGAGGCGTGCGGCCAGGGTGGTGCGGTCGTCGGTGGCGTCGACGGTGAGGAGTTCGACGTCGGCGCCCCGCGCGGCGAGGGCGTGGTGGACAGCGGTGATCCGCTCGTCGTCGGCGTGGCCGGCGGGGACGGCGAGCAGCCAGGTCCCGGCCGGTGCGGCGGTGGCGCGGCGGAGCGGCTGCCAGGTGACGCGGTAGCGCCAGCCGTCGACGGTGGAGGTGTCGGCGGCGCGGCGGCGCCAGGTGGCGAGGCCGGCGAGGAGGTCGTCGACGGAGGGGTCGGTGCCCAGGTCGAGGGCGGCGGTCAGGGCCGCCAGGTCCTCGGTCTCGACGGCCTCCCAGAAGCGGGTCTCCTCCGCGCTGCCGGAGCCGCCGCGTCCGGTGGCGGGGGCGGCGGAGTCGAGCCAGAAGCGGCGCCGTTGGAACGGGTAGGTGGGCAGGTCGACCGTGCGGACGGGCCGGCCGGCGAGGACGGGCGACCAGTCGACGTCGACGCCGCGCACATGGGCCTCGCCGAGCGAGGTCAGGAAGCGGACGGGGCCGCCCTGCTCGCGGCGCAGGGAGGGGACGACGTGCGCGGTGGTGCCGACCGTCTCCGCGGTCTCCTGGAGGCCGATGGCGAGCACCGGGTGCGGGCTGACCTCGATGAAGACCTGGTGGCCGGTCTCCATGAGCCCGCGGGTGGCGGGCTCGAACCGTACGGTGGTGCGCAGGTTGGTGTACCAGTACGCGGCGTCGGTGGCGGCGGTGTCGATCACGTCGCCGGTGACGGTGGAGTGGAAGGGGATCTCCGGGACGCGGGGGGTGATCCCGGCCAGGGCGGCGGCGAGTTCGTCCTCGATGATCTCCACGTGGGAGGAGTGGGAGGCGTAGTCGACGGGCACGCGCTTGGCGCGTACGCCGTCGGCCTCGCAGGCGGCGAGGAGTTCGTCGAGGGCGTCGGCGTCGCCGGAGACGACGACGGAGCGGGGCCCGTTGACGGCGGCGATGCCGATGCGGTCGCCCCAGGGGGCCAGCCGGTCGGTGACGTCGGGCAGCGGCAGGGGTACGGACACCATGCCGCCGAGTCCCGCGAGGCGGCCCAGGAGCCGGCTGCGGAGGGCGACGACACGGGCGCCGTCCTCCAGGCCGAGGGCGCCGGCCACGGTGGCGGCGGCGATCTCGCCCTGGGAGTGGCCGACGACGGCCGCGGGATGTACGCCGAAGGAGCGCCACAGCTCGGCGAGGGACACCATGACGGCCCACAGGGCGGGCTGGACGACGTCGTCGGCGGAGTCCAGGGCGGGGGCGCCGGGGGCGCCGCGCAGGACGTCCTCCAGGGACCAGCCGACGTGCGGGGCCAGGGCGGCGTCGCAGGCGCGCAGCCGCTCGCGGAACACGGCGGAGGAGTCGAGGAGTTCGACGGCCATGCCGGCCCACTGGGAGCCCTGGCCGGGGAAGACGAACACCACGCGCGGCTCGTCGGTGGCCTGCCCCTGGACGGCCGCGGGGGTGGCGGTGCCGGTGGCGAGGGCGCGCAGGGCGTCGGTGAGTTCCGTACGGTCGGCGCCGACGACGACGGCGCGGTGCTCGAAGGCCGTGCGGGTGGTGGCGAGGGAGTGGCCGATGTCGGCGGGGCGGAGGCCGGGGTGGGCGTCGAGGTGGGCGAGCAGGGCGCGGGCCTGCGCGGTGAGGGCCTCGGGGGTGCGGGCGGACAGCGGCCAGGGCACGGTGGTGGCCTGCTCGTCGGCCTCGGGTATCTCCTCGGCCGGTGCGTCCGGGGCCTGTTCGAGGATGGCGTGGGCGTTGGTGCCGCTGATGCCGAAGGAGGACACGCCCGAGCGGCGCGGCCGCCCGGTCTCGGGCCAGGGGGCCTGCTCGGCGAGGAGGCGTACGGCGCCGGTGGACCAGTCGACGTGCGGCGAGGGCTCGTCGGCGTGCAGGGTCTTGGGGAGGATCCCGTGCTGGAGGGCGAGGACCATCTTGATGACGGAGGCGACGCCCGCGGCGGCCTGGGTGTGGCCGATGCTGGACTTCAGGGAGCCGAGCCACAGCGGCCGGTCCTCGGGCCGGTCCTGGCCGTAGGTGGCCAGCAGCGCCTGGGCCTCGATGGGGTCGCCGAGCCTGGTGCCGGTGCCGTGGGCGTCGACGGCGTCGACGTCGGCAGGGGTCAGGCCCGCCCCGGCCAGGGCCTGGCGGATGACGCGCCGCTGTGCCGGACCGCTGGGCGCGGTCAGGCCGTTGGAGGCGCCGTCCTGGTTGATGGCGGTGGAGCGGACGACGGCCAGGACGGGGTGTCCGTTGCGGCGGGCGTCGGAGAGCTTCTCCAGCAGGAGCATGCCGGTGCCCTCGGCGAGCCCGAAGCCGTCCGCGGCGGCGGAGAACGCCTTGCAGCGGCCGTCGGGGGCGAGGGCGCGCTGCTTGCTGAACTCGATGAACATGCCCGCCGAGGGGATGACGGTGGCGCCTCCGGCGAGGGCCAGCGAGCAGTCGCCGGCGCGCAGCGCCTGGACGGCCAGGTGCAGGGCGACCAGCGAGGAGGAGCAGGCGGTGTCGACGGTGACGGCGGGGCCTTCGAGGCCGAGGGTGTAGGAGAGGCGGCCGGAGGCGACGCTGGCGGTGTTGCCGGTCAGCAGGTAGCCGCTGAGGTCCTCGGGCGCCTCGTACAGGCGCGGCCCGTAGTCCTGGGTCATGGCGCCGACGAACGTGCCGGTGCGGGTGGAGTGCAGCGTGCGCGGGTCGATGCCGGCGCGTTCGAGGACCTCCCAGGCGGTCTCCAGCAGCAGGCGCTGCTGGGGGTCCATGGCGAGGGCCTCGCGCGGGGAGATCCCGAAGAACTCGGGGTCGAAGCCGGCGACGTCGTGGAGGAAGCCGGCCTCGCGCTGGTAGTAGGCGCCGGGGCGGCCGGGTTCGGGGTCGTAGAGCCCGTCGACGTCCCAGCCGCGGTCGTGCGGGATGGCCGCCACGGCGTCCTCGCCGGCGGTCAGGAGCCGCCACAGCTCCTCGGGGGTGTCGATGCCGCCGGGCAGGCGGCAGCTCATCGCGACGATGGCGATGGGCTCGTCGTCCCCGGCGGGGGCCGCGGTCTCGGCGTCGGTCTGCTCGGTGCGCCCGAGGGCTTCGGCGAGGATGCGGCTGACGAGTCCGGCGGGCGTGGGGTGGTCGAAGACCACGGTGTGGGGCAGGGCCAGGCCGGTGGCCTCGGTGAGCCGGTTGCGGAGCTCCACGGCGGAGACCGAGTCGAGCCCCAGGTCGCGGAAGGCACGGCCGGGGGTGACGGCGGCGGGGCCGGGCAGGTCGAGGAGGGCGGCGGTCGCGGATCGCACCAGGTCCGCGACGAACCGCTCCTGTTCGGCCTCGGGGAACGCGAGCAGCTGCTGTCCGAAGGGCAGACCGGTGGCCTCGGGCCGGTGGAAGGCGTAGGTCGGCAGCGGTACGTGGCGCGGGGCCGGGGCGTCGAACACCTGCGCCCAGTCGACGTCGGCGCCGTGGACGTACGCCTCGGCCAGCGACGTCCGCAGCCGCTGCTCGCCGCCCCGGTCGCGGCGCAGGGTGGCCACGGCGGCGGCCCGGTGGCCGGCGGCGGCCGCGGTGTCCTGGACGGCGGCGGTCAGCGTGGGGTGCGGGCCGGCCTCGACGAACAGGTCGTGGCCGGCGTCGAGGAGGGCGCGCGTGACCTGCTCGAACAGTACGGGCCGGCGCAGCGTCTCGTACCAGTGGGCGGCGTCGGCGTCCCGGCCGTCGATGGGGGCGCCGGTGAGTGAGGAGTACAGCGGCAGGCGGGCGGTGCGCGGCGCGAGGTCGGCGAGGTCGCGCAGGAGGCGGTCGCGGACGTCCTCGATGTGCGGCGAGTGGGCCGCGAGGCCGATGGCCACCCGGCGGTGGCGTACGCCGTCGGCGGTGAGCTCGGCCAGCAGTTCGGCGAGGGCGTCGGCGTCGCCGGAGACGACCGTGGAGTGGGGGCCGTTGTACGCGCCGATGACGAGCCGGTCGCCGTACGGGGCCAGCCGGTCGGTCACCTCGGCGGCGGGCAGGGCCACGGACAGCATGTCGCCGCGCCCGGCGAGGGTGGCCTCGGCCTGGCCCCAGCGGGCGGCGACGAGGGCGGCGTCCTGAAGGGTGAGGGCGCCCGCGACGTGGGCGGCGGCGATCTCGCCGACGCTGTGGCCGGCCACGGCGTCGGGCCGTACGCCGTACGAGCGCCAGGTCTCGGCGAGGGCGACCTGGACGGCGAACATGACGGGCTGGTTGACGTCGGCGGTGTCGAGCGACGGGGCGCCGGGGGCGGCGCGCAGCACGTCGGTCAGGTTCCAGTCGACGTAGGGCGCGAGCGCGTCCTGGCAGTCGGCGACGGCGTCGCGGAACACGGGGCTGGCGTCGAGGAGTTCGACGGCCATCAGCGGCCACTGGCCGCCCATGCCGGGGAAGACGAACGCGAGGCCGCCGCCGGTGGCGGCGCCGCTCACCACGTTCGGCGCGACGCCGCCGCGCGCGAGGGCGTCGAGGCCGCGCAGGAGCTCCTCGCGGCTCTCGCCCAGGACGACGGAGCGGTGGGCGAAGCGGTGGCGCCGGGTGGCCAGGGCGTGACCGACGTCGGCGGCCTCCAGGCCGGGATGGGCGGCGAGGTGGGCGTGGAGACGCTGGGCCTGTGCGCGCAGCGCGTCGGGCCCGGCGGCGGACAGCATCCAGGGCAGGGGACCACGGGCGGCGGAGACGGGGAGCCCGGCGGCCGACTCGGACCGCTCGCCCTGTTCGTAGGGCTGAGCGGTGTCCAGGGTGTCACCGGGCCGGAGCACGCCAAGAACCCGGTCGCCGTCGGCGAGGGCCTGGCGGAGAGGCTTGAGGACGACGGCACCGTAGCCGATGGGCTCGGCGGTCTCGGCGCCGGCGGCACCGGCAACGCCGTGGCTGTCGGGCGCGGTGGCCTCAGGGCTGCCGGGCTCGACAGCACGGTGGCTGCCGGACTCAGCGGGCTCACGACCGCCGGTCTCGGAAGCCCTGTCCACCTCCGCGCCGCTCAGGCGCAACCGCACATCCGGGCCGCCCACGACCGCAAGTTCGCAGTCGCCCCGCCGCAGGCGATCGCATGCGGCCCGGACCGCCTCCGCGCCGCTCGCGTGGCCGAGTTCGGCGGCCGGGCCGTCACCCGTGAGCCTCAGCGCGTGGCGCAGCGGGCTCTCGCCCAAGGATTCCGCTTCGCCCTGCGGCAGCGCGACGTGGAGCGCGGTGCGGAGGGCCGCCGGCGTCGCGGTGGCGGCACCGGCGTCCTCCAGCGCCGCCCAGAGGACGGCAGCGGACCGCCCTGCGTACGAGGCTGTTTCCACGGGGTGTCCGAGAAATTCCGCGAGGATTTCCTCATCCATGTCGCGGAATTCCTCGGGAGGCCGGTGAGCCGATCCGACGACCGCGATGGCGTCTTCCCTCATCTTGCCGGACTCGGACAACACCGACTCGGTCTCGCTCATTACCGTGCTCCATCGACCCGTAGAACTTCAGCCAATTTGCAGGTGGGCGCGCGCACACTGGTGATGCGCGCGCCCAGGGAATGCCCGGCCTTACGCGGCGGTGACATCCTGTTTGATGACGCGCTCGATGTTGCGTTCGGCGAGCGCCGTGATCGTCACAAAGGGGTTGACGCCGATGGAACCGGGGATCAGCGAACCGTCGGTGACGTAGAGGTTCTTGTAGCCGACGACCCGGCCGTAGTTGTCGGTGGCCTTGCCCAGGACGCAGCCGCCGAGCGGGTGGTAACAGAAGTCGTCGGCGAACGCCTTGAGCTGCTTGCCGAAGAGGTCGTAGCGGTACATCGTGCCGTTCGCCTTGTTGATGCGGTCGAACAGCGACTTGGCGGCGTTGACGGCGGGCGCGTTCTGCTCCCGGGTCCAGCGCAGCTTGGCCCGGTCCGTGGCCCGGTCGTAGACGAACGTGCCGCGCTCGGGGTTCTTGGTGATGGCCAGGTAGAGGCTGACCCAGGTCTCCAGGCCCGCCGGCATGGGCGCGATCTCGGCGAAGACCGGGGCGTCGCGGTTGTCCCAGTCGTCGATGCCGAGGGCGGGGATCGACGACTGCTTGGAGCCGGTGGGGTTCCAGACGTGGTTGGCACGGGCGGTCATGATGTTGCCGTTGGGGCCCCAGCCGGCGCCGATCTCGGGGCTGAGGTCGGGCAGGGCGCCGGTCTCGCGGGCGCGCAGCAGCAGTTCGGTGGAGCCGAGGCTGCCGGCGCCGAGGAACAGGTGGCGGCAGGTGATCTCCTTCGAGGCGAGCACCTTGCCGTCGGGGTCCTTCTGCTCGACGGTCAGCGCGTACGTGCCGTCCTTCTGCAGACGGATCGCCTTGACCTCGTGCATCGTCTCGATGGTGACCTTGCCGGTGCCGAGGGCGGCGGCCAGGTAGGTCTTGTCGAGGCTCATCTTGCCGTGGTTGTTGCCGTAGATGACCTCGGCGGCCAGCGCGGACTTGGGCGCGGAGCCGTCCGCCTCGCGCCGCATGTAGTCCCAGTCGTAGACGTTGGGCACGAAGGTGGTGCCGAGGCCCGCCTTCGACGCCTGATCGCGCGAGACCCGGGCGAACTTGTACCACTCGGTCTGCTCGAACCAGCTCTTGTCGATGTTCTTGACGCGGAGCGCGGAGTTGGCGCGCGGGAAGTACCGGTCGTACATCTCGGCGGCGTCGACCTGGGGCAGCACCTCCTCGAAGTACGAGCGCCGGGGCGTCACCGCCATGCCGCCGTTGACGAGCGAGCCGCCGCCGACGCCGCGCCCGACGTAGACGGACATCTGCTCGAAGTTCACCCGGTCCAGGACACCGGCGTAGGGCTCGATGTCGCGGTTGGCCAGGTCGAGCCAGAGGAACGAGCCCAGCGGCGCCTCGGTGCGGGTCTTGAACCAGCTGGAGCGCTTGTCGGGCTTGAGCATCCCGCTGAAGACGTTGCCGTCCGCGCCGGCCCGGTTCCACAGCTGGCCCATCTCCAGCATCAGCGTGGGGACGCCGGCCTCGCCGAGGCGCAGCGCGGAGACGGCCGCGCCGTAGCCGGTGCCGATCACCACGGCCGGTACGAACGAGCCGCCGGCGGTGGCCTTGCCGGCGGCCTGGGCGCGGGGGGCCACCGAGACGGTGGTGGCACCGGCGAGGGCGGCGGCGCTCAGGGCGGCCATGCCGAACAGCCGGCGGCGGGACAGGTGCTGGTTCTCTACCACGCTGGTCTTACCTGACCTTTCAGACGTTCCATGGGGGACTTGCCGGAGGGTGCGGGTGGTTCGGCCCGGTGCGCCCTACCAGGCCACCGGGAGGCTGTGGACGCCGTAGACCTGCATGTCGTCCCGGAGCGGCACCTCTTCGGCCGGTACGGCCAGGCGCAGGTCGGGGAAGCGGCGCAGCAGGCCGTTGATACCGACGCGCAGTTCGATGCGGGCCAGTTGCTGGCCGAGGCACTGGTGGATGCCGTGGCCGAAGGCGAGGTGGGCGGCCGCGTGGCGGGTGACGTCGAGGCCCTCGGGGGCGGCGTAGCGCTCGGGGTCGCGGTTGGCGGCGGCCAGCGAGACCATGACGACCTCGCCCTTCTTGATCAGCCGGCCGTCGATCTCGACGTCCTCCAGGGCGGCGCGGGTCGGGCCGTGGTGGACGATGCTGAGGTAGCGCAGCAGTTCCTCCACCGCGCCCTCGGTCAGGGAGGGGTCGGCGCGCAGCGCGGCGAACTGTTCGGGGTTCTGCAGCAGCGCGAAGGTGGAGAGGGCGAGCTGGTTGGCGGTCGTCTCGTGGCCGGCGACCAGCAGGAGGAAGGCGATGGAGGTGAGTTCCTCGTCGGTGAGGCCGCCGTCGCCGTGGGCCAGGCCGCTGAGGATGTCGTCGCCGGGCCGGTCGCGCTTGAGGAGGACGAGCTGGTGGAGGTACGCGCCGAGGTCGGCGAAGGCGCCGGTGACCTCTTCGGTGGTGGCGCCGTAGCTGCTCCAGACGGCGGTGTCGTGCTGGAAGCGCTCCCGGTCGGCGTAGGGCACGCCGAGGAGTTCGCTGATCACGAGGGAGGGGATCGGCAGGGCGAAGTGCTCGAACAGGTCGGCCGGCGGGCCCATCCGCTCCATGCCGTCCAGGTGGTCCTCCGTGATCTTCTCGATCCACTCGGTCAGCAGGCGCATCCGGCGGACGGTGAACTGGCCGGTGAGGAGCCTGCGGTAGCGCTGGTGCTCCGGGTCGTCGTGCTGGATGAACATTCCCGGCGGCGCGGCCGGTGACTCCTCCAGGGTCAGCGCGCGCGGCACGGGCGGGTGTTTCAGTTCCCCCCGGGCGCTGAAGCGGGGGTCGGACAACACGGCGCGTGCGGCGGAATAGCCGGTGACGAGCCAGCCGAGATGACCGTTCGCGAATGTCATCCGGGTGAGCGGTTCCCTTTCCCGCAGAGCGCGCGTCTCCGCCGGCGGATCGAAGAAGTTCTCACGAACGGTCGAGAATAATGCCGGAGCGACCCCGGTCATCCACAGCCCCCAAGAGATTGGCTTCATGTCGGCCCGAGGCATTCCATGCGTGCGCACAAGCCTTCGATACCGTCGAAAATAACGGTATGGAGACGGCCGGAACGCTGTCAACGAAATCAATCCCCGGGACGCTAACCCTGTGGGGGCGGCCCGTAGGTACGGTTACTTCCGGTTCGCCCGGTGCTTCGGTTCGGTACGGTCCGCCGCGGTACGGCCGGGCTGCCCGGCACCGCTGGCGGAGCCGTCCGGCAGCAGGTGGGCGAGGCCCGCGAGTTCCGCCCGGCCGCTCACGCTCAGCTTCCGGTAGGCGTGCGTCAGGTGCTTCTCCACCGCGCGTGAGCTCACGTCGAGCCGCTCGGCGATGTCGCGGTTGGAGATGCCGTGCGCGGCCAGTCCGGCGACGCGCCGTTCGGTCCGGGTGAGGGACTCCACGGCGAGGGAGCCGACGCCGCGCGCCATGGCCTGGAGCTCCCGGGCGGCGCGTTCGGCGAGCCAGGGCACCCCGCAGGCCAGGGCCTGCTCGCGGCCGCGGCGCAGATGGCTCTCGGCCTCCTCGGCCCGGTCGGTGGCGCGCAGCCGCCTGCCGAGGAGGACGGAGGTGCGGGCGCGCTCCATGCCGTTGACGGCGCCCGCCAGGGTGTCCGCGGACGCGCGCAACAGGGCGATCCCCGGCTCCCCCTCGGTGACGGCGCCCCTCATCCGCTGGGCGCGGCCGATCGCCACGGGGGTGCCCCAGGCCCGGGCCCGCGCGCACTCCTCCTCGATGAGCTCCTGTGCCCGTACGGCGTGGCCCATGCGGTAGTGCAGCCCGGCGGCCCAGGCGCGCCACGGGAAGACGGCGGGGTTGCGCCAGTCGGCGCGTTCGGCGGAGCGCCCCCAGTCGAGGAAGTACTCCAGTGCGGTCGGCAGGTCCCCCGAGGCGGCGGCGGCCGAGCCCCGGATGAGCTGGAGGGAGGAGGGTTGGTGGCCCTGGTGGACCCCTTCGCGGCGGTAGGCCAGCAGCCGCCGGGTCAGGTCGGCGTCGCGGCTCTCGATGGCGACGAGGACGACCCCGATCAGCGACTGGAGCGTCGCCCAGTCCGCCACGCCCAGGGCGAGGGCGTCGGCGGCCTGGGCGCGTGCCTCCTCCAGGCGCCCTTGGGCCAGCAGGACGTGGGTGAGTTCGATGCTGATGACGGCCTCGGGGACGGTGGCGCGCTCGCGGCGGGCGCGTTCCCGGGCGGTGCGCAGCCAGGGTTCGATGGTCTCGACGGAGTCCCCGGCGATGAGGATGTGGGTCAGCAGGGGCAGGGCGGTGTAGGTGTGCTCCGGGGAGGCGGGTTCGTACTGCAGGACGCGGTTGGCGAGCGGGGTGACCTCGGCCGCGGACAGGCCCTGGGACATGGTGGCGCCGTGCAGCAGGACGGTGACCAGTTCGCGTTCGGCGGCGGTGCCCAGCGGGGGCGTCGGGCCGAGGGCGCGCAACCGGTCGACGCAGGTGAGGAGTTGCCCGGGTCCCGCGACGGCGATGTGGCGCAGCCGGGCTTCGAGCCGCAGGGCCAGTTCGCGGTTCTCGCCGGCGATCAGTTCGGGTGCGCCGAGTTCGTCGGCGACCTTGTGGATCGCCTCGACGGACGGGGGCGGGCAGCCGCCGAGGAGGGAGGGGGGTATGCGGGCGGCGGCCACGGCGCGCCGGGCCGGGGAGGGGATGAGCAGCAGGGCCTGGGAGATGTGGCGGATGGCGGCCGGCGGGTCGAAGGCGCGCTCGACGGTGGCGAGGTCGACGAGGAGGGTGGCCCGGTCGGGGCCGGTGGGGGCGCTGCCCAGCAGGGCCCGGCGCAGATAGCGGGCGGCTTCCTCGGGGGCGCCGCGGCGCAGGGCCGCGGTCGCGGCGGTGCGCAGCACCTCGATCGCCCAGCTGTCCTGGCAGGAGGTGGCCTCCAGGAGTTGGGCGGCGGCCTGTTCGGCGGGGTGGCCGGAGCTGTGCAGGAGGAGGGCGGCGTAGATGTGGCTGTCCTCGTGCTCGGCCGGGGTCATGGCGTCCTCGACGGCGTCCCGTACGGCCCGGTGGACGAAGCGGGGCTCCGGGTCGGCGGTCAGCAGTCCGAGTCGGCGCAGGGCGCGGACCGCCGCGTCGCCGCCGGTCTCGTCCAGTCCGGCGAGGCGGCCGGCGAGCTCGGGGGCGGTGGGGCCGGTGAGGACGGCCAGTGCCTTGGCCATGGCCTGTACGGGGGCGGGCTGGGAGCGCACGGCGGCCTGGAGGCGTTCGCGCAGGGACGGCAGGGCGGTGGTGCGTACGGCGTCGGCGTGTTCGGCGTCGGGGCCGCCCATGGGGGCGAGGGCGTCGAGGGCGGCGGTGAGGAACATCGGGTTGCCGCCGCCGGTTTCGTGGCAGGCGGTGACGTAGGCGGGGTCGGCGGGGCGGCCGAAGCGGGCGGCGACGAGTTCGGCCGTGCTCCGGAGCGAGAGGGGCCCGGGCCGCAGGATGTGGGTGGCGCGGTCGGTGATCTCCTGGACGCGCCGCTCCTCCGAGCCGGGGTCGCCCTCGCGCAGGGCGGCGACGACGGTGATGCGCAGGTGGGCGAGGCGCTTGGCCAGGTGGCCGAGCCAGCGCAGGGAGGGTGCGTCGGCCCACTGGAGGTCGTCGACCAGCAGGAGCAGCGGGGTGCGGGCGGCGCGGTCGGCGGCGAGGGCGAGGAGTTCGCCGTGCGGCTCCGGGTCGGTGGTTCCGGCGGGTGCGCAGGTGTCCGGTTCGAGGTGCGTGCCGGGGAGGAGGGGTTCCAGCAACTGGCCGACCACGCCGAAGGCGAAGTCCTGTTCCATGGGGGCCGCGCTCGCGCTCAGGACGTGGGTGCCGCGCTGTTCGGCGGGGGCGCGCAGGGCCCGTAGGAGCGCGGTCTTGCCGGTGCCGAGGCCGCCGGTGACGACGAGCAGTGAGCCGCTCGCCCCTTCGGCGGCCTCCAGCGCCTCGGTGAGCAGGTCGAGCTCGCGCCGCCGGTCCAGCAAGAGGGTCGGCTCAGGGGTCATCGGGTGTTCCTCCGTAGGCGCTCGAGCGCGTCGGCCAGCTCCGACCGCCCCGAGATGCCCAATTTGCGGTACGCCTTGGTCAGGTGGAGCTCGACGGTGCGCAGGGTCACCGTCAGCTCGGCGGCGATGGCGCGGTTGGCCATGCCGTGTGCGGCGAGGCCGGCCACGCGCAGTTCGGCGCTGGTCAGCCCGCGCGGTGCCGGTGGGCTGGGCGCGTCGGACGCGGCCGCGGGCCGGGCGGGTGGTGCCGGGCGGGTGGTGCCGGTGGTAGGGGCGAGCAGGGCGCCGAGGGTGGCGGTGCCGGTGAGCGGCGCGGTGCCCAGGGCGCCGAGGGCCTGGCGGTACTGCCAGCTCGCGGGGGCGTCCGGTGCGGGGAGCACGGGCCCGGGGGCGGCCGGTTCCGGGCCGGGGCGGCCGGCGGCGAGCAGGACGCGCCGTACGGCGCTGGGCGTGCCCCAGGCCAGGGCGAGGCGGCGCTCCTCGGCCAGCAGCTCCGCGGACCAGGCGTCCTCGGGGTCCGCGCCGCGGGCCTGGGCGGCGGCCGAACGCCAGGGCAGCAGGGTGGGGTTGGCGACCTGGCGGGTGAGCAGGACGCGGCCGCATTCCAGGAGGTCGGCGAAGGATTCCTCGCGCCGGCCGGCCGCCAGCCGCTGACGGCCGCGCGCGTACAGCAGGTACGCCCAGGCCAGGCCGTCCTCGGCGCCGGTGGGGCGGGCCAGCTCGACGGACCGCTCGGCGGCGGCGAGGTCGCCCTGTTCGAGGTACACCAAGGTCTTCACACCGACGAGGGCGGGCGCCATCAGGGGGTGCCAGCAGTGCGGCGGCATGGCCTCCTGTGCGCGGTCGAGGGCGGCGGAGGCCGCTTCGGTGCGTCCTTGGTGCAGCTCGGCCAGGGCCGCGACGAGCAGGGCGAGTCCGGCGGTCTGGCGGGTTCCGGCGCTTTCGGCCCGTACCAGCACGGCGTCCAGTCCGGCCCGGGCGGCGGCGAAGTCGTCGGTCAGGATCAGGGCGTGGCAGGCCGCCAGTTGGCAGGTCAGGGGCGTGGTGTCGCGGGCCGGCGGGGCGAGGGCGGCGCGGGCCAGGTCACGGGTGCGGGCGAGGTCGCGGCCGCGCAGGGCACCGCGCCAGGCGACGACGGCCGCCTCGGCGGGTTCGGCGGGCCGCTCCGGCAGCGGGTCCATGGGCGGCCGGTCCAGCTCGTGGGCGGCGCCCTGCTGGCTGTGTTCGGCGAGCCAGTACAGGGCGCGCAGCGCGGCCCGGTCGGTGGGGCCGGGGCCGGCGCGGTGGTGGACGTAGGCGATCAGGGGCTGGGCGGAGACGACATCGCCCCGGGCGACGAGGAGTTCGGCGGCGTGGACCCAGGACGGGCCGGCGGTGGCGTCGGCAGGGGTGAGCAGGGCGCGGCGCAGGTGCCGGTCGGCCGCTTCGGGCGAGAAGGGCAGGACCACCGCGCTCAGCTCGGTGAGGACCTTCACCCGCAGGTCGGGGGCGAGCGGTTCGCGCAGGGCGCGCCGCAACAGCCGGGCGGCCTGCGGGAGGTCGCGGGCGGCGCGGCGGCGGGCGGCCTCCCGGCGCAGCGCCTCCACGGCCCAGGTGGAGCCGATGACACGTGCGGCGAGGAGCATCCGGGTCAGGTCGCCGTCGGGGACGGCCTCCCGGTGGGCGCGGTCGGCGGCGCGGGCGTAGAGCTCTTCGCGGCGTTCCGCGCCCAGTCCCGCGAGGACGGCTTCGGCGGCCTTCGGTTCGCGGAACGCGGGCCGTTCGCCGCCGGTCAGCAGCCCGGTGCCGGAGAGGATCTCCAGGGCGCGGGCGGCGCCGAGGGTCCGGGGCTCGGCCAGGGCGGTGATCATGTCGAGGGTGCAGTGGCGGCCGCGGACGGCGATGACGCGCAGGACGTCCTGGAGCTCCACGGGCAGGGTGGCCACGGTTCGTGCGGCGCGGTCCCGGACGGCGTCGGCCGCGCTGTCGGTCAGGTGCGGCAGGTGGTCGGCGCCGGGGCTCCAGCCGTGCCGGGCGAACCGGCCGATGACGGTGCGCAGGACGGCCGGGCTGCCGTCGACGGCACGGGCCGCCGCCTCGCTGAACGCGGGGTCGACGGGCCGCCCGTAGGCCGCGGCCAGCATCTCCCCCACGCCCTCGGCGGAGAGCCGGGCGAGGGTGAAGGTGTGGGCGGTGACCGTGCGTTCGTCGGCGAGGGGGTCCGGTTCGATGCGGCCGTACGGGCCTGCCGTGACGCCGTGCGTGGTCAGCAGCAGCACGGGGGCGCCGGAGAGCCTGCGGGCCAGGGCCCGCAGGCAGCGCCAGGAGTCCGGGTCGGCCCATTGGACGTCGTCGACGGCGATGAGCAGGGGCCGGGCGCGGGCGGCGGCGAGGAAGGCGCGGCACAGGTCCAGGGAGTGGTCGCCCTTGTCGGGGCGGGGCGGCGCGGTGTCCGGTGCGAGGCCGGCCAGGAGCTGGGTGATGACGCCGTGGCGCCGCCCGGTCTCCTCCCAGGAGGCGTGGGCGGTGACCGCGCGGACGCCCGTACGGGCCGCGAGCGCGACCGCGCGGTCCAGCAGGGCGCTGCGGCCGATGCCGGGCTCGCCGTGGACGGCGACGGTGGCCGACCGGCCCGAGCCCAGGCCGCGCAACAGGGCGTCCAGCGTCTCCTGTTCCGTCTCCCGTTCGACGAGGGACGTCGTCCCGCCGAGGCGGCCGGCGGCCGGCCACTCCCCCACCGCCTCCGGTTCCCACTGTGACACCGGGCGCCCCCTAGCGGCTCGGCGCGTGGGCGCCGGCCGGCGGGCGCGGGCGTCCCGTGCGGTGGCCGCGCGGGCCGTACGCGCCCGCCGGGTGCGGCGAGCCGAGGGAGGGCGGCAGGTCGGCGCGGCCGCGGACGTCGAGCTTGCGGTAGACGTTGGTGAGGTGCATCTCCACGGTGCGCGGGGTGATGAACAGCGCGTCCGCTATCTCCTTGTTGCTGACCCCGGCCCGGGCGAGCACGGCGATCCTGCGCTCGCTGTCGGTCAGCGAGTCGACGGGGCTGGCCGCGAGCTGCGGCATCCGGCCCCCGGCGGCGACCAGCAGTTCGCGGGCGAGCCCGCCCAGGATGTGGTAGCCGCAGCGGGTGGCGAGTTCGATGGCGCCGCGCAGGTGCCGACGGGCACCCGATGTGTCGCCGTGGCGCAGGAGTTCGTAGCCGAGCTGGTATTGGGCCTTGGCCTGGTCGAGGCGGGCCGGGGAGGCGGCGAGGGCGTCGACGGCCTCGGCGAGGAGGTCGAGCCGGGCCCGCCCCTCGGCGACGACCCCGGCGGCCATCAGGCCGAGGCCGAGGCCGCGCGGCGTGCCCCAGCGGCGTACGCGCTCCTGGGCGCGCTCGGCGAGGTCGGCGGCGGCCGAGGTGCGGCCCCGCTGGACGAGGGCGACGGTGGCGGACAGCCACCAGGGGGCCAGCACGGGGTTGGTGACGCCCGCCTCGTCCAGGCTGCGCCCGCAGCGCAGCCACAGCTCCAGCGCGCCGTCGAGGTCGCCGCGTTCGCGCCGCGCCCGGCCCCGGGCGTAGAGGTACTGGTGCCATTCCCAGATGTGCTGGTCCACGCCGCGCCGGCCGGCCCGGTCGAGTACGCTCTCGGCCCGTTCGGCGTGCCCCTGGGAGAGCAGCGCCGCGCCGAGGGCGATGTAGGGCATGGGCGAGCAGCGGCTGCCGCACTTCTCGGCGAGGTCGACGGCGGCGCGGGCGTCGACGGCGGCGGCGGTGACGTCGCCGGTGCCGTGCAGGGCGAGGGAGCGGCCGGCCAGCGAGGCGATGTGCATCCACGGTTCGTAGCGGGCCCGGCTGGCGGACAGCGAGCGGGCGAAGCCCGTCATGGCCTCGTCGACCTCGTCGGCGAGGGCGAGGACCAGGGACGCGCCGAGCACCCACCAGCCGGCGGGCGCGGGCTCCTCGACCTTCAGGGCGCGGCGGGCCAGGGAGACGGCCTGCCGGGCGGGCCGGCCGTCCAGGGCCGCGAAGGCGCTCATGACGGACAGCAGTTGGCGCTCGGCCGGGCTGTCGCCCCGCGGTACGGGCCAGGCTCCGGCCCGCTCGCGGACGCCCGCCATGGCCGACTTCTCGTTGACGGCGGTGACGAGCAGGGCGGAGGCGACGGACGTGCGCAGTTCGGCGTCGGCGGGCGCGGGGTCGGGGCCGAGCTCGGCCCCGAGGCCGTCGAGGACGTCGCCGAGGAGCCGGACGGCGTCGGGGGCGTTGTGCGTGCCGAGGGAGGTCATCCCGTACTCGACGGCGATCGGGGCCCGCTCCCGCGGCCCGCGCGCGTCGTCGAGGGCCTGCCTCAGCTGCCACAGCGCGGTGGCGGGGGCCACCTGGGCGGAGGCGCGGGCGAGTTCGATGCGGACGACCTTGCGCTGGGCGTCGGTGAGGTCGGCGGCCAGGGCGCGGCGCAGGTAGCGCATGGCCGCGCGGGCGGTGTCCCGGCCGGGTGCCTCGGCGGCCGCGTCACGCAGGACGGTGAGCATCCACGGCTCGGTCAGCTCCTTGAGGAGCACGAGCTGGTCGGCGACGTCGGAGGCCGGGCGCCCGGCGTCGTTGAGCACCCGGGCGGCGCGGGCGCGCAGCGCCTCCAGCCGGTCCCCGGTCAGGTCGGCGAGGACGGCCGGGCGGACGGCCTCGCGCATGACGAGGACGGGGTGGGGTCCGGCGGGGGTCTCCGCGCCGATGACTCCGTTGCGGCGCAGCGCCTCCAGCGCGGAGGTCAGGCGCCCGCCGGTGACGCCGGAGAGCGCGGCGAGCGGGTCGGGGCAGGCCCGGCCGAGGACGGCCAGGGCCCGGGCGACGGCGCGTTCGTGGGCGGGCCGACCGGCCAGGTGGGCGCTGGCGGAGGCGGCGAGGAGGCTCTCGCCGGTCTTGCGCAGCCGTCGGGCGCCCGCGGTGTCGGGGCGGGCTCCGGTCGCGCGGACTCCGGTGAGGAGTTTCCGCAGCAGGCCGGGGTTGCCGCCGGTGACCTCGGCACAGTGCCGGAGGAATGGTTCCTCCGGGGGGCGGCCGAGCGTCCGGGTGATCATCTCGGCGGTGTCCCGCGGCCGGAGCGGGCCGAGGTCGAGGGGGTGGCAGCGGCCGTGGGCGAGGAGTTCTTCGAGTACGGGCGTGCCGGGCCCGCGGCACTCGGTGCGCTGGGCGAGGAGCACCAGCAGGGGCCGGGCGGTGGCGCGGCGCAGCACGAAGTCCACGCTCCGCAGGGACGTTTCGTCGCACCACTGGGCGTCGTCGAGGACGAGGGCCAGGGGGCCGGTCGCCAGCAGTCGCGTGAGGTGGCGGTGGAGCCCGCTGTGGGCGGCGTGGGCGCTCCGGGCGGCGGAGGCCCCGGGCGGCGGGGCGACCGGGTCGGTGCCGAACAGTTCGCGTACGGTGCGGTGGCCGTCGGGGTCCGCCTCGGTGGCGGCGGACCGGCGCACCCGTACGCCCCGGGAGGTCAGGTGCTCGGCGAAGGCGGCCAGGAGAGCGCTCCTGCCGATGCCGGCGGGGCCGCGGACGAGGACGGCCCGCGCGCTACCGCCGCGGGCCCGCTCGGCGCACCGTGCGAGGCTGTCCAGTTCGGCGGCGCGGCCGACGAGCTGCCCGGTGGCGTCCTGGTCCTGTTCCTTGATGACCGCCACGGCGTTTCCTTCTTTCGTGAAGCCGCACTCGAGCTCCGGTGATCGACGTGGCGGAAGGCGGTTCACGAAGGCGGCCTCCGGGACCCGACTTGCACGATCAAGATCGGAAACGACGGTAACAGGACGGCTGGTGGGCACCCATCACCTTTGAGACAGAATGCGGAGCACTGATGGCCAAAGGTTGAACGGTGCGTCCATACCCGCCTACACGGCGTGCCCATACCGTCGGCCGCGCCGGAAAAGAGCCGAAACCGATCCGCGGCGCCGGGCTCTGCACATGGCTGTCATATGCCTGCTGTAATCTGCCCGGTTCCGCGCCGCATGACGGCACGACGCCGGGCCCCTCCGCGGCTGTCGCGAAGGGGCCCGGCACCGTCGGGGCGCGCGCCGCGGCGCGAGGCCCCTTACCGCCTATCGGATCGGCACGCCCGATACCGTACGGGCGATCACGAGCCGCTGGATCTCGCTCGTCCCCTCGAAGATGGTGTAGATGGCCGCGTCGCGGTGCATCCGCTCCACCGGGTACTCGCGGGTGTAACCGTTGCCGCCGAGGATCTGCATCGCCTGCGCCGTGACGGTCTTGGCCGTCTCGCCCGCGAAGAGTTTGGACATCGAGCCCTCCGCCGAGGTGAAGGGCTTGCCCGCGGTGGCCATCCAGGACGCGCGCCACACCAGCAGGCGGGCGGCGTCGATCCGGGTGCGCATGTCGGCGAGCTGGAAGGCGACGCCCTGGTTGTCGATGATGGGGCGGCCGAACTGGACGCGCGTCTTGGCGTAGTCGAGGGCCACCTCGTACGCGGCGCGGGCGATGCCGACCGCCTGGGCCCCCACCGCCGGGCGGGACGCCTCGAACGTGGCCATCGCGGCGTTCTGCGAACCGGCCCCGCGCTCGCCGCCGGCCTTGGCGCGCTCGCGGGCGCGGGCCAGCCGCTCGTCCAGCTTCTCCTTGCCGCCGAGCAGGCAGCGGCCGGGGACCCGGACGCCGTCGAGGACGACCTCGGCCGTGTGGGAGGCGCGGATGCCGTGCTTCTTGAACTTCTGCCCCTGCGACAGCCCCGGCGTGCCCGGCGGAATGATGAAGGAGGCGTGGCCGCGCGAGCCGAGGGCGGGGTCGACCACCGCGACGACGATATGGACGTTGGCGATGCCGCCGTTGGTCGCCCAGGTCTTGGTGCCGTCGATCACCCACTCGTCCTTGGCCTCGTCGTAGACGGCTCGGGTGCGCATCGCCGACACGTCCGAGCCGGCGTCGGGCTCGGAGGAGCAGAAGGCGGCGACCTTCACATCACTGGCGTCGCCGTACATCTGCGGGATCCAGGTGCCGATCTGCTCCTCGGTGCCGTTGGTCAGGACGCCGATCGCGGCGAGACCGGTGCCGGTGATCGCGAGCCCGAGGCCGGCGTCACCCCAGAAGAGCTCCTCCAGGGCCATCGGTATGCCCAGACCCGTCGGGTCGAAGAACTGCTGGGCGTAGAAGTCGAGCGAGTACAGCCCGATCTTGGCCGCCTCCTGGACGACCGGCCACGGGAATTCCTCCCGTTCGTCCCACTCCGCGGCGGCGGGGCGCATCACGTCGGCGGCGAAGCCGTGGATCCAGTCGCGCACCCCCCGCTGCTCCTCGTCGAGCTCCATGCGAAACCCCGTCACGGCCGTCACAGCCCCTCCCACCGCTTGTTACTCCTGGTAACGGGAGTATGTTACCCACTGGTACAGGTGTCAACGTGCTCGTCTCCCCGATTCGCTGCGTGGGGCGGGTGTTACGTTGCGCATGCGTGACAGATCGCAGGGGCGGGGAGGCAGTCCTATGGAAGCCAGTCAGCGGGACGATCAGCAGCGGGTGGCGGAACGGCGGCGCAAAGAGCTGCTGGAGGCCGCGGACCGGGTGGTGCTGAGGGACGGGCCCGGGGCGTCGATGAACGCCATCGCGGCCGAGGCCGGCATCACCAAACCGATCCTCTACCGCCACTTCGGCGACAAGGGCGGGCTCTACCGCGCCCTCGCCACACGCCACACCGACGCGCTCCTCGACGGGCTGCGCGCCGCGCTGGACGCGCCGGCCGCCCGCCGCGACCGGGTCGAGGCGACCTTGGACACCTACCTCGCGGCCATAGAGGCGCGGCCGCAGGTCTACCGCTTCCTGATGCACCCCGCCGACGAGGGCCAGCCCGCGGAACAGGGCTTCGACGTGGGCCGGCACTCCGCGCCGCTGCTGCGGCGTCTCGGCGAGGAGCTGGCCCAGGTCATAGCCGAGCGCGTCGACCTCGGCCCCGGCAGCGAGGAGATGGCCCGCGCCTGGGGACACGGGATCGTCGGCATGATGCACGCCGCGGGCGACTGGTGGCTGCGCGAGCGCCCCTTCCCGCGGGCACACCTGGTGCGCCACCTCGCGGATCTGCTGTGGGGGCGGCTCGCGGCGGCGGGCGACCTTCCCGGAGGGCCGGGCTTCTAGCCGGGAGCCCGCACTACGCGCGGTGTCCCCGATCACCGGGCGGGCTGGATTCCCAGCCCGCCCGGGCGACAACCCAGCCCGTCTGGGGGCACCGCCCAGCGGTAGCTGGAGGAGATCGAGGACCGGGGTCCGAGGCGGAGCCCCGATCAGGAACGCAAGCCACCCGCCAAGCCGCGGGCGCAAACCGCGGAGCCCCGTTCAGGAAGCCCAGGCCGCCCGCCGGGCAGCCCGCAGAGCCCGGTACCGCCGGAGCCCGGCGAGACGGTCCACGTACAGCCCACCGCCCAGGTGATCGCACTCATGCTGAAGACACCGCGCGAAGAACCCCGTACCGCTCACCCGAACCGCCGCACCGTCCGCGGTGAAACCTTCCACCACCGCGTGGTCGAAGCGCTCCGTACCCGCCTCGATCCCCGGCAGGGACAGGCAGCCCTCGGGGCCCCGGACGGTGATGCCGTCGGCCTCCACCAGGCGGGGATTGACGATGTGCCCGAGATGGCGGCGGTCCTCGTCGTCCGGGCAGTCGTAGACGAAGACCCGCAGCGGAACGCCGATCTGGTTGGCGGCGAGGCCCACGCCCCGGGCCGCGTACATCGTCGCGAACATGTCCTCGACCAGCTCCGCCAGGGCCGCGTCGAAGTCCGTGACCTCCTCGCAGGGGGTGCGGAGACCCGGATCTCCGAGCAGCCTCATGGGCCGTACATGTCCTGAACCACCGGGAATCGAGCCTCTGCGCATGGGGTCAACCCTACGTTCCGCAGGCCGCGGGTTCGGGCCCACGGCCGGATCTCGATAGGCTGCTCCCCGACCGAAGCCTCCCGGCTGGCGATTCGGCGCGGAGGGGGCGTTCCACCGGCGGACCAGGGACAGGCGCGGCGCCGGATGCAAGGAGGATCTAGGACGATGGCAGGCAACACGGGGCCGCTGTCACCGCGGGCCAAGCTGGCCGTGACGGCGGGCAAGGCTGCTGCGGCGGTGTCGCGAGCCGCGGGCCGCGGCAGCGGATCGGTGATCGGTGGCAAGGTCGCGCTCAAGCTCGACCCGGATCTGCTCGCGCGGCTGGCGACTCACCTGGACGTGGTCCTGGTGTCGGCCACCAACGGCAAGACGACCACGACCCGGCTGATCGCCGAGGCACTGCGGGCCAGCGGCCCGGTGGTGTCCAACGCGCTGGGCGCGAACATGCCGGCCGGCATCACCTCCGCCCTCGCGGGCGGCTCGGACGCGCGCTACGGCGTGATCGAGGTGGACGAGAAGTACCTGGCGGGTGTCGCCCGCGACGTCTCGCCCAAGGCCATAGCGCTGCTGAACCTCTCGCGCGACCAGCTCGACCGGGCCGCGGAGACGCGCATGCTCGCCGAGAAGTGGCGCGAGGGTCTGGCCGGCACCAAGGCCGTGGTGATCGCGAACGCGGACGACCCGCTGATCGTGTGGGCCGCCTCCTCCTCGCCGAACGTGGTGTGGGTGGCGGCCGGTCAGGAGTGGAAGGACGACGCCTGGTCGTGCCCGTCGTGCGGTGGCGTGATGCAGCGTCCGGGCGACGACTGGTTCTGCGGCGAGTGCGGGTTCCGCCGGCCGACGCCGAGCTGGGCGCTGTCGGGCGACTACGTCCTCGACCCGCACGGCAGCGCGTGGCCGATCCACCTCCAGCTGCCGGGCCGGGCGAACAAGGCGAACGCCACGACCTCGGCGGCCGTCGCGGCCACCTTCGGGGTGCCGCCGCAGGTGGCGCTGGAGCGGATGTACCAGGTCCAGGCGGTCGCGGGCCGGTTCGACGTGGTGTCGTTCCTGGGTCGTGAGGTCCGGCTGCTGCTGGCGAAGAACCCGGCCGGCTGGCTGGAGACGTTCTCGCTGATCGACGGACCGCCGGCACCGGTGATCCTGGGCGTGAACGCCCGCGGCGCGGACGGCACCGACACCTCGTGGCTGTGGGACGTGGACTACACCCGGCTCGCCGGGCACCCGATCTTCGTCATCGGTGACCGCAAGCTCGACCTCGCGGTGCGCCTGGAGGTCGCGGGCCTGGACTTCCGGGTCTGCGAGACGGTGGACGAGGCGGTGCAGTCGGCGCCGCCCGGGCGGATCGAGCTGATCGCCAACTACACCGCGTTCCAGGACGTCCGCCGCCGCGTCGGCAACTGACCCGCAAAAGGATTGTGAGCATGAGCCAGAACAGTCTGCGTGTGGTGTGGGTCTACCCCGACCTGCTCAGCACCTACGGGGACCAGGGCAACGTCCTGGTCCTGGAGCGCCGGGCGCGCCAGCGCCGCCTGGACGTCCAGCGGGTGGACGTACGCTCCGACCAGCCCATCCCGACCTCGGGAGACATCTATCTGATCGGCGGCGGTGAGGACCGTCCGCAGCGCCTGGCGGCCGAGCGGCTGCGCCGCGACGGCGGTCTGAACCGGGCCGTCGCCAACGGCGCGATCGTCTTCTCGGTCTGCGCCGGCTACCAGATCCTGGGCCACGAGTTCATCAACGACCTGGGCCAGCGCGAGCAGGGCCTGGGCCTGCTCGACGTCGTCAGCACCCGCGGCGAGGGCGAGCGGTGCGTCGGTGACGTCCTGGCCGACATCGACGACCGGCTGGGGCTGCCGCCGCTGACCGGCTTCGAGAACCACCAGGGCATCACCCACGTCGGCCCGAACGCCCGCCCCTTCGCGCGGACGCGGATCGGCAAGGGCAACGGCACGGGCGACGGCACGGAGGGCGCGTACAACGACACCGTCTTCGGTACGTACATGCACGGTCCGGTCATGGCCCGCAACCCGCACATCTCGGACCTGCTGATCAAGCTGGCGCTGGATGTCAACGCCCTGCCGCCGGTCGACGACCGCTGGTACGAGGCCCTGCGCAACGAGCGGATCGCGGCGGCGAGCCAGCCCTCGTAGACGGCCGTACAGCCCGCATGACGGACGGTTGTGTTCCCCGCCACCTCCCACTTGTAGGGTGGCGGGGATCCAGCCGGACGACGGGGTCCGGTCACCGGCCCTGTTGTGAAGGTTCCCTGTCATGCGCATTGGTGTACTCACCTCCGGCGGCGACTGCCCCGGCCTGAACGCCGTCATCAGGTCCGTCGTGCACCGCGCCATGGTCGACCACGGCGACGAGGTCATCGGATTCCACGACGGCTGGCGGGGGCTGCTGGAGGCCGACTACCGCAAGCTCGACCTGGACGCGGTCGGCGGCATCCTCGCCCTCGGCGGTACGGTCCTGGGCTCCTCCCGGGTCCAGCCGGCGCAGCTGCGCGACGGCGTCGAGCGGGCGCGCGGCCATGTCGCCGACCTCGGCCTGGACGCGATCATCCCGATCGGCGGCGAGGGCACCCTCAAGGCGGCGCGGCTGCTGTCGGACGCCGGACTACCCATCGTGGGCGTACCCAAGACCATCGACAACGACATCGCCTCGACCGATGTGACCTTCGGCTTCGACACGGCCGTGGGCGTGGCCACCGAGGCCCTGGACCGGCTGAAGACGACCGCCGAGTCCCATCAGCGGGTGCTGATCGTCGAGGTGATGGGCCGCCACACCGGGTGGATCGCCCTGCACTCGGGCATGGCCGCCGGCGCGCACGCCATCGTCGTCCCCGAGCGGCCCTTCGACATCGACGAGCTGACCGAGGTGGTCGGCCGCCGCTTCGAGGCGGGCAAGCGCTTCGCGATCGTGGTGGTCGCCGAGGGCGCCAAGCCGCGCGAGGGCTCCATGGCCTTCGAGGTCGGCGGCACGGACGTGTACGGGCACGAGCGGTTCGCCGGGGTCGCCCGGCAGCTGGCCGGGGAGCTGGAGCGGCGCCTGGACAAGGAGGCCCGCCCGGTGATCCTCGGCCATGTGCAGCGCGGCGGCACGCCCACCGCGTACGACCGGGTGCTGGCGACGCGGTTCGGCTGGCACGCCGTGGAGGCGGCGCACCAGGGCGCCTTCGGGATGATGACCGCGCTGCGCGGGACCGACATCACCCTCGTGCCGCTGGCCGAGGCCGTCGAGCGGCTGAAGACGGTGCCGCGGGAACGGTACGCCGAGGTCGAGTGCGTGCTGTGAGCCGGTCTCCGTCCGTCTCACGGAGCCGCCCCCGGCCGGAGTCCCGGCCGGGGGCGGCTCTACTCTGGTCCCGGCGCATTGGTGCGAAATGGGAGAGAGCGGATGGATCACAGCGGGCACGGCATGATGATGGACATGCCGCCGTTCACGCTGGGACGGGGTCTGCAGTTCAGCGGCGAACCCTTCTTCATGATCGGCTGCCTGCTCGGGCTGGCGCTGTACGGCTGGGGCGTGGTGCGGCTGCGGCGGCGCGGTGACGCGTGGCCGGTCGGCCGGACGGTCGCGTTCGTGACCGGCGTGCTGACGGTGGCGCTGGTGATGTGCACCAAGCTGAACGACTACGGCATGGTCATGTTTAGCGTGCACATGGTCCAGCACATGGTGATCAGCATGCTCTCCCCGATCCTGCTGCTCCTCGGCGCGCCGGTGACGCTGACGCTGCGGGCGCTGCCGGCGGCGGGCCGCGGGCGCAAGGGCCCGCGCGAATGGCTGGTGGCGCTGCTGCACAGCCGCTACATGCGGATCATCACGCACCCGGCGTTCACGATCCCGCTGTTCATCGCGAGCCTGTACGCCCTCTACTTCACGCCGCTCTTCGACTTCCTCATGGAGTCCAAGACCGGCCACATCGCGATGATGGTGCACTTCCTCGCGGTCGGGCTGGTGTTCTTCTGGCCGATCATGGGCGTGGACCCGGGGCCGCACCGGCCGGGCTATGTGATGCGGATGCTGGAGCTGTTCGCCGGCATGCCGTTCCACGCGTTCTTCGGCATCGCGCTGATGATGGCGTCGGAGCCGATGATCAGCACGTACAAGAACCCGCCGGCCTCCCTGGGCATCGAGGCGCTGGCGGACCAGCAGGCCGGCGGCGGCATCGCCTGGGCGTTCAGCGAGATCCCCTCGATCGTGGTGCTGCTGGCCCTGGCGTATCAGTGGTACCGCTCCGAGCAGCGGCAGTCGCGCCGCTACGACCGGTCCGAGGACCGCAACGGCGACAAGGAACTGGCGGAGTACAACGCGTATCTGGCGTCGCTGCGCACGCGCGGGTAGGGAGCCGCCGAGCTCGAACCGATCCGGACGCCGGTGTGGCGGCGGGGGCCGCGGCCGGGAGACGATGGTCTCCTGGCCGCGGCCCTCGCGCATCCAGGCGTCCCGGGCCGCCCTGAGGAGGTGCGGGGCATGCCCGGATCGACGAAGACGATGGCGGGGCTGACGGTGGGCGGGCTCGTCGCGGTGACCGCCTACAGCGTGACGATCGGCAGCGACGGCTGGCTGTGGTTCGCCTGGGTGGCGCTGATGCTGATGACGATAGGCGCGCTGGTGGCCCGCGGCGCCTGAGCGGGCGGGCTAGAACCGGAAGACGGGCCCGGTGGCGACGTCCATCGCGCAGGCGTTGGGGTACGTCTTCCGCCAGACGACGGGGTGTCCGTTCCAGTCGCCCTCGGCGGTGGCGGTGACGGGGTCGTACTCCCGGGTGCACAGGTGCTTGTCGGCGATCACCGCGTCGGGCTCGCCCTGGGCCCGGCGGAGCGTCTCGCACGCCTTGGCCGCGTGCGGATGGTGCCCGTCGGCGGCGGGGCAGCTGAGCTGGGTGCCGCGGATCCAGGTGTTCTGGGCGCCGGAGACGGTCAGGAAGAGCCGCCCGTGCTCGGGGTCGCCCGCGGACGCCGAGGGCGCGGCGAGGGCGAGGAGCGCGGCGGCGGCCGCCACGGCTGCCACGGCGGTACGTACGGACATCGGTGCCTCCTGGGACGCGGGTCTGCCCGGTACCAGGCCATCGCGCGTGGGGGCCACCGGGCAAGCGGACGCACCGGGCCGTCGCCCGGCCGGCGGCACACGATCACCCGCCCGGCCCTGCGGCCGGGGCCACCGTACCGCCGCTGCGGGCCCGCCCTGCCCCGCGGCACACGGCCACTGCCCGCCGAGACCGCGCTGACCTGCGCAAAAACCGTTCGCCAACTGCCCGGGTGATCCGTACGGTCAGCCCGGTGACAGGGAATCGCATATGAGCGCGCGACTGCGCGGCATGGCCAAGGAGACCGAACAGATCGTCGCGAGCGGTGGCTTCACCACTCCCCGGGGCCGTCGCGTCGACCTCACGGACGCCATCGCGGCGGCCGTGCGGGGAACGCGCCTGTACGGGCCGGGGCCGGTGCCCGTCGCCGAAGGGCGGCCGGCGGGGCGGACCGTGTTCGAGGTGACGGGCGAGGGCAGCCTGGACGCGGCGCGGCGCGTGGCCGGCGACGGCCCGGTCGCGGTCCTCGACTTCGCCTCCGCCCGCAACCCCGGCGGCGGCTACCTCAACGGCGCCCAGGCCCAGGAGGAGGCGCTGTGCCGGGGCTCGGCGCTGTACACCTGCCTGCTGGAGGCCCCGGAGTACTACGCGGCGCACCGGGCCGACCCGAGCCCGTTCTACAGCGACCGGGTGATCCACTCCCCCGGCGTGCCCGTCTTCCGCGACGACCGCGGCACGCTCCTCGAAACCCCTTTCACCGCGGGCTTCCTGACCTCACCGGCCCCCAACGCGGGCGTGATAGCCCGCCGCGACCCCACGGCGGCCCCCCGCGTCCCGGCGGCCCTGACCTCCCGGGCGGAACGCGTCCTGGAGGTGGCGGCCACGAACGGCTACCGCCAACTGATCCTGGGCGCCTGGGGCTGCGGCGTCTTCCAGAACGACCCGGGGACCGTCGCGAGAGCCTTCCACACCCACCTGACGGAACCGGGCCGCTTCACGAACCGCTTCGACAGGGTGGTCTTCGCGATCCTGGACCGCCGCACGGATTCCCCGGTCCGCCAAGCCTTCGCCGACACGTTCACGGCGGCCGGTATCTGAACTCGTGCTCGGCCGACAGGCCAAAGCACGGCGCCCCGTTCCCTTGCGGGGGACCGGGGCGCGGTGACGGTGCGGCTTCGTATCGCCGTCAGCCCGTCGTGAGCTTCTTCAGCTGGGCCGTCTGGGGGCCGGTGTCCTGGGCCGGGATCTGCCAGCGGACCGTGTGGCCACCGCCGTCGGTGTAGGTGAGCGTGCCGCCCCGCTGCGCCTCGGTGATGTCGAAGGTCTTCGCCCGCCACTTGGACGCGCCGGCCTGGATCGGGCCGCCGCTGTCGAAGCCCTCCAGGAAGATGTCGGCCGCATTGCCGTCACCCTGCCCGACCGACTGGCCGTCGGGGGACACCCATGACCATCCGCCTCGCTGGAGCGGTACCGACTCCGCGGCGGCCGCGTTCGTCGTGGGGCGGACCTTGACCGTCACGATGACGAACAGGGCGCGCTCGGGCTTGTCGGCCTTCACCTTGGGGGTGTAGACGACGCTGGTGGGCGTCATCTCCAGCCGGCCTCCGCCGCCGGACCCGACCGTCTCCGTGCCCTTCCCCAGCAGCAGGGTCTCCCCCGCGACCGAGGCGACCGGAGGCGCTGACGCGGAGCTCTTCGGCGGCTGGGCTTTCGTCTCGCCGCTGCTGCTGCAGGCGGCGACGGGCAGGACGGCGGCGATACAAACCGCGGCTATGACACTGGTGCGCATGGATCCCCTGAGATCTGAGTGGACCGATGCACCGTACCGCCGGTAACAATCCCTGGGCGGCCGACCTGCATGAATCGTGACCAGGCCGCTACCCCTTTGCGACCGGCGACCCTGGACACAAGGCGACATCACCCCATATAGAGCCGCACCGATGCCAACGCGCCGTAGCGCGCCCGAAATCTACCCATATAAAAATCGTGCGGCCGATATCGGCGCCGTCCCTTACAGTTGATCACGTCCAGGTGCGCAGGCGGGGGTTACTTCCACTCTTAATGGGGCGGTCGCGGGTTCGAGTCCCGCCGTCGACTTCGTGTCGACGTAGCTCAGTTGGCAGAGCACCTTGTCACCCCCTCCGACTTCGATCTCTGGACACCCAACTTCGGATTTGCACCTCCCGGTGCGCGGGCCGCGGCTACTTCTTCCAAATAAGTCCGCCGCAGCCGTCTTTGATCTCGGGAGGCACAGCACGGGGGTTGCCCGGTGCGCGGGCGGCGGTTACGTCTAGCGCTTCACGGCGCGCGGTTTTCGATACCCGCAGAACCGCGGCCGACCCTGATCTCGGGCACCCCCTGCTGAAGCCTTCCCTCCATGTGAGGGGACTTTCCATGGCACGCTTCAACACCCGCGCCGCCGGACCGGCGCCGAGCTCGCCCGTGACCACGACCGGGGAGCGGGACGCCACCCACGAAGGCGGCACCGGCTACCTCCGCGACACCAAGTCCGAGCTCTTCCTGCTCGCGGTGACGAACATGGTCGGCACCGACACCTTCTACGAGACCGGCGGGCAGCGCGACGACCGTTTCACGCACCTCGTCCGGAAGCTCGCGATCGACGACCCCGACTGGTGCCTGGATTTCCTGCGCTGGCTGCGAGGCCCCGGCAACATGCGTACCGCCGCACTCGTCGGCGCCGCGGAGTTCACCGCCGAACGGATCCTCAAGGGGGCCGCCGGCCACTCCCGGCAGGCTGTCGACGCGGTCCTTCAGCGGGCCGACGAGCCGGGCGAGATGCTCGGCTACTGGACCGCGCGGTACGGGCGGACGCTCCCCAAGCCGCTCAAGCGCGGTGTGGCCGACGCGGTCCGGCGCCTCTACAGCGAGAAGACGCTCCTGAAGTACGACACGGACTCCAAGGGCTACCGGTTCGGCGACATCCTCAACCTCGTGCACCCGTCGCCCGCCGCCGACAAGCCCTGGCAGGGCGACCTGTTCAAGCACGCCCTCGACCGGCGCAAGGGGCGTGACGAGGAGATCCCGCCGTCGCTGGGGATGGTCCGTGCCCGCCGGGAGCTCCTGTCACCGGGCGGCTCCACGGAGAGCCGCCGACTCGTCCTGTCCACAGCGGAAGGCCGCCGGCGGCTCCACGAGGCCGGCATGACCTGGGAGTCGCTGGCCGGCTGGCTCCAGGGCCCGATGGACCGGGAGGCGTGGGAAGCGGTCATCCCGTCCATGGGATTCATGGCGTTGCTCCGGAACCTCCGGAATTTCGACGAGGCCGGGGTCTCCGACGAGGTCGCCGAGGCCGTGTGCCGCAAGCTCGCCGACGCCGAGCAGGTCGCCCGGTCCCGGCAGCTGCCCATGCGGTTCTACTCCGCGTACAACGCCGCCCCGTCGCTCCGCTGGGGCCACGCCCTGGACAAGGCGCTGACCGCCTCGCTGGGCAACATCCCCGCGCTGCCCGGCCGCACGCTGGTGCTCGTCGACACGTCCACCTCCATGGAGGCCGGGTTCTCCCGCGACGGCTCGCTGAAGCGCTGGGACGCCGCGGCCCTGTTCGGCCTCGGTCTCGGCCGGCGGTGCGAGCGGGCGGACGTCGTGTCGTTCTCCAGCGCCCGCCGCTACGTGAACGACGAGCCGGGCGCGAGGACCAAACCGTTCCCTCTCGGCCGCGACGAACCGCTGCTGCGAGCGGTGGGGCGCTGGAAGGACGGGGGCTGGTTCCTGGGCGGCGGCACCGACACCGCCGCCGCGCTCCGCCAGGAGTTCAAGGGACACGACCGCGTCGTCATCGTCACCGACGAGCAGGCCGGTCACGACGCGCACGAGGTCACCCGCTCCATCCCGGAGACGACCCCGATGTACACCTGGAACCTGGCCGGCCACCGCACCGGCCACGCTCCGTCCGGCGGCCACAACCGACACGCCTTCGGCGGCCTCACGGACCAGGCGTTCCGCATGATCCCCCTACTGGAGTCGGGGCGCGACGCACGGTGGCCGTGGGAGACCGCCCCCACCGACTGACGCGACGAAGAGCCGCACCCCGGTCCGTTGGAAGACCGGAGTGCGGCTCATCCGCATGTGCTCAGGAAGACACTCCACCCCACCGTGGTCTTCCGCTGATCGTCATGTCAGCGGCGGTCAGGCGATGGGGGACGTCGACCTGGCGGTCGCCATCCGTCAGTTCCCGGGCGGCCCGGGCGGCCATCTGCTCTCGGGTAAGCGCCATGTCAGGCACCGCCTTCCTGCTGGGTACGGACTGTACGGCGCTCGATGCGCCGCGCGGCCGTGGAGTCGCCGGGGTGGACGCGCACGACTCTCTGGACGAACACGCCGGGCAGATGGACCTCGTCCGGGTCCAACTCGCCGGGTTCAACCAGGTGCTCGACCTCGGCGATGGCGACCTTGCCGGCCATCGCCGCCAGCGGGTTGAAGTTGCGGGCGGAGGAGCGGAAGACCAGATTGCCGTGGCGGTCGCCAATGGTGGCCCGCACCAGTGCGTAGTCGGTGGTGATGCTGTGCTCCAGCAGGTACTCGGTGCCGTCGAAGGTGCGACTCTCCTTGGGTGGTGAGGCCACGGCGATTTCGCCACCTGGCCCGTACCGCCAGGGCAGCCCGCCCTCGCTGATCTGAGTGCCGGCGCCGGCTGGTGTATAGAAGGCGGGGATCCCCGCGCCTCCGGCGCGCAGCCGCTCGGCGAGGGTGCCCTGCGGTACCAGCTCCACCTCCAGCTCCCCGCTGAGGTACTGCCGGGCGAATTCCTTGTTCTCTCCCACGTATGAGCTGGTCATCCGGGCGATTCGGCCCGCTCGCAAGAGCAGTCCCAGCCCCAGTCGTCCACACCGCAGTTGTTGGAGACGATCCTGAGTCCGGAAGTGCCCTCGCGCAGCAGGGCGGCGATCAAGGCGCTCGGTATACCGCACAGGCCGAACCCACCGACGGCAAGGGATGCCCCGTCGGGGATGCCTCTCACCGCCTGGACAGCGTCCACAACTGTCTTGTCCGGACCCATGCGACCTCTCTCCATCTTTGATGCTCTCTGTGACCAAGCAGGTGCTGAGCCTAAGAACATCGGACCACTGGTCACCATGGTTCTCTCCCACACACTGACGGCCTCGCATGTGAGGGGTTATGCGCTCGCGCGCTGAGAAAAATCGCCAGGCGACTCCCAGCCGACCACTGTCCGGACGGTCTATAACCGACATGGACAAAGCCTGAGCATGTGGTTGGCACACATGGGCCGGATTGGCCTGCTCTGCCGCCGGGCCGTCGAACACCGTCATGTGTCACCCAGCGAGGGGGTCTCGACGTATAGCACTGAGCACCTCCCGCCGGGCCGTCATCATGGCGTGCACGCCCATATCCGTCGCGTGCTGTGGCCGCCTAACCTCCGCCCGTCTAAACGGAGGTACTTCATGGCTCAGCCCATCACCACGAGCGCGCGACCACGCGTGCGCACAACCCTCGTCACCCTGTTCATGATCTCGCTGTCCCTCGCACAGACAGCGACGGCCATGCCTTCCAGCGCGAGCGTCGCGCGGGACCGGCACTGCACTGGCCTGGCACGACTTACAGTGCCCGGCGCCGCGTACGAGCAGGCGAGCTGCCTGGACGAGCTGACCACGGCAGGGACCATAGAATCCGGTCACACCGATCCGGCCGACTGGGCGGGCCTGACCCCGAAGGATCTCGCGACCCCGAGCGGCGTGCCGGGTATCCAGATCGATGGCTACTTCCCCGACACTTCTACGACCAATACCAACCATGGCTGGAATCACGACGCTCAGTTCGTCATCCGGCTGCCCGACCGATGGAACGGCGGCCTGGTAGTAACGGGCACCTCCGGCAACCGGGAGCAGTACGCCAACGACCGGGCAATCTCCGACTGGGTCCTGTCACGTGGCTATGCCTACGCCGCCACCGACAAGGGCAACACCGGGCCGACCTTCTACCGCGACGGCTACCGGCCGGGTGACGCCATCGCCGAGTGGAATACGCGCCTGACTCAGCTCACCCGGGCGGGCCGTGCCGTGGTCGCCCAGCGCTACCATCGCCCGCCCGCGCGGACCCTGGCCACGGGGATGTCCAACGGCGGCTACCTGGTGCGCCGGCAGTTGGAGAACCACCCTGAGCTGTATGACGGCGGGGTGGACTGGGAAGGCACGCTCTGGCGCGCCGACGGGCCGAACCTGCTCACATCCCTGCCGCCCGCCCTCCGCCATTACCCCGCGTACGCGTCTGGGCATAGCGCCGAACAGGCACGGCAAGCCATGTACGCGGCCGGGTACCCGGCCGGTTCAGAGTTCCTGTGGCCGTACCACGACCAGGTGTACTGGGATCTCACCCAGCGCATCTACCGAGAGGAAATCGACCCCAGCTTCGACGGTCCGACGGAAGCCGGCACCCCGTACTGCGCCCCTGGAAGTCCGGCCTGCGACGCGGACTACGACTACGCCTCGCGCCCGGCGGAAGTCCACCGCGCTGTGCAGCGGATCGCCCTGACCGGCCGCATCGGAAAGCCCCTGATCACCATCCAGGGAACCCTGGACGTACTGCTTCCCATCAGCCAGGACTCCGACGTGTACACCCGCATGGTGCGCCAAGCAGGCCGCGGCGCGCTGCACCGCTACTACCGCATCGAAGATGGCACCCACACCGACTCCTTGGCGGACGTCTTCCCCGACCGGCTGCGGCCGCTCGTCCCGTGCCACCGCTCCGCATTCACCGCCCTGGAGGAGTGGCTGGCCCACTCCCAGATGCCTCCAGCAAGCCACACCGTGCCCCGCCCGCCCACCGCCAACGCGGACACGCTCCTGACCTCCTGCCCTCTCGGCCATTGACACCACACGGCCCACCGCGAGCGACGTCTCGCGGTGGGCCTGAGCTGTGGGAGTCCAGGTACGCGGCCGGCGCAGCGTGTGCATGTAGGGGAGTCCGCCACCCCTGCACGGGCCATTGTGGTGCTGGTTCCCATAGGAGAGCTGGCGACGTGACCCTACTGTTTCCGGCCATGACCAGGGAATTTGCACCCTCACAACTGCCAGAGACGTCCTCGAGCTCGGCCGCACGCGGCGTGGACCTGTCCGGACGCACCGCACTGGTGACCGGCGGCGCCGGCGGCATCGGTCTGGCATGCGCCGCCGCCCTCGGCGCCGCCGGCGCGACAGTCCACGTGGTCGACCTCGACGCCAAGAAGGCCAAGACAGCCGCCGATGCCATCGGGGGCGTGGCACACACCGCCGACCTGGCTGACCCAGACGTGATCGACACACTGCCCGCTGACATCGACATCCTCGTCAACAACGCAGGGCTGCAGCACGTCGCCGCGCTCCACGAGTTCCCGCCCGAGCGCTTCGCGCTCATGCAGCAGGTGATGGTCACAGCCCCGTTCCTGCTCATCCGGCGCGTACTGCCGCACATGTACATGGCCGGATGGGGCCGGGTGGTCAACATCTCCAGCGTCCACGGACTGCGCGCCAGCGCGTACAAGTCGGCCTACGTCGCCGCCAAGCACGCCTTGGAGGGTCTGAGCAAGGTCACCGCCGTTGAGGGCGCCCCACACGGCGTGACCAGCAACTGCGTGAATCCGGGCTACGTCCGCACCTCTCTGGTCGAGGGCCAGATACAGGACCAAGCCGTAGCCCACGGCATCAGTACCGGCGACGTCCTGTCCGACGTGCTGCTGGCACGCACTCCGGTCAAACGACTGCTTGAGGTCGAAGAGGTGGCCGCCGCGGTCTTGTGGCTGTGCGGACCCCACTCCAGCTACATCACGGGATCCTCGCTGCCCTTGGACGGTGGCTGGGCAGCGAACTGACCCGAGCAGCGTACGTCCCACCCGCGTCTTTCCCGTCCTTTCCCCGCATACGAAACTGGTGACACATGTCCGATGCCCCGGCCACCGGCCCCACTGTGCCAGGACGCTCTCCTGGCATCGCCCGGATCGTCAGCGCGAGCCTGATCGGCACCACCATCGAGTGGTACGACTTCTTCCTCTACGGCTCGGCTGCCGCGCTGGTGTTCAACACACTCTTCTTCCCCACCGCCGACCCGCTCGTCGGCACCATGATCGCTTTCATCACTTATGCGATCGGTTTCGCCGCTAGGCCGCTCGGCGGCGTCGTCTTCGGGCACTTCGGCGACAAGATCGGGCGTAAGAAGCTGCTCGTCATCAGCCTGCTCATGATGGGCGGGGCCACCTTCGCGATGGGCCTGCTGCCCACCTATGGCACGCTCGGCGTTGGCGCGCCGATCCTGCTCACCGTGCTGCGCCTCATCCAAGGCTTCGCGCTGGGCGGCGAATGGGGCGGCGCGGTCCTCCTCGTCTCCGAGCACGGCGGTGACAAGCAGCGCGGCTACTGGGCTTCCTGGCCGCAGGCCGGGGCCCCGGGCGGCAACCTTCTGGCCACGGGTGTCCTCGCCTTGCTCGCCGCTGTCCAGTCGGAAGAATCCTTCAACGCGTGGGGCTGGCGCATCCCCTTTCTGCTCTCCGGTGTCCTGGTCCTCCTCGGCTTGTGGATTCGCCTCTCCGTCTCCGAGTCCCCTGTCTTCCTGGCCGCCCAGGCCAAGACACAGGCCGACGCCGCTCGCGGCATCGAGGAGAAGCCACCGGTGGTCGAGGTGTTCCGCCGCAGCTGGAAAGAGGTCCTCACCGCCGTCGGCACCCGGTTCGGTGAGAACATCTCCTACTACATCCTCACCGCGTTCCTCCTGGTCTACGTCACAGGCCACCTAAGCCTGCCCAAGAGCACCGCGCTGAACGCCGTCCTGATCGGCTCCGCCGTCCACTTCGTCACCATCCCCCTGTGGGGCGCGCTCTCCGACCGCATCGGACGCAGGCCAGTCACCTTGATCGGCTCGGTAGGCATGGCACTGTGGGCCTTCGCATTCTTCGCCCTGCTCGATACCAAATCGTTCGCCGTCATCACACTCGCGGTCACCATCGGCCTGCTCCTGCACGGAGCCATGTACGGTCCGCAAGCCGCCTTCATCTCCGAGATGTTCGACACGAAGGTTCGCTACTCCGGTGCCTCCATGGGCTCCCAACTCGCTTCCATCGTCGCCGGCGCCTTGGCGCCGATCATCGCGGTCGACCTCCTCAAGGACTACGACTCCGCCACTCCCGTCGCGCTGTACCTATGCCTCGCCGCAGTCGTCAGCACCATCGCGGTCGCCCTCGCCGGGGAAACACGTGGCCGGGACCTCACCCTCGCCACGACGGACGACCCCACTCACCAAGCACCCCGCCCGGCGCCCGCACCCGCCGAATCAGAAAGGGCGTAATCCGCTCCACCCGCCCAGCCCGATCGGGAATGATCCTCGGGCACCAGGCAAGACAATGACTGCACCGTGCCACCCAGCGCCGCGTCCCGCACGTGTCCGGCGACCGCCTGGCCAGAAGGAGTGCCATCATGGCCACTGTGAGCGACCGCACATACCTCGCAGCGGCATACAGTGCGATGGCGGCCCTCAGACAACTGCTCGCCCTGCTGGCCTCTGGCGCACCCGCGGAGCAGTTCACCCACCCCTCGCGCGGCACCGCCATCGAGCACCTCCCGTCCGATGAGCGATCCATCTTGGCGGACGCCACACAGATCGCGCTGGAAATTCGCCGCACGCTCGACCAGCACCGCAAACGCGAGGCGGAACTGGCCGCACTCTTCGACACCGCCAGTGACCTCGCGGCACTGCGCGACCTGGACGCCGTCCTGCGCGCCATCGTCCACCGGGCCAGAACCCTGCTCGGAACCGATGCCGCCTACCTCTCCCTCAACGACCCCGTCGTCAAAGACACCTTTATGCGCGTCACCGACGGCTCCGTCTCAGCGCGCTTCCAACAACTGCGGCTCGGCATGGGAGAGGGCCTGGGCGGGCTGGTCGCCCAGACCGCCCGCCCCTACACCAGCGCCGACTACCAAGCCGACACCCGCTTCAGACACACCCGGCCCATCGACGAAGCAGTGCTGGAAGAAGGGCTGCGCGGCATCCTCGGCGTGCCACTGCGCGTGGGGAAACGCGTCATCGGCGTGCTCTTCGCCGCGGACCGCACCACCCGCGACTTCCCGCCGGAAGCCATCGCGCTGCTCACCTCCCTGGCCGACCACGCGGCCGTCGCCATCGACAGCGCACGCATGCTGGAGGAAACCCGCTCCGCCCTGGTCGACCTCAACACAGCCAACGAAACCGCCCGAGCCCACAGCACGGCGCTGCGACGCGCCGCCGACGCCCATGACCGGCTCACCGACCTAGTCCTGCGCGGCGCAACCGTTAACGACTTGGTCCGCGAGATCGCCGCACTGCTCGGCGGCGGCCTCGCCCTCCACGACAACGACGGCACGGAAATGGCCCGGGCCGGCACCGAGCCCCTCACCCCCTCCCCTCAGGGCATCGCCGCTTCGCGCACCGGTGGTCGTGCCGTCCCGGTGGACGGCACCTGGGTGTGCGCCGTGATGGCCGGCTCCGAACTCCTCGGCAGCATCATCCTGACCGGACGCGCGAACCTGACCGACGCCGACCGCCGTCTGTTCGAACGCGCAGCGTTGGTCGCCGCCCTCCTGCTGCTGCTACGCCGCACGGTCGCCGAGGCCGAGGACCGCGTCCGCGGAGAACTCCTCGACGACCTGCTCACCTGCCACCAACTCGAGGGAGGTCACGACAGCGCGAGCCTGACCATCCGCGCTCGCAAACTCGGCATCAACCTCTCCCGGCCCCACGCCGTACTCACCCTGGACACCGACAACGAACCCCGCTCCCACCTGTTCGCACAAGCCGTACGAAGCGCCCGCTCGCTGAGCGGGCTCACGGGGATCCACGACGGCCACATCGTCCTGCTCGTGCCGTCATCGGATCCCGGCGCACTCGCCGTGGAACTGGCCCGGGATCTCAGCCACGCCGCCAAGACACCCGTCACCGTAGGGTCTGCAGGACCAGCCACGGGCCCCGACCAGTTCCCCGCCGCATACACAGAAGCCAGTCGCTGCCTCAAGGCCCTGCACGCCCTGGGGCGCGCTGGAGAGGGCAGCGACATGACCGGACTAGGCTTCCTCGGTGTCCTGCTCGGCGACCGATCGAACCTCGACGGTTTCGTGCAGCGCTTCCTCGGCCCCGTTATCGCATACGACCAGCAACGTGGCACCGAGTTGGTCCACACCCTCGACGCCTATTACGCCCACGGCGCAAGCCTGTCCAAAGCCAAGGACGCCTTGCACGTTCACGTCAACACCGTTGTGCAGCGCTTGGACCGGGTCGCACAACTCCTCGGCGCCGACTGGAACAGCCCCGCCAGAGCCTTGGAACTGCAGGTGGCTCTGAGGCTGCACCGCCTGAGCGGACAGTCGCCCCCGAGCTCGACACCGCCCACCTCCGCCGGGTTGTGAACGCTGTATGCCAGCCGCGACCGCGCGTACCTAAGCTGTCCATACCCCGAGATTCGCACTGCCCGTACGGGACGGTCAGGGCCAGTACTCAGTCGGGGCGTTGACTTCCGCCCACTGTGGCCGGCCTCGCAGACGGCCGGCCCGGTCATGCCATGTTGCAGTCACATTCCGCTGGACTGCCGATGAATATAGCCGGGGGTGGCTGCCACGGCCGCGACCCGATGTCATTTCAACCGTGACGGTAGATCAGACTCGTCCCTGAGCGCCCTACGACCGCATGTAGGCACCTCTCCAGGATCGCTAGCCATGACCAGTGACCGCAACTCAAACCGTGCGGCTCACCGCGCAAAAGGGGATGCGCACGATTTGATGTGCTGCTGGGCGTGGTGATCATACGAGAGCCCCCCGCTCAGGCCGTCGGCTCGGCCATGCCAACGTGTCCACGGAGGTGGACGGCTGACGATGTTCCTGCCGCTCAGGACGCGGACGACGTGGGCGCCACCCCAACGGAGGGCAGGTCGCCAGCGGTGGCCGCATGGCAGTTCTGTTCACGCATGGGGTTCGGCACCACTGGGGCGATCGGCATTGTAGCGATACCGCCCAGGGCGCAGGCGACACTTACGCCCCTAGCCTCCACACAGCCCCGTGATGACCGTCATCACCAGGCCGAACGTGGAGGTCCCCCGTGCGCCATCTCCTATCCGCGGCTTGTCGCCGACCAGCCCCAGTGTTTACCGCGGGACTGGTCGTCCTGCTGCTCGCGGCCTTGTCCGTCGTGTCCCTGTCCAGCCCGGCCCGCGCGGCGACCACTCCCCAAGAGGTGACGGGATTCGGATCCAACCCGGGCAATCTGCGCATGTTCCGTTACGTGCCTCGAGGGTTGCCCAACGGACGCCCTGTCGTGGTCGCCCTTCACGGCTGCACCCAGGACGCCTCGACCTACGCAGTGAATACCGGCTGGATGCAACTGGCTGACACGTACAGGTTCGCCGTGGTCTTCCCTCAGCAGCGATCGGCGAACAACTCAAGCTCCTGCTTTAACTTCTTCGAGCCCGCTGACAGTCGACGCGACTCCGGAGAAGCGCTGTCGATCAAACAGATGGTCGACCGCACGAAACAGGACAACGGCTCGGCGAGCGCCTACGTCAGCGGGCTCTCGGCAGGCGGGGCGATGACCGCTGTCATGCTGGCAACCTACCCCGAGGTCTTCTCGGGCGGAGGAATAATCGCTGGGCTGCCCTACGGCTGCGCCAACTCGGCATCCACCGCCTACACGTGCATGAGCCCCGGCGTCGACAAAAGCCCCCAGAAGTGGGGAGACAAAGTCAGGGCAGCCTACTCGTACTCCGGGCCGCGCCCCAAGGTCGCGATCTGGCAGGGCACCGCAGATACCATCGTCAAACCCATGAACGCCACTGAGCTCATGGAGCAATTCACCAACGTCAACGGCACCGATCAGACACCGGACATCACGGATACGGTCGGAGGCTACCCCCACCGGGTCTACGGCGGCACGGTAGAAACTTATGAGATCACCGGGATGGGACATGGACAGCCCGTCGACCCCGGCACCGGACCGACCCAATGCGGCACCGCTGGCGCCTACATCCTGGATGTCAACATCTGCTCCCCCTACTACCTCGTCCGCTTCTGGGGCATCGACGACAGCACCTCCCCCACGCCGAGCCCGACCGCTACGATCACGCCGACACCGACGCCCACCAGCACACACCCACCCTATTCCGACACCGCCTACGGCACAGCGACCGACCACTACGTTGCAGGGCGCGTAACAGTGGATGAGTACAACAAGCTGGGCGTCACCCACGGCTACAACACCCCCTTCACTCTCTACAAGTGCGAGTCGGGATGGACAGATAAGTCTGCTTGCTCGCCTCTCTGACCTGCGAAGGTCAAAGGCCGCGGCAGCGCATAGCGCTCAGGAAAAGCCTCCTCGGCGACATGCGCTGCCGCGGCCCCCTGCGGGAGGTACCGGGCTCCCCTGCTGAGCACCGAGTCCGCTGACCCTCCAGCTTGAAGTCGTGCCGCCTGCTCACCGTCATCGGCTGTGGCTACCTCGGCGCCACACACGCCGCCTGCATGGCCGAGCTGCCGCCGGCAGGGGGCCAGAAGGACACGGGCAAGCCTCGACCCTCAGATGACCGGCGGCGGAGCCGTGGTGTCGGTCATCTGTCGGAGGTTGTTGGTCCACTGTCGGCGGCTCGTCGGCGGGGTTTGGCACCTTTCCGGAGACGGCCGGCCGGAGTTCACCGGGCGGCCCCGATGCCGAAGGAGCCACCATGCACAGCCCCGTCACGATCATCGGCGCCGGACTCGGCGGACTCGCGCTGGCCCGCGTCCTGCACCTCCACGGAATCCCGGCCACGATCTACGAGGCGGAGTCCTCCCCGACGGCTCGCACGCAGGGCGGGATGCTCGACATCCACGACTACAACGGGCAGCTCGCCCTCAATGCGGCCGGCCTGATGGACGAGTTCCACGCCATCGTCCTGGAGGGCCGCCAGGCGATGCGGGTCCTCGACCGGAACGGGTCCGTCCTGCTCGACAAGGCCGACGACGGCACGGGGGGACGCCCCGAGGTGCAACGCGGCGAGCTGCGACAGATCCTGCTCGACTCGCTCCCGGCAGGCACCGTCCGTTGGGGGCACAAGGCCGGCAGCGCCCGTCCCCTCGGCGGGGGGCGCCACGAGGTGGCCTTCGCCGACGGCAGCACCGTCGTCACGAGCCTGCTGGTCGGCGCGGACGGCGCGTGGTCACGGGTCCGGCCGTTGCTCTCCAGCGCCACACCCGAGTACGTCGGCAAGTCGGTCGTCGAGACCTATCTGTTCGACGCCGAGACCCGGCATCCGGCCGCCGCGAAAGCGGTCGGCGGCGGGACGATGATCGTGCCCACGCCGGGCAGGGAGATCTTCGCTCACCGGGAAAGGGGCGACACTCTGCACGCCTACGTGGGGCTGTCCGAGCCGCGGGAATGGTTCGCCGCCATCGATTTCACCGATGCCGCCGTGGCCACCGCGCGGATCGCGCAGGAATTCGACGGCTGGGCGCCGGAGCTCACCGCGCTGATCACCGACAGCGACATCGCGCCGGTCCTGCGCCCCCTCCACGCTCTGCCGACCGGGCACCGGTGGGACCGGGTGCCGGGGGTGACGCTGCTCGGCGACGCCGCCCACCTCTCGGCCCCGAACGGCGAAGGCGCCAACCTGGCCATGCTCGACGGCGCCGAACTCGGCAAGGCCATCGCCGCGCACCCCGACGACATCGAGGCCGCGCTCACCGCGTACGAGCAGGCCATGTTCCCTCGCAGCGCCGAGGACGCCACTTTTGAAGGTGTCGATCTCTCCGAGATCTTCTCCGGTGACCACGCGGCCACGGCCTGATCGACATGATCACGTAAGGGCGACGCGGACCGAGCCCCCAAGCGAAGAGCCGCCCCCCGGTCCATGGCGGACCGGGGGGCGGCTCTTCGTGGTCAGCCCGCGGCTACTTGGCCGCGGCGGCCTTCGGCTGCGGCGTGTGCCGTCCCGCGGCAACGGCATCCGTGTACAGCTCGGTGGTCAGGTCCGCGCCGGTGATGCCCAGCTCTTCGAGGACCGCCCGGATGTCGTCGAGGGCAGGCCGTACGTCGTCCTCGCCGGCCTGGGTCTCCAGCTCGATGAAGGTGCCCTCGATCTCCGGCACCCGTACCAGGGTCGCGAGCATCGTTCGGCCACGGGCGTCGAACGCGTAGTTCCGGCACCGCTTCTCGAAGGCGATGGCGGGCACGAAGCCGAGACCGCGCAGCATGGCGTGCACCGCGTCCGGGTCTTCGACGCCGGTCTCGTGCTCCGGCTTCGAACCCGACGCGTCATCCACCCGTGCGCCCTTGTACGTGAGGACGGACCGGGTGCCATCCGGGCCGTGCACGGTCCGCACCCGAAGCTCGCGGTCGCCCTTCCCCAGGGCGCCACCCGGATCGTCGTAGTAGGTGTCCTGGTAGACCTCCGCCCGCCCGGTGGCCCGCTCGTCGAGACGCCGCATGACACCTTCCGGGTCGTGGACCCTGGCCTTCAGTTCAGCTTCGATCACCAGCAGTACCCCCGTTCTCAGACAGTGCGCTCTCCGTCTTCGACGAGTGCCTCGAACATGCGACGGCACCCCCGGTACAAAGGCCCGTGCGATGTCTCCATCACCTTGTACACCGCTGACTCATGCCCTTCCCACCCGACGTCGAAGGCGGACACGAACATGGTGGCGTCGAGTCGGATGATGCGCCACGTCGGAAGCATCCGGTAGCGGTACACCCGCACGTCGCAAGCCCCCGTGAGCTCCCGCAGGCGGGCCTCGGCCAGCCGCACCCCGCTCGCCATGGACTCAGCGGATTCCCCGATCTCTGCCGCCCGCTTGGCAAGGGCCGGCGTGTCCGGGTCGAGTAGCAGCACACGAACCCGCAACGACGCTTCGGCACCGCCCATCACGGGCCCACGGAGCAGCGAGTCGTTCAGGCCGACCAGGCCGAGGCCGCGCACGGCGAGAACGTCCACTTCCGCCGCGGTGCGTGCCTGCCGCTGGATCTCCTCGGCCGCGGACGCCTGCGACGGGTAGACCCGCACCACTTCAGGGAAGGCGGCCAGGTCGAACGCCTTCCCGCCGCTGCGGACCTCCCGCCCCGCCGCCAGGCCGAGCAGGTGTCGGGCATCGTCGGGCAGGCTGAGGCCCTCCGCGATCCGCTCGTAGACGTCGAGCAGGGCTACTTCCCGCCGGCCGTTGATGATCTCGTTGACGCGGGCCTGTGTCATCCCGACCGCCGTGGCGATCCTGGCCTGGCTCGCCCCGCCGTACTGCTGCACGTGCCGGAACACCGCCCCCATGTTCCGGGCCCGCAGTGCCTGTCTGACCTCGGCCCGCTGCCACGCCCAATCCGGCAGGTCGATCGGTACCAGTGCTGTAGACATCCGCGCCCCCGCCGGCCAAGGGAAGTACATCTCACCGTGAGATTACCGACTGGGTATCGAGCCGACCCCCGGCGCACCAAGAACCTTTGGGCGTGAACAGCAGACCCATCCACACGTGCCCCGACTCGGCCACCATCCAACGGCACATCGACCAAGCCCTCGCGCTCCGGTCCAAGCCGGCTGAAGGTGACGAGCTGCCCGCACTCGAAGCCCATCTCCGCAACGGCATCTACCAGTTGCTGCCGGAGGCCCGGGCGCGAGTCGACAAGCTCTGGCACGGCAGCCTCGACTGGTGCCGCGACCGGACCACCCTCGACCACATCGCCGACCACGCCCGCTACGGCCTCACCGGCGCCCCGCTGTCCGACATCGCCCACGTCGCCCAGCTCGCGCGCGACTGCCGGCGGCTTCTCGAATGGCCACAGCCTGTCGTCTCGGAGCGGAAGCACCCTGATGAGGTCGCCTCCGGACGGGGCAACCATGAGGTAGCCGCCCCTCCCGTTCATGACGCGTGAGGGCGACGCGGACCGAGCACCCGAGCGAAGAGCCGCCCCCCGGTCCATGGCGGACCGGGGGGCGGCTCTTCGTGGTCGGCCCGCGGCTACTTGGCCGCGGCGGCCTTCGGCTCAGGCGTGGCGTGCGGGGCGCACGTCACGTCCTTGGCGTCGACCTTGCCGTCGAGGAGGTAGGCGTCGACCCTCGAGTTGATGCAGGGGTTGACGAGGCCCGTGACGCCGTGCGAGCCGGCGCCCTTCTCGGTGATCAGGCGGGAGCCCTGGAAACGCTTGTGGAGCTCGACCGCGCCCACGTACGGCGTGGCGGCGTCACGGTCGGACTGCACGATGAGGGTCTGCGGCAGACCCTTGTGGGTGGTGACCTCCAGCGGGTTCTGCTGGGGGGCCTTCCACGTGGCGCAGGGGAGGTTCATCCAGGCGTTCGCCCACGTCATGAACGGGGCCTTCTCGTGGATGCGGGTGTTGTCGCGGTCCCACTTCTTCCAGCTGGTGGGCCACTTGGCGTCGGCGCACTCGACCGCGGTGTAGACGGCGTTGCCGTTCTCGGCGGCGATGTTGCCCGCCGTGTCGGACAGGTTCGGGCCGGCGGCCTCGACCAGCGCCTTCTCGTCACCGGCGACGTACTTGCTCCAGGTCTCGGCGACCGGCACCCAGGAGGAGTCGTAGTACGCGGCGCCCTGGAAGAAGTTGATCAGCTCGGCCGGGCCGACGACCCCGCCGAGGGGCTTCTTCTTGGCGGTGGCCCGGAGCTTCTCCCAGCCCTTCTGGACCTTGGCCTGGGTGTTGCCGAGGTGGAAGACGGAGTCGTACTTGGCGACCCACGCCTCCCAGTCCTTGAAGCGGCCCTCGAAGGCGACGTCCTGCTCCAGGTTGGCCTCGTACCAGATGTTGTCCTGCGCGGGGTTGACGACGCTGTCGACGACCATGCGGCGGACGTGGTTCGGGAAGAGGGTGCCGTAGACGGCGCCGAGGTAGGTGCCGTAGGAGACGCCCAGGTAGTTGAGCTTCTTCTCACCGAGCGCGGCGCGGACGACGTCGACGTCACGGGCGGTGTTGAGGGTGGTGAGGTACGGCAGCAGGCTGCCGCTGCGGGCGGCGCAGCCGTCGGCGTACTCGCGGGCCAGCTTGCGCTGGGCGCGCTTGTCGGCCTCGCTGTCGGGCACCGGGTCGGCCTTGGGCGCGGCGACGAACTTCTGCGGGTCGACGCAGGAGATCGGCGCGGAGTGGCCCACGCCACGCGGGTCGAAGCCGACGAAGTCGTACGCCTTCGCGGTCTTGGCCCACAGCGGGGCCTTGGTGGTGATGCGCTTGGGGAACCGCATGCCGGAGCCGCCGGGGCCGCCGGGGTTGTAGACGAGGGCGCCCTGGCGCTCCTTGGCGGTGCCGGTGGAGCGGGCCCGGTCCACCGCGATCTTGATGGTGCGGCCGTTGGGCTTGGTGTAGTCGACGGGGACCGTGACGTAACCGCACTCGATGGGCTTCTCAAGGCCCCAATCGGCCGGACATTCCTGCCACTTGATTCCCGCCTTGGCCGCCTTCTCGGCGGCGACGCGCACACCGCGCGCCTCGGCGGCGCCGCCCGGCACGCGCTCACCGGCGCTGGCTGCCGGGGCGGTCAGGAACCCGGCCACCAGCACGCCGGTCACGACCGTGCCGGCCGCGCCGAGTATGGATGTAGATCTCACGTAGGAATCCCCCTGCTGGATACGCCGCTTGGGGCGGCGATGATCGCAAGTACTGCTGGTCGGATCCTTCCGTCTCCCTTGCCACAAAGGACAGGTCGTACGGGTGTTCTTTACTAATCCGTAAGGATGACGACATGCTCGGCGACACGCGTGGTGTCGCTCGTCACGTCGGCATCACGCGAGCTCCATGGCGACATTCGACGTAAATGCCTCAACTTCCAGCATTTTCCGCAGCAGCAGGCCGTCCGGCGCGACCGCGCCCACCACGGCCGCCGGTCCGGCGAGCGGCATGACGGCGGCGGTGGGCCCCAGCGGCCGGGACACCACCGGATCCTCCTCGAAGGCCGGGTCGACGACGAGGAGTTGGCCCACGGCCCGGTGTCCGCCGAGGACCGCGCCACCGTCCCAGCCGGGCGCCCCGGGCCCGTACGCAAGCTCCTGGTCGTACAGCGGGCGGCCCGCGCGGCGTACGGTCAGCCGGGCGCTCAGCCGCCCCGGCGGCTCCCCCGCGCGGCCGAGGATCTGCTCCTCGCGCAGCACCAGTCGCGCGGTCGGGGCCAGCTCGACGCGCGTGGTCGTCCGCAGGTCGCTGCCGCGCGCGGAGATCAGCGGCTCGGGCAGCCAGTGCAGCGTGGCACCGTCGCCGACCCGGATCCGGATGTCGTACGTGGCCGGGGCGCCGGTGCGGCCGGGCAGCGCGATGGTGGCGGCCGTGGTGGTGAAGGTCAGGGCGGCGCCGTCACCGACCTCGGCGGTGAGGGCGAGGGCGTCGCCGCCCAGCGGCGCGCTCATCGCGCCGACGAGCGCGACCCGCGCCCGCGGCCCGTGCGGACGCAGCCGGCGCAGCGCGAAGGGGCCCGCGCCGTCGAGCACGGGCAGCGCGGTGCCGCCCCGGCCGTCCGCGGCGGCGACGATCCGGGCGTCGGCCCGTACCCCGGAACCGGTACCGGCAACGGTCATGGCGCGGCGGTCCAGGCGGCGAGCCGCTCCCCCACCCAGTCCGCCACGGGCGCCACACCGCCCTCGGCGGCGAGCGAGGTGAAGACGACGGGGAGGTCGCCGCGCTGGGCCCCGGCGTCGCGGGCCATGCCCTCCAGGTCGGCGCCGACGTAGGGGGCGAGGTCGGTCTTGTTGACGACGAGGAGGTCGGCGGTGGTGACGCCGGGGCCGCCCTTGCGGGGGATGTCGTCGCCGCCGGCGACATCGATGACGAAGATCTGCGCGTCGACGAGGCCCTTGGAGAAGGTGGCGGTGAGGTTGTCGCCGCCGGACTCGACGAGGATGAGGTCGAGGGGCCCGGCGCCCGAGGAAGAAAACGCAGCCTCCAGGTCCTCGACGGCTTCGAGGTTGGCGGAGATGTCGTCGCGGATCGCCGTGTGCGGGCAGGCGCCGGTCTCGACGGCCGTGATGCGCTCCGGCGGCAGGACGGCGTTGCGCAGCAGGAACTCGGCGTCCTCGCGGGTGTAGATGTCGTTGGTGACGACGGCGATGGACAGCCGGTCGCGCAGTCGTCGGCAGAGCGCGGCGACGGTCGCGGTCTTCCCGGAGCCCACGGGCCCGCCGAGGCCGATCCGCAGGGCGCGGCGGGTGCCGTCGGGGCGGTGGGGGTCGGCGGCGCTGTAGGTGTGGCGGTGGGGGTAGGTGGTGTCGGTGTGGTCGAGGTGCATGGAGGTCTCCGATCTGCTGAGGGGCGCGAGCCGCTGGGGCTAGGAGGCGAAGAGCCGCACCGGCCAGGCCGCGTGCTGTTCGGCGGTGATGTCCAGGAGCGGCGCGGAGGCCGCCGGGAGGGCGTCCGTGCCCTCCCGCAGGGCTTGGAGCGCGGCCTCGGCGGCACGCTGGGCGATCCGGTCGAGGTCGGGTGCGAGGTGGGCCAGGACGGCGGTCGCCTCGAACGGGTCGAGGCTCAACAGCCGTACGACCGCGGTGGCGGAACCGCTGACCGACTCGTAGACGGTGGCGTACGCGGCGTCCAGCGGCCCGAGCCCGGCGGCGCGGGCGGCGAGGCCGAGGACGACCGGCTGATGGGCGCCGCGCGGCCGGGCCGCGGCGAGGGCGTCCAGCTCGGGCGAGGGCCAGGCGGCGCGGGCGGCGCGCATCATCTGCCGGCCCAGGCGGCGGGCGGCGGCGCGCAGGGCGGGCGCGGGGGTACGGGCGTCGGCGGCGGCGTCGAGTTCGAGCGGGTCCAGGCCGGCGGCCGCGGCGGCGGCCAGACCGGCCGAGGTCAGCCCGGCGGTGTGCAGCCGACCCCGGCAGAACTCCTCCAGTGTGGCGCCGTCCCGGACCCGCCCCGCCTTCACGGCCGCCTCGGCCCCACCGGAGTGCGCGTGCCCGCCGGCGGGGAACCGGCCGTCGGCGAGCACGAGCAACGCGGCCCGGGCGGCGGGGGTGGGCGTGGGGACGGGCGGGGAGGCACTCGCGGGGGCGGCGGCCGGGCCGGCCACCGGCGCCGTTGCCGAGGCGGTCACGGCCATATCCAGGGCCCCCATCAGAACGCCCCCATCAGAAGAGGAAGTACCGCTGGGCCATCGGCAGTTCCGCCACCGGCCGCGGATCGACGACGTCGCCGTCGATGGTGACGGTGAAGGTGTCCGGGTCGACCTCCACCCGGGGACGGGCGTCGTTGCACCGCATGTCCGCCTTGGTGACGCCGCGCGTGGAGCGGATGGGTACGAATCGCTTGCCGAGGCCGAGCCGTTCGGGCAGGCCGTCGTCCAGGGCCCACTGGGTGGTGAAGTTGAGGGAGTTGGCGGCCGGGGCCCGTCCGACGCCGCCGAACATGGGGCGCGGCAGGACCGGCTGGGGCGTGGGGATGGAGGCGTTGGCGTCGCCCATCTGCGCGTACGCGATCTGGCCGCCCTTGATCACCAGCTGCGGCCGGACCCCGAAGAACGCCGGTTCCCACAGCACGAGATCGGCGAGCTTGCCCGTCTCGACGGAGCCGATCTCATGGTCGAGGCCCTGGGCGACGGCCGGATTGATGGTGTATTTGGCGACATAACGGCGCGCCCGCCGGTTGTCCGCGGGCCCGTCGCCCGGCAGGGCGCCACGCCGTCGCTTCATGACGTGGGCCGTCTGCCAGGTGCGCAGGACGACCTCGCCGATGCGGCCCATGGCCTGGGAGTCGGAGGAGATGATCGATATCGCGCCGAGGTCGTGCAGCACGTCCTCGGCGGCGATGGTGCCGGGCCGGATCCGGGACTCGGCGAACGCGAGGTCCTCGGGGACGGCCGGGTTGAGGTGGTGACAGACCATCAGCATGTCGAGGTGCTCGTCGACGGTGTTGACGGTGTGCGGGCGGGTGGGGTTGGTCGAGCTGGGCAGGACGTTCGCCTCGGAGACGACGGTGATGATGTCGGGCGCGTGCCCGCCGCCCGCGCCCTCGGTGTGGTAGGCGTGGATGGAGCGGCCGGCGATGGCCGCGAGGGTGTCGCCGACGAACCCGGCCTCGTTGAGGGTGTCGGTGTGGATGGCGAGCTGGGCGCCGCTCTCCTCGCACACCGCCAGGCAGGCGTCGATCGCGGCCGGTGTCGCGCCCCAGTCCTCGTGGATCTTGAAGCCGACGGCTCCCGCGCGCAGCTGGGCGCGCATCGAGTCGTACGAGACGGTGTTGCCCTTGCCGAGCAGGCCGATGTTGACGGGATAGCCCTCCATCGCCTCGAACATCCGGGCGAGGTGCCAGGAGCCGGGGGTGATGGTGGTGGCCTTGCTGCCCTCGGCCGGGCCGGTGCCGCCGCCGACGAGGGTGGTGACGCCGGAGGCGAGGGCCTCGTCGACGAGCCGGGGGCAGATGAAGTGGACGTGGGCGTCGACGGCTCCGGCGGTGAGGATCTTGCCGTTGCCGGCGATGACCTCGGTCTCGGGGCCGATGACGAGGTCGGGGTGGACGCCGTCCATGGTGTCGGGGTTGCCGGCCTTGCCGACGCCGGTGATCCGGCCGTCCCGGATGCCGATGTCGGCCTTGACGATCCCCCAGTGGTCGAGGACGACGGCGCCGGTGATGACGGTGTCGGGGGCGCCCTCGGCGCGGGTGACCCGGGACTGGCCCATCGACTCGCGGATGACCTTGCCACCGCCGAAGACCGCCTCGTCGCCGGCGTGTCCGGGGCCGCCGCAGCGGTCCTCCTCGATCTCGACGAGGAGATCGGTGTCGGCGAGGCGGATCCGGTCGCCGGCGGTCGGTCCGTACAGCTCCGCGTAGGCGGCGCGGCTCATCGCGCCCATCGGGTCGGCCGTCGGGTCAGTCATCGAGCGGCCCTCCGCACTCGCCGCGCAGCCCTTCCACGACACGCTTGCCGCCGATGGGCACGAGGTCGACCTCGACGGGGAGGCCGGGCTCGAAGCGGACGGCGGTGCCCGCGGCGATGGACAGCCGCTTGCCGTGCGCGGCGGCGCGGTCGAAGACGAGGCCGGGGTTGGCCTCGGCGAAGTGGTAGTGCGAGCCGACCTGTACGGGCCGGTCGGCGGCGTTGAGGACGGTGAGCCGGGTGCGCGGCAACCCCTGGTTGAGGCGTACGGGCTCGGCGGCGGTCAGGATCTCTCCGGGGATCACGGCGGCGTCTCCCCCGTCAGCCGATGGGCTCGTGGACGGTGACGAGCTTCGTACCGTCCGGGAAGGTGGCCTCGACCTGTACCTCGTGGATCATCTCGGGTATGCCCCGCATGACCTCGGCACGGGTGAGCACCTTGCGTCCGGACGACATCAGCTCGGCGACGGTGCGGCCGTCACGGGCGCCTTCGAGGATGTGCACGGTGATCAGCGCCACCGCCTCGGGATGGTTGAGCAGCAGCCCGCGGGCCCGCCGCTTCTCGGCGACGTCGGCGGCCACATGGAGGAGCAGGCGTTCCTGCTCGTGCGGGGAGAGTTGCATGCGTCCACCTCACTGGAGAGCCAGGTAACCCGGTCGAACACACCAGGTACACACCTGTGTTCTACACACTGTTGACCTGGGGTTCTTCTCAGGACGGCCAGGGATTGCAGATTAGAGCGCAACCTTTTCCAACGCGTTAACTGGCTCTTTGCGCACCCATGGCCGGAGGTGGGGCGGGAGACGTCGGACCGCTCAGCTCTCCCCGCGCCGGCCGTCGGTCCCCCGGTGCCGGGCGGCGATGCCGAACCGGCTCCGTTCGCCGGGAGCGGACGACAGGGGCCGCACAGTGGAGACCGTGCTGATCACCTGCTCCTCCGCCACCGTCTCCTCCGCTTCGAGTTTTTGCAGGTCAGCGGCGGAAACCAGGGCCACGAGCGGCTTGCCGTGGCGGGTGACGACCACGCGCTCACCGCCGTAGACGACGCGGTTGATCAGGTCCGCGAGCTCGGCTCGGGCTTGCGTCACAGGAATTTCATAGGCCATGCTCACCATTCTAACGAGATGTACATCCTGTACATTTTCTACGCAGGGAGCAGCGATGACCCACGCCACGGCCCGTCACGTCCTGCCGGTGTTCACCGAGCGCACCAGCTACGGGACCCGCTCCATGGATCCCTACTCCAAGCTGCTCTCCGAGCGGATCGTCTTCCTCGGCACGCCGGTCGACGACGCCGCCGCCAACGACGTCATCGCGCAGTTCATGTACCTGGAGCACGCGGCGCCCGACAGCGACATCTCGCTCTACATCAACTCCCCCGGCGGTTCGGTCTCCGCGATGACCGCCATTTACGACACGATGCGCTATGTCGGCTGCGACGTGGAGACGATCTGTCTCGGGCAGGCCGCGTCCTCGGCCGCCGTGCTGCTCGCGGCCGGCACACCGGGCAAGCGGCTGGCGCTGCCGAACGCCCGGGTGCTGATCCACCAGCCCTCCCTGGCCGAGCCGATCCAGGGGCAGGTGACGGATCTGGGCATCCAGGCCGCGGAGTTGCTGCGGACCCGGGACACTCTTGAGGAGATGCTGGTCCGGCACACCGGGCAGAGCGCGGAGCGGATCCGGCGCGACATCGAGCGCGACAAGATCTTCGACGCCGAGGGCGCGCTGGCCTACGGGCTCGTCGACCGGCTCACCTCCAGCCGCAAGCAGCAGGGCACCCCCCTCTCCGCGAGGTGATCCGCCGTGCTGCCACCCGAACTGCCGCCGCTGCCCGCCCTGACGCGCGCCGAGGGCGAAGTGGTCGACTGCTATCTGCACGTACTGGATCTCCTGGGCCGGATCAATCCGGCCCGCGCGCACGGCACGTACAGCGGGCTACGGGCGGCGCAGACCTTGGTCGTCGCCGCCGGTGAGCTGCGCGACGCGCTCGCAGTCATGTACGAACGCGGCGAACGGGAGATGCACGCGGGCACCCTGACGCGGGCGATGCTCGTTCTGGACGGGGAGCGGCGGGCGCACCGGGTCACTGTCCCGCTCACACTCCCGCCCGCACCTACGGACCAGGGGTCGGCGAGCGAATAAACACCGCTCCCGCAGACGCCGGACGGCGGCGTAGACGGTGCGCGGTGATCGATTTCAACCGGGCACGCACGCCGCGCCGGAGCGGCGGGGACGGGCCGCAGGCCAGGGGCTCAACAAGGGCACGCCGATATGGTCAATTCGCTCCGTGTCCAGCGGAATTGCCCAGAAGTGATCAGCCTCACATACCTCTGGATCCGCTCGGAATCCGTACCAGGGCTGCGCCAAGATCCCGTCGACGACAAGACCCCGCCATCCCGGCGGGGCGGTCCAGGCGGACGCCGAACCCCGCCGCTGTCTGGATGCCGGGTCGACCGTACGCATCGGTGGGGATGGAGGACCCAAGCACGGTGGGACGACCAGAGTAGTGCGGTCGGCCCTTGGGGTGAAGCCGTTGCGACGGCCGGGCAACCTTCGCCTGCCCGAACCCGACAGGTCATCCTTCACAGGCGGCTGACGAAGGGTTGGCACCATGGGCGCGCACAAACGTCCGTCAAAGCTGTCGAAGGCCGGCGCGGCCTCGGCTCTCACTCTCGCCGCCGTCGGCGCCACGGTGCTGGTGCCGGGCGGGGCGACCGACGCTCAGGCCTCGTCCGTCTCGACCACGGCACTGCGCATCGCGGCCTCCAAGCAGGGCTCCCCCTATCAGTGGGGCGCCACCGGTCCGTACCGCTTCGACTGCTCGGGCCTGACGCTCTATTCCTTCAAGCGGGCCGGCAAGTCCCTGCCCCGCACCGCCGCCCAGCAGTACAACGGCACCCGCCACATCTCCCGTTCCGCCCGTACCCGCGGCGACCTGGTGTTCTTCGTCTCCGGGCGCGGCATCTACCACGTCGGGATATACGCCGGTGACGGCAGGATCTGGCACGCGCCCAAGACCGGCTCCGTCGTCCGCCTGGAGCGGATCTGGACCAACAGCGTCCTGTACGGCCGGGTGAACTGAGCCTCGCGGCAGGGAAGTCGACGACGCGCCACCGTCCGGGCCCCCCGCACGCCATGCGGGGGGCCGCGCCGGTATCTCAGTGCTCCGCGCCGACCGGCACGGTCCACGGCAGCGAGATCCACACGGTCTTGCCGCCGTCCGCGGTAGGCGTGAAGAAGAGCCGCCCACCGTGCTCGGCGGTCAGGCAGCGGATGATGACCAGACCCCTGCCGTTGTCCTGCTGGACGGCCGCGGGCAGCCGGCTCGGAAAGCGGGGGTGACTGTCCGTGACGCCGATGCGCAGGTGCCGGTCCCGGTCGAGGTGGATGTCCACGGTGAAGGTGGGCGACTGTCCACGGGTGTGCTGCACGGCGTTGGTGGCGAGCTCGGAGACGATCAGGCGCACGGTCTCGGCGGCGTCCGTACCGCCCGGCAGCCCCCAATCGGCCAGCACATCGGCGACATAGCGGCGGGCCGTGGAGACCGAGGCGGGGGCGCTCGGCAGAGTGACGGCGGCTTCTTGGTGGTCTGCCATGGCAGTGTCCCTTTCCCACCGGGACCGGACTGTCGACGTTTCGCGGCACATCGCCCACCGAAGTCGAGAACGGTCCCGGACGGCTCTATCGCGACAGAGTGCCACTGATAACAGCAGTGAAGAGAGCGATCCACCGAGATATGCATATATCTGTCGCTCGAAGCGGTGAACTCTACGACACAGGAACGCATTTGGGCGGCACACTGGTCTATTGACACTGACGTGTAGGTGTTCACCTCGGGCGGTCGGGAGGGCTGATGCGATACGGACCCGCGGTGCGCCGCCGCAAACTCGGCGCGGAGCTGCGTCGTCAGCGCGAGCTCGCCGGGCTGACCAGCCTGGACGCCGCCCGCGCGGTGGGCTGGCACCAGTCGAAGGTCAGCCGGATCGAGACCGGCAGCAGCGGCGTGAAATCGTCCGACGTGGCCTTACTGCTGGACGCCTACAAGGTGGCGGACCCGGAGCTGCGCGCCCTGCTGGGCGCGCTGTGCGGCGCGGGGACGGCCGACGCGGAAGGGGGGCGGCGCGGCTGGTGGTACGCCTACCGCAATCTGCTGCCGCCCGCCTACCTGGACTTCATCAGCCTGGAGTCGGAGGCGTCGCGGCTCAGCACCCTGGAGACCGCCGTCGTCCCGGGGCTGCTGCAGACCCCCGCCTACGCCCGGGCGGTGACCCGGGCGGCGCTCGACGACCCGCCGCCGGAGCAGGTCGAGGAGCTGGTGCGGGTGCGCATGGCGCGGCAGTCGGTACTGCGGGGCGAGAAGCCACTGGAGTTGTGCGCGGTGCTGGACGAGGCCGTGCTCCGCCATGAGGTGGGCGGACGGGAGGTCATGGCAGGTCAGTTGCGACACCTGGTGGAGACCGGTGCGCAGCGGCATGTGCGGCTGCACGTCCTGCCGTTCTCCAGCAGCGGCCACATCGGCATCACCGGGTCTTTTGTTATTTTCTCATTTCCGCGCATTGCTGATCTGGATGTGGTTGTTCTCGACCACTTGACGAGTAGCCTCTACTTGGAGCGGAAAGAAGACCTCCGGGCGTACGGCGCGGCGTTCACCAAGCTGCGGACGCACGCCCTCTCGCACGAGGACTCGTTGGAATTCATCGCCGGGATCAACGACGGCGCGTAAGGAGGCACCATGTCCGCAATGCCTCGGTACGTACCTTCCGCGGCAGCCCTGCGCGGCGCAGTATGGCGACGCAGCAGCTACAGCACCGGAATGAACAACTGCGTGGAGACATCCGGTCCGGCCCCAGAGGTCGTCGCCGTGCGCGACTCCAAGCGCACGGCCGGCCCCGTTCTTCTGTTCACCCCCGCCGCCTGGTCCTCGTTCGTCGGAGGACTGGGCGACGGGACGTTCCCTCCGCTCGACGACTCCTTCGAGCGGTCCGCCCTGTGAACTGAGCGCGTCAGGCGGCCGGCGCGGTCCGTACGACCGTGGCGGCCGCCTCCTCGATCTGCCGGTCCGACAAGTCCGCGCGGGCGGTCAGCCGCAGCCGCGAGATGCCGTCGGGCACGGACGGCGGCCGGAAGCAACCGACCGCGATCCCCGCGGTCCGGCAGTCGGCCGCCCACTGGACCGCCGCCTCCGGCGAAGGGGCCTGTACGGACACCACCGCCGCATCGGGCCGGGCCGCCGTCAGCCCCGCGTCCGTCACCCTCCGGTGCAGTTCGGTGGCCACCCGCCGGGCCCGGGCCGCGCGTTCGGGCTCGCGGCGCAGCACCTCAAGGCTCGCGAGGGCCGCGCCGACGGCCGCCGGGGCGAGGCCGGTGTCGAAGATGAAGGTGCGGGCATTGCTGACGAGGTGCCGGATCACCCGGGCCGGGCCGAGCACCGCGCCGCCCTGGCTGCCCAGCGACTTCGACAGCGTGACGGTGGCGACCACGTCCGGGGAGCCCGCGAGCCCCGCCGCGTGCACGGCGCCGCGGCCGCCGTCGCCGAGGACGCCCAGGCCGTGCGCGTCGTCGACGAGCAGCCCCGCGCCGTGTTCCCGGCACACGGCGGCGAGCGCGGCCAGCGGGGCGGCGTCGCCGTCGACGGAGAAGACGGAGTCGGTGACGGCGAGCGCCCGGCCGCCGTGGGCCTCCAGCGTCTTGCCGAGCAGTTCGGGGTCGGCGTGCGGGACGACGGCCGTCCCGGCGCGGGCGAGCCGGCAGCCGTCGATGAGCGAGGCGTGGTTGCCCGCGTCGGAGACCAGCAGCGTGTCGCTTTCGTCCGGTCCCGACAGCGCGGTGACGGCGGCGAGGTTCGCGGCGTAGCCGGAGGAGAAGACGAGCGCAGCCTCGAAGCCGCAGAACTCCGCGAGCTCCGCCTCCAGCCGGGCGTGCAGCTCGGTGCTGCCGGTCACCAGCCGGGAGCCGGTCGCGCCCGCGCCCCACCGGTGGGCGGCCTCGGCGGCGGCTCCGGTGACCTCGGGGTGCCGGGTGAGCCCCAGATAGTCGTTTCCGGCCAGATCGATGAGCGGCGAGTCTGCGGGGCGGGGCCGGAGGGTCCGTACGAGCCCTGCCGCGAGGCGCCGTTCATGGTGCCGGTCGATCCAGTCGAACGGGTCCTGGGGCATCGGCCCTCCTCGCGTTCCATGGCGTCGTGGGTCCACTGCGCACAGATCGGAGCCGGAGCGCCTTTGTATGCACTGCATAGAACGTAGTCGCCCTCCGGCCCGGGCAGCGTGTGGCAATACACACACCTCAAACCACCCCTGTTGTCCACTCCCTCCATTGGCCCGGAGTGGTCGCGTGGGTAAGGATCTCGGTCATGGACCTGCTGAACACGCTGGTGGACAAGGGGCTGCGGCGGGAGCTGCCGACCCGTGAAGAGGCGCTCGCCGTGCTGGCGACCTCCGACGACGAGCTGCTCGACGTGGTGGCCGCGGCGGGCAAGGTGCGCCGCAAGTGGTTCGGGCGCCGAGTGAAGCTCAATTACCTGGTCAACCTCAAGTCGGGACTCTGCCCCGAGGACTGCTCGTACTGCTCGCAGCGGCTCGGCTCCACGGCCGGGATCCTGAAGTACACCTGGCTCAAGCCGGAGGACGCCTCGACGGCCGCGGCCGCCGGCGTCGCCGGTGGCGCCAAGCGCATCTGTCTGGTGGCCAGCGGTCGCGGGCCGACGGACCGGGACGTCGACCGGGTCTCGAAGACCATCGAGGCGATCAAGGAGCAGAACGAGGAGATCGAGGTCTGCGCCTGCCTCGGACTGCTCTCCGACGGGCAGGCCGAGCGGCTGCGCGCGGCCGGTGCCGACGCCTACAACCACAACCTCAACACCTCCGAGGCCACGTACGGCGACATCACCACCACGCACACCTACGCCGATCGCGTCCAGACCGTGCAGCAGGCGCAGGCGGCGGGCATGTCCGCCTGCTCCGGTCTGATCGCGGGCATGGGCGAGAGCGACGAGGACCTGGTGGACGTGGTCTTCTCGCTGCGCGAGCTGGACCCGGACTCGGTGCCGGTCAACTTCCTCATCCCCTTCGAGGGCACGCCGCTGGCCAAGGAGTGGAACCTCACCCCGCAGCGCGCCCTGCGGATCCTGGCGATGGTCCGCTTCGTCTGCCCGGACGTGGAGGTACGGCTGGCGGGCGGGCGCGAGGTGCACCTGCGGTCGATGCAGCCGCTCGCCCTGCACCTGGCGAACTCGATCTTCCTGGGCGACTACCTGACCAGTGAGGGCCAGGAGGGCAAGGCCGACCTGGCGATGATCGAGGACGCGGGCTTCGAGGTCGAGGGCGCCGGCACCACGACGCTGCCCGAGCACCGGGCCGACGCCCTGGCCGGCGGCTGCGGCGGGCACGGCGGAGGCGGCTGCGGCCCCTGCGGTGACGGTGACGCCGTCGAGGAGAGCGCGCCGGCGGACGAGATCCCGGTCCCGGCCGGTGAGGTCCGCACGGACCTGGTCGCCGTCCGGCGCCGCGGAGCGGGTACGGACCTGCCGCCCAATGCCTGAGCCGCTCTCCCCCGCCCTGCCCGTCGCGGACCTGCTGGCCCTCGACCGGCAGCACGTCTGGCACCCCTACGGCCCGATGCCGGGCCGCCAGGAGCCACTGGTCGTGGAGTCCGCGTCGGGGGTACGGCTGCGGCTCGCCGAACCGGCGCACGGCTCGCACGAATTGATCGACGGCATGTCGTCGTGGTGGTCCGCCGTCCACGGCTACAACCACCCGGTGCTCAACGAGGCCGCGCAAGCGCAGCTGGGGCGGATGAGCCATGTGATGTTCGGCGGGCTCACGCACGAGCCCGCCGTGCGGCTGGCCGCCCGGCTGGTGGAGATCACCCCCGAGGGGCTCGAACACGTCTTCCTCTGCGACTCCGGTTCGGTGTCGGTCGAGGTCGCCGTGAAGATGTGCCTGCAGTACTGGCGCTCGCTCGGCCGGCCGGAGAAGCGCCGGCTGATGACCTGGCGGGGCGGCTATCACGGTGACACCTGGCAGCCGATGGCGGTCTGCGACCCGGACGGCGGCATGCACGAGCTGTGGTCGGGCGCGCTGCCGCGGCAGCTGTTCGCGGACGCGCCGCCGGACGGCTTCGACGCCGGTACGGACCCCGCGTACGCGACGCACCTGCGGGAGTTGATCGCCCGCCACGCCCATGAGCTGGCGGCGGTGATCGTCGAGCCGGTGGTGCAGGGCGCGGGCGGGATGCGCTTCCACGACCCGGGCTATCTGCGGGTGCTGCGGGAGGCGTGCGACGAGCACGACGTCCTGCTGATCCTCGACGAGATCGCGACCGGGTTCGGCCGCACGGGGGCGCTGTTCGCCGCGGACCACGCGGGGATCACCCCCGATGTGATGTGCCTCGGCAAGGCGCTGACCGGCGGCTACCTGACGATGGCGGCGACGCTGTGCACGCCGCGGGTGGCCGACGGCATCTCGCGCGGCGAGGTGCCGGTGCTGGCGCACGGCCCGACGTTCATGGCCAACCCGCTGGCGGCCGCCGTCGCCTGCGCGTCCATCGACCTGCTGCTGTCGCAGGACTGGCGGACGGAGGTCAAGCGCATCGAGGCCGGGCTGCGCGACGGCCTGGCCGCCGCGGCCGCACTGCCGGGCGTACGGGACGTACGGGTGCTCGGCGCCATCGGTGTCGTCCAGCTCGACCACGAGGTGGACGTCGCGGCCGCGACCCGCGCCGCGGTCCGCGAGGGCGTATGGGTGCGGCCGTTCCGCGACCTCGTCTATGTGATGCCGCCCTATGTGACGGGCGACGAGGACGTGGCACGGATCTGCGCGGCGGTGTGCGCGGCGGCGCGGGAGGGCTGAGCGGCCCGGCCGGGCGCCCGCCCACGAAACGGCCGGGAGGGCCCCGGCCACCACAACGTACGAACCGCGCCGCGAGGCGCGGTGAGGAGGCAGAAGCATGTCCGTACTCGTCGTCAGCGGCACCGGCACCGAGGTCGGCAAGACCGTCGTGACCGCGGCGGTCGCGGCGGCCGCGGTCGCCGCGGGGCGCTCGGTCGCCGTGCTCAAGCCCGCGCAGACCGGGGTCGCACCGGACGAGCCGGGGGACGTCGCCGAGGTGCTGCGGCTGGCCGGCGCGGTGACGGACGTCGAACTCGCGCGCTACCCCGAGCCGTTGGCGCCAGCGACGGCCGCGCTCCGGGCGGGCCTGGCGCCCGTGCGGCCGGGCGAGGTCGAGCGGGCGGCGACGGCGCTGGCCGGCACCCACGACCTGGTGCTCGTGGAGGGCGCCGGCGGGCTGCTCGTACGGATGGACGAGACGGGCTCCACGCTCGCGGACGTGGCGGGGCTGCTGGACGCGCCCGTCCTGATCGTCGCCCAGGCGGGGCTGGGCACCCTCAATATGACGGCGCTCACGGCGGAGGCGCTGCGCTCGCGCGGTCTGCGCTGCCGGGGGGTCGTGATCGGCAGTTGGCCCGCGGACCCGGATCTGGCGGCCCTGTGCAACCTCGCCGAGCTGCCCGAGATGGCGGGCGCCCCGCTGCTGGGCGCGGTGCCCGAGGGCGCCGGTTCCCTCCCGCCGGCCGGATTCCGTACGGCGGCGCCGGGCTGGCTGGCGCCGGAGCTGGGGGGCACCTGGGACGCGGCCGCGTTCACGGCCGGCCGACGGGGCTGAAAGGCGGGGCGGAAAGGACGGGCCGAAAGGACCACCCGCGCCGACGGGTGCGACGGGGTCCGGCCGGGGGAAGCATCTCCGTAGCCGTCGCATCCCCGGGAAGGGGTCCGCCATGTCGCTCCGGAGCATCAGAAAACCGCACGACGCCGTCCACCATCCGGTCTTCTCCCGCGTCTACGCCCGCCTGAGCCCGATCATCGACGAGCGGGGCGGAGTGGCCGAGCACCGGCGGCAGTTGCTGACCGGGCTGTCGGGCCGGGTGATCGAGATCGGCGCGGGCAACGGCCTGAACTTCGCGCACTATCCGGGCACCGTCTCCGAGGTGGTGGCGATCGAGCCCGAACGGCGGTTGCGCGCACTGGCGGTGGAGGCCGCGGTACGGGCCGGGGTGCCGGTGGACGTCGTGCCCGGCGCGGCGGAGGCGCTGCCCGTCAAGAGCGAGGCGTTCGACGCGGCGGTGGTGTCGCTGGTGCTGTGTTCCGTGCGGGATGTGCGGCGGGCCCTGGCGGAGTTGCGGCGGGTCCTCAGGCCGGGCGGTGAGCTGCGGTTCTTCGAGCACGGCCGCGCGGACGGACGGGTGCTGGCGGCCACCCAGCGGGCCCTGGACGCGACGGTGTGGCCGCTGCTGTTCGGCGGCTGCCACACGGCGCGCGACCCCTTGGCCTCGATCGAGGCGGCGGGGTTCGAGCTGGGCGACTACCGCAGGCTGCGGATCCCGGAGAGCCGGGTGGCGACGCCCGCGTCCCAGGTCGTGCTCGGAGTGGCCCGGCGTCCGGGCGAGCCGGGGACGCCGTGAGGTCGGTCACGAAGGGCGGTGCCGGAAAGGAACGAACACCAAAGCGGAGACTCCCTCCGGTAAGTTCTGGATCACCACTTACGAGGGAGATCCCGTGGCACGTCCGTTCCGTTTCGCCGTCAACATGCTCACCCCCGGCTCCGCCGCCGAGTGGCGCGAGAAGTGCCGCAAGGCCGAGGCCCTGGGCTATGACGTCATCCTCGTGGCCGACCACCTCGGCATGCCGGCGCCCTTCCCCTCGCTGGTCGCCGCCGCGGAGGCCACCGAGCGGCCGCGCCTGGGCACCTTCGTCCTCAACGCCGGGCTGTGGAACCCCGCGCTGCTCGCGCGCGAGGTGGCCACCACGGACCAGCTCACCGGCGGCCGCCTGGAGCTGGGCCTGGGCACCGGCTATGTGAAGGAGGAGCACGACAGGGCCGGCCTCCCCTTCGGCTCGCCGCGCGAGCGCGTGGACCACCTGGAACGCACGGTCGCCGAGCTGGACCGGCTGCTGGGCGACCCGGAGCACGCGCCGCGGCCGGCGCAGGCCCCCCGCCCGCCGCTGCTCCTCGGCGGCAACGGCCCGCGCATGCTGCGGCTGGCCGCGCGCCACGCCGACGTCGCGGCGTTCACGGGCGCGGCCACGACCGCGACCGGCGAGCTGCGGCTACTGAGCCCCGGCGTCATCGAGGAGCGGATGGCGATGTACCAGGGCTTCGCCGCGGAGCGCGAGAGCGCCGCCGAGCTGAACTACCTCGTCCAGGTCGTGGCCGCCGGCGCCGACCGCCGGGCCACGGCCCGCGAGCTCGGCCGGCACGCGCCGGACCTCTCCGAGGACGAGCTGCTGGACCACCCGGCGCTGCTGGCCGGCTCGGTCAAGGACATGGCGGAGCAGGTGCGCGGCCACCGGGAGCGGTTCGGCTTCACCTATTTCACCGTCCTGGAGCCGAGTCTGGAGGCGTTCGCCCCGGTCATGGAGGAGCTGCGCGGCTCCTGACCGGCCGGCCCGGCGGCGGCGGGCCGGTGACCCACCCGTCGCTTTGCCTATCCTTTACCATGGGTGGACAGTAGTTCTCTTACCTTGTTCTTTCCCGTTCTTCCCGAACCTCCAGTTGAAAGGTGTGAGCGTCCGCCCATGGGCGAGCCTCCCAGTAGCCGACATCGCGCGATCCTTCCTCCTCTGCCCGACCATGGGACGGAGGTGAACCGATGACCGAAGTGCTGCTTCTGGTGGTGGCCCTGCTGCTGACGCTGGCCTGCGCCGTGTTCGTCGCGGCGGAGTTCTCGCTCACCACCGTCGAGCGCGCGGAGCTGGAGCGGGCCGCCGAGTACGGCGACCTCGGCGCGGAGAGCGCGCTCAAGGCCGTCCGCAGCCTCACCTTCCAGCTCTCCGGCGCCCAGCTCGGCATCACCGTGACCGGCCTGATCATCGGCATGATCTCCAAGCCGTCCATCGCGGCGCTGCTGACCGGCCCGGCGGAGGCGCTCGGCCTCTCCCCCTCGGTGGCCTCCTCGACCGCGCTGGTGCTGGGCACCGTCCTGTCCACGGTCGTGCTCATGGTGGTGGGCGAGCTGGTGCCCAAGAACTGGGCGATCTCGCGCCCGCTACCGGTGGCCAAGCGGGTCGCCGGGGCGCAGCGCACGTTCAGCGCCGCGTTCCGGCCGCTGATCCGGCACCTCAACAACACCGCGAACCGCACCCTGCACCGCATGGGCCTGGAGCCCGCCGAGGAGCTGGCCTCCGCGCGCGGGCCGCAGGAGCTCGCCGCGCTCGCCCGGCACTCCGCCAAGGAGGGCGCGCTGGAGGCGGACACCGCCGAGCTGTTCGTACGGACGCTGAACCTCTCCGAGCTGACGGCGGAGAACGTGATGACGCCCCGCGTCCAGGTCACCGCGCTCGACGCGCAGACCACGGCCGAGGACGTCGCCAACGCCACCCGGGCCACCGGACTGTCCCGCTTCCCCGTCTACCGGGGCAATCTCGACACCGTCATCGGCATCGCCCACATCAAGGACGTCGTGGCCATACCCGCCGAGGAGCGCCGCCACCACCCGGTCACCGCGCTGCTGCGCGAGCCGCTGCTCGTACCCGAGTCGCTGACCGTGGACCGGCTGCTGGACCGGCTGTCGGGCAAGCGCACGATGGCCGTCGTCATCGACGAGTACGGCGGCACGGCCGGCGTCGTCACCCTGGAGGACATCGTCGAGGAGGTCGTCGGCGAGGTCCGCGACGAGCACGACCCGCACGAGCTGCCGGACCTGGCCCCGGCCGGCACCGGCCCGGAGGGCCGCCCGCTGTACGACGCGGACGGCGCGGTCCGCACCGACCAGCTGGAGATCATCGGCCTGTGGGCGCCGGACGGCCCGTACGAGACGCTGGCCGGCCTGGTCGCCACCGAGCTCGGCCGGATCCCGGCCGAGGGCGACACCGTCGAGGTGGCGGGCTGGCGCGTCGACGTCACCGACGCGTCCGGCCGCCGCGCGGCACGGGTGCGGCTCACGGCGCCGCCGCCGGACCGCACGGCGAGCACGGACGGGGAGGCCGGCCGATGACCGCCCTCCAGATCCTCATCGGCCTGGCGACGCTGGTCGTCAACGCCTTCTTCGTGGGCGCCGAATTCGCCATGATCTCGGTGCGCCGGGGCCAGATCGAGCCGTACGCCGACCAGGGCGACCGGCGGGCCCGCAGCGTGCTGTGGGGTCTGCGGCACGTCTCGGCGCTGATGGCCGCCGCGCAGCTCGGCATCACGCTGTGCACGCTGGTGCTCGGCGCGGTCGCCGAGCCGGCCATCGCCCATCTGCTGGAGCCCGTCTTCGACACGGTCGGGATCCCGGACGGGCTGATCCACCCGGTGTCGTTCGTGATCGCGCTGGCCGTGGCGACGTATCTGCACATGCTCTTCGGCGAGATGGTGCCGAAGAACATCGCGCTGGCCGAGCCGGTGCGCACCGCCCTGCTGCTCGGCCCGCCGCTGGCGGCCCTGGCGCGGGCCCTGCGCCCGTTCGTCTTCGCCATCAACGCGCTGGCGAACGGGTTGCTGAAGCTGTTGCGGGTCGAGCCGAAGGACGAGGTCGCCTCGACCTACTCCGACGACCAGCTCGCCCGGATCGTCGCCGACTCCAGCGCGGCGGGCCTGCTCGACGAGCGGTCCACCGAGCGGCTGCGGGACGCCCTGGAGCTGGGCACCCGTCCCGTCCGGGACGTGGTGACGCCCGTGGAGCGGGTGGTCTCCGCGCCGCTCGGGATCACCCCCGAGGGCCTGGAGCGGCTCTCCGCGGCATCCGGCTTCTCCCGCTTCCCGGTCATCGACGACGCGGGCCGGATCCTCGGCTACCTGCATGTGAAGGACGCCCTGGACGCCGAGCCGCGGGACCTGCCCTTCCCGCTGCAGCGGATGCGGCGCATCGCGACCGTCCGGGCGGCGACCCCGCTGGACGACGTGATCACGGCGATGAGCGGCACCGGCACCCACCTCGCGGCGGTCATCGGCGAGGACGGCAAGCTCGCCGGGCTGGTCACGCTGGAGGACGTGCTGCGGGAGCTGGTGGGCCGGCCGGCGTAGAGGACCGGCGGAGAAAAGCGGCGGCTCCGCGGTGGCCGGTTTCGGTAGGATCGGGCCCTCATGGAAATGAATGCTACGTACACCAGTTACGTCGCGGTGGGCGACTCCTTCACCGAGGGCATGTCGGACGAGCTGCCCGACGGCTCCTACCGCGGCTGGGCCGATCTGCTCGCGGCGCGGCTGGCGACGCGCGCCGACGGCTTCCGTTACGCGAACCTCGCCGTGCGCGGCAAGCTGATCGGCCAGATCGCGGACGAGCAGGCGGCGCCCGCCGCCGCGCTGGGCGCCGACCTGGTCACGCTGGTCGGCGGGCTCAACGACGTCCTGCGGCCGAAGTGCGACGTGGACCTGGTGTGCGCGCGGCTGGCGGAGGCCGTGGAGCGGCTCGCGCCGAGCTGCCGGCAGCTGGTGCTGATGCGCAGCCCCGGCCGGCAGGGCCCGGTCCTGGAGCGGTTCCGGCCGCGCATGGAGCAGCTGTTCGGCTTCATCGACGAGCTGGCCGAGCGGCACGGCGCGCTGGTCGTGGACCTCTTCGGCGCCGAGGTGCTGGGCGACCCCCGGATGTGGGCCGAGGACCGGCTGCACCTGAACACCGAGGGCCACCGCCGGGTGGCCGAGGCCGTCTGGCAGGCGCTGGGGCATGAGCCGCGGGAGGACTGGCGGGCGCCGCTCCCCCCGTTCGTGCGACCCGGCTGGCGGGCCCGCCGCACCTCCGATGTCCGCTTCGCCCGCGAGCACCTCGGCCCCTGGATCGGCAGGCGCCTGACGGGCCGCTCCTCCGGCGACGGCCGGACGGGCGCGCACTTCGACGCCGGCCTGGGCAGGGCGGTGCCCACCCACATCTCCTGGCTGGGCATGCCGACGGAGGCCGAACGCCCGTGGACGGACGCCGGCCTGCCGGGCACGGGGCCGGTGTGCGCGAAGGGCCGGGAGGCAGCGGGGTGCGGCTGAGAGCCGCTCCGTAAGGACAACTCCCCCTCCCCTCGGGGCCCTTGCGACCCGGCCCGTGCGGTCGGTCAGAGCCCTCCGGCCACCCGCAGCACCGCGCCCGTGGTGTACGACGCCTCCGGCGACAGCAGCCAGGCGACCGCGGCCGCGACCTCGTCCGGCTCGCCGGGCCGGCCCATCGGCACCCGGCCGGTGTCGCGCCACGGCCGGTCGGGGTCGCCCATCGCGGCGTGGATGTCGGTGACGATCATGCCGGGCTGTACGGAGTTGACGCGGATGCCCTCCGCGGCGAGCTCCTTGGACAGGCCCATGGTCATGGCGTCCACGGCGGCCTTGCTCGCCGCGTAGTGCACGTACTCGCCGGGGCTGCCCAGGGTGGCGGCGCCCGAGGAGATGTTCACCATCGCACCCCCCGGCCCGCCGTGACGGGTCGACAGCTCCAGGGCCGCCCGGCGGGCGCAGATCAGCGCCCCCGTCACATTGACGTCCACGACCCGGCGCATCGCCTCGACCGGCGTCTCGGTGAAGCGGCCCAGCAGGCCGGTGATCCCGGCGTTGTTGACCAGGCCGGTGATCGGCCCCAGCCGCTCCTTGACCGCGTCGAAGAGGGCGTCGACCTCGCTCTCGACGCTGGTGTCGGCCCGGACGGCCACGCACCCCACGCCCTCGGCGCGCACGGTTTCCGCCGTCTCCTCAGCGGCGTCGCGCGCCTGTTCGTAGCCGATGCCGACGCTGTGGCCGGCGCGGGCCAGGCGCAGCGCGACCGCCGCCCCGATCCCCCTGCCGCCACCCGTGACCACGGTGACCTGCCCCATCGCCCTACCCCAAGTCGCACGATCCGATGAACGACGACCGTATCCGACGCCTCTGACAAAGATGGCATTGGTCTTGACCAAGTCTGTGCGCCGTCCTATGGTCGCAGGCATACTGCAACAACCTTTAATAAAGAAGCGCGCAAAAAGCCGTCGCGGAGGATCAGGGTGGGGACCACGCAGCTGGAAACGGTGCCGGAGCCGAAGTACTGGCACCTGAAGACCGTGCTCACCGACGCACTCGACTCCGAGTTCGCGGTGGGCGAGATCCTGCCGAACGAACGTGAACTGGCGGCCCGCTTCGGCGTCGCCCGGGCCACGCTCCGCCAGGCGCTCGAACAGCTCGAACTGGAAGGGCGGCTCCAGCGCCGCCGCGGCGTCGGCACCACCGTCGCCCCGCCCCGCGTGGGTGTGGCCGTCGGCGATGCCGAGCACTCCTGGCCGGGGGGCGTCACCGACACCTGGGAGCCCGTCGGCAGCGTGGAGGAGGCACCGCCCGCGGCCGTCGCCCGGCTGCTGGACACCGTCGCCGGCGAGGCCGTGCACACCGTGCGCCGCAGCCGCCGGACCCACGGCCAGCCCGTCGCCGCCGAGCTGTTGTACGTACCGACGAGCACCGTCCCCGGTCTCGCGGGCGTCGACGCGCTCTCCGGTCCCGCCCGCGCCCGGCTGGTCCTGCACGAACTGCGGCGCCTCGAACTGGACGGCCAGGACCAGGCCGTGGAGCTGGGTTCCGCCCGCGCCGACGACGCCAAGCAGCTCGACCGGCTCCCCGGCGCGCCCGTACTGCTGGTCACCACGCGCTATTTCGCGGCCGGCCGCACCGCCGCCGTCGCCGTGGCCACCTACCGCGCCGACACCTGCCGGCTCACCTTCGGCGACGCCGGGATGCAGCTGGTGGCCGGCTGACCCGGGCCGGCACTCCCTTCAGCGCCGCGCCGTCACCGTGCTCTCGACCGCGAACAACTGCTCCTCCACGTGGTCGAGAGCCAGGCGCAGCGCGCCCGTCGCCACGGCCGCCTCGCCCAGCAGGGACTGCACCACGCGCGGCGGCCGCAGGCAGTAGCGGGCCAGCTCCTCGCGCAGGGGTTCCAGGACCCCGTTCAGGCCGGCCGCCCAGCCGCCCACCACGACCAGCTCCGGGTCGAGCGCGAGCACCAGCGCCGCCACGTCGTGCACCAGCCGCCGCATGAACCGCTCCACGGCCGCCGCGGCCCGCTCGTCGCCCGCGCGGGCCAGCGCGAACACCCGTGCCACCTGGGCCTCGTCCAGCGGGTGCAGGGGCTCGCCGGTGGTGGACAGCACCTCTTCCGGGGTGGCCTCGCGGCCCAGCAGGTGCAGCGCGCCGATCTCCCCGGCCGCGCCTCCATAACCCCGGTGCAGCCGCCCGCCGATCAGCGATCCGGCACCCGGGCTCAGGCCGGCGAGGACGAACACGACATCGTCCGAGGCCGTGGCCGCGCCCTTCCAGTGCTCGGCCACCGCGGCCGCGTTCGCGTCGTTCTCCACGAGGACCGGACATCGGAAGGACCGCCGCAGCCGTTCGCCCAGCGGCAGTCCGGTCCACCCCGGCAGCGCAGTGCCCAGGCGTACGGTCCCGTCCGCCTCCACGATGCCGGGCGTGGCCACGCCCACGGCGCGCAGTTGGGCGCGCGGCACCCCCGAGCGCTGCAACAGGTCGGTGACCGCGTCCCGGACGCCCTCCAGCCGCTCGTCCGCCGACGCCGTCGCCGAGACCTCCAGGGACGCCGAGCCCATGACCCGCCCGCCCAGATCCGCCATCAGCACGGCGATCCGGTGCGGCCCGATCTCGACGCCCAGCAGATGGCCGGCCTCCACGCGGAAGCGGAAGCGCCGCGCCGGACGCCCCTGGCGGCGGGCCTCGCCCTCCTCGGCGGGCACCTCCACCACCAGACCGGAGTCGATCAGCCCCTCGACCACGCCCTCCACGGTCGGCCGGGACAGCCCGGTCACCTTGACCAGATCGGTGAGGGTGGGCGAGGCGGGGGTGGCCGCCGCGCGGAGCGCGTGCAGCACGACGGCCGAATTGATCCGCCGCAACAGAGACGGGTCCCCACCGGTGAGCCGCCCCAACGTGCCGCCTCCTCGCTTTGCGCGCTCTTTGCTGTCTGGCCGGATCGTATCGGGTGCCGGCCGGAGCGGCGAGCCTCGGAACCTCGGGCGGGTCACGCCGGGCACGCGGCCGGATACACGGCGAGGGCCCTCACGTGACGTGAGGGCCCTCGCCGTTGTCGGTGCGCCACCAGGGACTCGAACCCCGGACCTGCTGATTAAGAGTCAGCCGCTCTAGCCAACTGAGCTAGCGGCGCGGTGTACATACTACTGGGTGATCAGCGGTGCGCCCAACCGCGTTACGGGCGGGGGCTCATCCCGGGGTGACGAACCCCGATTCGTACGCCGCGATCACCGCCTGCGTCCGGTCCCGCGCCCCCAGCTTGGACAGCACCGCGCTGACGTGCGTCTTGACCGTCTCGGTGCCCAGCAGCAGGCTGCGGGCGATCTCCGGGTTGGACATCCCGCGCGTCATCAGCCGCAGGACGTCGGCCTCCCGCGCGGTCAGCGCCGCCCGCTCCATCGCCGCGCGGGCGCGCTCGTTGCCGCGCTCGGCCGCGAGCGCGCGCAGCGCGACGGGGAAGAGCAGCGACTCGCCGGCCGCCACCGTCCGTACCGCCCGCACGATTTCGGCGGGTGCGGCGCGCTTGAGCAGGAAGCCGTCCGCGCCCGCGCGCAACGCGTCGTAGACGTACTCGTCGTTCTCGAAGGTCGTCACGACCATGATCTTCGGCGGTGGGTGGACGGTCCGCAGCACCGTCCGCGTCGCCTCGATGCCGTCCATGAGCGGCATCCGCACGTCCATCGCGACCACGTCCGGCCGCAGCCCGCGCACCAGCGGCAGCACGGCTGCGCCGTCCGCGGCCTCGCCCACCACCTCGATGTCGGGCTGTGCTTCGAGGATGGCGCGCAGTCCGGCGCGTACGAGGGGCTCGTCGTCGACGAGCAGCACGGTTATCGCCACCGGATCATCCCCGCCCGTCCAGCGGGAGCAGCGCCCGCACCCGCCAGGCGCCCTCGTGCGCACCGGTGTCGGCCCGGCCGCCGAGCAGCGCCGCGCGCTCGCGGATGCCGCGCAGCCCGCTGCCGCCACCCGTCACGGCGGCCGCGCGGTCGGGCAGGGGATTGCGGATGTCGAGCTCCAGCGTGTCCGTGCGGGCCGCTATGCGTACGGTCACGGGTACGGGCCCGGCGTGCCGCAGCACGTTGGTGAGCGCCTCCTGCACGATGCGGTAGCCCTCGCGGGAGACCGGCCCGGGGATCGTGTCCAGGTCGCCGGTGAGCTCGGCCGTGACGTGCGCCCCCGAGCCGCGCGCCGCTTCCAGGAGGCGTCCGGTGTCGGTGAGGGAAGGCCGGTCGCCCGGTCGCGGCGCGTCCTCGCGCAGTACCTTCAGCACCCGCTCCAGGTCCTCAAGGGCGTGCCGCCCGGTGTCCTCGATGGCGGCCAGCGCCCGTTGGGTGAACTCCTCGGAGCCCGCGGCCCGCGCCGCGCCGGCCTGCACCACGGCCACGGTCAGGGCGTGGCCGATGGAGTCGTGCAACTCCCTGGCGAGCCGGTTGTGTTCGAGCAGCCGGTCCGTGCGCTCCTCCAGCGCGGCGATCCGCTCCGCCGCCGAGGGGCCGAGCAGCCACCGTGCGGCCGCCGCCGTCAGTGTGCCGGCCGCGACGGTCGCGGCCAGCAGGAGCAGGACGGGCAGCGGGGCGAGCAGGGCGTACCAGCCGTGATCACCGGGCGGCCACAGCAGCGGCTTGTCGCCCGGTTCGCCGGCGGAGCCGAGGAGGGAGACGGCCAGCGTCGGCAGATGCACGCTCAGGAACGCCAGCACCATGCCCACTTCGTACCGGAGCACCAGCCACAGCGCGGTCCGCCACCGGTCTCCCCAGGACGCGGAAGGCGACGCGGCGACCCCCGGATCCCCCTCGTCGCCCACCCTCGGGAACAGCAGCAGCCGGGCCTGCGTCCCCTCCGACAGCCGGACGCCGGGGATCATCGCCATCGCGGTCAGGAACGGCAGCGGCCACACCAGCAGCCATCCGCCGTGCCGGCCGTCCAGGTTTCCCACGCCGGGGAAGACGAACGCGAAGACCGCGCCGAGCACGGCGGCCATGACCAGGTGCAGCCAGCGGGTATAGGTGACCGCCCGGGTGAGCGGCCGCAGCAGAGCGAGCATGCTCACATCATTTCAACAGTCCCCGGGGGCGGCCTCCCCCACGTGGGGGAGAGATCACCCACGCGGGAGGGAAGCCGCCGCCGTGCCCACCGCGACAGCCTTGGGCCATGACCTCGATCACCATCGACCGACTCACCAAGCGCTACGGTTCCGTGCGCGCCGTGGACGGCCTCAGCCTCACCGTCGAGCCGGGCCGCGTGACCGGATTCCTCGGGCCCAACGGCGCGGGCAAGTCCACCACTATGCGCGTCGTCCTCGGCCTCGACCGGCCCACGTCCGGCACCGCCACCGTCGGCGGGCGCCCGTACGCGACGCTCGCCGAGCCCCTGCGGCACGTCGGCGCGCTCCTCGACGCGACGGCCGCGCATCCCGCCCGTACCGCACGCGACCACCTGCTCGCCCTCGCCCACAGCAACCTCCTCCCCGCCCGCCGGGTCGGTGAGGTCCTGGAGGAGGCGGGGCTGGCGAAGGTCGCCCGGCGGCGGATACGGACCTTCTCCCTCGGCATGCGCCAGCGGCTCGGCATCGCCGCCGCGCTGCTCGGCGACCCGCCCGTCCTCATGCTCGACGAGCCGACGAACGGGCTCGACCCGGAAGGCATCATCTGGATCCGGGAGTTGATGAGGCGGCTGGCGGGAGAGGGCCGGACCGTGCTGGTCTCCAGCCATCTGATGGGCGAGACGGCACAGGCCGCCGACCATGTGCTGGTCCTCGGGCGGGGCCGGCTGCTCGCCGACAGCTCCATGGACGCCTTCGTCAAGGACCGCACCCGCCCCCGCGTACGGCTGCGCACCACGGAGGGGCAGCGGCTGGGCGAGGCGCTCGCCGGGACCCGGTTCACCGCCGAGCCCGACGGCGACGGCGGCTGGACCGTCGACGGGGCCGAGGCCGCCCACATCGGTGCCCTCGCCGCCCGCGAGGGCATTCCGCTCCTCGAACTCACCGACGAGCGGGGCTCCTTGGAGCGGGCCTATCTCGATCTGACCGCCGAAGCCGCCGAATACACCGCCTCCACCACCGAGAGGGTCTGACCCGATGTCGTTCACCGCCGTCCTCCGCTCCGAGTGGGTCAAGTTCCGCTCGGTCCGCGCCCTGGTCGTCGCGCTCGCGAGCGCCTTCGTGACGACCGCGGGCATCTCCGTCCTGGTCTGCGCGCTCCAGGGCGACAGCGCCGACCGGGACTTCGAGCCCCTCTTCGCCTCGTTCTTCGGCATCTCCTTCGGCCAGATCGCCGCGGTCTGCTTCGGCGCGCTGATGGTGGCGGGGGAATACGCCCGCGGCTCCATCGGCGTCTCGCTCACCGCCGTCCCCCGGCGCGGACTGCTGTACGCCGCCAAGCTGACCGTCACCACCGGGCTCGCGCTCGCCGCCGGGCTGCTCGCCGGGGTGTGCGGGTTCCTCGTGGGACAGGGGATGCTCGGTGAGCACGGTCTGGGTCTCGGCGCGCCCGGGGCGCTGCGGGCGGTGGCCGGGTGCGGCCTCCATCTCGCGCTGCTGACCGTGCTGTCCGCGGGTGTGGCGGCCGTGCTGCGCAGCACGGTCGGCACGATAGGGCTGCTCGTCCCTCTCGTCTGCTTCCTCTCGCCGGTGCTCGGCGGGGACACGGATTCGGCGGTGGGCAGGGTTTCGCAGTTCCTGCCGGACCGGGCCGGGCAGCAGATCCTGCACGCGGCGCCGGAGGGCCTGCTCGGCGCGTGGGCGGGGCTCGGGGTGGCGGCCTTGTGGGCGGGGGTCGCGGCGGCGGCGGGCTGGTGGTCGCTGCGCCACCGGGACGCCTGAGCGGGGGGGCCGGCCCGGGGGGATCAGAGGGGTTCGTCGGCGGCGGCGCGCAGCCGCTCGTACTCCTCGGTCATCCGCGGGAGCGGCCACGAGGCGTTGAGGCCGCTGGGGTTGGGCAGCACCCAGACCCGGGTGGAGCCGATCGTCCGCTCCTGCGGTCCGATCACCGCGCGCTTGTCGTCGAAGGCGATCCGGTACGCGGTGACGCCGACGACCGCCAGCCACCGGGGCCGCAGCCGTGCCACCTTCTCGGTGAGCAGCAGCCCGCCCGCGCGGAACTCCTCCTTGCTCACCTCGTCGGCCCGTGCGGAGGGCCGGTCCACGACGTTGGTGATGCCCAGCCCGTACGCGAGCAGTTCCTCCTGCTCGGCCGGGGCGAGCTGCCTGGGCGTGAAGCCGGACCGGTGCAGCACGGGCCAGAAGCGGTTGCCGGGCCGGGCGAAGTGGTGCCCGGTGGCGGCGGACATCAGCCCCGGGTTGATCCCGCAGAACAGGACCCGCAGATCCTCCGCGACCACGTCACCTACCACTGTGCGGCCCACCTTGATCGACGGAGCAGAGGACATCCCGATGATAGGCGGTGCCCCCGAGCGCCCTCACACGGTCCGTGCGGCAGGTCCTCGGACGGACAGGCCGGAAAACGCGGACCGCCCGCCGCCGTGTCCGGGGAGGACACGGCGGCGGGCGGTCCGTGAGACGCGGGGGAAAGCGTCAGAGGATGGCGCCGGGGGCGTAGGCGGCCGCCTCCGGGTGCTGCTTGGCGATCTCCTCGATGCGGGAGACGACCAGGGCGACCTGGTCGGCGGCGGCACCGGTGAAGGAGAGCTTGTCGGCCATCAGGGCGTCCAGGGCCGCGCGGTCCAGCGGGATCCGCTCGTCGGCCGCCAGCTTGTCGAGCAGCTCGTTGCGCTCGGCACCCTGCTCGCGCATGGCCAGCGCGGAGGCCACCGCGTTCTCCTTGATCGCCTCGTGGGCGACCTCCCGGCCGACCCCGGCCCGTACGGCGCCCATCAGCACCTTGGTGGTGGCGAGGAAGGGGAGGTAGCGGTCCAGCTCGCGGGCGACGACGGCGGGGAAGGCGCCGAACTCGTCGAGGACGGTGAGGAAGGTCTCCAGCAGGCCGTCGAGCGCGAAGAACGCGTCCGGCAGCGCGACGCGGCGCACCACGGAGCAGGAGACGTCGCCCTCGTTCCACTGGTCGCCCGCGAGCTCGCCCGTCATCGAGGCGTAGCCGCGCAGGATGACCATGAGGCCGTTGACGCGCTCGCAGGAGCGGGTGTTCATCTTGTGCGGCATCGCGGACGAGCCGACCTGGCCCGGCTTGAAGCCCTCGGTCACCAGCTCGTGCCCGGCCATCAGGCGGATGGTCTTGGCGAGCGAGGAGGGGGCGGCGGCCAGCTGCACCAGCGCGGTCACCACGTCGTAGTCCAGCGAGCGCGGGTAGACCTGGCCGACGGAGGTGAAGGCCTGCGCGAAGCCGAGGTGGCCGGCGATGCGGCGCTCCAGCTCGTCCAGCTTCGCGGCGTCCCCGCCCAGCAGGTCGAGCATGTCCTGTGCGGTGCCGACCGGACCCTTGATGCCGCGCAGCGGATAGCGGCCGAGCAGCTCCTCCAGCCGCCCGTAGGCGACCAGCAGCTCGTCGGCCGTGGTGGCGAAGCGCTTGCCGAGGGTGGTGGCCTGGGCGGCGACGTTGTGCGAGCGGCCTGCCATGACCAGCTCGGCGTGCTCGCCGGCGAGCTTGCCGAGGCGGGTCAGGACGGCGACGGCGCGGTCGCGTACGAGCTCCAGCGAGAGCCGGATCTGGAGCTGCTCGACGTTCTCCGTGAGGTCACGGGAGGTCATGCCCTTGTGGACCTGCTCATGGCCGGCGAGGTCGTTGAACTCCTCGATCCGGGCCTTCACGTCATGGCGGGTGACCTTCTCGCGCTCGGCGATCGAGGCGAGGTCGACCTGGTCCAGGACCCGCTCGTAGTCGGCGAGGGCGGCGTCCGGCACCTCGATCCCCAGGTCCTTCTGGGCACGGAGCACCGCGAGCCACAGCTTCCGCTCCAGCTTGACCTTGTACTCGGGGGACCACAGGACGGCCAGCTCGGTGGAGGCATAGCGGCCGGCGAGGACGTTGGGGATGCGGGGCTTCAAAGACGCAGCAGTCACGTGTCGAGAGTCTATAGGCGGTTCGCGCAGGTCCGCGCCTCGCCTCTCTTCGTGCGTAGCTACGAAAGGGCCGTCGGCCCCCGGTGTCGCCTCACAGCGCTCGGGCCACGCGGTAGAGGGCACCGGGCGCACCCTCCTTGGGCCTGCGCCGGTAGGTGCGCAGCACGACGGTGTCGCCGGCTCCGACGGCCCTGGCCATGGTCGCGGGGACGTAGGCGGTGACGGAGTGGACGAGCGACCGGTGACGGATCACACCGTTCCGCTTCAGGGTGTACAGGACGTCGGAGGTCACGGCGGTCGTCCGCCCGGCCTGGCGGGCGGGGGACGCGGAGGTGCTGATCACGGCCGCCAGATAGGCGCGGACGGTGCGCCGGACGGCGCGGTCGCGCCGGTGGGCGAGGCGCCCGACGACCTTCCTGCTCCTCGCCAGACGACGGACGGCGGCCCCGCGGGCCCTCGCCTTCCGGGTGGGCCTGCTGCGCTTGCCGACCTTCCGCTGGCGTGCCGTCATCACTCACTCCCGGTGCTCGGTGTGCTCAGTCCTGCGCGAACGGTGACCGCCCATGTCACTGTGCGGTCCCGGTCACCGCCGCGCAAGCTCGCGGCCACCCGGTCGGCGGACCCGGCGGACGGACCGCGCCGAGACCCCGCCGGCCCCTCGTCGAACCCCTCCTCGACCCCTTATCGAACAAGGTCTACCCAGCGGTAATCGTTGCTGACATCCTGTCTCAATACCTCAGGAGTCACCGCCGGATGACGAGGAGCCGTCCCATGGCCGACACGGTCGCCTTCCCCATCGACACCCCCGCCGGGCAGCGCACGGTCGAGGTGTCCTACGAACGGCACGGCGGCGGCGAGCCCCTGGTGCTGCTGCACGGGATCGGCCACCACCTCCAGGCGTGGGACCCGGTCACCGGCATCCTGGCCGCCGAGCGCGATGTGATCGCCGTCGACCTGCCGGGCTTCGGCCGCTCCCCCGCGCTGCCCGAAGGGGTCGAGTACGGCCTGGCGGGCGTGGTCCCCGTGCTCGGCGCGCTGTTCGAGGCGCTCGGTGTGGAGCGGCCGCACATCGCGGGCAACTCCCTGGGCGGTCTGCTCGCCCTGCAGTTGGGGCACGACAAGCTCGTACGGTCCGTCACGGCCCTCTCCCCCGCCGGCTTCTGGAACGAAGCCGAGCGCCGGTACGCCTTCGGGATGCTGCTCGGGATGCGGCGCGGCGCCGTGACGCTGCCGCCGGCGACCGTGGCGCGGCTGGCCCGTACGGCGGTGGGGCGCGCGGCCCTGGTCAGCCCCATCTACGCACGGCCCGGACGGCGTTCGCCGGATGCGGTGATCGCCGAGACGGAGGCGCTGCGCGCGGCGACCGGCTTCGGCGCCACGCTCGCAGCGGGCCGTACGGTGCGGTTCGTCCACGACGTCCCGGACGTGCCCGTCACCATCGCCTGGGGCAGCAACGACCGGCTGCTCGTCCGCCGCCAGGGCGTCCGCGCCAAGAAGGTGATCCCCGGCGCGCGCCTGGTCCGGCTGCCCGGCTGCGGGCACGTCCCCATGAACGACGACCCGGCGCTCGTCGCCCGCGTCATCCTCGACACCTCGCGCCGACCGGTGAGGGCCGCCCGCCCAGGCGCGTCGGACAGTGACGCTGTCAGTGGCGGGTGGGAAGGTGGGGAGCACCCAGCGAGGTGAGCGGGAGGTGCGGTGCCATGGCCGAGCAGGTGGATGTCGTCGTCATCGGCATGGGCCCGGGCGGTGAGCACGTGGCCGGCCGCCTCGCCGAGGCGGGGCTGAGCGTGGTGGGCGTGGAGGCGGAGCTGGTCGGCGGCGAGTGCCCGTACTGGGGGTGCGTGCCGAGCAAGATGATGATCCGCGCCGCGAATCTGCTGGCGGAGGCGCGGCGCGTCCCCGGCATGGCCGGCTCCGCGGGGGTGGTGCCGGACTGGGCCCCGGTGGCCGCCCGGATCCGCGACGAGGCCACGGACGACTGGAACGACCAGGTCGCCGCCGACCGCTTCACCGGCAAGGGCGGCCGTCTGGTGCGCGGGCGCGGCAGGCTGGACGGGCCCGGGCAGGTCCGGGTGACCGGCACGGGCGGTGCGCGGGACCCGGTCTTCACCGCGCGGCTCGGCGTCGTGATCGCGACGGGCACCAAGCCCTCGGCGCCACCGGTGCCCGGCCTGGCGGACGTGCCGTACTGGACCAACCGCGAGGCGGTCTCCGCCAAGGAGGCGCCGAGTTCGCTGCTCGTGCTCGGCGGCGGCGCGATCGGCCTGGAGCTCGCCCAGGCCTACGCCCGTTTCGGCACCCGCGTGGAGATCGTGGAGGCCATGGACGGGCTGCTGCCCGCCGAGGAGCCCGAGGCCGGCGAGCTGCTGGAGAAGGTCCTGCGCCACGAGGGCCTGACCGTGCGGACGGGGTCACGCGCGACCGGGGTCCGCCGGCAGGGGGACGTCTTCACCCTCTCCCTGGAGGACGGCACGGACCTGACGGCCGATCGGCTGCTGGTGTCCACGGGCCGCCGGGTGGACCTCTCGGACCTCGGCCTGGAGACCGTGGGCCTGGACCCCGGGGCACGCTCGCTGAAAGTGGACGGCCGGCTGCTCGCGGCACCCGCGCTGTGGGGCGTGGGGGATGTGACGGGGCACGGCGCGTTCACGCACGTCGCGATGTACCAGGCAGAGATCGTCGTGCGGGCGGTCCTCGGCGAGCCGGGCCCGGACGCCGACTACCGCGCGCTGCCCCGGGTGACGTTCACCGATCCGGAGGTCGGCGCGGTGGGCCTGACGGAGAAGCAGGCCCGGGAGAAGGGGCTGCGGGTGGGCACGGGCCTGGCGCCGGTGCCGTCCTCGGCGCGCGGCTGGATCCACAAGGCGGGCAACGAGGGCCTGGTCAAGCTGGTCGAGGACCTCGACCGGGGCGTGCTCGTCGGCGCGACCGCGGCGGGCCCGGCGGGCGGCGAGGTGATGTACGGGCTGGCGGTGGCCGTCCAGGCGGGGGTGCCCGTCGAGGCGCTGCGGCACATGATCTACGCCTATCCGACGTTCCACCGGGCCGTGGAGGACGCGCTCGCCGACCTGCGGTCGGGCGAGGTCTCCGGGTAGGACGCGCAATCGGGGCGGTTGCCTACAAGCCGCGCGCTTTACCCATCGGTCACAAGCTGTTCGTGATCACGCAACACCGCTCGGTCATGGTGGGGCCATGACGGACGAGACCTCCACCAAGACCCCGCACCGGCCGCACCACCACTGGCGTCGGGACCTGGTCGAACTGGCCGCCCTGTTCACGGCGGTGGCCGCCGCCGACTCCGTGGCCAACACCGTGGCGCACGGCCCCGACGGACGGATCGTCCTCGCCGCCTCGGCCGCCGCCCTGCTGGCCACGACCGGCTTCCACACCTGGTGGGCACGGCGCCACCGCGCCGAGGAGGGGACCGGGGCGGCACCCGCGGCGTCCGGCCCCGAGGGCGCCGGCGACACGGCGCTGTGGCGGATGCGGACGACCGTGCGCGACGAACCCGGCAGCCTGGCCGCGCTGTGCCTCGCACTGGCCCGGCACCGCGTCGACATCCTCGCCCTGCAGACGCATCCGCTGGCCGACGGGGCCGTCGACGAACTGCTGCTGCGCGCCCCGGAGAAGCTGACCGCCACCGAGCTCACTGACGCCGCCGCCCACGGCGGCGGCAGCGACACCTGGCTGGAGCGCGCCGACGCCCACGACCTGGTGGACGCCCCGACCCGGGCCCTCCATCTCGCCACCCGCACCGCGCTCGACGCCGCCGAGCTCCCGCTGGCGCTGCGGCAGCTCTTCGGCCGCTGCACGATCCGCTCCGTCCCCGCCCGCTCGCCCCGCGGGGGCGCGCCGGCCGAGCCCGTGCCGGCGGAAGGGGTGTGGGAGGACACGGTGATGCGGCTGCGCGACCCCTCGGGCGGGTCGATCACCATCGAGCGCCCGTATCTGCCGTTCACCCCCACGGAGTTCGCGCGCGCCCGCGCGCTGGTCGAGCTGGACGCCCGGCTCGGCCCGCGGGTGCCACCGCGCAGTGATGTGCTGACGCTGCCCGAGGGCAATGAGATCACCGTCCGCCGCGCCGACGGCGGTGACCTCGCCGCGGCGCGGGAGATGCACGAGCGCTGCTCCGCCTCGACGCTCGCCCTGCGCTACCACGGCCCGGTCGGTGACGCCGACCGCTATCTGCGCCACCTGCTCAGCCCGCGCTTCGGCCGGACCCTGGCCGCGTACACCGCCTCCGGCCGGCTGGTGACGCTCGGCCACCTGCTGTGGGACGGCGAGGAGACCGAGATCGCGCTGCTCGTCGAGGACGCCTGGCAGCGGCGCGGGGTCGGCGGGGAGCTGCTGTCCCGGCTGCTGGCGCTGGCCGTGGAGGCCGGCTGCGCGAGCGTCTACGCCGTCACACAGGCGTCCAACACCGGGATGGTGGCGGCGATGCGCGCCCTGGACCTGCCGCTGGACTACCAGATCGAGGAGGGCACGCTGGTCATCACCGCCCGGCTCGCACCGGCGCCCGTGCCGGTGCGGCCCTGACGCCCGTCTCCCGGCCGACCCGGAAATCCCCTGACGCGGCCGCGTCCCGCGTACGAGGATGACCACATGCCGAACAACATCAGCGCCCCGCTGCCGCGCCAGGTCGCCGACGCCTACGTCGACGCCTTCATCGAACTCGACCCCCTCACCGGCACGTACCTCGGAGTGGCGGAGTCCGCACGACGATTGCCGGACTTCTCCCCCGCGGGCTGGGACGCCCAGGCCGAGCTGGCCCGGACGACCCTCGGCCGGCTCGCCGAGGCGGAGCGGCGGCCCGGCGCGGACAACGACATCGAGCGGCGCTGCGCCCGGCTGCTGAGGGAGCGGCTGACCGCCCAACTGGCCGTACACGAGGCGGGCGAGCACTTGCGCGCGGTCAGCAACATCCACTCGCCGCTGCACGCGGTGCGCGAGGTGTTCACCATGATGCCGGTCGACAGCGCCGAGGACTGGTCGGCGGTCGCCGAGCGGCTGCGGGCCGTGCCCGCGTCGCTGGAGAGCTACCGGGCCGCGCTGGCCGAGGGCCTCGACCGCGAGATGCCGGGCGGTCCCCGCCAGGTCACCACGGTGCTCGGGCAGTTGGACGAGTGGATCGGCACGGACGGCGGCTGGTTCGCGGAGTTCACCGCCGAGGGGCCCGAAGAGCTGCGGGCCGAGCTGGACGCCGGCGCCGCCGCCGCGACCGGCGGCCTGGCCGCGCTGCGCGACTGGCTGCGCGAGGTCTACGCCCCGGCCGTCGAAGGGTCCCCCGACGTGGTCGGGCGCGAGCGGTACGCCCGCTGGTCCCGCTACTGGAACGGCGCGGACCTGGATCTGGACGAGGCCTACGCGTACGGCTGGTCGGAGTTCCACCGCCTCCTCGGCGAGATGCGCGAGGAGGCCGAGAAGGTCCTGCCGGGCGCGAAGACGCCGTGGGAGGCGCTGGCCCATCTCGATGTCCACGGCACGCACATCGAGGGCGTCGAGGAGGTGCGGCGCTGGCTCCAGGAGCTGATGGACACCACGATCGAGGCGCTGGACGGCGTCCACTTCGACCTCGCCGAGCGCGTCAGGCGGGTGGAGTCCCGCATCGCCCCGCCGGGCGGCGCCGCGGCCCCGTACTACACCGAGCCGTCCGAGGACTTCTCCCGCCCGGGCCGCACCTGGCTGCCGACGATGGGCGAGACCCGATTCCCGGTGTACGACCTGGTGTCGACCTGGTATCACGAGGGCGTGCCCGGCCATCACCTCCAGCTCGCGCAGTGGACGCACGTGGCGGACCGGCTCTCCCGCTACCAGACGACCCTCGGCGGGGTCAGCGCCAACTGCGAGGGGTGGGCGCTGTACGCCGAGCGGCTGATGGACGAGCTGGGGTATCTGACCGACGCCGAGCGGCGGCTGGGCTATCTGGACGCGCAGATGATGCGCGCGGCACGGGTGATCGTGGACATCGGCATGCACCTGGAGCTGGAGATCCCCGGCCACTCCCCCTTCCATCCCGGTGAGCGCTGGACGCCGGAGCTGGGCCGGGAGTTCTTCGGCCTGCACAGCGGCCGCCCGGCGGATTACGTCGAGAGCGAGCTGGTGCGCTACCTCGGCATGCCGGGCCAGGCGATCGGCTACAAGCTCGGCGAGCGGGCCTGGCTGGCCGGGCGCGAGGCGGCCCGCGCGGCGCACGGCGACGCGTTCGACGCGAAGGCGTGGCACATGGCGGCGCTGTCGCAGGGGTCGCTGGGCCTGGACGACCTGGTGGCGGAGCTGTCGGCGCTCTGAGGCTCCGCCGTGCGGCGGGCGGGCGTTCCGCGCGGGAGACGCCCGCCGCTCGGGGCGGTCAGATGCGCCAGGCGCGGATGCGGTCGGCGCATTCGTAGACGTCGACCCGGTACTCCTTGATGTCCCGGGCCAGGTCCACTATGGAGCCGTAGGGCGGGTCGATGCCCTCGCCCGCGGCGGCCATGTAGGCCACGACGACCATGCACGCGTAGAGGCTGCTGCGCACCGGGAGCGGCTGGAGCCGGACGAGGGTGTGCATCAGGGCCGCGGCGCGCCAGGCGGCGTCGGGCTCGTGGTCGAACTTCGCGACGTCGAAGGCGTGCCGGGAGACCGCCGCGGCGAGCGCGGTGTAGTCGTGGACGGCAGGCTCTTCGTACAGCTTCTGCTCCTGTACACCCAGGAGCCAGGGCAGGTCGATGAGCAGCGACATCAGGCGGCCGCACCGCCTTCGGACCCCGGCGCCTCCTCGGGGAAGGCGGCGTCGAATTCCTCTATGTGTTCGTTCCAGAACTTCGCGGCGCGCTCCACGAAGCGGCGCCGCTGCTGTTCGCGCACGGACAGGTCGTGCACATACGCCTTGATGCTCTTGCCGTCGGCGGCGGCGGCCTCGCGGATGGCCGCGAGCTCCTCTTCGGTGAATTCGATGTTGAGTGCCGGCATGGGGCCACGGTACCGGGACAGTACCGTGGCCGGACAGAGGCTTCGCCCGGGTGTGTGGGCGCCCTCAGCATCCGCAGTCGTCCGCGCCGATCGGCGCGGTCAGCGGGTCCGCCGGGGACTGCCGGGTGCCCTCCCAGGTCTCCACGGCGTAGCCCTCGCGGATCCAGTACTCGATGCCGCCCAGCATCTCCTTGACCTGGTAGCCGAGTCGGGCGAGGGCGAGGGCGGCGCGGGTGGCTCCGTCGCAGCCGGGACCCCAGCAGTAGACGACGACGGGGACGGCGGGGTCGAGGAACGCGGCGGCCTGGGCGGGGATCTGCGCGGTCGGCAGGTGGATGGCGCCGGGGACGTGGCCCTGGTCCCATGCCGCGGTGGAGCGGGAGTCGAGGACGACGAAGTCGGTGGCGCCGGCGGCGAGCGCGGTGTGGACGTCGGCGACGTCGGTGTGGAAGGCGAGGCGGGCGGCGAAGTAGGCCGCGGCGGCGTCGGGGGCGGCGGGCGGGGCGGCGAGAACGGCGCTGACGGGGTTCTTCGCGGGGGAAGCGGTGGTGGTCATGGCAGAAAATCTACGGGCCGCGCGCCGCTGTGCGAATGGTCATTCCCCGGGAAAACCCTTGTTCAACCGGTGTTTCCACTGCTAGACATCGGCTATGACCGGCTATTCCCCTGACGCCACCGACTGGCGCATCCTCGACGCCCTCCAGGCCAACGGCCGCGCGGGCTTCGCCGAGTTGGCGCGCACCGTGAACATGTCCCCCAGCGCCGTCACCGAACGGGTCCGCCGGCTGGAGGAGGCGGGTGTCATCGGCGGATACACCGCCGTCGTGGACCCCGAGAAGCTGGGGCTGCCGGTGCTCGCGTTCGTACGGCTGCGCTACCCGAACGGCAATTACAAGCCCTTCCACGACCTGCTGGCCACGACGCCGGAGGTCCTGGAGGCGCACCACGTCACGGGCGACGACTGCTTCGTGATCAAGGTGGCGGCGCGTTCGATGCGGCATCTGGAGGAGGTCGCCGGCCGGATCGGCGCGCTCGGTTCGGTGACCACGAGCATCGTCTATTCCTCACCGCTGGCGCGACGGGCGCTCAGCCGCTGAGGACGGCGCCCGCCGTGCGGTGCCGTACCGCCGAGCCGGCGCGGTCCTTGACGACCTGGAGCTGCGCGGGGATGCGCTGCCGCAGGTCGGCGACGTGGCTGACGATGCCGACGGTGCGGTCCCGCTCCCGCAGCGAGTCCAGCACGTCCAGCACCTCGTCCAGGGTCTGCTCGTCGAGGCTGCCGAAGCCCTCGTCGATGAAGAGGGTGTCCAGGCGTACCCCGCCGGCCTCCTCCGTGACGACGTCGGCGAGGCCCAGGGCGAGGGCGAGGGAGGCGAAGAAGGTCTCCCCGCCGGAGAGCGTCGCGGTGTCGCGCTCGCTGCCGGTCCAGGCGTCGATGACATGCAGACCGAGGCCGGAACGACGGCTTCCGGTGCGGGCGTCGGAGTGGACGAGGGTGTAGCGGCCGGCGGACATCCGGCGCAGGCGTACGGTCGCGGCGGCCGCGACCTGTTCGAGCCGGGCGGCGAGGACGTAGGACTCCAGGCGCATCTTCCGCTCGTTGAGCGCGGAGGTGCCGGCGGCGAGCGCGGCCAGGCCCGCCACGCGGTGGTGCTCCCGGCGCAGCGGGGCGAGGCGGCGGGCGTCGGCCAGGGCCTGGGCGGAGAGCCGGTCCAGTTCCTCGCAGCGGGTGCGGGCGGCGGACTCCTCGGCGGAGGCCCGCCGCAGCGCGAGGGTCGCGGCCTCCTCGGCGGCTTCGGCGGCCGCCGGGTCGGCCGGGGGGCGCGCGGCGGCGGCCGCGGCCGCACCGTCGGCGAGCTCGGCGGCGACCGCGGCCTCCTCGCTCCGCCACTGATCGAGGCGGTGCTGGAGCTCGCGCTGGGCGGCGTCGGGCAGGGCGGCGGCCGCGGCGAGCCGCGGGGTGTCGAAGCCCGCGCGGTAGGCGGCGTCGGCGAGCCGCGCGTCGGCTTCCTTCAGGAGCGTCGCCGCGCCCTCGGCCGCCCGTACGGCGTCGATCGCGTCGGCGAGGCACATCAGCCGGCGCTCCAGCAGGGCCGAGCGCTCCTCGACGGTCTCCGCGCCGTCCCGCGCCCGCCTCAACTCCTCTTCCAGCTCGGCCAGTTCGCCGTCCAGGCGGTCCCTCTGGGCCGCGTGGGCGGAGATCCGCAGCTGTGCCGCCTGCCGCTCCTCGCGGCGCAGCTCGTATTCGCGCTTCGCCGCTTCGAGGGCCTGGCGCGCGGCGTGGACGTCGGCACCGGCGTCCCGCGCCGCGTCATAGGTCCGCTCGATGTCCTGGGCGAGCCCGGCCAGTTCGGCGACGGTGGCGGTACCCGCGCCGGCCGTGGCCACGGCGAGGGACGCGCTCAGCCCACCGAGTCGCCGGTCGGCCTCCGCGCGTACGGTGTCGGCCTGTTCGAAGCGGCGCAGCGCGCGTTCCTCGTCCGCGCGGTCCACGTGGTCGGCGGTGGTCCGGGCCGGGGCGGGGTGTTCGGTGGCGCCGCACACCTTGCACGCCTCGCCGTCGCTCAGTCCGGCCGCCAGCTCGGCGGCGAAGCCGAGCAGGCGGCGCTCCTTGAGCTCCAGCCAGTGCTCGCGGGCGGCGCCCGCGACGTCACGCGCGTCACGCAGCCGCTGCTCGGCGGCCTCGACCTCGGCGGCCAGGCGGTCGCGCTCGCGGGCCGTGTCGAGGCGCTGCCGGGCGGGGGCCAGTTCGCCTTCGAGCAGGGCCGCCCGGGTGACCGCCGCCAGCGCGGTCTCCACGCGCTGCTCGTGGGCGGCGCGCCGGGTGTCCCAGTCGGCGAGCCATTCCGTCGCGTCGGCGAGGGCCTCCTCGGCCCGGCGGGCGTCCCGGTCCAGGCGGCCGCGCTCGGCGACGATGTCGGCGGCCCGCTGTTCGGCCCGGCGGGCGGCGGAGAGCGAGCCGAGTTCCTCGTGCAGCCGCCGCTCCAGCGCCGTCAGTGCCTCGACGCCGTCGTCCCGGTGCTCGTCGGGCAGCTCGGCGCGTGCCGTCGCCTCGGTGGCGGCCGCGGCGCGGTGTGCGCGCTCGGCCCGGTCGCGCGCCTCCAGGAGGGGCACCACGGCGGCCGCGGCGCGGGCCCGCTCCAGGCGCTCACGGATCCGCCCGAGCTCCTCCCGCCGCTCGTCGAGACTGTCGGCGCGGAGCCGGGCCTCGGCGTGCCGGCGCTGGAGGCGGGCGAGCTCACGGACGGCGTCGGCCCGGTCCCGGGCGGCGCCGTGGGCGTCCTCGGCGGTCCGTACGGCCAGGGTGGCGATCCCGCGCCGCTCGCGCGCGTTCGTACGGGCCAGGGCCGCCCACTCCAGCACGGCGTCGGCCAGGCCGTCGTCACCGGGGGCAAGTGTCTGTCCTGCGGGTGCGGTCGTACGGGAGGAGGCGCGCCGCCCGGTCGCGGCGGCGCGGGGTGCCGGGACGGCGTGGGGTCCGCCGGCCGCGTCGGTGGTGCCCGGCGACGGGTCCGCGGCCGACGGCGACGCCGTGCCGACCTCGGGCAGTGCGGGGTCGGCGGCGGCCTGCCGCATCCGGTGGGCGAGGGCGAGCAGCCGCTCGTCGCCGGTGCGCACCTGCTCCTCGGCGGCGCGGCGCAGCTCGGCGAGGCGGTCCTCGACGGCGGCGAAGCGGCCGGTGTCGAAGAGCTTGCCGAGCAGTTTGCCGCGAGCGGTGTCCTCGGCGCGCAGGAAGCGGGCGAAGTCGCCCTGCGGCAGGAGGACGACCTGGCAGAACTGCTCCCGGCTCATCCCGAGCAGTTGGCCGATCTCCTCGCCGATCTCCTGGTGGGAGCGGCTGAGGCCTCGCCACTGTCCGTCGTCGGCGCGTTCGCGCAGCGCGCTGTACGCCTTCTCGCGGGTGAAGCCGGTGCCGCGCTTCTTGGGGCGCAGCTGCTCGGGCCGCCGGGTGATCTCCAGGCGGCGGCCGCCGACGGTGAGGTCGAGCGTCACCTCGGTGAGGGTCTCGGGTGCGGCATGGTCGCTGCGCAGGGCGAGGCCGCTGCCCTGGCGGGCGCCGGGCACGCCGCCGTAGAGGGCGTAGCAGACGGCGTCGAGCACGGAGGTCTTGCCGGCGCCGGTGGGGCCGTGCAGCAGGAAGAGGCCGGCGGCGGAGAGCTCGTCGAAGTCGACGGTCTGGGTGGCGCCGAACGGCCCGAAGGCGGTGATCGCGAGCCGGTGCAGCCTCATCGGGCCCCCTCGCCCGCGATCTCGGTCAGGCGCACGGCGTCGAGCGCCGCGGTCAGCACCTCGCGCTCGGCGTCGTCGGGGCCGCGGCCGCCGCGTACGTGCGCGACGAAGTCCTCGGCGATCTGCTGGTCACTACGGCCGCGGAGCCGCTGGGCGTAGGAGGCGAGTGGGTCGTCGGGAGCCCGGTCGGGTTCGAGGACGAGGCTCACCACGTGCGGGAAGCGGGTGGCGAGGCGGGCCATGGGCTCGTCGGGGCGCTGCGGGTCGGTGAGGGTGGCCTCGACCCAGGCTTCTTCGTGGCGGTCGAGCGAGGGGTCCTGGAGGAGGTCCTCCAGGTGGCCGCGGACGCGGGCGAGGGGCCGGGGCACGGGGCAGTCGAGCCGCTCACCGGTGACGGTGCCCGCGTCGTCGAGGTCGATCAGCCACATGGTCTTGCGGTGGTCGGTCTCGGAGAAGGAGTACGCGAGCGGGGAGCCGGAGTAGCGGACGCGCTCGGTGATGGCCTGGCAGCCGTGGAGGTGGCCGAGGGCGGTGTAGTCGACGCCGTCGAAGACCTCGGCGGGGACGGACGCGACGCCGCCGACGGTGATGTCGCGCTCGCTGTCGCTGGGGGTGCCGCCGGTGACGAAGGCGTGCGCGAGGACGACGGACCGGGTGCCGGCGGGGCGTGCGGCGAGGTCGTCGCGCACCCGCTCCATGGCGGCCTCCAGCACGGCGGTGTGGCCACCGCGCCGGGCGCCGAGCTCTTCCCGTACGAGGGCGGGCTCCAGATAGGGCAGCCCGTAGAAGGCGACGTCGCCGTGCGCGTCGGCGAGCACGACGGGGATGCCGCAGCCGGCCGGGTCGGTGCGCAGGTGTATGCCGGCCCGCTCGATGAGGCCGGCGCCGACGCCGAGGCGGCGGGGCGAGTCGTGGTTCCCGGAGATCATGACGGTGGGCACACCGAGGTCGGCGAGCCGGTGCAGCGCCTCGTCGAACAGCTCGACGGCGGTGAGCGGGGGCACGGCCCGGTCGTAGATGTCCCCGGCGACGAGCACGACGTCGACCCGGTGCTCGGCCACGGTGGCCACGAGGTGATCGATGAAGTCACGCTGGGCGCGGAGCAGGCTCATCCGGTGGAAGGACCGGCCCAGGTGCCAGTCGGAGGTGTGCAGCAGTCTCACGCCGGGTCTCCGACCTGCATGATTTCCCGTTCCTCCACGCCTCTGATTCAACCCCGACCAGCACGGTACTCGATGTCGGCACCGCGGATGCCCGGACCGCGGATGTCGGCGGCGGAGGGCACCCCGCCCGGGGCTCGGCGAGCCGGAGATCGACACCGGTCCGTACGCTGATCACCCACCCGTGAACGAGGCGAGAGGAGGCGCGATGCACCGGCCGCCGCCCGTCCCGGCCGACGGGCCGGACCCCGTCCCCCTGGAGCTCGTGGTGCTCGTCGGGCTGCAGGCGTCGGGGAAGTCGACCTTCTGCGCCCGTACCTTCTCCGGCACGCACGCCCTGGTCAGCAAGGATCTCTTCCGCGGGGCCCGGCACCGGCAGCGGCGGCAGATGCGGCTGGTCGGGGAGGCACTGGCCGAGGGGGTGCCGGTGGTGGTGGACAACACCAACCCGTCGCCCCTGGAGTGGGCGCCGCTCATCGCGGCGGGCCGTCGGTACGGGGCGCGGGTCGTGGCGTACTGGTTTCCGCCGGATGTCGCGGGTGCCTTGGAGCGGAACGCGGCGCGGGAGGGCCGCGAGCGGGTGCCGGACGTCGGTATGTACGCCACCCTCAAGCGGCTCCGCCGGCCGCGGCGGACGGACGGCTTCGACGCCGTGCACGAGGTGACGTTCGACGGGCGGGGCGATTTCCTGGTGCGCGTCACGGACGACGATCACGATTCCGCGAGAGCCGCCGAACCTCCACGCTCCGGGCACTGAGTCACCCGTGAGGCGCTGGGCCAGGCGGTCTCCGAGGCCCGGCCCGGCGACGGCCACGACGACATGGCCGTCCTCGCGCTGCGCGCCCCCACCCGTGGCCGACCACCGCGGACACGGGCGCGCCGGTGGCACCGGTGGCGCACCCCCGTACCGCCACCGGCCCCGACGCCCCCGCGCCCGGAGCGGTTCGCCCCGCCGGCCGGGGCCGGTGGGACGAACGCGCCCGCGGCGGCCGTCAGCGGGGAGGCGCCGGTCGCGCCACTAGACCTTGTGGTAGGCCCGGGCCTCGATGGTGTGGGCCTTGCCCTGAAGGTAGATGCGCATGTAGTGCTTCTGGCCGGGCTTGGCGTTGAACGCGTCCACGTTCATCCAGTCCCCGGTGCAGACGCCCCAGCCGCCCTTCTTGATGACCTTCTTGTCGCTGCTGCGCACGATGTCGATCTTGAGCCGGGTGCCGTCGCCGCCGTTCCAGCAGCGGGCGTGGGCCCCCAGCGCGTTGCTGCGCGGCGTGAAGTCGGGTGTCGCCCAGTACTTGGTGGGTGAGTGCTTGACCGGGCCCCAGATCCGCTTCCAGCTCGCCTGCACGGCGGGCGAGTCGGCGGTGGAGCCCACCGCCGTCGCGGTCGCGGGCTTCGCCGCCGTCTGCGCCTGCGCGGCGGGAGCGGCCAGGGTCAGGCCGGTGCCGAGTGCCACCGCGGCCGTCGCGACGGCGAGGCTCTTGCGTGGGTTCATGAGCTTTCCTCCGTTGGACGTGCTCTTGTGTTGCCTTCCGGGTGTTTCTCCCGGCGCACTCCATTGAAGGACCGACCACGGCCCCGCACCTCAGGGCAGGCCCTGAAATCGGCGTACCGCGCGGGTGGTTCAGCGCTGGAGGTGGGTCAGCACGGCGAGCACCCGCCGGTGGTCCGTGAGGCTCGGCTCCAGGCCGAGCTTGGCGAAGATGTTGCGGACGTGGGTCTCGACGGTCTTGCCACCGACGAACAGCCGCTCGGCTATGGCCTCGTTGGAACGCCCCTCGGCCATCAGCTCCAGCACGTCCCGCTCCCGGGGCGTGAGTTCGTCCAGCGAGCTCGTCGCCCGGCGGCGGTGGAGCAGCCGGGCGACGACCTCCCGGTCGATGACCGACTCCCCCGCGCCGACGCGTTTGACGGCCGCGGTGAGCTCCTCGACGTCCGCGATCCGGTCCTTGAGCAGATAGCCGAAGCCCCTCGGGTCCCTCGACATCACCTGGACGGCGCTGCCGGCCTCGACGTACTGGGACAGCAGCAGCACCCCCACGTCGGGGAAGCGCTCGCGGATGCCGCAGGCCGCGCGTACCCCTTCGTCGGTGAACGTCGGGGGCAGCCGGATGTCGATCAGGGCCACGTCGGGGCGTTGTTCCGCCACGAGCTCGATCAACCGGCCGGCGTCGCCGCTCTGGCCGGCGACGGTGACGCCGGCCTCGGCCAGGAGCCGTACCAGCCCTTCGCGCAGGAGCACGGAGTCCTCGGTCACGGTCACTCGCACGGCAGCTCCACCCGGACCCGCGTCCCACCGGCCGGCGGGCTCGTCACCCGCAGGACGCCGCCGAGCGCGGTCAGGCGGTCGGCCAGCCCGCGCAGCCCGGTTCCCCGGCCGGGGTCCGCTCCGCCGATCCCGTCGTCGGTCACCTCCACGGTCAGCCGGCCGCCGGTGTGCCGGGCGGTGACGGTCACGGCCCGGGCGCGGGCGTGCTTGGTGGCGTTCGACAGGGCCTCGCAGACGGCGAAGTAGGCGGTCGATTCGATCAGCGGCGGGCAGCGGCGCGGTTCCACCGACACGACGACCGGGAGGTGGGCCTGTTCGGCGAGCGCGGTGACCGCCGGGCCGAGGCCCTCGCGGGTCAGGACGGCGGGGTGGATGCCGCGGGCGATGCCGCGCAGGTCGGACAGCGCCATGCGCAGGGTGCGGTCGGTCTCCGCGACCGTCTGGCGCAGCTTGACGTCCGTGCTGTCCGCGAGGCGGGCGTCGAGCCGCTGGAGGGCCATCAGGGCGAAGACCAGCCGGGTCTGCGCGCCGTCGTGCAGGTCGCGTTCGAGCCGCTGCCGTTCGCGGTCGGCGGCCTGGAGGATGCGGGAGTTGACCGCCCGGGTCTCCCGGCCGCGGCGGTCGGCCTCCGAGCGCAGCCGGGTGTTCTCCAGGCACAGCCGTACGGAGGCGCTCACCGCCGCCAGCAGCTCCCGGTCGTCGTCGAGGGCCGCGTCGTGCACGAGCAGCGCCGACGGGCCGTCGCGACTGTCCACCGGGGTGGCGCTGCGGCCCGAGCCGGGGCGGGGGCGGCGCAGCGGGCGGCCGTCCGGGTCGAGGTGTGCGTGGGCCTCGTCCGCCCACAGGCCGAGGCGCAGCGAGGGGTCGCCGAGCCGGCGGGCGAGGACGTCCTGGAGGCGGCGGGGCGTGGGGTCGGCGCCGATCTCGATCACCACGTTGCCGACGGCCGCGCGGCGCAGTCGCATCCGCAGCAGGCCGATGAGGAAGGCGACGGGGACGGCGGTCTCGCTCAGGTCGGACAGCAGCGCGAGGGTCGCCTCGCCGGGGCCGAGGAGGCCGGGGGACAGGACGTAGAGGATCTCCCAGCCGACGAAGGCCGCGGCGATGAGGACGGAGATCCAGGCCGGCAGGAGCGCCCGGCGACGCGCCGGGCCGCTCGCCCGCCAGCCGCGCACCATGGCGCCGACGACCACGACGGTCAGTGCCGCGCCCGCCCACCGGTAGACGAGGTCGATGGCGTCGAAGAGGCCCTGGTCGGCGTGGGCCAGGAGGGCGTTGGGCCCACAGCCGTCGCAGGTGAGGTAGGTGGCGGAGCCGTCGGCGGCGGGGTCGTAGGTGAGGACGCGCAGCAGTCCGCCCAGGGCCACGAGCACATAGCCGGCGGTCACGACGCGCCGGGCGAGGGGCGTGGTGAGGCGGCCGTCGGGGAAGGCCAGGAGGAGGTGCCCGAGCACGGCGAGGTTCAGCGCCTCCCACCAGGCGCCGAGGGCGAACAGCAGGGGCACCGTGGTGCCTTGGAGATTGCCGAGGAACCACGTCACGCCCTCGGCCACCATCAGCGGTCCGGTGCGGTTGGCCGGGCGGCGCCACCAGGCGATGAGGCCGGCGCCGGCGAAGGCCCAGCCGACGGCCAGGTCGCGGAGGATGTCCGCGGGCGACGCGCCGGCGTGGCCGTAGGCCCACCCGCCCCCGGCCCCGGCCGCGATCGCCACCGCACCCCCGAGCACCGGCCGGAGCCCGCCGCCGTCCCGCGCGACGCGCCCACGCCGGGCACCGGGGCCGGTCCTGCCTCCAACCCCTCCCACGGACACCACCATATGGCAGCCCTTCGCGCGGGCGGCATGGGCCGCGCCGTTCAACAGCGCGTTCTGGAAGCGCAGTTGTCCCGCGCGGTCACCGGTGTCGCGTACGCGTCCGCGCTCAGGCCGCCTCGACGACCGCCGCCTCGCGCTCGCGCCTTCGTACGGCGTGTTCGTCGGTCCGCCGGTCGTAGGACATCGGCTTCGGCGGCGGGCGCACCGCCATAGAGGCCGCAGACGATCAGCGGTACGAGCTCGACCGCGCCGATGGCGCCGACCGCGGTATCCTCCACGTCGAATGGAGCTCACCCGCCTCGCCGCCGGGGCACCTTCGACACCGACTGAGCCGCGGGCCCGTGGCGGGGTGCCCTCGCCACGGGCGTGTCACCGATGGGCGTATCGGGCGAGCGCCCGCGGGGGCCCGCTGCCAGGATCCGGAATATGCGACTCATACGTTCCGGGTCCGGATCGCGTCGCGGCGCACGCCGCACCGCCGGGTGGCTGCTGACCGTACTCCTCGTCCTCATGAGCGGCGCCGCCTGCTCCGACTGGGACGCGCTCCAGCCCGCGTCCGAGGACGGCCAGGCCCCGGCCGGAACGGCACAGACCCGCCAGGCGCGGACGGCCGCCGCGAAGAAGTGGGGCCTGGAGCGGGTCCCCCTGGTGGCGCCTCCACCGCCCAAGGCCAAACCGGAGCTGACCACGCCGGAGTGGGCCGATCAGGGCCCTGGGCTGATTCCCGCGTTCACCCATGTGCCGACCACCGAGAAGATCGTCTTCCTGACCGTCGACGACGGCGCCGCGAAGGACCCCGAGTTCCTGAGGATGGTGCGCGACCTCAAGGTGCCGCTCTCCGCGTTCCTCACCCACGAGTCGGTGAGCGAGGACTACGGCTACTTCCGCGAGCTGCACTCGCTCGGCGTCTCGATCCAGAACCACACCCTGCACCACCCGCAGATGATCACGATCGACGCGGACGAGCAGTACGAGGAGATCTGCGGTCAGCAGGACAAGCTGGAGAAGGAGATCGGCGTCCGCCCGTACCTCTTCCGGCCGCCCTTCGGTGACTTCGACGCCGACACCCTGACCGTCGCCGAGGAGTGCGGGGCCCGCGCCGCGCCCCTGTGGATGGAGGAGGCGTTCGCGGACCGGATCGAATTCGGCCACGACGACCAGCGGTTCCACCCCGGCGACATCATCCTCACCCACTTCAACGGCCCCAAGGCGTGGGGCGGAACCATGACCGACATGCTGCGGCTGGTCCTGCGCGAGGTCACGGAGCAGGGCTACGCGCTGGCCCGGCTGGAGGACTACGTCTGATCCGACCCGGCGGCTCGGACGTCTCCGTACGCCTCGCCGCCGAGCTCGAAGCCGGCCGTGCCGGCCGTGGTGTCCGCGAGCCAGGCCCGGAAGCCCTCGATGTCGGCCTCGGGCAGCCCGACCTCGATGCGCACGTCGGCGCCGTAGTCCACCTCGCGCACCGCCCGTCCCGTGGCCCGCAGGTCGTTCTCCAGCTTGCCGGCCCGCTGGTGGTCGACGGTGACCGTGGCCAGCCGGAACCGCTGCCGGGTCACGGTGCCGAGGGTGTCGAGGGCCTCGCCGACGGCGCCTCCGTAGGCGCGGATGAGCCCGCCCGCACCGAGCTTGACGCCGCCGAAATAGCGGGTGACGACGGCGACGACGTACCGGACCTCACGGCGTACGAGCATCTGGAGCATGGGGACGCCGGCGGTGCCGCCGGGTTCACCGTCGTCGCTCGCCTTCTGCACGGACCCGTCGGCGCCCAGGACGTAGGCGAAGCAGTGGTGGCGGGCGGTCGGGTGCTCCTTGCGGACGCGCGCGATGAACGCCTGCGCCTCCTCCTCGGTCGCGGCGGGCGCGAGCGCGCAGAGGAAGCGCGACTTGTTGATCTCGATCTCGTGCACGCCCTCGCGCGCCACCGTCCGGTAATGGTCCTGCATCCGGCCACCCTATGCGCAGCCCGGGAATGCTCCCTGCCGGCCGGTCGTTGAGCGGGCATGTATGCAGAGGCGGGGATCATCCGGAAGATCATCGAGCGGACCGGCGACACCTGGGCGGTGGTCGGGCTGTCGAACAACGAGCGGCGAGCGGCGTTCGGCGTCGCCGAGGTGCTCCGGCGCCACGGCAAGCGCGTCGTGCCCGTCCACCCCAAGGCCGAGACGGTCCACGGCGAGAAGGGGTACGCCACTCTGGGCGAAATCCCCTTTCCGGTCGACGTGGTGGACGTGTTCGTCAACAGCGACCTCGCCGGCGCCGTCGCCGACGAGGCCGTCGCGATCGGCGCGAAGGCGGTCTGGTTCCAGCTGGACGTCGTCGACGAGGAGGCGTACGAGCGGACGCGCGCGGCCGGCCTGGACATGGTGATGGACCGCTGCCCGGCGATCGAGCTGAGGTCCCTGGGCTAGCCCCCCCCGGGGGGGATCAGCCCACCGACGGGATGGACACCGCCATCGTCATTTCCACCGCCTCGGTGCCGCTGTTGCGGTAGGTGTGCGCGAGACCGCCGTCGAAGGTCGCCGAGGTGCCGGCGACCACGGTGAGCTCCTCGCCGTCCACGACGAGCGTGAGCTCGCCGGCCGTGACCCTCAGCATCTCGACCGTGCCGGGCGGGTGCGGGTCGGAGTCCTTGCTGTCGCCGGGGACCAGGAGCCAGTCCCACAGTTCCAGCGGCCCGCGCCCCTGGGCGCCCACGAGCAGGGTGGTGTGGCTGCCGGCCTCCGTGGCCCACATCCGCACCGCCCGCTCCTCCGGCACGAGCCGGACCCGGGCGCCCTGCTCCTGGTCGAGCAGCGTGGTGATGCTGACGCCGAGCGCGTCGGCGAGCTTCACGGTCGTCCCGACACTGGGGTTCGTACGGGCCTGCTCAATCTGAATGATCATGCCGCGGCTGACTCCGGAACGAGCCGCCAGGGCATCGAGCGTGAAGTTGCGTTCGCCGCGCCACCGCTTGAGGTTGCGGGCGAGCGACTGGGTGAGCTGGTCGAAGTCCGTCACTGCTTCCGTCCAATATTTTAGCGACACAGTTCAATAGACTGCACTACAGTGCGCTGTACCACCCTGTTGAGCACACTGTACTGCGAGGTCTCCCCCATGACAGCGGTCTTCGCCCTGACCACCAGCCTCCTGTGGGGGCTCGCCGACTTCGGCGGCGGGCTGCTGACCCGGCGCATACCCGCCCTGACCGTGGTCGTCGTCTCCCAGCTGCTCGCCGTCGCGGTGCTCGGCGTCGTCGTCGTGGCCACCGGCGGCTGGAGCGAGGCCGGGCCCCGGCTGTGGTTCGCGGTGGCCGCGGGCGTGGTCGGCCCGGCCGCGATGCTCGCCTTCTACAAGGCCCTGGCCCTCGGCCCGATGGGCGTCGTGGCACCCATCGGCGCGCTCGGCGGCGTCGCCGTGCCGCTCGGCGTCGGTCTCGCCGTCGGGGAACGGCCCGGCCTCACACAATTCGCGGGCATCGCCGTCGCCGTCGCCGGGGTCGTCCTCGCCAGCGGCCCGGCGAGCGGCGGCGCGCCCGTCCAGCGCCGGACACTGGTGTACACCCTGGGCGCGGCATTCGGCTTCGGCACCGTGATGGCGCTCATCGCGGAGGCATCGACCACGCTGACCGGCCTGTTCCTGGCCCTGTTCATACAGCGCGTGTGCAACGTCCTGGTCGGCGGCACCGCACTGCTGGTATCCGTACGGCGCGGGGCACCAGCGCTGCCGGCCGAGGGGCGCCGCGCGATCACGGCGGCGCTGCCCGCCCTCGCCTTCGTCGGCCTCGCCGACGTCGCCGCCAACGGCACGTACAACCTCGCCGCCCACAGCGGCCCGGTCACCGTCGCGGCCGTGCTCGCCTCGCTCTACCCCGTGGTCACCGCACTCGCCGCACGCGGCGTACTCAGCGAACGACTGCGCACCGTACAGGCCGCGGGAGCGGGACTGGCACTGGTCGGCACGGTCCTGCTCGCGGCGGGGTGACCCCGCCCGCCACGGCGGGTCAGGCGCCCGGCTCCGCCGGCAGGTCGGCGACCGCGAGCAGCTGCTCGTGCGTGACGCCGTCGGGCACCGGCATCGGCGCCGGGGTGCGCAGCGGCGGCACCCAGCCGGTCGCGGCCTCCCAGCGCCGTACGATCTTGGCGGGGGCCCCGGCGACCACCGCGTGGTCGGGCACCTCGCCGCGTACGACCGCGCCGGCCGCGACGACGACGTTCCGCCCGAGCCGCGCGCCCGGCAGGATCACCGCACCGGTGCCCAGCCAGCTCCCGGAACCGATCGTGACGGGCGCGCTGCGCGGCCACTGCCGGCCTATGGGCTGGTCGGGGTCGTCGTAGGAGTGGTTGTCGCTGGTGACGTAGACGTACGGGCCGCAGAAGACATCGTTGCCGAAGGTCACCGGCGCGGAGGCGACCACATGGCTGCCCCGGCCGAGGACCACGCCGTTGCCCAGGCGCAGCACCGGATCCGGGCCGAGGTCGAGGTCGGGCATCATCCCGGCGGTCAGGGTGACCTGTTCGCCGATGATGCAGTGCTCGCCCAGCTCGATCCACCGCTCGCCGAACACCGTGCCCAGCGGGAAGGCGAGCCGGGTGCCGGCGCCGATCCGGCCGAAGCGGTACGGGCCGGGGCGGTCGGCGGTCACCGCGCCGGCCCGCTGGACCCACGCCCAGCCTCTGTGGACCGCGCGCGAGGCGGCACGACGCCCCCAGGCCGCGAGGGCGGCGGGGGCGTCGGATGAGAACGTGTTCCGGTTCTTCGGCACCCGTTCACGGTACTCAGGAGCGCCCGTACCGACCGGGGCGGTGCGCTGTGATCTTCGCCCCACCCCGGTCCGCCGGTCGCCCGGGCCCTCAGTCGCGCAGGGCCCGGCGGGTCTCCTCCTCCAGCAGCCCGACGTAGTCGCGGACCCAGCCCTCGACGGTGTCGCGGTCCCACAGATCGGCCGCGTACTCGACGTACCCGGTGAGCACGTCCCCGGCGGGGACGAGGCCGAAGCTGAGCTCCGTCCGGCTGGCGGCGGGCGCGAGGTCCTCGACGGACGCCGTGACACCGGGCAGGTCGATCTCCGCCTCCAGCGAGTTCTGGTAGGCGAAGCCGAGCGGCAGCGGGGCCGGCATGTCGACGCCCAGGCGCTCGCGCACGGCCGGTGCGAGATCGCGGGGCGGCACGACGTGCTCGACGCCGTCGGCCGAGGCACGAGCCACCTGATCGACGAGGGCACCGAAGGACTCGGCCGCCCCGGCCCGGACCCGCAGCACGAACGCCATGGTGGTGCAGGCCACGAGCTGCTCGAACTCCCACCGTTCACGGTTGGCGTACGGCACGCTGAGGACGGCCTCGGGCTGCCCGGCCTTCCGGGAGAGCAGCAGGCCCAGGGCGGCGGCCGTGACCGCGTACGGTGTCGTGCCGCGCCGCCTGGCCAGGGTCTCCACGGCGTCGCGCACCGGCGCCGGCACGGTGAACATCACGACCTCGCCGCGCCCGCTCAGGGCGTCCGGGCGCGGCCGGTCCAGCGGCAGGGTGTGCCGGAAGGCCGCGCCCTCCAGCTCCCGCACCCAGTGGTCCACCGTCGCCGTGGTGGAGATCCCCCGCGTCTGCTGCCGCTGCCACTGGACGTACGCGGTGGGCTGCGGAGGTGACACCGGCAAGGTGTCGGGCTCGCCCGTGGCGGCGGCGCGGTAGAGGGCGGCGATCTCCTTCAGCAGCACGCTGACGGCCCACCCGTCGCACATGGAGTGGTGCAGGACGACCAGCAGCACCCAGGTGCTCTCCCCCGTCCGCAGCAGGCGCAGAACCGGTGCGACGCCCGCGGCGAGGTCGAAGGGGGTGTTGGCGGCCTCCACGCAGATCCGCTCCGCCTCCTCCCCGCGCGCCTCCTCGGCCGGCAGGCGCACCGGGCGGGCCCGGAGCACCTCCTGGTACCACTCGCCGCCCTCCTGGACATAGCGGGTGCGGAGCGACTCGTGGCGTGCCACGAGCCGGGTCAGCGCGGTCCGCAGGGCGGTCACGTCGAGGGGGCCGGAGAGGGTGATCCGCAGGGCGACGTTGAGCACCTGGGGCAGGGCGTGCGCGTGGTGGGCGGAGACGAAGCGGATCTGCTGGGTGGTGGCCGGCGCCCGGCCCTCGACGACCTCGGCGTCGGTCTCCGTGCCGGTCCCGCCCGTATCGGTGACCGTACCCGCGTCCGTATCGGTGTCCGTGAAGGCCGCGGACAGATGCTCCGTCATGGCCCGCAGCGTCGGCTCCTGGTAGAAGCGCGCCATCGGATAGTCCGTTCCGAAGGCGTCCCGGACCCGGTTGATCAGCCGCATCGCGGTGATCGAGTGCCCGCCGAGGTCGAAGAAGGAGGCATCGGGCCCGATCTCCTCCACGCCGACGGCCAACTGCGCGGCCCACAGCTCCCGCAGCAGCTCCGCGACGACCGGCTCGGCGGCCGGTGTCCCGGCGGGGCGGGGCGCGGCGCGGCCCGGCGCACCGGTGACGAGGTCGCAGGCCGGCAGGGCGGCGCGGTCCAGCTTGCCGTTGCCCGTGAGGGGCAGCGCGGTGAGCACCGCCCACGCGCGCGGTACGAGGTACTCCGGCAGCCGGGCGGCCAGTTCGTCCGCCATGAGGTCGGCGAACGCCTGGCGGTCGGCGGCCGTCCCTCCGACCGGGTCGGCCGGTACGGCGAAGGCCGCGAGGTACGCCTCGCCCCGGCGGTCGCGCCGGCCCAGCACCACGGCCTCACGGACGCCGTCGAGGGCGTCGAGCGCGCGGGAGACCTCCGCCGGCTCGACCCGGAAGCCCCGGATCTTCACCTGTTCGTCGGCCCGGCCGCGGAACTCCAGCTTTCCCTCCTCGGTCCAGCGCACCAGGTCACCCGTGCGGTACATCCGGCCGGGACCGCCGTCGGGGTCCGGCACGAAGCGCTCGTCGGTCGCGCCGGGCCGGCCGAGATAGCCGCGGGCCACGCCGGGCCCGCCGACGTACAACTCCCCCACCGCGCCGACCGGTACCGGCGATCCCGCCGGGTCGAGCACGCGCAGGAGGACGTTGTCGACGGGCCGGCCGATCGTGATCTCCCGGCCGTCGGGGCCGGGGGTGACGGTCTCGACGGTGCACAGCACAGTGACCTCCGTGGGCCCGTACACGTTCACCGTCTCGTACGGGGCCTCCGGGCGGGGCCGGGTGCGCAGGACGTCACCGCCCATGAGCAGGTGGCGCAGCGGCGGCTGGTCGGCCGGCGGGAGTTCCAGCACCAGCTCGCCGAGGGCCGTGGGCAGGATCGAGAAGGTGACCTTCTCCGCCGCGTACCAGCGGGCCAGGGCACGCGGGTCGGTGCGTACGGCGTCGTCGGCGACGGTGAGGGAGGCGCCCGCCGTCAGGGCGGGCCAGATCTCCATGACCGAGGCGTCGAAGGACTGGCCGCACACGACGGCGCTGCGGTCGTCGGCGGTGAACCCGAACCGCCGGTGGTGCCATTGGCACAGGTCGACGACGCCGCGGTGCGGCACGGCGACACCCTTGGGGCCGCCGGTGGAGCCGGAGGTGTGGATGACGTAGCAGAGGGATTCGCCGTCCGTGGCGACCGGGCCCGGGGCGGCGGTGCCCTCCGGGGTGTCGTCGGGGGCCACGACGGCCAGGCCGGTGGGCAGGGTCAGGGCGGCCGCGGCGGAGCGGGTGGTCACCAGCGTCCGGGCGCCGCTCTCCGCGATCACCGCCTCGGCTCGCGCCCGGCCGAGGGAGGGGTCCAGGGGCAGGTAGGGGCGGCCGGACTTCAGGGCGGCGAGCATGGCCACGACGAGGTCGGCCGAGCGCGGCAGCCACAGGGCGACCGGCTCGTCGCCGGTTTCGTTCCGCTCCCGCAGGACGGCGGCCAACCGCTCGGCGCGCGCGTCCAGTTCGCCGTAGGTCAGGGAGGTGTCACCGCAGATCACGGCGGTGCGGCCGGGGACGGCCGCCACCTGCCGGGCCACCAGTTCGTGCACGGTGGTGGGCTCCGGCGGGCGCACCGGTCCGCGCTGCCACGCGGCGGGGACGGGGTCGCCGTGGGCCACGGGGGCGGCGAGCCGGGACAGCGGGGTCGTGGGCGCGTCGGCGGCCGCTTCGAGGAGCTCGCGGAACGTCGTGAAGAACCCCTCGACGGTCTCGGGGTCGAACAGGTCGGTGTTGTACTCCAGATGGCAGCGGATGCCCTCCGGCTGGTCGGTGAAGTAGACGGTCAGGTCGGTGAGCGCCTTGTCCGGGCCCGCGTCCAGCGGGGTGGCCTCGATGCCGGGCAGCTCGAAGCGGAATGGTTCGTCGCGTTGGAACTCGGCGAGCACCTGGAAGACGGGGGTCCGGTCGGTCGCCCGGCGCGGCGCGAGCGCGCGCACCACCGTCTCGAACGGCACGCCGGCGTGGTCGTACGCGTCGAGGGCGACGGTGCGCACCCGCTTCAGGAGCGTGCCGAACTCCGGGTCGCCGGAGAGGTCGACGCGCAGCGCGAGGGTGTTGACGAAGAAGCCGAGCAGGTTCTCGGCCTCGGGCGGCCGGTTCGACATCGGGGTGCCGATGACGATGTCCTCCTGGCCGGTGACCTTGTGCAGCATGGCGGCGTAGCCGGCGAGCAGCGTCATGAACAGCGTCGACCGGTGGGCGCGGCTGACGTCCCGCAGCCGTGCGGACAGGCCGGCGTCGAGGGTGTGGAAGACCGCCCGCCCGTTGGACGTCATCATGGCGGGCCGGGGCCGGTCGGTGGGCAGGGCGAGGGCGGGCGGTTCGTCGCCGAGCGCGTCGAGCCAGTACGCCAGGTCCTCGGCGGCCCGGGGCTCGTCCGGGCCGGCCGCCCGCTCGCGCGCGTAGTCGGCGTAGCTCCAGGTCAGGGCGGGGAGCTCGGCGGGGGTTCCGTCGCGCTCGGCGCGGTAGAGGGCCGACAGGTCGCGGGCCAGGACGGTGGCCGAGGCGGCGTCGACGACGATGTGGTGCAGGGAGAGGACGAGCACGTGCCGCGTGTCCGTCCGCCGCACCAGCCGGGTGACGAACAGCGGCCCGTTCTCCAGGTCGAACAGGCGGGCGCTCTCGGTGTCCAGGACCCGCTGGAGGGCGTCGTCGTCCGTCGCCCCGTCGACCAGCTCGAAGTCCACCCGGCCGGGGGCCCGTACGAGCTGGCGCGGCTCGCCGTCGATCTCCCGGAAGGCGGTGCGCAGCCCCTCGTGCCGGGCCACGAGCCCGTGCAGTGCCGCGCGCAGGGCGGGCACGTCGAGCGGTCCGTCGAGGCGGATGGCCTTGGTCTCGTTGTAGGCCGTGCGGCCCGGGAGCATGCGCTCCAGGAACCAGATGCGCTGCTGGCCGGGCGAGAGCGGGGCAGGGGCGCCGGCCGGCCTGTCGGTGGTCTCCGGCCGGGGCCGCTCGCGGTGGCGGCGGCGCAGTGCGTCGACATGGGCGAGGCCGGAACGCAGGGCGTCGGGCGCCACGCCGAAGTCGACGAGGGAGACGATCTCGTCGGCGCCCGCCGCGCTCACCGCGTCGACCACGGGGGCGACGCTGTCCACGGAGCCGATGAGCGCGCGCTGGTCGCAGTAACGGTCATAGGCGCGGCGGAACACCGCGTCCAGGTCGTCCTCGCTGAGCCCGGTCAGGTCGACCTTGTGGCCGAGGCTGTTGGCGACGCCGCCGAAGAGGGAGAGGGAGGCCCGCATGTAGCGGGAGAGCGGCTCGTACGCCTCGGCGCGCGCGGTGGCGTGGTCGGCGGCCAGGTAGGTGTGCAGCAGGACGGCGACCCGGCCGCTGTCGGGGTCCAGGCCGTGGGCGGCCCGGGTGCGGCGGTACAGCGCGATGTTGTCGCGGAGCTGCTCGACGCTCTGGGTCATCAGGTTGGTGACGATGCCCAGGTCGTGCCGGGCGGCGAGCTCGTACGAGGCCGGGTTGCCGACGACCGCCGTGTACAGCGGCGGGGCCTCCTGCACGGGCCGGGGGAAGAGCCGGAGGTCGGCCTCGCCGTCGCCGGTGGCGCGCCGCAGGGCCTCGCCGCCCCACAACCGCCGGACGTCCGCCAACTGCTCGTACATCAGCTCCCGATGGCGGCCGAACCGCTCGGGGAAGAAGGCGAAGTCGTGGGCGTGCCAGCCACTGGCGACGCCGATGCCGATCCTCCCGCCGGAGAGGTTGTCGACCATGGACCACTCCTCCGCGACCCGGATCGGGTCGTGGAGGGGGAGGACGACGGAGCCGGCGTTGAGCCGGATCCGCTCGGTCTCACGGGACAGGGCGGCGGCGAGCACGGCGGGGTTGGGGAAGAGACCGCCGAAGGAGTGGAAGTGCCGCTCGGGCATCCAGAGGGCGTGGAAGCCGTGCCGGTCGGCGAAGCGGGCGGTCTCCATGAGGAGTTCGTACTTGCCGTGGCGGGCGGCGTCGTCCTGGGGGTAGTCGCCGAAGAAGTAGATGCTGAAGTCGGTGGTACGGGGGGCGGCTTGCGCGGCCGGCACCGGGGTGGGGGCCGTCGTCGGCGCGAGGGCCGAGGTCGTGGGCTCCTGCACCGGCGGTGCCGCGCTGCTCGCCGGGTGGGCCGCCGCCGCGTTCAGGGCCATGGTCGGGATCGCGGCGGGCGCGGCGGCGGGCGCGGCGGCGGACGCGGTGGGCGCGGCTGCGGTGGGCCCTGCTGCGGTGGGCCCTGCTGCCACCCCCTTCCGGGCCACCGTCGGGCCGCCCGGGAAGAAGCCCGCCCGGCGCAGTTCGCGCAGCGAGTCCTTGACGGCGTCCGCGACGAATTCCAGGTCGCCGTCGGAGTGGGCGGTGGACAGGAAGAAGTTGCGCCACTCCCACACGTGGACGCCGCGCAGCATCAGGTGGTGGTAGAGCAGCTCCATGTCGGCGCGGTGGTCGAAGCGGAACTGCGAGCCGAAGTGGCTCATCCGCAGCGGGAACTCCTCCGCCTCGAAGAAGCCGTTGAGCGTGGCGGCCAGCTCGTCCGTGCGGGCGTTGAGCCGCTGCTGGAGCGTGGGGCTGTGCTCCTTGAGGTGGGTCAGCACGGCGCGCGCCGCGACCATCGACACCGGGTGCTGGATGTACGTACCGCCGAAGAAGGTCGTGTCGGCGGGCGGGTAGCTGTCGTCGCCGTAGCTCCAGTGGCCGCCGTCGACGCCGTCCATGATGTCGGCGCGGCCCGCGATGGCGCCGATGGGGAAGCCGCCGCCGAGGAGCTTGCCGTAGGTGGCCAGGTCGGGCGTGACGCCGTAGAGCTCCTGGGCGCCGCGCGCGGCGGGCCGGAAGCCGGTCAGCATCTCGTCGAACATCAGCACGATGCCATGGCGGCGGGTGAGCTCGCGCAGTTCGCGTACGAACTCCACCGGCTGGAGGGAGGGGTGCCGGCTCTGCACGGGCTCGACGACGACCACGGCGATCTCGTCCGCGAGCCGCTCGATGGCCTCCAGGCTCGCCCGGCTGCCGTAGTCGAGGACCAGCAGGTCGGCGACCGCGCTGTGCGGGATGCCGCTGGAGACGGGGACGGTGGTCCGGTCGCTCGCCGGGCCCGAGGAGCGGCCCAGGACGGTGTCGGCGTGGCCGTGGTACGCGCCGTTGAAGATGACCATCTTGTCGCGGCCGGTGGCGGCGCGGGCGAGCCGGATCGCGCCCGAGTTGGCCTCGGTGCCGGAATTGGCGAAGGCCACCCGCTCCATGCCGGTCATTCCGGCCAGCAACTCGGCCGCCTCGCCGGTCTCGGCGGCGCGGGGGCCGAGCTGGATGCCGCGCGAGAGGTGTTCGCGGACCGCCTCGCTCACGAACGACGGTTCGTGGCCGAAGAGCAGCACGCCGAAGCCCATGGTGATGTCGACATAGCGGTTGCCGTCGATGTCCTCCAGCCACGCGCCGCTCGCCCGGCGCCCGGCGATGGGGTAGAGCATCTCCTTGGTGGCGCTGCGGAAACCGACGACGGCGCGGCTGTCGGCCAGCACCCGGCGGTGGCGCTGGGCGAGCCGCTTGGAGCCGGGGGTCCGGGCCGTGTAGCGGCGTACGAGCTCGTCGAGGTGGTCCTGCTGGGCGCGTGGTGAGGCGTCCCGGACCATGCCGGAGGAGCGGGCGACGCTCACCCGGGGGCCGTGCGCGCGCTGCGGTTCGGCGGGTGTCGTCGCCGGGGGCCGGGGGCTCTCCGCGGCATCGGGGGCCTCTGCCCTCTCTTCCGTCTCTTCCGTCTCCGGCGTCCCGAGCTGCTGTGCGATGCGCCGCGCGAGGTCGGCCATGGCCGCCAGGTCCTGGTCGAGCGCCGCCGAGGCGGCACCGAGGCCGCTCACTTGGCCACCTTGCCGTTGCCGTTGCCGTTGCCGTTGCCGTTGCCGTTCAGTGTCACCGTCGCGGCCGCCGTCTGGAGGGCGAGCAGCTGGGAGAGCTGGGACATCATCTGCAGCTGTATCCGCGATATCTGCTGGAGCTTGTGGGCGAGATCCTCCAGCTCGCCGCGCGTGGCGTACTCGGGCGCGGCGGCCGGCGCCTCGACGGCGGGAGCGCGTACGGGCTCGGGCGCGGCGACGGGCTGCGGAGTGACTGGTTCCGGCATCACCGGATACGTCACGGCCGGCTCGGCCGCCGGTCGCTCCGGTCCGCCCATCCGGCTGACGATGAGCTCCGCGAGCTGGCGCGGCGTGCCCGTCTCCTCGAAGAGCTCCCTCATCGCCACCTTGACCCGGTGCTCCTGCTCCAGCTCGCGCAGCACGCTGATCATCTGGAGCGAGTCCGCGCCGAGGTCGAAGAAGGACGTCTCCCCCGTGATCGCACCCGGGTCATGGCCGAGATGCCGGGCGGTCAGTTCGACGATGGTGCGGACGACCCGCTCGACTGCTGCCTCGTGCTGTGCCACTACGGCTCCATTTCTCGCTGGTGTCGTGGACCTGACGGCCGTCAGCTCCGGTCCGGTCCAGTGGTGCTGGTGCTGGAACCGGTAGCCGGGCAGCGGGATCCTCCGGCCCCCGCTGCCCTCCACAAGTGCCCGCCAGGTGATCTCCGCGCCCGCGCAGTACAGCTCCGCCACCGCCGCCCACAGCGCTTCGAGCCCGGCGCCCCGGCGCAGCGTGGGGACCGACCGGAGCTCGGGCAGGGCGCGTCGGGCCAGGCCGCTGAGGGTGGTGTGCGGGCCCGCCTCGACGAGCACGGCGATGCCGTCCTGGCCGGCGAGGCCGCGCAACGCCGCCTGGAAGCGCACCGGTTCGCGTGTCTGGCGTACGCAGTAGTCGGCGTCCGGCACCCAGCCGGGCGCGCGGGTCCGGCCGTCGAGGCCGCTGACGAACGGGACGGTCACCGGCCGGAACGTCACGTCGGCGAGCAGCGCCCGCAGGGGTTCCAGGACGGGTGCCATCAGGGCGGTGTGGAAGGCGCGGTCCACGGGCAGGCGTTCGCCCCGGATACCGCGCCCGGCGAGCGTGTCCAGGAGGCGGTCGACGGCGGCGACGGGCCCGGCGAGCACCTGGGCGCGCTCGCCGTTGCTGACGGCGAGCTCCAGACCGGGTGTCCCGGCGGCGAGGGTCCGGGCGGCTTCCCGGTCGAGGGGGACGGCGGCCATCGCGCCCGGGGCGCAGAGCCGCCGCATCAGCCGGCCGCGCTCCGCGGTGACGCGCATGCCGTCCTCCAGCGACAGCGCCCCCGCCGCGTACAGGGCCGCGTACTCGCCGACGCTGTGGCCGGTGACGGCGGCCGGGACGATGCCGGCGTCGTGCCAGAGGCGGGTGAGCGCGCACTGGAGGGCGAAGAGGGCGGGCTGGGCGGTGTCGGTGGGCCAGACGGTGTCGCCGTCGGCGCGGGCGCCGGTGCCGAGCAGCCCCTCCAGGAGCGAGCCGCCGGCCAGGTCCCGGTAGTGGGCTTCGCAGGTGTCCAGGACCTCGCGGACGGCGGGGAAACGCTCGTACAGCGGCCGGGCCATGCCGGGGTACGGGGCGGCCTGCCCGGTGAACATCAGGGCGACCCCGGCCGTTTCCTCGCGCGGTGCCGTGCCGGTCGTCACCGTCGCGGGACGCGAGCCGGCGAGCCAGGCGTCGAGGGCGTCGGCGAGCGCGGCGGGGGACGTGCCCCGGGCCGCCAGCCGGTGCCTGCCGTGGGCGCGGCCGAGCGCGGCGGTGGTGACGAGATCGGCGAGGTCGGTGTCGGGGCGCTGCCGCAGCCGGTCGCGGAAGGCCGCCGCGTTGGCGGCCAGGGCGTCCTCGCCGCTGCCGGAGAGCACCAGCACGCCCGGTGGGGTGGCCCGGCCGGAGCGGGGCGCCGGTTCGGGCGCCTGCTCCAGGACGAGGTGGACGTTGGTGCCGCCGACGCCCAGGGACGTCAGGCCCGCGCGGCGTGGCGTGTCGCCCTCCGGCCAGGGGCGGGCGGTGGTCGGGATGTGGAACGGGCTGTCGTCGAGGGCGAGCAGCGGGTTGGGGCGGCTGAAGTTGGCCAGCGGCGGTACGACCCCATGCTGGAGGACCAGCAGCGTCTTGATCAGGCCGGCCAGTCCGGAGGCGACGTCGAGGTGGCCGATGTTGGGCTTCGTCGAGCCGATCGCGCAGTAGCCGACCCGGTCGGTGTCCTCGCGGAACGCGGCCGCGGCGGCGTCGAATTCGATGGGATCGCCCTTGAGCGTGCCGGTGCCGTGGGTCTCCAGATAGCCGATGCTCTCGGCGCCGACGCCCGCCCGGTCCAGCGCCTGCCGGATCGCGGCCCGCTGCCCGTCGGCGCTGGGGGCCGCGTACGCCTGCTTGCCCGCGCCGTCGTTGGTGACGCCCCAGCCCCGGATGACGCCGTGCACGGTGTCGCCGTCGGCGAGGGCGCGCTCCAGCCGCTTGAGGACGACGGCCACGACGCCCGTGCCGCCGACGGTGCCGTCGGCCGCGGCGTCGAACGCCCGCAGCCGGCCGCTCCTGGAGAGGATCGAGCCCTTCACATAGCGGTAGCCGAGCACGCGCGGCACATGGACGGCCGTGGCGCCCGCGAGGGCGACGTCGCAGTCGCCGAGGAGCAGGGACTGCGCGGCCGTCTGCACGGCGACCAGGGAACTGGAGCAGCCGGTCTGGACGCTGACGGCCGGTCCGGTCAGGTTCAGCCGGTAGGAGACGCGGGTGGCGGTGAAGTCGGTGTAGTTGCCGACCATGATCTGCATCCGGGAGAGCCAGTCGTCGGCGGGCGCTCCGGTGAGGACGTTGTTGAGCAGGTAATGCTGCATGGAGTACAGGTGGTATCCGGTGGTGGCGTAGACGCCCACCCGGGTGCCGTCGCCCTCCCCGGGGTAGCCGGCGTTCTCCAGGGCGTGCTGGGCGCACTCCAGGAACATCCGGTGCTGGGGGTCGGTGAGCTGGGCCTCGCGCGCGCTCATCCCGAAGTGCCGGGCGTCGAATCCGGCGATGTCGTCCAGCACGCCGGCGGCTCCGACGAAGTCCGGCGCGCGGTACGTCTCCTCGGGGATGCCCGCGGCGGCCAGCTCCTCGTCGGTGAAGCGGGTGACGCGGTCCCGGCCGTCGCGGATGATCCGCCAGAGGTCCTCGGGCGTGTCGGCCCCGGGCAGGCGGAAGGCCATGCCGATGACGGCGATGGCCCGGTCGGTCGTCGGGCTCACGCGCTGTGTCCTTCCGCCGTGGGGAGGTCCCGGCCCGCCGCCGGAGCCGTGTCCGCCCGTTCCCCGCCCTGCCGTGCGAGCCCGGCGCCGCGCCGGAGCAGCAGGACGAGGAGGGCCAGGCACAGGGCGATGGCGACGCCGTGGAAGACGGCCACCACCGGCAGGGGCGCGAAGTGGTCGAGCAGGGCGGCGCTGACGATCATTCCCAGGCCGAAGCCGGCGTTCTCGGCGGAGGCCGACAGCCCGAAGAGGCGGCCGCGCTGGTGGTCCGGGGCGGCCTGGAGCCGCGAGACGTACACGATCTCCGTGAAGCCGTCGGCCGCCCCGGCGATCAGCGCGGCGACGACGGCCGCGGCGGTGGGCAGGCCGCAGAAGACGAGGATGAACGCCGCCGACATCGCACAGGAGCCGAGCGCGAACGCCCGCTCCCCCGGGCCGCGTCCGCCCTTGCTCATGAAGCGGCCGCACAGCTGCTGGGCAAGGATGTTGCCCAGCGCCCAGGTCGCCCAGAACTGGCTGATGAACGTCGCCGGGTGGCCGGGGTCCAGGCCGTCGGAGTAGATGGGCAGGGCGACGTTGTGGGAGGACGAGCCCAGGCCGTCGGCGGCCCGGACGGCGATCATCACCGCCAGCAGCGGCGCCGCCCGCAGCAGCGCCCGGGTGCCCCACCGCGCGGAGCCCTCGGCCTCCTCCCCCGCCGTCCGGCCGGCCGCCCGGGTGCGGACGGGCAGCAGGAAGAGGATCGTCGCGGAGACCACGAAGGAGGCGGCGTCCAGGGCGAAGGCCGTGGTGTAGCCGAGCTGGGCCACGACCACACCGGAGGAGGCGAATCCGGCGATCATGGCCAGCGACCGTCCGGTCACCAGCAGCCCGTTGGCCCGGGCCCGGCGTTCGGTCCCGACGATCTCGGGGACGCTGCTGCGCAGCGCCACCGAGGACAGGGTCGAGCAGGCTCCGGTGATCACGGCCAAGGCGAAGAGCAGCGCGACCCGTCCGTCGGCGGGCGCGAGCAGCAGCACCAGCAGCGCCGCGGCCTGGGTGAGGTCGGCCCCGACCATCAGGCGCTTGCGGTCGTGGCGCGTGACGAGGCGGCCGCTGACGAAACCGGAGGCGACGCTGGTGATCAGGCGTACGGCCATGAAGAGACCGGCGGTGAGCGCGCTTCCCGTCACGTGGTAGATGAAGACGTTCAGCGCCACCATGTTCAGGTAGCTGCCGTACGCCGAGATCCCGTTGCCCAGGACGAGCAGGCGGAAGTGCCCCACGCGCGTTCCCCTCCAGTCGGCCTCCGGATGCCGCCGCGGTCGGCGGAGGTCGCTCCCCACACTCGCTCCGTTCGAAGCGAGCCTGGAGCCACGCAAGTTGGGGACTTGACATCCCCCTGTCCTTACGCGATAGGGGTGTTGACGGACGAGGGGCTACTTTTTGCTTGCATTTCACCGAGTTCGTGGTTAGATCCCCTTGAGTGTCACGCGCAGGAGGCGTGCGCTCACAGAGGGGCGGAGGCCATGGGCCACCCACACCTGTCGGCTCCGCCTCCCTACCTCATGGAGAAGAGATGCCCGGCCACAGCGTCCAGAGCGGGTCACCGAGCCTGTCGCCCCGTGAGCGCGAGGTGCTGGCCCATATCGGTGCCGGACTGACCTACCATCAGATCGCCAGACGCCTGGGCATCAGCGTGCACACCGTGAGCACGTACACCCGCCGCATCCGGGCCAAGCGCACGGCCCCCACGCTCGCCGACCTCGTGCGGCTGAGCATCGCCCAGGACGGCGGCTGACCGTCCACCGTGGACGCGCGAGGGGCCCGAGGCGATTCGCCTCGGGCCCCTGCGCGTCGGACAGCGCCCGCCGTCACTCGGCGGCGGCGGTCTCCGTCCGGGCCGGTGCCACGGCGGCCTCCGCCGCCTGGGCCTTCTCGGCCTTCTTGGCCTTGATCCGCATGACGACCAGCGAGCCCAGGCCGAAGAGGACGGCGGCGACCAGGCCGAGCCAGGAAAACTTCTTCAGCCACTCCTCGGCGACCTTGCCGACGCTGTAGATCACCGCGACGGTGCCGCCGGCCCAGACGATGCCGCCGAGGACGTTGGCGATCAGGAACTTCCAGTACGGCATCTTCAGCACGCCCGCCAGCGGTCCGGCGAAGATCCGCAGCAGGGCGATGAAACGGCCGACGAAGACCGCCCACATGCCCCACTTCTGGAAGGAGCGCTCGGCGGTGGCCACGTGATGGGGGCCGAAGTGCTTGGGGAACTTCCGGCCGAGCCAGTCCAGCAGCGGCTGGCCGCCCTTGCGGCCGATCAGATAGCCGATGGAGTCACCGATGATGGCGCCCGCGACCGCGCAGGCCCCCAGGACGTAGGGATTGATGTGGTCCTGTGTGGCGGCCAGCAGGGTGGCGCTCACCAGGACGATCTCGCCGGGGAGCGGGATGCCCAGGCTCTCCAGCCCGATGACCCCGCCCACCAGGAGGTAGACGGCGATCGCCGGTACGGTTTCGAGCCATTCCTCGATGTGCAACGCCGGTTCCTCCCCGGTTGACGAACTATGCCCGGCGTGCGCCGTGGAAAGGCGCGCGCACGCCGGGAAGCCTACTGGAGGTAAGGACTCCCTCAGGGGGTCGCGGGTTGCGGGCCGGGCCCTACGCGTTCGGGCGCAGGGTCCACACGACGGTCATCTCACCCGTCACGGCGCCGTCCTCGCGGGTGATCGCGATGTGCACGGGAAACTCCGGGCGCTCCCCGGCGTCCAGCTGCGCGACGACCTCGGCGGCGGGGCGGCCCAGCTCGGCGGTGGCGGTGACGGGGCCCTTGGCGAGCTTCTTGTAGCCGATCTCGGCGCTCACGGCCAGCGGCACGGCACGGGAGAGCTGGTCACCGAAGGCGGCGAGGACGATGGCGCCGCTCGCGGACTCGGCGAGCGTGAACATCGCTCCGGCGTGCGGGCCCCCGACGTGATTGTGGTAGTCGGGCTGGTCGGGGAGGCTGATGACGGCGCGCTCCGCGGTGATCTCCCCGAAGACGAGGTTGAGCGTACGGACCATGGGCACGGTGGCCGCGAGCATGTCGCCGATCGAGGGCTGGTTCTCAGACATACCGGCAAGTTACCAGCCGGTAGCAAGCGGCGGAAGGGGCGCCGGTCACCGATGTCACCCACTGCCTCTATGGTTATCGGCCATGTGGCCAGGACAGCAGCCGCCCGGGGGCGAGCAGAACCCGCAGGACCAGAACCCGTACCAGACGCCGGGGCCTCAGCCGGGGTTCCAGCAGCCGAACCCGTACCAGCAGCAGGGGTACGGACAGCCCGGCTACGGGCAGCAGCCGAACCCGTACCAGGCGGGCGGCGGGCAGCCCGGCGCGCCGACGCCTCCGCAGTGGCCGGCCTCCGGTCCGCCCGGCGCCCCGGAACCGCCGCGCGACAATCGCAGGCGCACCACGGTGATCGCGATCGGCGCCGCGATCGCGGTGGTCGCCGCCGCCGTGGTCACCGGTGTCGTGGTGCTGAAGGACGACGGCAAGCAGAACGTGGCGCACGACGACCCGAAGCCGTCGGGCTCCGCGTCGGCGCCCGCTTCCGCCGGACCCTCCGCGAGCGGTTCGGAGGCACCCGCCGACAATCCGCGCAACGGCGGGGAGATCAAGCCGGTGATCGCCGGCTGGAAGGTCGTCACCAACAACAAGCGCCACAACGCCTTCGACGTGCCGCCGGAGTGGAAGGTGTCCTCCCCCGGCATGAGCTTCCAGATCTCGGAGGACGGCGACAAATCCTTCGCGCCCAAGGGCATCAGCATGTCCGGAACGGCGTTCTTCAACGAGGACCGGTGCGAGAAGAACACCAACCCGGTCGCCGTCGGCACCAAGGGCGCCCAGGGCGCCAAGAGCGAGGCCGACGCCGCCGAGAACGAGGCGCTGAACTGGGTCTTCTACGCCTTCGACCAGAAGAAGACCGGGAAGTTCAACTACTCCAAGGGCAAGCCGTTCAAGAGCGACCACGGCCTGACGGGCACGTCCTCCTCGGCGACGGTCACCGGCATCGCGGAGAAGCGCCGGTGCGCCTCCAGCGGCAAGGCCTTCACGGTGACGTACAAGGACACCCAGGGCGATCTGGCCACGTGGTGCCTCTACAGCGCCACCGGCACCGAGGACGAGGTCCCCGACGACGTCATCAAGAAGATCATGAGCTCGCTCAGGCCGCTCAAGGACTCCTGACGGACGCCACGGCCGCCGGCGGCGGCGTCAGCCCACGCTGAACGCACCGCCCGGCGGCTCCGGCGACCCCACCGCGTCCGCGTCCGGCACGGGCTCCGCGCCGGACGCGAACCGCTCCAGCGCCTCCCCGTGCTCGACCCGCGCCGGGAAGGCGTCACCGGCGGCGCGGCGGGCGAGCGCGGTCACCGGCAGTTCGCCGTGCGAGGCGACGAGGACGGCGTTGCCGAAGCGGCGGCCGCGCAGCATCGACGGTTCCGCGATCAGGCACAGGTGCCCGAAGACGCTCGCGAAGTTGGCCACCTGCGAGCGGAGGAAGGCGAAGGGCGCGCCGTCGGCGAGGTTGGCCGCGTAGCGGCCGTCCGGGCGCAGGACGCGCGCGGCGGAGCGGGCGTATTCCACCGAGGTGAGGTGCGCGGGGACGCGCGAGCCACCGAAGACGTCCGCGACGATCAGGTCGGCGGAGGCGTCGGGCGCCGCCTCCAGCTCGGCGCGCGCGTCCGCCGCCCGTACCTCGATCCCGGACCCCTCGCGCAGCGGCAGGTGCTCGGCGACGAGGGCGAGCAGACCGCGGTCGGCCTCGACGACCCGCTGCCGGGAGCCGGGGCGGGTGGCCGCGACGTAGCGCGGCAGGGTGAGGGCACCGCCGCCCAGGTGCAGCACGTCCAGGGCGCGGTGGGGCGGCGCGGCCGCGTCGAGGACGTGGGCGATCCGCCGCGCGTACTCGAATTCGAGGTGGGTGGGGTCGTCCAGGTCCACGTACGACTGGGGCGAGCCGTCGACGGTGAGCAGCCAGGACCGCGCCCGGTCCACGTCGGGCAGCAGCTTGGCGGTGCCCGAGTCCACGTCCCGGATCACGGGTATCGGTTCTTCCACTCCCCCATTGTGCCGACCCCCGGCTCATCCGAATACCGCGTCGACCGGCCCCGTACCGACGGTCCGCCCACCCTCCCGGACCGCGAACGGCCGCCGTCGGCGCCCGCTACGACTGCTCGCCCTGGGCCCGGTGCGCCGTACCGACCGCGAACCCGTCCAACCACATCTGAGCCATGTGCCGGCTCACCATCTTGAGCTGTAGGGCGGTGAGCACCTTCTCCAGCTGCCCTTGCCGCAGCGCGAGTCTCGCCCGCCGCTCGGCAGCCACGAACAACGCCATCTGGTCGGCTCGTTCGAGTGCCCCTTCCCACCACTCATCCATAGCTGCACACTAGGTCGCCCTTCGGTCTTGAGCACCTGATTAAGCCCGCCGGTGCCTGCGGCACCGACCGGGCGCCCCCGGCGTCGGGCACGGTCCCCCCGCGCGCGAACGGCCGACGGCGGAGTGTTCTGGTTCCGTACCGGGTCGTGGACTTCGCGGTCGGCGGCCGTCCCTGTCGGTTACGCTCCATCGATGCTCGACTCCGCCGCTCCGCCCTCCGGTCTCGCCGGGCGCCGTTCGCGCGCGCTGTTGTCCCCGTGGTTCCGCCTGGGGCTGCTGGTGGCGCTGCTCGCCGGTGCCGCGGCGACGGTGCTGGCGTTCCGGCCGGAGCGGCTGCTGGCGGGTGGCTGGCCGCCGCAGCTGTCGGGCGGCACCGCGGTGGTGCTGTTCGCGGCCGCGTACGGGCTGTGCACGGCGGCGTTCGTGCCGCGCCCGATCCTGAACCTCGCGGCGGGTGCCCTCTTCGGCACCCCGTTCGGCACCGCGGCCGCCGTCGTGGGCACGGTACTGGGCTCGGGCATCGCCTTCGGGCTGGGCCGGCTGCTGGGGCAGGACGCGCTGCGGCCGATGCTGCGCGGGCGGTGGCTCGCGGCGGCGGACCGTCAGCTGAGCCTGCACGGGTTCCGGTCGATGATGGCGATCCGACTGTTCCCCGGGGTGCCCTTCGCGGCCGCGAACTACTGCGCGGCCGTGTCCCGGATGGGCTGGACGCCCTTCCTGCTGGCGACCGGGCTGGGCAGCGTGCCCAACACGGCCGCGTATGTGATCGCGGGCAGTCACGCCTCGGCGCCGACCTCGCCCGCCTTCCTCGCCGCCATGGCCTTCATCGGCGTCACCGGACTGGCCGCGGTGGTCGTGGCGTGGCGCAAGCGGGGCCGGGCGCTGCCGCCGTCGCGCCCATAGGGGCCCCTGGGCCCCTTCCGCCCCACCCGTGGTCCTGGGCGGAGGGTTCGCGCCGGTCGTGAGCGCCGGAGAGCCCGCCGCTCCGGGCTCCGGCGCTCACGCGTCGCGCATCGCGCGAGCAGGACGCCACCGCACGCCCTTCACCGGGCGATTCCGCGTGACTACTTTCGGTGGTCACCGCAGGGGTCGAGCGAAGAGGGGCTGACATGGCCGCGAGCCACATCGAGGACGACGAGGGCGCGGACGCCCGCTCCGATACGGATCCGGACGTGCTCCGCGCCGCGAGCGCGGCGGACCTCCCGCGCGTCACCGCCGCCGAGGCCGAGGAAGCCGAGGAGTCGGAGGGCGTCGTCCGGCACCGGCCGGGCTTCCTGGTCGCCTCCGAGGGCCGGCCCGCCGCCCCCGGCGCCGGGGCCCGCCTCCAGCCCTCCGAGAACTGAGGGGGAGCCGATGCTGCGCTTCTGCAACCGCTACCACCTCACCGTCTCGGTGGCGATCATGCGCCACTACCCGAACTGTCCCGACGGCGGCGACTGGCTCAAGTCCGGCTGGTGGAACATCGACCCGGGCGCCTGCAAGGTCCCGTACGGCGGCAACCTCGCCGCCGTCAACCGCTACTGGTACTTCTACGCGGTGGCCGTCGACGGCACGGTGTGGGCCGGCCCGTACTCCACCGCCGTGCCGCCCACCGCCTTCAGCTGGTGCATCAACACCAGCAGCAGCACCGCCCAGCGGGTCGGCTTCCGTGAACTCGACATCGGCAACCACACCGATCACCAGGTCAATCTGATCGCGTGACCCGACCGCGCCGCGCCCTCCGCCGCCGCACTGCCTCCGGCGCGGGGGCGTGGCGTCCACGCGGAGCGCGAGACCCGCGGGCCGGCCGACAGGCGGGGTCGCCCGAGTGGCGGCGGGGGCATCGCGTGCCTAGCGTGAGGGCACCAGCCTCCGGAAGGAGAATTTCGGTGATCCCCGACGAGCTGTCCGACCCGGCCGTACGCGCTCTGGTCTCCGCCATCAACGCCAACGACCCCGTCGCGTTCCGGCAGGCGCTGACCGACGACGCCACCATGTCCGACGACGGAACCGACCGGGACCTCGCGCAGTGGTCCGAACGGGAGATCTTCTCCTCGGGTGGCCATATGGACGTGGAGTCCGAGTCCGACGGCGGACGGACGCTCGTCGCCCGCTTTCGCAATGACACCTGGGGCGAGATGCGGACCAAGTGGCACTTCAGCGTCTCCGACGGCAAGGTCAGCCGCTTCGACACCGGCCAGGCCTGAGCCCCGCGCACCGGCCGCCGAAGGCAGCGGCCTCCCGCCCTCGACAGGCCCGGCTTCAGGCGGCGTTCACCTCACGGACGCCGGGCGGCCGCTCACCCGGTGGATGATCCCAGTCGACCGGCGCCCCGACGGGGGCGGCCACCGGACCGCGCGCCGGGCACGTCACAGGGCCGGTCACCGCTGGACGCGTCCGCGAACGTCACTGGGATGGCACACGCCTCATGTCTTGGTTCGAATCATTTGTCCTCGGACTCGTCCAGGGGCTGACGGAGTTCCTGCCGATCTCCTCCAGCGCCCATCTGCGGCTGACCGCCGCCTTCGCGGACTGGCAGGACCCGGGCGCGGCGTTCACCGCAATCACCCAGATCGGGACCGAGGCCGCCGTCCTCATCTACTTCCGCAGGGACATCGCGCGCATCGTCGCCGCCTGGTTCCGCTCGTTGTCCGACCGGAGCCGGATCCGGCACGACGCCGACGCGAGGACGGGCTGGCTGGTGATCGTCGGCTCGATCCCGATCGGCGTGCTGGGGCTCGTACTGAAGGACGCCATCGAGGGCCCGTTCCGCGACCTGCGGCTGATCGCCACCACCCTCGTGGTCATGGGGCTCGTCCTCGGCTACGCCGACCGGCGGGCGGCGCGCGACGAGTCGGGCGGCCGGCACCGGGCGGCGGCGCGGCGCAAGGAGCTGGAGGACCTGAACGTCAAGGACGGCCTGATCTTCGGCCTGTGCCAGGCGATGGCCCTCGTCCCCGGCGTCTCCCGCTCGGGAGCGACCATCAGCGGCGGCCTCCTGCTGGGCTACACCCGTGAATCGGCGGCCCGCTACTCCTTCCTCCTCGCCGTGCCGGCCGTCCTCGCCTCGGGCGTCTTCGAGCTCAAGGACGCGGGCGACGGCCACACCGCGTGGGGCCCGACGCTCTTCGCCACGGTCGTCGCCTTCGTCGTCGGGTACGTGGTGATCGCGTGGTTCATGCGCTACGTCTCGTCCAAGAGCTTCATGCCGTTCGTGGTCTACCGGATCCTGCTGGGCCTGCTGCTGTTCGCCCTGGTCGGCGCGGACGTCCTCAGCCCCCACGCGGGCGAGGGCACGGGCTGAGACCGCGGCCAACCCGTGCCACCCATAATCCGGTTGTCGCCGGTGACCGACGCGGCCGGTGCGGAGTTGGTCGCGGATGTCCATGAGCGGGTCTTCGGCGCGGGCCGGCTGCGGGTCAAGGGACCGGGTGCTGAGCCAGCTCTCCGAGCTGCCCGGACTGGTCGCCGTGGTCGTGGCCATGGCGGGTGACGAGCCGGTGTCCGCCGCTCGTCTGGAGCTGCACCCGGGCACCCGCTTCGCGAGCCTGTGGGGCGGCGGCACGCTGGAGCCCTGGCGCGGCCGGGGCATCTATCGGGCGCTGGTCGCCCACCGCGCCCGGATCGCTGCCGAGCGCGGTTACCGCCGGATCCAGGTCGACGCGTCCGACGACAGCCGTCCCATCCTCCTGCGGCTGGGGTTCGTGCCGCTCACGACCACCACTCCGTACGTCCGCCAGGTGCGGCAGGCATGAGCGGGCGTCAGTCCCAGGCCCAGCCGCGTACGTAGTCGATGTCGAGCTGGGCCCAGGAGCCGGGGGCGGCCTGTTCGCCGTTGAGGGCGGACTCGTTCTGGATGTCCCAGCTCATGGGCCTGGCCGGCACCCCCTCGGTGGTCCTGCCGACCAGCTCGCCGTCGAGGTGGAAGCGCAGGTCCCCGGGGCGCCATTCGATGACCGTGGTGTGCCAGCGCGTCCACGGCTCGCCGGTGTCGACGGTGAACTGCGGTCCGCAGGTCGGGGGGTGGGCGAAGCCGGCGATCGTCGCGTCCCATTCGAGCTCGGGGAAGTCGATCTCGCTGCAACCGTCCCGGACGACCGGCCAGAGCAGGTGGGCGCTCTTGTAGCCCGCGGTGACGTGGGCGACCCGCCACCTCTCCTCGTACCGCCCGTATTTCCGCCCCATCAGCTTCTTGGGGACGACGGTGGCGCTGTGCACCGCCCCGGTGGGCCCGCGCCACAGGCGGATGTGGAGCTTGCCGCGGGTCACGGACAGCGTCGTCTCCGGGTCGTAGCGGCCGCCGACCGGCAGGCCGCGCTGGGTCGCGGTGTCCGGCCAGCCCTCGGGGTACGCCCACCAGTCGTCGCGCATGTCCCCGGTCAGGCCGCCGCAGTACGCCCGCGGCGTGTCCGGGTGGTGGTCGCAGTCCGAGAAGGAGCCGCGCTCCACGTCGACATCGAAGTCGTCTTCGAAGAGCGGCTGCCACCCGGGTTCGTCGAGGTCCGCGCCGACGGCCGCGACGGGCGCCGCGTGCGGGGCGAGCAGGGCGGCGGTGAGGAGGCCGACCACCAGAGGGCGGCGCGTCGGGCGTCTCGGGGAGCGCATGCTCGGACTTGTACGGCTGAGGGTCCGCCGATGGGTGGGTGCGCACCGGTGCGGCGCGAATCTTCGCCCGATGAGCGCACTGGCCGACGCCCGCGCGGCCGTGTGCCGGATGTCCGGGATGCGTGCCGGTGTCGCCGGGCGCAGGCTATGGGCATGGGCATCAGGAGGCGCGGCGGGGCCGGCGCGGCGGTGGCGGCCGCTCTCGCGGTGCTCCTCGGCGCGTGCGGTGGCACGGACGGCCAGGGCGGCGGGCAGACCGTCTCGCCGTCGAGCGCGCGGTCCTCGACGCAGGGCTCGCACGTGGTGAGGTTCGACGACACCTACGCCTACGACGGCGGTCTGCGGGTCAAGGTGAGCAAGCCGCGGTCCTTCACGCCCAGCGACACCTCGCTCGGCCATCGGGCGGGCAACTCCCCCGTCACCTTCACGGTCACGCTGTTCAACGGCACGAAGGAGACCTTCGACGCGACGGGTGCGCTGGTCACCGCGAAGGCCGGGGCCCAGGGCGCCCGGCTGGAGCAGATCTTCGACAGCGCACGCGGCATCGGCAACCCCTTCACCGGCCCCCTGGCCCCCGGCGCGGCCGCCACGGCCACCTTCGCTTTCGATGTGCCGAAGGGGGACGAGGACACAGTGGACGTGGAGGTACGGCCCGACTTCAGCGCCCGGTACACCAGCGTGCACTGGGTCGGCCGCCCCGGCTGACGCCCCGCGACCCGGTCCCGCCGACAGCGGGCGCGCCCCGGCTGATTACTGTGGCCACGGCGTCCTGGGACGCCGCCGCCAGGGACAGCCGGGCACGACGGGAGCGCCACGATGACCAGCACTGACGACGACGCGGTACGCGTGCGCCGGGACGGCCGCGCCGGCCGTCTCACGCTCGACCGCCCCCGGGCCATCAACGCCCTCACGCACGCCATGGTGCGCCGCGTCGACGCCGCGCTCACCGCGTGGGAGCACGACGACGCCGTGACGACCGTGGTGATCGACGGCGCCGGCGACCGCGGGCTGTGCGCCGGCGGGGACATCCGCGCCATCCACCACGACGCGCGCCGCGGGGGCTCGGCCTCCAGAGACTTCTGGCGGGACGAGTACCGGCTCAACGCCCGGATCGCCGACTACCCCAAGCCGTACGTGGCCCTCATGGACGGCCTGGTGATGGGTGGCGGCGTGGGGATCTCGGCACACGGCGGCGTCCGGGTGGTGACCGAGCGGTCGGCGATCGCCATGCCGGAGACGGCCATCGGCTTCGTACCCGACGTCGGCGGTACGTACCTCCTGTCGCGGGCCCCCGGCGAGCTGGGCACGCATCTCGCCCTGACGGCCGCCCGGCTCGGCGCGGGCGACGCCGTGCGGTGCGGCTTCGCCGACCACTTCGTGCCGTCGGCACGGCTCGCGGAGTTCGCCCACGCCCTCGCCGGCATGGACCACGCCGAGGCCGTACGCGCCTTCGCCGCGCCCGCGCCGGAGGCCGAACTCCTCGCGCACCGGGACTGGATCGACCACTGCTACGCCGCCGACACGGTCGAGGAGATCCTCCGCAGGCTGACCGATTCGGGCGTCGCGGAGGCCAAGGAGGCCGCCGAGGCGATCCTGGCGAAGTCGCCGACCGCGGTGAAGGTGACGCTGGCGGCCGTGCGGCGGGCGCGGGAGCTGTCCTCGCTCGCCGAGGTGCTGGACCAGGAGTACCGGGTGTCGTGCGCGGCCCTGTCCGGGCCGGATCTGGTCGAGGGGATCCGCGCGCAGGTCGTCGACAAGGACCGCAGGCCCCGGTGGTCTCCGGCGACGCTCGGCGAGGTGACCGAGGCGGACGTGGCGCGGCACTTCGCGCCGCTGGGCGAGCGGGAGTTGGGGTTGTCCCGGTAGGGGGGACCGCGCGCCGTCGTGCACGACGGCGCGCGCCCGGCCGCCGGACCCGCCGGGGCTCAGGCCCCGCCGGACACCCCCCGGAACGCCTCCAGCAGCCGCTCGGCGGCCACGCTCGCCGGCAAGGTCCCCGCGCGCACCCGCTCTTCGAGCTCCGGGCCGCGGCGGCGGACCTCGGGGTGGGCGCGCAGCTCGTCCAGGAGCTGTTCGCGGACCATGGTCCAGACCCAGTCGACCTGTTGACCCCGGCGCCGGGCGGCCAGTTCGCCGGTCGCGTCGAGGACCCGCCGGTGCTGCTCCAGCCGCTCCCAGAGGGTGTCCAGGCCGGTGTTCTCCCGGGCGCTGCACGTGAGGACGGGCGGGTTCCAGGCGGCGTCCGGGGCGTGCATCAGGCGGAGCGCGCCGGCCAGTTCACGGGCGGCGGACTTGGCGTCGCGCTCGTGCGGGCCGTCCGCCTTGTTGACGGCGACGACGTCGGCGAGCTCCAGGACGCCCTTCTTGATGCCCTGGAGCTGGTCGCCGGTGCGGGCCAGGGTGAGCATGAGGAAGGTGTCGACCATGTTGGCGACGGCGGTCTCGGACTGCCCGACGCCGACGGTCTCGACGAGCACCACGTCGTAACCCGCCGCCTCCATCACGACCATGGTCTCGCGCGTGGCCCGGGCGACGCCGCCGAGGGTGCCGGCGGTCGGTGAGGGACGGACGAAGGCCGCGGGGTCGACGGCGAGCCGCTCCATGCGGGTCTTGTCGCCGAGGATGCTGCCGCCGGTCCTGCTGGAGGAGGGGTCGACGGCGAGCACCGCGACCTTGTGGCCGAGGCCGGTCAGCATGGTGCCGAGGGCGTCGATGAAGGTGGACTTGCCGACGCCGGGCACGCCGGTGATGCCGATCCGGCGCGCGCCGCCCGCGTGCGGCAGCAGGTCGGTCAGCATCCGCTGGGCGAGCGCGCGGTGGTCGGCCCGGGTCGACTCCGCGAGGGTGATCGCCCGGGCGACGACCGCCCGCTTGCCGTCGAGCACGCCCTTGACGTAGGCGTCCAGGTCTATCGTCCGCGCCATGGGCTCACAGCTCGTGGCCGAGGAACCCGGCGAGGGTCTTCAGCAGGTCGTGTGCCGCGTCCGGGATGACCGTGCCGGGCAGGAAGACGGCGGCGGCGCCCATGTCCATGAGGGTCTGGACGTCCTGCGGCGGGATGACCCCGCCGACGACGACCACGATGTCCTCCCGGCCCTGCTCGGCCAGCTGCTCGCGGAGCGCGGGGACGAGCGTGAGGTGGCCGGCGGCGAGCGAGGAGACGCCGACGATGTGCACGTCGGCCTCCACCGCCTGCCGGGCGACCTCCTCCGGGGTCTGGAACAGCGGGCCGACGTCGACGTCGAAGCCGAGGTCGGCGAAGGCGGTGGCGATCACCTTCTGGCCGCGGTCGTGGCCGTCCTGGCCCATCTTGGCGACCAGGATGCGCGGCCGCCGGCCGTCCTCCCGCTCGAACGCCTCGACCAGCGCGCGGGTGCGCTCCACGCCGGACGACGATCCGGCCTCCTCGCGATACACACCGGAGATGGTACGGATCTGCCCGGCGTGCCGCCCGTAGACCTTCTCCAGGGCGTCGGAGATCTCGCCCACGGTCGCCATCGCCCGGGCGGCGTTCACCGCCAGGGCCAGGAGGTTGCCCTCCAGGCCGGCGCCGGGGCCGCTCTCGGCGGCCGCGGTGAGGGCGCGCAGCGCGTCCTGGCAGGCGGCCTCGTCGCGCTCGGCGCGCAGCCGGCGCAGCTTCTCGATCTGCTGGGTGCGGACGGAGGAGTTGTCGACCTTGAGGACGTCGATCTGCTCGTCGCTGGCGACACGGTATTTGTTGACGCCGATGACCGGCTGCCGCCCGGAGTCGATGCGGGCCTGGGTGCGGGCCGCAGCCTCCTCGACGCGCAGCTTGGGGATGCCCGCGTCGATGGCCTTCGCCATGCCGCCGGCGGCCTCGACCTCCTCGATGTGCTGCCAGGCGCGGCGGGCGAGGTCGTGGGTGAGCTTCTCGACGTACGCGCTGCCGCCCCAGGGGTCGATGACCCGGCAGGTGCCGGACTCCTGCTGGAGCAGGAGCTGGGTGTTGCGGGCGATGCGGGCGGAGAAGTCGGTGGGCAGGGCGAGTGCCTCGTCGAGGGCGTTGGTGTGCAGCGACTGGGTGTGCCCCTGGGTCGCGGCCATGGCCTCGACGCAGGTGCGCGCCACGTTGTTGAAGACGTCCTGCGCGGTCAGGGACCAGCCGGAGGTCTGCGAATGGGTGCGCAGCGACAGCGACTTGGCGTTCTGCGGCTCGAAGCGCTTGACGAGCTTGGCCCACAGCAGCCGGGCCGCCCGCAGCTTGGCGATCTCCATGAAGAAGTTCATGCCGATCGCCCAGAAGAAGGACAGCCGCGGGGCGAAGGCGTCGACGTCGAGGCCGGCCTCGATGCCCGCCTTCAGGTACTCCACTCCGTCGGCGAGGGTGTACGCCAGCTCCAGGTCGGCCGTCGCGCCGGCTTCCTGGATGTGGTAGCCGGAGATGGAGATGGAGTTGTATCGCGGCATCTTCTGCGAGGTGTAGGAGAAGATGTCCGAGATGATCCGCATCGACGGCGTCGGCGGATAGATGTAGGTGTTGCGGACCATGAACTCCTTGAGGATGTCGTTCTGGATGGTCCCGGCCAGCTTCTCGGGCGGTACGCCCTGTTCCTCGGCGGCGACGATGTAGAGGGCGAGTACGGGCAGCACCGCGCCGTTCATCGTCATCGACACGCTCATCTTGTCCAGCGGAATGCCGTCGAAGAGCTGGCGCATGTCGTAGATGGAGTCGATGGCGACGCCGGCCATGCCCACGTCGCCGGTGACGCGCGGGTGGTCGCTGTCGTAGCCGCGGTGGGTGGGCAGGTCGAAGGCGACGGACAGGCCCTTCTGACCGGCCGCCAGATTGCGGCGGTAGAAGGCGTTGGACTCCTCGGCGGTGGAGAATCCGGCGTACTGCCGGATGGTCCAGGGCTGGTTGACGTACATCGTCGGGTAGGGGCCGCGCAGATACGGCGCGACGCCCGGGTACGTGGCGAGGAAGTCCAGCCCGTGCAGGTCCTCGGCGGTGTAGAGGGGCTTGACGGCGATGCCCTCGGGGGTCTCCCACAGGAGGTCCTCGGCGCTCTTGCCGGTGCTCTCCTTGAGGGCGGCGCGCCAGGGCCCGGAGTCGGCGGGGGCGCCGGCCGGGGGGCCCAGTTCGATGCCGGTGAAGTCGGGGACCATCACGCCACTCCCATGCGGTCGAGGACGGAGGAGAGGACGGCGACCGCGTCGCCGCCCGCGAAGACGAACTCGTCGACTCCGGCCCGCAGATACGCTTCCCGCTGCTCGCCGTCCGGGCGGCCGGCGAGGAACACCCGTCGCGCGCCCGCTTCCTTGAGCGCGGCCGCGACGGACTCGGCCTGTTCGGCGTACAGCTTGTCGCTGGAGACGACGCAGGCCACGGCGGCGCCGCTGCGGGTGAACGCCTCGGCCGCGGAGTCCGCGTCGACGGTCACCGGGTCGTGCACGGGCTCGATGCCACCGGCCTGGAAGAGGTTGGCGGCGAAGGTCGCGCGGCCGGTGTGGGCGGCGGCGGGGCCGAGCGCGGCGAGGAAGACGCGCGGGCGGCCGCCGGTGGCGGCCAGGTGCGCGTCGGAGCGGGCCCGCAGCGCTTCGTACGCCTCGTCGCGGCGGACGGTGGGCAGGCCGCCGCCGGCCGGCGCGGGCGCGGGCTCCCGGGTCACGGGCGGCTCGCCCAGGTTGGGGAACTCGCTGACGCCGGTGATGGGTTCGCGGCGGGTGGCGAGGTCGGCGGAGCGGTGGCGCCAGGTGTCGGCGAGCCGCTCGGCGATCAGCCCGGAACGCAGGGCCGCGGCCTGGCCGCCGGCGCGCTCGATCTCCTGGAACCAGGCCCAGGCGGCGTGCGCGAGCTCGTCGGTCAGCCGCTCCACGTACCAGGAGCCGCCGGCCGGGTCGATGACGCGGGCCAGGTGCGACTCCTCCAGCAGGATGGAGGAGGTGTTGCGGGCGATCCGGCGGGCGAAGGCGTCCGGCAGACCGAGGGCGTCGTCGAAGGGCAGCACGGTGACGGAGTCGGCGCCGCCGACGCCGGCGCCCAGGCAGGCGACGGTGGTGCGCAGCATGTTCACCCACGGGTCCCGACGGCTCATCATCACCGTCGAGGTCACGGCGTGTTGGCGCTGGGCGCCGGCGCCGGGTGTCGCTCCGCTGACCTCGGTGACACGGGCCCACAGCCGGCGCGCGGCGCGCAGCGTGGCGATGGTCAGGAACTGGTCGGCGGTGGCGGCGTAGCGGAACTCCAGCTGGGCGCAGGCCGCGTCGACGCTCAGGCCGGCCGCGGTGAGGGCGCGGAGGTAGGCGACGCCGGTGGCGAGGGAGCAGCCCAGTTCCTGCGCCGCCGAGCCGCCGGCCTCGTGGTACGGCAGGGCGTCGACGGTGAGGGCCCGTACGCCGGGCCGCTCGGCGGCGCACAGCGCGGCGAGGCGGGCGGCGGCTTCGAGGGGCTCCGCCGGGTCGGTGTCGCCGCCGGTGCGGGCGAGGGTGCCCAGGGGGTCGGCGCCGAGGTTGCCGGTGGCGGCGTCGCGGGCGATCCCGCGCTCGTCGTACAGGCGCAGCAGCTCCCGGGCGGCGGTCTCGAAGCCGGCTCCGGCGTCGAGGACGACGGGGGCGAGGTCGAGGTAGACGCCGTCGAGGGCGGTGGTGAGCCCGGTGACCGGGATGCCCTGGGGGCCGACGGTCAGCCAGAGGGAGGTGACCCCGTTCTCCAGGTCGGCGAGCACGGCCTCGTTGGCCCGCCGGGGGTCGGGGTGGGCGTGGCGCTGGCGTACGTCCCAGCCCGCCACGGTCCCTTCCACCCGCCCGCCGCGTACGAACGGGGGGAAGCCCGGATAGCCGGGGGCGGCGGGGCCGTCCTCGGCGGTGTACAGCGGGCTGGTCGCCAGCCCGTCCTGGAGCGGGGTGGCCAGCGCGCTCTCGGCCGCCGAGCCGGATACATCCGCCGCGCCCGCTTTGCGCAGTACGCCCTCCACCAGGCGCTGCCATTGCTCGCGGGAGGTGTCCGGGAACTCGGCGGCCAGGGAGAAGCCTTCGTCAGGCAGGACCGTCATGAGGGGAAGGCTAGGGGAGCCGGTGTGTCCGGCAGCAGTGGCAAGGGCTGTGACCTTTGCCTCTTCGTCGCGGCTCCCCCGCTTCTCCGGTCAGTTCCCCGTCAGCCCTTCGGGGCGCAGTCGCGTGCGGGTGTGTCGTGGGTGAGGACGCAGGCGATGCGTTCGCCGCGCTCCTTGCCGTAGCGCCGCTTCAGCGTCGTACGGAAGTCGGCCCACTGGCGGCGGGTGTCGGTGACGGCTCCCTGGACGGCGCGGTCGAAGTTGCCCGCGGTCCGGCCGCGCGGGGTGGTCGGCCCACTGGTGGCGCCGGTGGCGGGGTCGATGGTGCCGGTGTCCTTGTTGAGGTCGCCGTGCTGGACGCGGCGGGCGCAGCCGAGGAACACGGAGAAGCAGCCGGTGGTCAGGTCGGCGGGGACCGCGGAGGGCTGGAGGGGCCGGCCCCCGGCGAGGTCGAGCAGCGGGGAGGGCGCGGGAAGGCCGAGGCCGGGCGGGTTGTCCTTGCCGGTGGGGCGGTCGGCGGCGGGCTTGTCGGTCCAATTGCTGTGCGAATAGAAGTCCTGTACGCCATGCAGGGCGCGGCCGAGACCCTCGATGGCCTCGCACTTGTCGCGGCCGGGGACGCCGAGGGAGAAGGTGCAGTCCTTGGCCAGGTCGCTCTCGGCGGCGGCTACGGTGCCGTCGGCCGTGACCGTGCCGGCGGCGGCGTCGACGCCCTCGTCGAAGCGGGTGCGGAGTTTGGTGACGCACGCCTGGAGTTGCCGGGTGGCGTCCGCGCGGCTGCGCGGGTAGGCGAAGGCGGCGAGGTGGTCGGCGTTGTCGCAGTGGGCCTCGGGGGTGAGGACCTCATCGGAGTCGGGTGAGCCGACGGCGCCGAAGGTGCCGGCGTGGCCGGCGACCTGGTCCAGGGAGCGGGGTTCGAAGCAGGAGCCGTCGGAGGGGGTGTTCGGGCGGCAGGCCAGCGCGGCCCTGGTGACGCGCTCGTGCTCGGCGTGCTGGCCGAGCGTGCTGACGGTGCCGAAGGCCCGTGCCGGCTGTGTCTGAGTGAAGGTCAGCAATGGTGCGGCCAGGGCCGCGAGGCCCAGGGCGAGCGCTCTGCGGCGGATCGGACCGGGTCTGGAAGTGAGCATTCTGTGACGCCTTCGCGATGAGTCGTGAGGGGTTGAGGACGTCAGTGGACCGGCACGCGACGGAATTTGCAATTCAGCGTGCTGTCCGCCGCGGCTCCCACCGCTCCGGACTCAGTCCCGTGCCGGTTCCCGCTCGTCGAGTTCGTGCCGCCCCGGCACGACGAACTCGCACCACACGGACTTGCCGTTGCCGCGCGACTCCACGCCCCACACGTCGGTGAGCCGGTCCACCAGCAGCAGGCCCCGGCCGGACACCCCCGACTCGCCGGGTTCACGGCGGCGCGGCAGGGTGCTGGAGCGGTCCTCCACCTCCAGGCGCAGCCGGCGTTCGGGTCCGGTGAGCATGCGGATGGTCACCACGGCCGCGCCGTCGGTGTGCAGCAGGGCGTTGGTGACCAGCTCGTCGGCGACGAGCTCGATCTCGTCGGAACGCTCCCGGGCGCCCCAGGCACGTACCGCCGCGCGGATCATGTGGCGGCCGGCGGAGAGGGCCTCGGGGTCGGCGGGGGCGATGTGCTGCTGGAGCCGGCCGCCGTGCCGGGCGCCGGCGCCCTGCCGGCGCAGCAGGAGGACGGCCATGTCGTCCTCGCCCACCCGCTCCTCCACCACGTCGCACAGCCGGTCGGCGAGTTCGTGGAGGTCGTAGGAGCCCTCGCCGACGATGGTGGTGAGCAGCTGCATGCCCTCGTCGAGGTCGGACCCGGGCTGCTCGACGAGGCCGTCGGTGAACATCAGCAAGGTCTCCCCCGGGTCCAGTTCGACCGTGGTGACCGGGTAGTCGAGCCGGCCGAACTCGGCGGAGAGGCCGAGCGGCAGCCCGCCGGCGACGGGCAGGCGGCGGGCGGTGCCGTCGGCGTGCCGCAGCAGTGGGTCGATGTGGCCGGCGCGGACGAGCTGGAGGACCCCGGTGGAGAGGTCGGCCTCGGCGTACGAGCAGGTGGCGAAGCGGTCGGTGTCCAGTTCGTGCAGGAACGTCGAGGCGCGCGCCATGATCGTGGCCGGGGTGTGGCCCTCGCTGGCGTAGGCGCGCAGGGCGATCCGCAGCTGGCCCATGACGGCGGCGGCGTGGGTGTCGTGGCCCTGCACGTCACCGATGACGGCGCCGACCCGGCCGCCGGGCAGCGGGATGATGTCGTACCAGTCGCCGCCGATGTCCCGGCCCATCCGGGCGGCGCGGTAGCGGACCGCGATCTGGGCGCCGGGGATGTCGGGGATCCGGCGCGGGAGCATGGACTGTTGCAGGCCCTCCGCGAGGTCGTGCTCCTGGTCGAAGAGCATGGCGCGCGCTATGGCCTGCGCGAGGCTGGTGCTGAGGGCGATGAAGAGGTTGCGTTCCTGCTGGGTGAAGCCGCGCGAGTCGCGGTAGAGCAGGCCGAGGGCGCCGATCGGGCGGCCCTGCGCGATCAGCGGGAGGTAGGCGGCGGAGGAGATGCCGACGTCCTTGATCTTGTCCCAGAGCCAGGCGTAGGAGGCGGCGAAGTCCTCGCGGGATTCGATGAAGCGGGGTGCGAGGGTGCGGATGACCTCGCTCATGGGGAAGTTGTCGTCGATGCGGGTGTAGCGGGTGCCGGGGATGTAGTGCTCCCCGGGGCCCTCGGCGACCATGTGGATCCGCCCGGACTCCACGAGACCGAGGACGAGCAGGTCGGAGCCGAGGTGCTGGACGGCGCGGGAGTCCTGGAAGAAGTCGATGACGTCCTGGACAGTGCGGGCGTGGGCGAGGGCGGCCGTTATCGTCTCGACGACGGTGGTCTGGTTGCGGCTGTCGTCGCCCGGCTCGTACCGGGCGGTGTGGGTCAGTTCCTCGGTGGCGTCGCGGACGATGCCGATGATGCGGCAGGGGCGGCCCCGGTCGTCGCGCCGGATGTGGCCCTCGGAGTAGGTCCAGCGCATCCCGCTGTCGTCGGCGCGGACCCGGTAGTAGGCGCTGTAGCTGTCGCTGCCGTCCTTCAGCGCGCGGGCGACGAGGGCGTCGAGCCCGGTGGCGTCGGCTCGCGGCAGCCGCTCCGCGAGGTCGCCGATCCGCCCGTCGAAGTGCTCCCGCGGCACGTGGAGGACCTCCAGGGCGATGTCGTCCAGGTGCAGCCGGCCGCTGGTGAGGTCCCAGTCGAAGGTGCCGACGCGGGTGAGGGCGAGCGCCAGCTCCGGGCGAGCGGGCCAGTCGTCCGGCGCCGAGGCGTCCGGCACGGCGGCAGGCGTCGCTCCCCGATCAACCATAGAGCTACTCTGACACCTTTTGCCCGTTTCTTCGATGTGACTGCACGCTCCCGAGTGGTACGGATACGCCATGGAGTGGTTCACCGTGTCCGGGTCCTGGCTGAGCCGCCTGATCCTGCAGCGCGGCCTCGCCGCGCTCTATCTGGCGGGGTTCCTGGCCGCCGCGCTGCAGTTCCGCGCGCTCATCGGCGAGCGGGGGATGCTGCCGGTGCCGCGCTTCGTACGGGGGCTGCCGTTCTGGCGCGCGCCGGGGGCCTTCCAGCTCCACTACTCCGACCGCTTCTTCGCCGCGTGGGCGTGGACGGGCGCGCTGCTGTCGGCGGCGGTCGTGGGCGGGGCGGCGGACGAGGTGCCGCTGTGGGCGTCGATGCTGATGTGGGCGGCCCTGTGGGTGATGTACCTGTCGATCGTCAACGTGGGGCAGACCTGGTACGCCTTCGGCTGGGAGTCGCTGCTGCTGGAGGCGGGGTTCCTGGCCGTCTTCCTGGGCAACGCCCGCACCGACCCGCCCGTCCTGGTGCTGTGGCTGATGCGCTGGCTGCTCTTCCGTGTCGAGTTCGGCGCGGGACTGATCAAGATCCGCGGGGACCGCTGCTGGCGGGACCTGACCTGCCTGTACTACCACCACGAGACCCAGCCGATGCCGGGCCCGCTGAGCTGGTTCTTCCACCGGCTGCCCAGGCCCCTGCACCGCGTCGAGGTGGCCGCGAACCACGTCGCCCAGCTGGTCGTGCCGCTCGCGCTCTTCACCCCGCAGCCGGTGGCGAGCTTCGCCGCGGGCGTGATCATCTGCACCCAGCTCTGGCTCGTCGCCTCCGGCAACTTCGCGTGGCTCAACTGGGTGACCATCGTCCTGGCCTTCGCCGCCGTCGACGGCGCGGGCCTGGCGGACGCCCTGTCCCTGCCCTCCCATACGCCGCTGCCCGGTCCCGCCGTCTGGTACGAGGTCCTCGTCGTCGCCGCGACCGTGCTCGTGCTCGTACTGAGCTGGTGGCCGGTGCGCAACATGCTCTCGCGGCAGCAGCGCATGAACATGTCGTTCAACGCGTTCCACCTGGTCAACACCTACGGCGCCTTCGGCAGCGTCAACCGCGACCGCTACGAGGTGGTGGTCGAGGGCACCGACGAGGACGAGCCGGGGCCGGGCACGGTGTGGCGGGAGTACGGCTTCAAGGGCAAGCCGGGCGATCCACGCCGCCTGCCGCGCCAGTACGCCCCGTACCACCTGCGGCTCGACTGGATGATGTGGTTCGCGGGGATCTCGCCCGTCTACGCGCAGTCGTGGTTCGGCCCGTTCGTGGAGCGGCTGCTGGTCAACGACCGGGACACCCTGCGGCTGCTGCGCCACAACCCCTTCCCCGGCACCCCGCCCACGCACGTACGGGCCCGGCTCTACCTCTACCGCTTCACCACCTGGCGGGAGCTGCGGACCACCGGCGCCTGGTGGCACCGGACGCTGGAGCGGGAGTTCCTGCCGCCGGTGGCCCTGCGGCGCTGACCCCTCAGCGCGGCGCCAGCCCGCACAGCGCGAGCTCCGCCGCGGTGATCGACGGCGCGCGCTGGGCCGCGCGGCCGGGACCGCGCGCCACGCCGAGCACGACCGCCGGCTTCATCAGGTCGCTCATCGGCGCGGACAGCGTCATGACGTCCATCAGGGCCCGCAGCACCACCGGGTCGCCCGTCGCGGCCCACATCAGCCGCTGCACATAGCCGCGCAGCAGCCGGACCGCCATCGGGGGCCGCTCGCCGATCGCGCCGGGGTAGTTGATGTCCTCGCCGGTGGCCAGGTCCCAGGGGCCGGCGGTCACGCGGGCGACCTCCCGCTGGGCGCGCCGGGCCAGCCCCGGGGAGCCGATGCCGCGCTCGCCCAGGACGCGGCGCAGCGCGAGGGCGCTCTGGGCCGCCACCGACATGCCCTGTCCGTAGACGGGGTTGAAGGTGGCGACGGCGTCGCCGAGGGCGACGAAGCCCTCGGGAGCGGCCGGCAGACGCTCGAAGAACCGGCGGCGGTTGACGGTGCTCCGGGTCAGGTGGACATCGGTCAGCGGCTCGGCGCGGGCGATCAGGTCGGCGACCAGGGGGTCGCGCAGGCCACGTACGAACGGCTCGAAGTCCTCGGCGCCGCCCGGCGGTTCGGCCCCGCGCGTGCCGGAGGCGGTGACCAGCCAGCGGCCGCCCTCGATGGGGACCAGCGTCGCGCCCTGGCCCGGGGCGTCGCCGCGCGGGTCGGCCTGGACGCTGACGACGGGGAACCGCTCGGTGTCCGGAGGCGCCCGGAAGACGCGGGTGACGTAGACAAGCCCCGAGTCCACGGTCTCCTCGTGGACGACGGGCAGCCCCAGCTCCGTCAGCCGGCGGGCGGCCTGCGAGCCGCGGCCCGAGGCGTCGACGACCAGATCGGCCTCGAGCACCTCGGCGGCACCGGCGTCGGTGTCCCGGACCCGCACCCCGGTGACCCGGCGGGCGTCGCCGAGCAGCGCGACGGCCTCGGTCCCCTCCCGCAGGGTGACCGCGGGCAGGGCCAGGACCTGCTCACGGACCACCAGATCGAGCAGCTCGCGGGTGCAGGCCATCATGAACTGCGTGCCGGGCCAACGGGGGAACCAGCCCGCCGGGCCCATCACCACCAGGCCGGTCGACAGCGCTATCCGCCGGGCGCCCGCGCTCACCCACCGCTCGATCGTGCCGGGCAGCAGGGACTCGACGGCCCGCGCGCCGCCGGACATCAGCAGGTGCGCGTGGCGGGCCTGCGGCAGGCCCTTGCGCGGCCGGGCGCCCTCGGGCATCCGGTCCCGGTCGACGATCACGACCTCGTCGACATGGCCGGCGAGCACGGAAGCGGCCAGCATCCCGGCCAGACCCGCGCCGAGGACCACCGCGCGGGCCCGACGACCGGCGGCGGCAGGGATGTTGTCAGTGCTCCTCATGCCCGGAACCTCCCCTGCGGAAGGGGCGGCTACGCACGGTTCACCCAGCCGTGCCCGGGCCCGGCGGAGTGCGCGGCGCCCGGGCATCCCGCACGGTAGGGAGGAGGACCGGCGGCGAGGCGAGGCGGTGGACGGCATGGACCCGGTGGCGGCGCTGGACCGGATCGCCTTCTTCCTGGAGCGCGCGCAGGCGCCCACCTACCGGGTCAAGGCGTTCCGTACGGCCTCCGAGGTGATCGCCGCGATGGCGCCCGAGGAGGTCCGCGAGCGCGCCGCGGCCGGGACGCTGACCAGGGAGAAAGGCATCGGGCCCAAGACCGCGGGGGTGGTCGCCGAGGCGGTGTCCGGCGCGGTCCCGGGGTATCTGGCGCGGCTGGAGGAGGAAGCGGCGGCTCCGCTGGCCGAGGGCGGCGAGCGGCTGCGGGCCGCGCTGCGCGGCGACTGCCATCTGCACTCGGACTGGTCGGACGGCGGCAGTCCGATCGAGGCGATGGCGCGGGCGGCCCGCGACCTGGGGCACGAGTGGGCGGTGCTCACCGACCACTCCCCCCGGCTGACCATCGCCCGCGGGCTCTCGCCCGAGCGGCTGCGCGCGCAGCTGAAGGTGGTGGCCGAGGTCAATGACCGCCTCGCCGCCGAGGGCGGCGGGTTCCGGCTGCTGACGGGCATCGAGTGCGACATCCTCACCGACGGTTCCCTCGACCAGGAGCCGGGACTGCTGGAGGAGTTGGACCTCGTGGTCGCCTCCGTCCACTCCAAGCTGCGGATGGACGCCGAGAGCATGACCCGGCGGCTGGTCGCGGCCGTGGCCAACCCGCTGGTGGACGTTCTGGGGCACTGCACCGGGCGGCTGCTGGCCGGCCGGGGGCGGCCGGAGTCGGAGTTCGACGCGGCGATGGTCTTCGCCGCCTGCGCCCGCTTCGGCACCGCCGTGGAGATCAACAGCCGTCCCGAGCGGCTCGACCCGCCCCGCCGGCTGATCCGCCGGGCCCTCGACGCGGGCGTGCTCTTCTCGATCGACAGCGACGCCCACGCCCCCGGCCAGCTCGACTGGCAGATCCACGGCTGTGCCCGCGCCGAGGAGTGCCAGGTGCCCGCCGAGCGGATCGTCACCACCTGGGGCGCCCCGAAGCTGCTGGAGTGGACCCGCTCCAAGTGATCCCGGCCGGCGCCGCCGACCTGCGGGCGGCACCGCGCCCCAGGATCATCGAAGACATGGGACCCGTCACGCTCCCCGTGATCCAGCCGATGCTCGCCACCCCCGGCCCCCTGCCCGCCGAGGGCGACGACGCGGGCTGGGCCTTCGAGGTCAAGTGGGACGGGGTGCGCCTGGTGGTGACCGCGCCGGGCGACGGGACCGTACGCCTGGTCACCCGGGCCGGCAACGACGCGACCATGACGTATCCGGAGCTGCGGGTGCTCGGCGAGCGGTTCCGGAGCCGGGCCGCGGTCCTCGACGGCGAGGTAGTGGTCCTGGACGCCCAGGGGCGGCCCGACTTCGGGCTGCTGCAACGCCGGATGGGCGTGATGAATCCGCGCCGCGCGGCCCAGCTGGCGATGGAGTACCCCGTCCACCTCATGCTGTTCGACATCATGCACCTGGACGCCGAGCCCCTGGTGCACCTCCCCTACCGGGACCGCCGCTCCGTCCTGGCCGGGCTGCGGCTGGGCGGTACGCACTGGTCGGTGCCCTCGTACATGGAGGGGCACGGGCGGCAGGCGTGGCACGCCACGCTCAGCAGCGGATTCGAGGGCGTCCTGGCGAAACGGCTCACCTCCCGGTACACCCCGGGGGTGCGGTCACCCGAGTGGCGCAAGACCAAGCACGTGACCACCCTCGACGTGGTCATCGGGGGCTGGGCGGAGGGCCGCGGCGCGCTGACCGGGCTGCCCGGCGCGGTCCTGGTCGGGCTGGAGGAGTCGGGCGGGCTGCGCTACGCCGGCTCGGTCGGCTCGGGGCTCTCCGACCGAGAGCGGCGTGAGCTCGCGCGCTATCTCCAGGTCCTCGCCCGCGCCGACTCGCCCTTCACGGGGCCGGTCGGGGTGGCGGGCGCGCACTGGGTCGAGCCCCGGCTCATCGCCGAGATCACCTTCTCCAACTGGACACCCGCCGGCCACCTGAGGCACCCGACCTGGCACCGGCTGCGCCCCGACCTCACCCGCCTCGGCTGACGGCCGGCGCTCACGGCAGCCGCCCGCGGACGCTGTCGCCGGTGAGCGGCGCCAGCAGGTCACCGTGGACGGCGACACGGTCGACGACCTCCTCCATGGTGAACGTCAGGTCGTCGGGGCTCTCGCAGGCGGCCACCTCCTCCCAGGTGACCGGGGCGGCCACGCCGGGGCACTCCCGCAGGCGGACGGTGTACGGCGCGGCGGTCGTCTTCGCGCTCGCGTTCTGCGACCAGTCGATGAAGACCTTGCCGGCACGCTCGGCGCGCGCCATGGAGACCACCACCAGCCCGGGGTGCTCGCTCCGCAGCCGGCCCGCCAGCTCCTTGGCGTACGCGGAGGTGGCCCGGCCGGAGGCGGGGCGCAGGGCCGCGTAGAGGTGGAGGCCCTTGGAGCCGGAGACGACGGCGTGGGCGGTCAGGCCGTCGTCGTCGAGGAGCTGGCGCAGCCGCTGGGCGACCCGGCAGCACAGGACGAGGTCGGTGCCCGGCCCGGGGTCGAGGTCGAGGACGAGGCGGTCGTGGGCGTCGGGGCCCGCGGCCGCCGTCCACTGGGGCACGTGCACCTCGTACGCGCCGAGGTTGACCATCGCGATCAGGGCCGCCGTGGAGTCGATCAGGACCTGCTCGGTCACCCCCTCCCGGTGCTCCACCGGGGCCCGGGGCACCCAGCGGGGTACCCCGCCCGGGGGATTCTTGGCCACCCAGCTCTGCCCCTCCAGCCCCTCCGGGGCGCGGACGAAGGAAGCGGGGCGGCCGGTGGTGTGCGGCACCATCACGGCGGCGACCCGGGCGTAGTAGTGCAGGACCTGCGCCTTGGTGTGGCCGGAGGCGGGGAAGAGCACCCGGTCGAGGTGGGAGAGCGCCAGCCGGTGGCCCTCGATCTCCACCGCCTGCCGGTCCGAGGATGCGGGCATAAGGTAGGAATTCCCCGTGGAGGGATAAAACTATGCGGACCATGTGGAAGGGTGCGATCGGGTTCGGACTGGTGTCCGTGCCCGTACGGCTGTATGCCGCGGTCCAGGAGCACGGCGTCAAGCTGCACCAGGTCCACGACCAGGACGGCGGCCGGATCCACCTCAAGCGTGTGTGCGACGTCTGCGGCGAACAGGTCGACTACGAGCACATCGCCAAGGGCTTCGAGGACGACGAGGGGCACACCGCGGTCGTCACCCAGGACGAGCTGGCGGGGCTGCCGTTGCCCAGCAAGAAGCTCATCGACGTCCTGGCCTTCGTCGACTCCGCCGCCATCGACCCGCTGCAGCTCGCCAACTCCTACTACCTGGCGCCGGAGAGCGCGGCGGCCAACAAGCCGTACGTCCTGCTGCGGGAGACGCTCAAGCAGACCGACCGGGTGGCCGTCACCAAGATCGCGCTGCGGACGCGGGAGTCGCTGGCGCTGCTGCGGGTCCACGGGGAGCTGCTGACCATCCACACCATGTACTGGCCGGACGAGGTCCGCGACGCCGGTGACCTCGCCCCACCCTCCTCGGTGACCGTCCGGCCGCAGGAGTTGAAGATGGCCACGAGCCTGATGGACACCCTCTCCGAGGACTTCGACCTGGACGCGCTGGAGGACGAGTACGAGGTCGCCCTGACCGAGCTCATCGACGCCCATCTGTCCGACCGGCCCGTGCCCAAGAAGGAGACGGCGCCGGCGCCGGACAATGTCATCGACCTGATGGCCGCCCTTCAGGCGTCCATCGACACGGCGGGCAGGAAGCCGGAGGAGAAGGCCGACAAGCAGCCGTCGGCCGGCAAGCCGGAGCGCGGCGCGACCAAGAAGGCCGCCGAGCCGAAGAAGCGCGCACCGGCCAAGAAGGCGTCGTCGGCCACGGCGTCCACCGCGAAGAAGTCGGCGAGCAAGAGCGCCGCCGCCAAGGGCACGAAGAAGACCGCCGCGAAGAAGACGGGCCGCCGCGCGTCCTGACAGGGCGCCGCGCTCACACCGTCGGCTCGGCCTCCTCGCACACGGCGTCGATCGCGGCGCGGGCCGTCTTGGCGAGCCCGCTCGCCGCGCAGTACTCAGCGGTCTCCAGCCCCTCGCGGAGCCGGTCCGCGGCCTCGGCGGCGCGGCCGGCCCGGCTCAGCGCGACACCGTGGTCGACCAGGGCCGCCGCGAATTCGTACTTGCACGGGGACCTGCGCAGATGCCCCACGGCCTGGTCGAGCTTGCGCAGGGCGTCCTCCGGCTCGGCCACGGCGGCGGCCATGCGCAGCGCCTCACCGACGGCGGTGTCGGTGCCGAACCGTCCGGCGTGCCGCACGGCCTGATCGGCGAGGGAACGGGCGCGCCCGGGGTCGTCGGGCGCGATCGCCACGGCCAGGTCGAGCGCCCATGGCGCCCACAGGGTGTTGTGCCGACCGCGCTCCTCCAGCCTGCGCCCGGCCGCCTCCAGCTCGGCGACGGCCTCCTTCGTACGGCCTTGGGCGAGCAGCAGCCGACCGGCCAGGCACGCGGCGTCGGGCAGGACGATGGCCGGTGAGTAGGGCGCGCGGAAGCCGTTCTCGTCCGCGACGGCCTGCGCCTCCTCCACCTGGCCCCGGGCGAGCAGGGTGTCGATCAGCAGGCAGGTGCCGTCCCACTGGATGGGCAGCCCGGGGCCGAGGCGGTCGGCCAGCCGCAGCCCTTCGCGCAAGACCCTTTCCGCTTCGGAGAGCTCGCCGCGCCGACGGAAGACCAGGCCGAGGAAGGCGTGTGCGAAGGCGAGGTGCGCTCCGCTCCAGCCGGAGATCTCGAAGGCGCGCACAGCCTCGCTGAACAGCTCTTCGGCGGCGTCGAGCCGGTCCGTGTAGGCATAGCTGATGCCGATGATGCTGGGGAGTTCGAAGCCCCACTCGGTGTTGGTCCAGCCCATGCCGGCGGCCAGCCGGCCGTCCACGAGGGCGTGGTCGAGGCGGCCCACGACGCTCAGCGCGTCCTCGCCGCGGAGCATGCCGTCGAATCCGCGGAGCGCGAGCAGCGCCCGCTCGGCGTTGTCCCGGCCGTCGAGGTGATCGGCGAGCTCGGCGATGCGGCGGGACCGGGCGGGGGCGTCCTCCTCCTCGACCTGGATGCCCTTCCACAGATAGTGGGCTGCCTGGAGCCGCATCCGGCCGGGGCCCGGTGGCGTACGGGCGGCCTGGACGGCCACCACCTCGGCGGCTTCCTTGAGCTGGTTGTTGTGGGCGTACGCCTGCGAGAGCCGGTACGTGGCGTCGACGCGCAGTTCCTCGCTGAGGTGCGGCAGGGCGAGGGCCGTCTTGAGGTGGTTGACGGTGGTCGGCGGCGAGGTGAGCAGCGCCGAGCAGCCCAGCTCGTACAGCACCGCCGCCCGCTCCTCCTCGGGCGGCGGTTCGCGCAGGGCCCGCTCCAGGCAGCGGCGGGCCGCGCCGGGGGCGCCGACCGCGAGGTGCTCACGGGCCGCCGCCCGCAACTGCTCGACCAGGTCGGAGTCGTGGTCGGGATGGACCTCCAGCAGGTGGCGGGAGGCGGCGGCCGCGCCATGGCCGGCCTGGGTGACCGACCAGGCGGCCTGACCGTGCATCGCGGTGCGGGTGGCCGCCGGGATCGCGCTGTAGACGGCGGTGGCGATCAGCGGGTGGACGAATTCCAGCCGGTCGGCGCCGCTGAGGATACGGTCCTCGCGCAGCTTGTCCGCGCATTCGGCGGCCTGCGCGGGGCCCATGCCCGCGAGGTCGGCGGCGAGCTCCGGGGAGATCTCCGTGCCGAGCACGGCCGCGGCCCAGGCGAAGCGGGTGACCGCGGGGCCCAGCCGCTCCAGGCGGGCCACGAGTCCGCTGCCGCGGGCGGAGGCGCCCAGGTCGCGCAGGAGGGCGGCGGATTCCTCGGTCGGCTTCAGATCGCGGTCCTGCGCCTTGGCGATCAGCTCGACGACCTCGTAGGGATTGCCGCCGGTGACCGCCCAGACCTCGCGGCAGAACGGAGGGTCCGCCTCGTCGCCGAAGGCCGCGTGGACCAGCCCGGCCACGGCCTCGGGCGTCAGGGCGCGCAGCTCCACGGGCCGGACGCTGCGGCCCTTGACGAGGTCGCGGAAGGCGGGCGTGTGCTCGGGCAGTTCGTCGGGGCGGTAGGCGAGGACGACGAGCAACGGCATCTCGCGCAGCCGCACGGTGAAGGCGGTCAGCCAGGCGAGGGACTCGGCGTCGGACCAGTGCGCGTCGTCGATGACGAGCAGCACGGGGTCGCCCTTCACGGCGAGTTGGGTGACGAGCCAGTCGAGTCCGTCGCGCACGCCCTGCGGGTCCTGCGGACCGGTCGGCGGGGCGATGCCGAGGGCGGGTCCGGCGATGTCGTACCACCCGCTGAGCAGCTCCTGGCGGGCCGCCGCGGTCAGCGGGGCGAGGGCCGGCTGAAGGAGCTGACGGACGACATGGAAGGGGACGGACCGCGCGGACTCGCTTCCCCGGGCGAAGAGCACGGTGCAGGTGTCGATCTCGGCCGCGACGCGGCGCAGCTCGGTGAGCAACGCCGTTTTACCGAGGCCCGCTTCGCCGCTGTAGAGCAGCAGTCCACCGAGCCGGTCCCTCCCTTCGGTGGCGTGGCCGCACAAGCGGCGCACCGCCTGTTCCGCTGTCGCGAGCTCGAGCTCCCGCTCGAACAGGGCGGCGGCTGCGTTCTGTTCACGCTGTTGCCCTGACATGACGATGTCTCCCAGGAGGTGTGGTGAGGCGAGCCTAGCCCCGACGGCGGGTCAAGGGGCAGGGTTCACAGGACGTACCACCCGGGAGCGTGACCTTCGGACCCCGCGCACCACCATCGGTGGGAGGGTGCGCGTACCGATCCCGCGCGGTACCGGCCGCGGGAAGGCCGCCGGACGGGCGGCCGAAAAAGGTTCCTCGGCGAACCCGGAGCGAACTCCCCACGAAATCCGAACACACATCCAATAAAAAACGGAAACATATTCGGTATTTGTGACGCCGGGTCATTATGAGGCCTTTCCAATTCCCCCGTCAGGCCAATCAGCGAATATGACAACTTCGCGCCGGAGCACCCCGGCGACCGGCTACGCTCCATGTCGCGCAGCGGGTTGCGGCCACTTCACGCCTGTGGCGACCATGGCCCGCCGCGGACAAGTGCCGCGCTGTCGCCGTTCTCCGCGCATTCACGAGGAACGCCGCGCTCCGGCACCCAGCCCTTTTTCAAGAGTTCGAGGATCTCGATGGTTGGTACTGGCTCGTCAGCTCCGCGGCGGCCCGTCTCCGCTCTGATATGGCTGATCTCGCCCCTCGTCCTGGCGGTGTGCACGGGTGCGGCGGTCTTCACCGTGACGCCCGACGCCCGCACGCCGGTGGCTTGGTGCGGGGCCTCGGCCACGGTCGCGGTGGCACTGGCGGCCTCCGAGGCCGCCCGGCGCGGCCGCCTGATCACCACCCTCCGCCGGCGGTGCACCGAGCAGGAGGCCGCGCTGCGGTACCAGCTCGACCAACACGAGGCGGAGACCCAGCGGTTGGCGCGCGAGCTGCTGCCCAAGGCGATCCACCTGCTCCAGCGCGGCGCGCCCACCGAGGTCGTGCTGCGCCACACCCTGCCGGCCCACGACCTGGAACCGGGTTACGCGGCCGCGCACCGATCCGTTCTGAAGTCCGTCATCGAGACGGTCCAGGCGGAGGAGGGGCTGCGTGACTCCGCGCAGCGCGCCTTCGTCAACATCGCCCGCCGGGTGCAGGCCATCGTTCACCAACAGGCTTACGACATCCGGGAGATGGAGCACAAACACGGCAACGACCCCGACGTCTTCGGCGACCTCCTGCACCTCGACCACGGAAACGCCCTGACCGGCAGGCTCGCCGACAGCATCGCCGTCCTGGGTGGCTCCCGGCCGGGCCGCCAGTGGAAGAACGAGATCCCCCTCTACAACGTCCTGCGCGGCGCCATGTCGCGGATCCTGGAGTACCGACGGGTCGACCTGCACTCGGTGGCGGACGTCGCCGTGGTCGGACCCGCCGTCGAGCCGGTGATCCACGCCCTGGCCGAGCTGCTCGACAACGCCACCCGCTACTCCCCGCCGCAGACCCGGGTGCACCTGACCGCCGTGGACATCCAGTCCGGCATCGCGGTCGAGATCGAGGACGCGGGCGTGGGCCTGACCGACGAGGCCCGGCGCCGCACCGACCGGGTGCTGTCCAGGGAGGGCGCGCTCGACCTCGACGACCTGGGCGAGGCGCCCCGGCTGGGCCTGGCGGTCGTCAGCCGGCTCGCCCGTTCGTACAACTTCCTGGTGTCGCTGCGCCCCTCCGCCTACGGCGGGGTACGCGCGGTGCTCGTCATCCCGATGGATCTGATCACCGCCAGCAAGCACCCCGGAGGCGATATCGCACGCGCCCCCAAGCTCCCCCCGTTCAAGTCCAAGCGGCGCCCGGGCCAGAAGATCCCGGCCCCCGGGCCCGAGGCCCCGCCGCCGATGATGGAGCACCCCATCCCGCCGCCGCTCGGGGACAGCGGCCTGCCCCAGCGCCGACGGCGCCGCGGCCCCGCGCCGCTGCCGTTCGGCCGGGCCGCGGCCGCCCAGCGGGAGCGGGAGCGGTCCCAGGTCAAGCCGTCGGTGCCGGTGCAGCCCGGCCCCGAGCGGGACGCCCTCGCGCAGGAGCCGCCCAGGCAGCCGGGAATGTGGCTGGAGGCCTTCACCAACGGAATCAACGGGGAGCTCCCGGAGCCGGATCCCGGCCGGCCCAACAGTGATACCTCGTCAGACAAGGAAGAGTAGCCAAGTGACGCAGCCGCGGTTCAACCTGGACTGGATGCTCAAGGACCTGGCAACCAGCGTTCCGCAGACCCGACACGTGATCGTGCTGTCCTCGGACGGCCTGCGCATGGCTCAGCACGGCACGGACCCGGACGCCGCCGACCGGCTCGCCGCCGCCTGTGCCGGTCTGCAGAGTCTGTCGACGGCGATCGCCTCCGAATTCCCGCGCGGGGACGGGGAGATGCGCCTGGTCGTGATCGAGGTCGACGGCGGATTCTTCTACCTGATGGCCGCCGGCGCCGGAGCGTTCCTGGCGGTGCTGGCCGACGACGACGTGGACGCCGGGCTGATGGGGATGCGGATGCGGGACCTGGTGGCCCGCATCGGTTCGCACCTGACCAGCCCGCCGCGGGTCAGTGGGTCGGTGACATGAGAGAAGCCGGACCCGACCCCGCGACCGCACCCGGCAGTCCGGACCGGCTGTACATCCTCACGGGCGGCCAGACCCGCGCGGAGAAGAAGACCGAGCTCGATCTCGTCACACTGATCGTCTCCCGCACGGAGACCGACCCCGGTCTGCAGCCCGAGCACGCCGCCATCGTCCGGATGTGCCACTACCCCCTGTCCGTCGCCGAGATATCGGCCTATCTGGAACTGCCCGTCAGCACGCTGAACCTGCTGCTGACGGAGCTGTTGTCCAGCAGCCAGGTGGAGGCCCGCCCACCGGTCCCGGCGGCGGCGCTGCCCGACGTCCAACTTCTTGAGGCGGTGATGAATGGACTTCAAAGGCTCTGACACCCAGGGCCCCGGGACCTACGCGGGGCCACGGAGCGAGGACGTCCTTCCTGCGTCGGCCACGGCGGCCGTCAAGGTCGTCATCGTCGGTGGTTTCGGAGTGGGAAAGACGACCCTGGTGGGCGCGGTCAGTGAGATCCGCCCGCTGACCACCGAGGAGACCATGACCCAGGCCGGGGTCGGCGTCGACGACCTCGCCGGGATCGAGCACAAGACCGAGACCACCGTGGCCATGGACTTCGGCCGGATCAGCATCAACGAGCAGCTGGTGCTGTATCTGTTCGGCACGCCCGGCCAGGAGCGCTTCTGGTTCCTGTGGAACGGTCTCTTCGAAGGGGCCCTCGGCGCGGTGGTCCTCCTCGACACCCGCCGCCTGGAGGTCAGTTACGACGTGATCGGCCGCCTGGAGGAACGGGGCGTGCCCTTCGTCGTCGGGGTCAACCGCTTCCCCGAGGCTCCCACCTACCCCATGGCGGAGCTGCGGGCGGCGATGGACCTGGACGACTCCGTGCCCATGGTCGACTGCGACGCCCGCGACCGCGCCTCCTGCCGCGACACCCTGCTCACCCTCATGCGCTATCTGTACACCCTCACGACCGCCTCCCCGGAGCCCCAGTGACCCTCCCCCCCGAACACGCCCGCGCCGACTCCCCGGCCGGGCCACCCCCGCAGTGCCCCGTCCACGCCCTCGGTCCGGGCGGCGTCACCCGCTTGTACGGGCCGGAAGCCGAGGCCGACCCCAACGCCCTCTACGAGCGGCTCCGCGCCAAGCACGGCCCGGTCGCGCCCGTACTGCTGCACGGCGACCTCCCCGCCTGGCTGGTCCTCGGCTATCGCGAGAACCTCGACGTGGCGCGCACCCCCTCGCGCTTCTCCCGTGACTCCCGGCTGTGGACCGAGGCCCGGGAGGGCCGGCTCACCCCCGAACACCCGCTCGCGCCCGTGGCCACCTGGCAGCCGGTCTGCGTCTTCGCCGACGGGCAGCAGCACGAGCGCTGGCGCGGAGCGGTGAACGACGCCATCGCGCGCTTCGACAAGCGGGGCATCCGCCGTCATGTGACCCGCTTCTCCAACCAGCTGGTGGACCAGTTCTGCGCCTCCGGCCGGGCCGACCTGGTGCACCAGTTCGCGGAGCATCTGCCGATGATGGCGATGACTCAGCTGCTGGGCATGCCCGAGGCGTACAGCCTGCGGCTGGTCAACGCCGCCCGGGACATGATCAAGGGCACCGAGACGGCGGTCGCCAGCAACGCCTTCGTCCAGGAGACGCTGCGCAAGCTGGTGGCGCGCAAGCACGTGGAGCCCGGTGCCGACTTCACGAGCTGGCTGCTGGAACACCCCTCCGGGCTGTCGGACGAGGAGGTGCAGCAGCATCTGCGGCTGGTGCTCATCGCCGCGTACGAGACCACGGCGAACCTCATCGCCAACACCTTGAAGATGGTGCTCACCGACGTCCGCTTCCGGGCCTCGCTCGCCGGCGGCCATATGACGCTGCCGGACGCGGTCGAGCAGGTGCTGTGGGACGAGCCGCCCTTCACCACGATCCTCGGCCGCTGGGCGACCCAGGACACCGAGCTGGCCGGGCAGCAGATCAAGGCGGGGGACGCCCTGGTGCTGGGGCTGGCCGCCGCCAACATGGACACGGTGGTCCGGCCCGACCCGGACGTCCCCATCCACGGCAACCGCGCCCACCTGGCGTTCAGCGGAGGCCAGCACGAGTGCCCCGGCCAGGATGTGGGCCGGGCGATCGCGGACACGGGCATCGACGCCCTGCTCCTGCGACTGCCCGACCTCACCCTCGGGGTGGACGAGTCGGAGCTCAGCTATCACTCGTCATTGATGGGGCGTCACCTGCGGAAGCTGCCGGTGAAGTTCACCGCGCGTCAGCCCCAGCCCCCCGAGGCCCCCGCGGAGCTCGTCCTGGACGATCCGGCGCCGGCCGCTCATCCGACGAGGCCGGAACAGCCGGCGGCCATCCCGCCGCCGCCCGGCCAGGCGCCCGCGCCGGGCGGATGGTGGCGGTCGTTCACCCGCTGGTTGCGCCGCGGATAGAGGGGTTCGAGTTGGCCCCACCACCAGGCGATGGAGGGGATGGGCAGCGGGGTCAGGCTGTCGTCCGAAGGGGCCGGCTTCCACCACTGGACGGGCGTCGTGGTCCCGTACGGGTCGGCGTAACGGCTGCAGGCCGACGCCCAGTCGAGGTGGCCGCGGATGAACTGCCCCAGGGCCACCAGATAACAGCGCAGTTCGACGCCGGCTCTCGGCCAGAGCTGTTCGCGCAGTCGCAGGAAGAGTGTCATGACGCGGTCCCGCATCGCCATGGCCTCTTCCTGCGCTCGGGCGGGCTCGCAGTCCCGTTCCTGGGCGAGGACGTCGATCAGGTTGAGATGGTCACCGGCGCGCCGGATCTCCTTGTTCCGTGAATAGAAGTCGTTGTCCCAGGCGACCAGCGTCCAGGTCATCTCGGTCAGCGCCCGCACCTCGGGCCGGTCAAGGTCGTGATCATGGAGTTCGTATCCCCCGGCAATGTCCATGAGTGCCGTGGAGGGTGCCATGCCGATGGCTCGCATCCACATGGCGGCGTAGTCATTGACGGAGGGCAGGGCCCGGTCGCGGCGGCAGGCGGCCTCCCACACCAGACCTGACAAATAGGTACGCATGCCTTCGGTCCAGTGTCGTAGCTGGGTCGGTGTGGCGTGGTCGGCAAGCTCCAGCCGGACGGCGCGCAGCGCCGCCGCGTGGGGTGAGTCATCCGGCCATGGCGGATTCGGGGCTTCCAGTACGCGCATGATGCGCGAGGTCGCCTGGGCGAGGCCGTGGGCGGTGGCGCCCGACTCGTCGCACAGGGCGTCGTCCAAGGAGAAGAGCACCGAGTGCAACTTGGCCACCACGGCGAGCGGGGCGGCCTGACCGTAGGGCATGGTCCTGGCGGTCAGCCCGCCGAAGTCGCAATCGACAAGGCGTTGGCGCTGGTGGGGCGAGGGGTCCAGGTCCTGTTGGAGCATCCAGTGGACCGATGCCTCGTTGATCTCCCGTACGCGGGGGTGGACGGCCGGTGGGATCGGACAGTAGAAAGGCAGGATCTCCAAGAGTTGGGCTGTCATGCGGTCTCGCACGCTCCCCACGCCGCCTCCCCAGGCCGACTTACGACATTCCTGTCCACTTTTGCGCGGTACCTGCCCAGGGCGGACCGTGGATAACCTGTGGCGCATAACCACCCACACCTTTCCAGCACCGGACGCAAGGCTCACTTCGGATCGTTTTCGATCGAATCGAGCCAAATAGGTTCCCCTGGAGGGTGTGAAACGGTTGAATATTGCACACCGTTGTCGGGTTTCTTCACCACGGTCCTCCCCTGTTCGAAAGGCCAAGGGTTGACCGGTTCTCGCTCGCATGGAGCGGGGATGAACACCGACGACTCCCGACACTGGTGATCGGCTGGCCCTCGGAGGCATGGCATGGCAGTGGCATCGGCGGCCCGGCGGTACGCACCGGCGCTCACCCGGCCCTGGTGGCGTGCGGCCGCGGCGGCCGGGGCGGGTGCGCTGCCCGCGCTGGCCTTCCCCGCGCCGGCGCTGTGGTGGCTCGCGTACGCCGCGCTCGTTCCGTGGCTGCTCCTGATCCGCTCGGCCGCCACGGCCCGCCGGGCGGCGCTCGACGGGTGGCTCGGCGGGTCCGGCTTCCTGTTGGCCGTGCACCACTGGCTGCTGCCGAGCCTGCATGTCTTCATTCTGGTACTGGCCGCGCTGCTGGGGCTGCTGTGGGCGCCGTGGGGCGTGGTGGTGCACCGGCTGCTGGGCGGCTCACCCGGGGTCGGCCGGGCCGCGTCGGCCCTGCTGGTCGTACCCGCCGCGTGGTTGATGGTCGAACTTGCCCGTTCCTGGGAGTATTTGGGCGGCCCCTGGGGGCTGTTCGGTGCCAGTCAATGGCAGGTCGCTCCCGCGCTGAGGATCGCTTCGGTGGGTGGGATCTGGCTGGTTAGTTTCCTCCTGGTGTCCCTCAACACCGCTCTCACCACGCTGATTTGTTCGGCTCACAGCCGTATCACCGGTCTGGCCGGGGTGATCGCCTGCGCCGCGGCCGTCGCTTCCGTGTGGGTGTGGGCACCGCTGCCCGAGGCCGCGGGGACGGTGCGGATCGCGGTCGTACAGCCCGGGGTCGTCTCCGGCGAGCACAGCCCGCAGCGACGCTTCGACCGCGAGGAGGAGCTGACCCGTCGGCTGGCCGGACAGCGCCCGGACCTGGTGGTGTGGGGCGAGAGCAGCGTCGGCCAGGATCTGGGGCAGCGGCCCGATCTGCGGAACCGGCTGGCCGCGCTGTCCCGGGCGGTCGGCGCGGATCTCCTCGTGAACGTCGACGCCCGGCGCTCGGACCGGCCCGGGATCTTCAAGAGTTCCGTGCTCATCGGCCCCGACGGCCCGACCGGTGACCGCTACGACAAGATGCGGCTGGTGCCCTTCGGGGAGTACGTGCCGGCGCGCTCGGTGCTGGGCTGGGCCACCTCCGTGGGCAAGGCGGCGGGCGAGGACCGCAGGCGCGGCGCGGCGCGGGTGGTGATGCGGCCGCCGGACGCGGGCGGGCTGCGGATCGGCCCGCTGGTGTGCTTCGAGTCGGCGTTCCCGGACATGAGCCGGAAGCTGGCGGGCGACGGGGCGCGGCTGCTCGTCGCCCAGTCGGCGACCTCGTCCTTCCAGCACAGCTGGGCACCGGGGCAGCACGCCTCGCTGGCCGCGCTGCGGGCCGCCGAGACCTGGCGGCCGATGGTGCACGCGACGCTGACCGGAGTGAGCGTGGTCGCCGACCCGCGCGGCAGGACGGTGGGCGAGCGGCTGGGCACGGACCGCAGCGCGTCGGCCGTCTACGACGTGCCGCTGGCGCGGGGCACCAGCCCGTACGTCCGCGCCGGCGACTGGGCCGTCCTCGGCGCGCTGGCGGTCCTCGCCTGCTACGCCGCCTTCGAGGGCGTACGGGCGGTGCGGCGACGCCGCGTCAGGAAGCCTGCTCCAGAGCGGCGTTGACGACCCGCTCGCACAGCTCGTGGGTGAGCAGGGCGTCCTCCGCGTCCAGCACCTTGCCGGCCCGTACCGCGTCGAGGAAGGCCAGGACGACCTGCTCGATGCCGCGCTGGCGGGCGACGGGCACCCAGTCGCCGCGGCGGCGGACACTCGGCTGACCCTTGTGGTCGACCACCTCGGCGAGATTGAGCACCTGGCGCTTGGTGTCCCGGCCGGAGACCTCCAGGACCTCCTCGGTGGAGCCGCTCATCCGGTTCATGGTGCCGATGGCGGTGAAGCCGTCGCCGGAGAGCTGGAGCACGACGTGGTGCATGAGGCCGTCGCGGACCCTGGCCCGTACGTCGATGTGGTCGACGGTGCCGGGCGCCAGGAAGCGCAGGGTGTCGACGACGTGGATGAAGTCGTCGAAGACGAGGGTGCGCGGGTCCTCGGCGAGGCCGACGCGGTTCTTCTGGAGGAGGACGAGGTCGCGCGGGTGCTCCAGGCACTGGGCGTAGCCGGGTGCGTAGCGGCGGTTGAAGCCGACCATCAGGCTCACCCCCCGCTCCTGGGCGAGGCGCACGAGCCGCTCGCTGCCGGCGAGGTCGTACGCGAGGGGCTTGTCCACGTAGACCGGCACGTCCGCTTCGAGGAGGCGGGTGACGATCTCGGGGTGCGCCGCGGTCGCCGCGTGGACGAACGCCGCGTCGAGGCCGGCCGCCAGGAGCGAGTCGAGGTCGGCGTGGCGGTGGGCGTCCGGGACGCGGTAGGTGTCCCCGACGCGGTCGAGGGTGGCGGCGGTCCGGGTGTGGAGGTGGGGTTCGATACCGGGCTGGGTGGTGAGGACCGGCAGATATGCCTTCTGAGCGATGTCCCCGAGCCCGATGCAGCCGACCTTCACTGAGCCTCCCTGGTGCGCGTCTCCGTTTGAGCAGCATACGTGTGTACGGGTGGTCGCCGATCGGCCACTCCGTCGAGGCCGCGCGGGGCGGCACGGGAGCCGAGGAGGTCGAGCGCGGCGAGGCCGACGGTGCGCAAGGCGCAGGCTGCCGCACGGCGTGATCGGAAGCGGTGAGCGGCGATAACCCCTGGCGGGAGGGGGTGAGAGACGTCAGTATGGCGCCCATGGATCTCCCTGAGCGCCCCGAGCTGCCCACCGTCTGCGACGAACGCACCAGCCTGGAGGGCTGGCTCGACCACCACCGGGCCACGCTGGCCCTGAAGTGCGCGGGCCTTACCGATGAGCAGCTGCGCGAGGCGTCGGCGCCGCCGTCGGAGCTGACCCTGCTCGGTCTCGTCCGGCACATGGCCGAGTGCGAGCGCGGCTGGTTCCGCAATGTCGTCGCCGGGGGCGAGACCAAACCGATCTACGTCACCGAGGAGGACCCCGACGGGGAGTTCCACTTCACCGAGCAGGACACCTGGGAAGAGGCCTACGCCACCTGGCAGGAGCAGATCGCCTTGGCCCGCGAGGTGACGCGGGGGCGTTCGCTGGACGATCTCAGTCTTGGAAAGCACCGCACGGGCAAGACGTTCGACGTGCGGTGGGTCTACACCCACATGATCGAGGAGTACGCGCGCCACAACGGCCACGCGGACCTCATCCGCGAGCGGATCGACGGCGCCGCGGGGGACTGACCGGCCGGGATGTCGCGCGAGTGATCACGCGTCACTCGTGCGGGGCATTCCCAATGGGCCTTGCGGGGCAGCAGAGTTGAGCGAGTGCATCGACTGCCCGTAGTGACAGCTCTGACGGTGATGACGATGGCGGCCGCCGTCGGCTGCGTGTCCGTCTCTCCGCGCACCGCGCCGCATTCCCCGCCCCGTCTGTCCGGCGCCGCCGAACCCCGCTTCCTGCCGGGCCCCGCCCGCGAGTCGCTGGTCATGACGGGCCCGGATGCCCCGGAGAAGGGGGCACCGGCGTCCCCGGGGGATCCTCGGGACGGGCGCGGAGCCCTGTCGGACGACCTCGGCGCCGTGCGGGACGGGCACGGCCGGACCCGGCCGGACGAGTGGGGCGGCTCGTACGACTCCCCCGAGTCGGAGGGTGTCCACGGCCCGGGCGGCTCGGGTGGTTCGCGTGGTTCGGGCGGCTCAGGTGGAAGGGACAGATCGTCCCCGTCCGGCCCGTCCGGCCCTTCGGACACCTGGAGCCCCGCCCACCCGGCGGACCGCCGAGCGGCGCCCTCACGCCGGGGCCCTTCCTCAGGTCCCCCTGAGCAGGCACCAGTCCCGCCGACGACCACGATCACCGGCCGGGCATCCGAACCGGAACGGGCACCCGAAAGCCACCGCGAGGCCCCCGCGCCGGTCGCCCCGCCGCCCCGGCGCGGCAAGGGCATCTGCTCGCTCGGCCATGAATACGGCCACTGGCAGCAGGGCGGCGACGCCTCCCGCATCTGTGGCCAGGTCTACGGGCAATGAACCCCGGCGGGGGCTCGGTGCCCGGGGTGGTGGATCAGATCGCGAGGTCCGGGATGCGCCAGTCGATCGGCTCGTGGCCCTGGGCCGAGACCGCCTCGTTGATCTGGGTGAAGGGGCGGCTGCCGAAGAACTTCTTCGCCGAGAGGGGCGAGGGGTGGGCGCCCTTGACGACGGTGTGGTGGTTGTCGTCGATCAGGGGCAGCTTCTTCTGGGCGTAGTTGCCCCAGAGCACGAAGACGGCCGGGTCGGGGCGGGAGGCCACCGCGCGGATGACCGCGTCGGTGAACTTCTCCCAGCCCTTGCCCTTGTGGGAGTTGGGCTCCCCGCCCCGGACCGTCAGGACGGCGTTGAGCAGCAGGACGCCCTGCTGGGCCCACGGCATGAGGAAGCCGTTGTCCGGCACGTCATAGCCGAGCTCCTCGCGCATCTCCTTGTAGATGTTGCGCAGCGAGGGCGGGGTCTTCACCCCGGGCCGGACCGAGAAGCACAGGCCGTGCCCCTGGCCCGCGCCGTGATAGGGGTCCTGTCCGAGGACGAGGACCTTCACCTGCTCGTAAGGGGTCGCGTCGAGAGCGGCGAAGACCTCCCCGCGCGGCGGGTACACCGGCGCCTTGGCCCGCTCCTCCTCGACGAAGTCCATGAGCTCCTTGAAATAGGGCTTCTCCAGCTCCTCGCCGAGGACTCCGCGCCAGGATTCGGGCAGCATGTCGGTGACGGTCACGTCAACAACCTCCGGGGTTCGTTCCGTTCTCACCCAAGAACTTACCGGCGACCACTGACAACGCCGACGTCGAGCGTCAGAACCCCGCGTTGAGGAAGATCCCGCCGTCCACCACGAGCGTCTGCCCGGTGATCCACCCGGCGGCGTCGGAGAGCAGGAAGGCCGCCGCTCCCCCGATGTCCTCCGGCACGCCCAGCCGTCCGAGCGGGTACGAGGCGACGACCTCCTCCTCGCGCCCTTCGTAGAGGGCGGCGGCGAACTTGGTCTTCACCACGGCGGGGGCGATGGAGTTGACCCGTACGCCCGGTGCCATCTCGTGCGCGAGCTGGAGCGAGAGGTTGACCATGGCGGCCTTGCTGATGCCGTACGCGCCGACGAAGGGGGACGCGCCGAGCCCGGCGACGGAGGCGATGTTCACGATCGCGCCGCCGTTCTCCTTCTGCCACGCCCGCCAGGTCCGCTGGGCGAAGCCGAGCGCGGAGATGACGTTGGTCTCGAAGACCTTGCGGGCGACGGCGAGGTCGAGGTCGGCGATCGGGCCGAACACGGGGTTCGTACCGGCGTTGTTGACGAGGTAGTCGACGCGCCCGAAGGCGTCCATGGCGCGCTCCACGGCGGCGGCCTGGTGGGCCTCGTCGTGTGCCTTGCCGGCGACGCCGAGCACCCGGTCGGGGCCGAGGGCCTCGACGGCCGCCTTGAGGGTGTCCTCGTTGCGTCCGGTGATGACGACGCGGTCGCCCCGGGCGACCAGCGCCTGGGCGATGCCGTATCCGATGCCGCGGCTGGCGCCCGTGACGAGGGCGACCTTTCCGCTGTCCTGTGCGGTCATGAGTGCGTCCGTCCCCGTCAGTTGAGCGGTCCGCCGGCCACGTACAGGACCTGGCCGGAGACGAAGCCGGCCCGCTCGTCCGTGAAGAAGGCGACGGCGTTGGCGATGTCCTCGGGCTCCCCGACGCGCTGGACGGGGATCTGGCTCGCCGCCGCGGCCTTGAAGTCCTCGAAGCCCATGCCGACGCGGGCGGCGGTGGCGGCGGTCATGTCGGTGGCGATGAAGCCGGGGGCGACGGAGTTGGCGGTGATGCCGAACTTACCGAGCTCCTTGGCCAGGGTCTTGGTGAGGCCCTGCATACCGGCCTTGGCGGCGGCGTAGTTGGCCTGGCCGCGGTTGCCGAGCGCGGAGCTGCTGGAGAGGTTGACGACACGGCCGAAGCCGGCGTCCACCATGTGCTTCTGGCAGGCGCGCGACATCAGGAACGCACCCCGCAGGTGGACGTTCAGGACCGTGTCCCAGTCGTCCTCGCTCATCTTGAACAGCAGGTTGTCGCGGAGCACGCCGGCGTTGTTGACGAGGATCACCGGCGCGCCCAGCTCGGCGGCGATCCGGGCGACGGCGGCGTCCACCTGAGCCGCGTCGGAGACGTCGCAGCCGACGGCGAGGGCCTTGCCGCCCGCCGCCGTGATCTTCTCCACGGTGTCCGCGCAGGCCGCCTCGTCGAGGTCGAGGACGGCGACCGCGCACCCCTCTTCGGCCAGGCGGACCGCGGTCGCGGCGCCGATGCCACGGGCCGCGCCCGTCACAACGGCCACACGCTGCTCGGTGGTGGACATGCGGGGCTCTCCTCACCTCGGAACGTCGACATCGACGTCGCGCTCGGCTCCGGCGGCCGCTCCCCCGGCGCTCCGGGAACCGACGAGCGCGAACAGGTGAGCAACCGCTTAGTAGCTTGTGGATCAGACGCTAGAAGCCCCGCCACCCGCTGTCAACGCTTCACGGCTCACCTCACCAGCAGGTCGAGCAGACGCTCCGGTTCGCCCTCGGGGTCGGCGGTCAGCCCGGTGTGCACGGGGCCGGGCTGTACGACCGTGGAACGCGGCGCGATCAGCCACCGGAACCGCCGCCCGGGGTCGTCCCCCGCGGCCTGTCCGGCCCGCTCCCCGCCGAGGCAGACGCCCTCGACGGCGCACAGCGCGGCCCGTACTCCCTCGACGTCGGCCGCCGGGTCGAGGGCCAGCAGCCGCGCCTCGTCCAGGTGGACCCGGGCCTTGACGAAGGACTTCGCCTGGCAGTAGACGACGACCCCGGCGTTGATCTGCTCACCGCGCTCCACGCGCGGGACGACGCGCAGCAGCGCGTACTCGAAAACATCGCGTCCATTGTGGCGCCCGGTCATTTTCCGGCCCTTCCATCGAGCCTGACACGCACCCACTCCGGGGCCTGCGAGGGCTTGTCCTTGCTGCGTTCGCCCAGGGTGATCCGGTCGCCGATGCCCGCCGCGCGCTCCAGGAGCACCTCCACATAGGCGCGGCGCAGCTCGTCCGGGTCGGCGAAGCCCGGCTCGTCCACGAGCCATTCGTCGGGGACGTCGGCCGCGACCGCGGTCAGCAGTTCCTCGGTGATCCGCGGGGCGAGCTCGGCGGCCGCGGCCGCGATGTCCGGGCCGAAGGAGGCCAGGACGTGGTCGGAGGCGTCGTAGGCCTTGCCGGCCGCCGCGCCGGCCGTGGGCCAGTTGTGGTGCCAGATCATGGTGGCGCCGTGGTCGATGAGCCACAGCCGGCCGTGCCACACCAGCAGGTTGGGATTGCGCCAGGAGCGGTCGACGTTGTTGATGAGCGCGTCGAACCAGACCACGCGCCCGGCCTCGGCCGCGTCCGTCTCGAAGGCCAGCGGGTCGAAGCCCAGCGCGCCGGGCAGGAAGTCCATGGCGAGGTTGAGCCCGCCGCTGGCCTTCAGCAGGCCCTGCACCTCCTGGTCCGGCTCGCCCCGGCCGATGACCGGGTCGAGCCGGATCCGGGCCAGCTCCGGCACCCGCAGGCCCAGGGCCCGGCCGAGCTGTCCGCAGATGACCTCGGCGACCAGGGTCTTGCGGCCCTGGCCGGCGCCGGTGAACTTCATGACGTACGTACCGAGATCGTCGGCCTCGACGATCCCGGGGAGCGAGCCACCCTCACGCAAGGGCGTGACATAGCGGGTGGCGATGACTTCGGGGAGCATCGCCCCAGGCTACTGCGGTACGGGGAGGTATCCGGTACCGCCCGTGCGCGCCTTCTTCCGCCGTCGGCGGCGGGGCACTGAACGCGGGCGGCTCCGCGGCCGTATAACTCCCATGAACCAGCGAGCTCAGTTCAGAGGAGCGATCATGACGCATTCGTCACCGGTCCGGGCCGGCACGAGCCGCCGCACTCTCGTCGCCGCCGCGGGGGCCACCGGCCTCGTGGCCGCGCTCGCCGCGTGCGGCTCGGACGACAAGGGAGGCAAGGGGGACCAGGGGGCCGAGGAGACGAAGCCCGGGCAGCAGCCCGCCACGCCGTCGGGCGCGGACGGGACGCCGAAGGAGGCGGCGCCCAAGGGTGACGTCCTGGCCCGCACTTCGGAGATCCCGGTGGGCGGCGGGAAGGTCTTCGCGGACCGCAAGGTGGTCGTGACGCAGCCCGCGAAGGGTGAGTTCAAGGCGTTCTCGGCGGTCTGCACCCATCAGGGGTGCCTCGTGAAGCAGGTGGCCGACGGGACGATCGACTGTCCCTGTCACGGCAGCAAGTTCAGCGTCACGGACGGCAGTGTCCGGGGCGGGCCCGCGCGGCGGCCGCTGCCGCCGCAGGGCGTCACGGTGCAGGGTGATGCGATCCAGCTGGGCTGAGGCCGCCCCGCCGGGTCAGCGCGGCCGGTGCGGGCGCCGCCAGTCGCGCAGCACGGCCTCGGCGGTGGTGACGGTGGCGACGAGGGCGAGGGTGTGGCGGATCATCGCCGCCGTGTACTCGGCGGGCACTCCGGCGATGGCGTCGGCGGGGACGACGGCCGTGTAACCGAGGTTGACCGCGTCGAAGACGGCGTTCGGTATCGCCACGTTGGCCGAGACGCCGGTGACGACCAGGGTGCGGCAGCCGAGGTTGCGCAGCAGGGCGTCCAGGCCGGTGCCGGCGAGCGGTGAGAGCCCGTGCAGCCGCCGTACGACCAGGTCGCTGTCAGCGACGGGGATCGGCTCGGCGACGCGGACGGCCGTGGTGCCCGCGAGCTGCTGTACGGGCAGCCGCTCGGCGGCGCGGAAGAGGCGGGCGTTACGGCCGGCGCCACGGCCGTCGGGGCGGCGCTCGGCGATCGCGTGGACGACCTGGACTCCGGCGGAGTGCGCGCCGGCGACCAGGCGCGCGACATTGAGGAGGGCGCCGGAGGCGCGCGCCACGGTGGCGAGTTCGGGCAGGGCGCTGTCGGGGCCGACGACACCGCGCTGGCATTCGACGGTCAGGAGCACGGTCTCGGCCGGATCGAACAGCTCGGGGAGCGGATCGGCGCGCGGTCCGTTGCGCGGCTCGGGGAGCGGCTCGGCGCGGGGTCGCTCGGCGTGCGGTCGCTGGGCGTGCGGTTCCGGAGGCGCCATGGGCTCCCTCGTCAGGTGGTGGCGGGGTCGGATCGGGCGGGGTCGGAGCTCGCGGGATCGCGCTGATCGCCGGATCGCCGGATCGCCGGATCGCCGGATCGCCGGATCGCCGGATCGCCGGATCGCCGGATCGCCGGATCGCGTGAGGCTAACGGGCATTGCGTCGTGGAGGAAGAGGCCTCATGATTCCTGACACCCAGTCAGAACTCCAGGGAGGTGCGGGATGACCACCACCCAGCGGCGGGGCCGCCGGATCATGATGACGCGGGCGGAGCTCGACGCCTTCCTCACCGAACAGCGCACCTGCCGGGTGGCGACGGTCGGCCGGGACGGCCGGCCGCACGTGGGCGCGCTGTGGTTCGTCTGGGACGGGGACGCGCTGTGGCTGTACTCCCTCGTCCGCAGCCGCCGGTGGGCCGAGCTGCGGCGGGACGCCCGGGTGGCGGTGGTGGTCGACGACGGCCGGGAGTACGGGGAGCTGCGCGGCGCCGAACTGTCCGGCACGGCGGCGTTCGTCGGCGAGGCGCCGCGCACGGGCCTGCGGTGTCCCGGCCTCGACCCCGTCGAGGCGCTGTTCGCCGCCAAGTACTTCGGCCTGTCCGCGATGCCGCACGACGGCCGGCACGCGTGGCTGCGCCTGACGCCGGAGGCGGTGGCCTCCTGGGACTTCCGCAAGCTGCCGGGCGGCTGAGGAGGAGACCCTCAGCGGGGTGCGGGCAGGCCGGACACCGTCTCGCCCGCCGCCCGCAGCGCGTCCACCGCCGCACGGATCGAGGGCCTGCGGTCGGCGTCCGCGCGCCAGACCGCGTAGACGTGGCGGCGCATGGTGTGGCGTACGGGCACGACGCGCACCCCGTCCGGTACCGGGCCCCGGCCGAGCCGCGGCGCGACCGCGACGCCGAGTCCGGCCGCGATGAGGGCGAGCTGGGTGTGGTGCTCCTCGGCCATGTGGGAGATGCGGGGCTCGATGCCCTTGCCGCGGAGCGTGAGCATCAGCCAGTCGTGGCAGAACTCGCCCCTGGGCCAGGAGACCCAGTCGTCGGCGGCGAAGTCCTCCAGATCCACCTCGCGCCGGTCGGCGAGGGGGTGGTCGGCGGGCATCGCCACATCGGCGAGGTCGTCGAGGATCTGGGCCTTGGCCAGGCCGTCGGGCATGGGCAGCGGCTTGTTGTACCAGTCGAGGACGACGGCGACGTCGATGTCACCGCGCACGACCCGGGGCACGGCCTGGTCGGGTTCCATCTCCTCCAGGCAGGCGCGCAGTTGCGGGTGGGCGCGGCGCAGCTCGGCGAGGGCGGTGGGGAAGAGCCCGCGGGCGGCCGTGGGGAAGGCGCCGAGCAGCAGCTCGCCGACGGCCTCGCCGCGCTGGGCCTCCAGGTCGGCCTGCGCGAGCTCGACCTGGGAGAGGATCCGCGAGGCGTGGTCGGCGAGCAGCCGGCCGGCGTCGGTCAGGCGCACGCCGCGGCCCTGCTTGGCCAGCAGCTGCTGGCCGGTCTCGCGCTCCAGCTTGGCGAGCTGCTGCGAGACGGCCGAGGTCGTCACGTGCAGTCCGTCCGCGGCGGCGCTGACGGAGCCATGGCGGGCGACGGCATTGAGGGTGCGCAGGCGGTCCAGGTTCAACATGTAAGGAATGCTACGCGATAGGCACCAGTTTTATTTGCTTGTTCTAATGCGTGCGGAGCCTCATTGTTATGCTCATGCGCACCATAAGCACCACGGGCACCATCGCTTCTCCCGACTCCTCGGCCCCGACTCCCCCCGCTTCTCCGGCTGCTTCCGGCTCCCCCGCCTCCCGGGCCCCGGCATCCGGCGCCCCCCGGACCGCGGATGGCGCCGATGGCGGCCGACCGGGACGCCCGAGCCTGGACTGGCGGATCCGCTTCGGTGCGCTCGCCCTGATCTGGGGATGCAGCTTCCTGTTCATCAAGCTCGGCACCGACGGCTTCGCCCCGGCGTACGTCTCGCTCGGCCGCATGCTCTTCGGCACGGCGGTGCTCGTCGCGGCCCTGGCCGTCAAGCGGGAGCGGCTGCCCCGGCGCGCCCGCACCTGGGGGCACCTGGCCGTCGCGGCGTTCCTTCTCAACGCCCTCCCCTTCACGCTCTTCGCCTACTCCGAGGTGCGCATCCCCTCCACCCTCGCCGGCATCTGCAACGCCACCACCCCGTTGTGGGGCATGGTGCTCTCGCTCGTCGCCCTCTCCGAGGACCGGCCCACCCGGCGCCGGTTCGCCGGGCTGGGCATCGGCTTCCTCGGCGTGCTCACCGTCCTCGGCGCCTGGCAGGGCTTCGACGGGCAGGACCCGACGGGCACGGCGATGGCGCTGATCGCCTCCGCCAGCTACGCGGTCGGCTGGATCTACGTCCGGCGGACCCTGTCCTCCACCGGCGACTCCCATCTGTCGATGTCCGGTGCCCAGCTGCTGCTCGGCGCGGTCCAGCTGGCCGTCGTCGCCCCGCTGCTCAGCCCGCTGCCGACCTCCTTCCCCACCGTGCCCCTGCTGGCCGTCCTCGCACTGGGCGCCCTGGGCACGGGCCTGGCCTTCCTCGTGCAGTACGGACTGGTCGCCGAGGTCGGGCCGACGACCGCGACCCTGACGACCTACTTCATCCCCCTCGTCGCGACCGTGGCGGGCGTGCTCGTCCTCGATGAACGCCTCACCTGGAACACCCCCGTCGGCGCCCTGATCGTGCTGGCCGGCGCGGCGCTCACCCAGAGCAAGGCGCGCTCCGCCCCCAGGAAGGCGGGCCGCGGGACTCAGTCGTAACGCCCCGTCGACACCGGGCCGGTCACGGACGCCAGCGCGTCCGCGACCGGCCCTATCTCGTCCATGGCGAGCGGGGAGACGGTCAGCCGGACAGCGGACGGCGATGCCAGCCGGAAGCGGGCGCCCGGAGCCACCGCCCACCCGGCGTGCAACAGCCGTGCCACCGCCGCGGCCTCGTCGGGCACCGGCAGCCACACATTCATGCCACTGCGCCCGTGCGCGGCGATCCCCCGCTCCCGCAGCGCCCCCACGAGCGCCTCCCGACGCCGCCCGTACGAGGCCGCCACCGCCGGGGTGTCCACGGCGCCGCTCCGCCACAGGTGCAGCACGGCGTCCTGGAGCACATGGCTGACCCAGCCGGAGCCGAGGCGCTGCCGGCCGCGCACCCGGTCCACGGTGACGGGGTCCCCGGTGATCACCGCGAGCCGCAGATCCGGCCCGTACGCCTTGGCGACCGAACGCACCACCACCCAGTGGTCGGTGACCCCCGCCAGGGGGCGCAGCGGCACGTCGACGATGCCGTGGCCGTGGTCGTCCTCGATGAGCAGCACCTGCGGATGCCCCGCGAGGACGGCCCGCAGCTCGCGGGCGCGGACGCGGCCGATCGCCGCCCCCGTGGGATTCTGCGCGCGGTCGGTGACGATCAGCGCCCGGGCTCCCTGCCGCAGGGCCCGGTCGGTGTCCTCGGGCAGGGGGCCGTCGTCGTCGAGGGCGACGGGGACGGGGCGCAGGCCCAGGGCCGGGACGAGGTCGAGGAGGCTGCCCCAGCCCGGGTCCTCGACCGCGACGGCGTCGCCGGGCCGCAGATGCGCGCTCAGTACACGCTCTATGGCGTCGAGGGCCCCGGAGGTGACGGCCAGCGGTCCGTCCGGCACGCCCTCCTCCGTGAAGGCGGCGCGGGCCAGCCGCTCCAGCTCGGTGTCGACGGCGGGCGCGCCGTAGAGCACCGGCCGTTCGGCGGCGCGCGCGGCGGCCGCGGCGAGGGCGTCGGCGAGCGGGGGCAGCAGCGCCGGGTCGGGGTTGCCGGTGGAGACGTCGCGCACACCCTCGGGCGCCTCCACCCGGATCAGCTCGCGGTGGGTGCTGGCCGGGCGATGGCGCACCCGGGTGCCCCTGCGGCCGGCCGTCTCGACCACTCCCCGCTCGCGCAGGGTGCGATAAGCGGCCGCGACCGTATTGGGATTGACGCCCAGCTCGACCGCCAACTCGCGCATCGGTGGCAGCAGTTCGCCCGGAGCGAGGCTGCCCGCACCGACAGCACGCTCCACGCTCGCGGAGATGTCCGCTGCGCGACGACCTTGAATCCGATACTCTCCTAGCACAAAGCCCAGTATGCACTAGTGCAATGGAGTGCGCAATGTCTGTTCCCGCCACGGCCGCCACGACGCCCGGCACCTCGCCCGGCACGGCTGCCGCGTCTTTCGAGCCGACCGAGCGGACCGCCCTGACCCGCCACCGCGAGCGCGGCTCCTACGACCGCGAGCTGATCCACTCGATATTGGACGCGGGCTACGTCTGCCACCTCGGCTTCGTCCGTGACGGGGCCCCCATCGTCCTGCCGACGCTCTACGGCCGCATCGGCGACCGCCTCTACGTGCACGGCTCCACCGGGTCCCGCCCGCTGCGCGACGCCTCGCTGACCGAGGACCCCGGCATGCCGGTCTGTGTGACCGTCACCCACCTCGACGGTCTGGTCCTGGCGCGCTCGGCCTTCAGCCACTCCCTCAACTACCGCTCGGTCGTGGTGCACGGCACCGCCCGCCAGGTGACCGAGGAGGCCGAGCGCAGGGCCGCGCTCGACGCGCTCGTGGACCAGGTCGTGCCGGGCCGGTCCGCGGACTCCCGCCCCGCGTCGCCCAGGGAGCTCGCCGCGACGGCGGTGCTGCGCGTCGACCTCACCGAGGCCTCCGCCAAGGTCCGCGACGCCGGCCCCGGGGACGACCCGGAGGACATCACCCTCCCCCACTGGGCCGGCGTCGTCCCCGTGACCACCGTCTACGGCACCCCGGTCCCGGCCGACGACCTCACCCCGGGCATCCCCGTGCCGGACTACCTCACCGTTCTGTGACCCTCACCTCCGCGTGATCCTCACCTTCGCGTGACCGCCCCGCCGAGAGCCGGCGCGGCCTGCCCGCGCGCCTCGGCGACGGCCAGTGCGACCACCGCGCACAGCAGCACCGCGGCGCCCGCCGCCGTCGCCGCGGTGAGGTGCTCACCGAGCAGAGCCACCGCGATGACCGCTGCCGTGACCGGCTCCAGCAGGGTGATCACCGAGACGGTGGTGGCCCGCACCACCACCAGGCCCGCGAAGAACAGCCCGTAGGCGAGTGCGGTGGGCACCGTCACCAGGTAGGCCATCAGCCCGAGCGTGCGGCCCAGTTCGCGGGCGTGCGGCCACAGCCCCTCGACGGCGGCCAGGGGCAGCAGACAGACCGTCCCGACCACGAAGGACGTCACCGTCGTGGTGAACGGATCGGTGGACCGGCCCTCGCGCTCCAGGAACCGCGCGTAAAGGGTGACGACCGCGTAGCCCGCGGCGGACAGCAGCGCCAGGGCCACACCCACCGGGCGCACCGCGCCCGTACCGTCATTGCCGAGCATCAGCACGGCCAGCCCGGCGAACGCCCCGGACACCGCCAGCACACCGCCTCCGCCCAGCCGTTCGCCCATGAACAGCCTGCCGCCGAGCGCCACCAGTACCGGCGCGGCGCCCAGCGTCACCACGGTGCCGACCGCGATCCCGGTGCCCTCCACGGCCCCGAAGTAGGCCACCTGGAAGACGGTCAGGCCCACGCCGGTGATCAGGACGCGCCCGACCCCGCGCGGCAGCGGTTCGTACGGGCGGGCGGCGCGGACGTCCGTACGGACCGTGCGGCACCGCCGAAGTGCCCACACCGCCAGCAGCAGTAGGAGCCCACCGGCCGTGCGCCAGAAGGTGAGGGCGACGGGGCCGAGCCCGCTGCCCTCCATGACCAGGTCGGCGGTGGCACCCGTGGTGCCCCAGGAGGCGGCCGCCACGGCGACGTAGAGCAGTCCGCGACCGACGGGTATGCCGGCCGGGGACTCCGGCACGGGGACGTGCGAAGGCGACGTGGCGGAGGAAGGGCAGGGGGAATAAGAGGAATGGGGCATGACTGTTCTCCCGCGGAAGACATGAGGTGATCGCGTAGTCCTCTGTGCGGGCAGCGGCGATCCGCCCGGGGCCTCGCCCCGGGCCCGGTCCTCCGGGAGCGGCCGCCCGCGCTAGGCGGCGGGAGGCGGCAGAACGGTCATCGGCATGATCGGGAGCCTATGCCGACCGGGTTCCGGCCGACAACTCCTCCTCGGTGTCCGCCGCCACGCCCTCGGCGCGGGCAACCGGCCCGTCTGCGGCGGCCTTCGGCGCGGAGCTCTGCGCGATGAAGGCTCCCAGCAGCACCACCGCACCGCCCGCGATCTGCGGCGCGGAGAGGTGCTCACCGAGCAGCACCCAGGCCAGTACGGTCGCGATGACCGCCTCCAGACAGGCGACCACCCCGGCCACCTGCGGCGAGAGCCTGCGCACCGAGACGACCCCGGTCAGATAGGCGGCCACCGTCGCGATCAGGACGATCCAGGCGAGCAGCAGAGCGGCGGGCAGCGGCGTCCCGTTCATGTCGACCCTCCCGGCGAGCACCTGCCAGTCCATGGCCCACGGGTGTGCGACGGCGGTGAGGATCACGGTGCCGATCAGCAGGCCGTAGGCGATGACGCCGACCGGGTCGGCGGGCTCGTCGCCGTCACTGCCGTGGTCGGAGAGGACGAAGTAACCCACCTGGCAGCAGGCCGCGCCGAGCGCCAGCAGCAGCCCCACCGCGTCGAAGCTCAGCCCCGACCACACCTCCACCACGCAGGCGAGTCCGGCGACGGCCAGGACGACGCCAACGGCCGCGGCCCGGCTCACCGGGCGCCGCTGGACGAAGCGCACCCAGCCGAGCACGAGCGCGGGGGCGAGGTATTCGACCAGCAGTGCCACCCCGACGGGGATGCGGGATATCGCGGCGAAGTAGCAGGCCTGGACGCCCGCGACGGCCAGCAGCCCGAACCCCGCGAGGAGGGCGGGCCTGCGTGTCAGCAGGGCGCGGTGGCGCCAGGCGACGGGCAGCATGACCAGAGCCGCGCCGGCCACGCGCAGCCAGACGACATGGAGCGGGTCCAGACCCGCGAGGATCAGCGGCTTGGCCGCGACACCCGATCCGCCGAACGCGAGCGCGGACACCAGCGCCCACCCGAGGCCGGCGCTCCTCCCCCGAGACACATCAGAACCATGCATCGGAGCATCATGTCAGCCGATGACATGACCGTCACCCCCTTCGCTCATGACATGAGACGGGGTGAGACGCGTCGTCGCGGCCGGGGTGGCGCCGAGCCGCGCGAGGAGCGACTGAAGATCGACTCCGGCCCGGCGCAACACCTCCGCGGCCCGGCACCGGTCGTCAACGGCGAGAGCGGCGAGCAGGTCGAGACCCGTGACCCGGCCGGCGTCCCTTGCCCGGGCTCGGGCGAACGCGCCTTCCAGGGCCGCCCCCGCCGGCCGCGACCAGCCGGGCGCCCGGCTGTCCCGGAAGGCGGGCAGGGCACCGGTGTCCTCGACCGTGCCGCTCCACCGCAGCCCGTAGCCGATGGTGCGCTGGACGAGATAGCCGAGCAGCCGTACGACCCGGCCCGCGCCGTCGCCGTCCACGACGCGGCACGCCTCGGGGTCGGCTTCGAGGAGCGTGTGCAGCAGCTGCGCGGTGTCGATCTGCCGGTCGCCGTCGCGGACGGCGCGCCTGCGGGCGCCCGCGACGGTGGCGGCCAACTCGGCGCTGAGCAGGCTCTCACAGGCGGTGCCGACCGGTTCGGTATCACGTGTACGGCTTTGCACCTTCCCACCCCATCAGCCCCACGCCGCCACGTCATCCCCGGCGGGGAGCATTCGCGCATCCCACGCGGGTTGGGCACGAACGGCTCCGCCCTCATCCTTGAGGAGGATGAGGGCGGAAATGTCCTCAGGGACGGTGCCGGCGAACCGGTCCGGGTCAGCCCTCGTCGGCGAGGATCAGATACAGCTTCTTGCGCGATTCGTTGATGACGGCCAGCGCCTTCTCGCGCTGCTCCTTGCTGCCGGTCTTCCAGACCTGCCCGAAGGCCTCCATCAGCGCGAAGCCCGCCTGCCGGATCTCCTGCATCGACTCCCAGTCGACCCCGCGGCCGACGTCCTGCCACGGCGCGTCGGAGCCCGCGTCGGCCTCGGCGCGGCCCGCCCGGGTGAGAGTGAACAGCTTCTTGCCGCCCTCGCTCTCACTCTCGATCAGGTCCTCGTCCTCCATCATCTGGAGCGTGGGATAGACCGATCCGGGGCTCGGCTTCCAGGCGCCGCCACTGCGTTCGGCGATCTCCTGGATCATCTCGTACCCGTGCATCGGCCGGTCCTTCAGCAGCGCCAGGATCGACGCGCGGACGTCACCGCGCCGCGCCCTGCCGCCCGGGCCGCCACGTCCGCGGCCCCGCGGCCCCCCGAACGGCGGACCGCCGAAACCCGGCCCGAAGGGGCCGAACGCGGCCCGCCGCCCCTCGAACTCACCCGGACCACGACGGCCGGGCCCACAGTGCTCATGGTGCTCATGGTGCTCATGTCCATGCGAACGCCACATGACGTCCCTCCCATCACTGATAGGTCTTGATCAGTCGCGATGCTTCAACGATATATCGGAACCGATCGCATGGCAATCCCCGAAGCGTTTCCGTCCACCCCGCCCGCCCCGTCCGCCGCCCACCCCGCCGACTCCCGCCACTGGCTCCTTCAGCGGCCCCTCCCGACCGCCGATTCCGGTCCAGATTTCATGGATTGGCCCTGTCCCGGCGCCTCAGTGGCCCGTACGGTCCCCGCATGCGGATACGAATCGTCGACGCCTTCACCGACCGCCCCTTCGCCGGCAACCCGGCAGGGGTCCTGCTCTTCGACTCCGATCACTTCCCCGACGACGACCGGCTCCAGCGGATCGCCGCCGAGGTCAACCTCTCCGAGACCGCCTTCGCCCATCCGCTGCCCGCGGGCGGGGAAGCCGACTGGGCCCTGCGCTGGTTCACCCCCGCCGCCGAGGTCGACATGTGCGGCCACGCCACGCTGGCCACCGCGCACGTCCTGCACACCACGGGCACCGCCACCGGCACCGTGCGCTTCGCCGCACGCTGCGGAATCCTCACCGCGACCACCCACCCGGACGGCTCGATCACCCTCGACTTCCCGACCGCGCCCCTCACCCCGGTGGCCACGCCCGACGGGGTCGCCGGCGCGCTCGGCGCCGAACCGCTCTCCGCCCACGACACCGGCCCGCACATCGGCGACCTCATGGTCGAGCTCGCCGACGAGAAGACCGTACGGTCGCTGTCCCCCGACATCCCGTCGCTCGCCCGGCACTCCCACCGCGGCGTCATCGCCACCGCCGCGGCCGAGGACCCCACGCGCGGCTACGACTACGTCTCGCGCTGCTTCTTCCCCAACGTCGGCATCGACGAGGACCCCGTGACCGGCAGCGCGCACACCGCCCTCGCGCCCTTCTGGTCCGCGCGCCTCGGCCGCGACGACCTGACGGGTCTCCAGGCGTCCACGCGCACCGGGCTCGTACGGACCGGGCTGCGCGGCGACCGCACGCTGCTGACCGGCGGCGCCGTCACCGTCATCGACGGCGAGCTGCTCGCCTGAGGCTCCCGGGGGCCGGTCAAGCCGTGGGCAGCCAGCCCACCTTGCCCGCGAGCAGGGCGTAGCCGACGAACGCGACGATGTCTATCAGCGCGTGCGCGGCGACCAGCGGCCCGACCCGCCCCCACCGCCGGTAGAGCAGCACGAACACCACGCCCATCACCATGTTGCCGACGAGCCCGCCGATCCCCTGGTAGAGGTGGTACGAACCGCGCAGCGCGGCGCTCGCCACGAGGGCCGCCGTCGGCGTCCAGCCCAGCTGCCCGAGCCTGCGCAGCAGATAGCCGACGACCACGACCTCCTCCAGGACCGCGTTCTGCACGGCGGAGGCGATCAGGACCGGGAGTTTCCACCACACGTCGGGCAGCGACTCCGGCACCACGGTGAGATTGAACCCGACCGCCCGCACCCCGAGGTAGAAGAGCAGCCCGGTGCCGCCGATGGCCGCCGCGAGCGCCGTCCCCCGGCCGAGGTCGAAGGCGGGACGGGTCCGGTCGAAGCCGATGACCCGCAGGCCGCCGCGGTCTCCGCCTTCCCTCAGCAGCAGGTGCGCCACGAGGAAGACGGGCACGAGCGCCGTCGCGACGCCGAAGACCTGCCAGGAGAGATCCAGCCACGGCCGGCCGGGGGCCTGCGAGGCGTTGAGGTGGGCGGCCTGGTCCTTGAGGCCGCCGGGCCGGGTGGCGGCGCCGACGAAACTGATGAGCGCCGATACCGCGCTGGCCCCCAGCGACAGCGCGAGGACCAACAGCGTCTCGCGGCCCAGCACGCGCCGCCGGGCGGCCTCGTCCGCCGGCGTGCCGGAAGGGGCGCCCGGCAGGGTCTCGCCCTCGCCCCACGCGTTCTGCCGCACAACCGCCTCCACTTTCCCCGCCGCGTCGTCGTCCACGACGACAAACCGTCGTCACAGCTTGCCCGACGGCCCCTCGGCGGTGCGGCAGGGGGTGCGGCGGTGTCAGGTCCCGATCCCCTCCGGCCAGGTGTGCGCCGGCTCCCCGGTGCGCATCAGCTCGCAGTAGCGGCGGGTGGTGGCGGCCAGGGCCTTGTCCCGGTCCAGCCCCTGGTCCAGCGCCCGGTGGTAGGTGGCGGCCTGCCAGGAGGCGCCGTTCGCGCGACGCAGGCAGCGTCCCTCGATGACGCCGAGGTAGCGGTCGCGGTCGGCCGGTTCGACGCCCCACGCGTCGAGCCCCGCCGCCGCCCGCGGCAGCAGCTCCTCCTGTACGAGCCGGACGGCCGGCATCCGGGCCAGACCGCCGGCGCGCCCCGCCTTGGGCCAGCGCAGCCAGGCGTCGATGCCGTGCCGGCAGGCGGTGTCGAAGTTCTCCGCCGCGACGGAGAACGGCAGCCGTGTCCACACCGGGCGGGGCTCCTCGGCGAGCGCCCTGACCAGCCCGTAGTAGAACGCGGTGTTGGCGATGACATCGGTGATGGTGGGGCCGGCGGGCAGCACCCGGTTCTCGACCCGCAGATGCGGCACGCCGTCGGCGACCGCGTAGACGGGGCGGTTCCAGCGGTAGACGGTGCCGTTGTGGAGGGTGAGCTCGTGCAACTGCGGCACACCCCCCTCCTCCAGGACCTTCGTCGGGTCCTCGTCGTCGGAGATGGGCAGCAGGGGCGGGAAGAAGCGGAGGTTCTCCTCGAACAGGTCGTACGCGGAATCGATCCAGCGCTCCCCGAACCAGGTGCGCGGCCGGACGCCCTGCGCCTTGAGCTCGGGCGGCCGGGTGTCGGTGGACTGGACGAACAGCGGCGGGCGCGACTCGCGCCACAGCTCCCGGCCGAAGAGGAACGGGGAGTTGGCGCCGACGGCGATCTGCGCGGCGGCCACGGCCTGGGCGGCGTTCCACACGGCCGCGAAGCGCCCGGGGGTCACCTGCAGATGCAATTGGACGGAGGTGCACGCGGCTTCGGGGGCGATCGACGCCGCGGTGCTGGTCAGCCGCTCGACGCCCTCGATATCGATCGTGAAGTTCTCGCCGCGGGCGGCGACGATCTGGTCGTTGAGCAGGGTGTAACGGTCGGCTTCGGAGAGATTCGCGGAGACGAGATGACGTTCCTGAAGGGTGGGCAGAATACCGATCATCACAATCCCGGAATCGACCTCCATGGCTTTGCGATCGGCATAGGACAGACCCGTGCGCAGCTCCTCGGCGAGCTGATCGAGCACCCGCCCGGAGAGCCGGTGCGGAACAATGTTCACCTCAAGGTTGAATCGCCCGAGTTCGGTCTGGAAATCCCCGCTGGCGATACGATTCAGCACTTCGGCGTTCACCATGCTCGGCATGCCGTCGGGCCCCGCGAGATTCAGCTCGATCTCCAGGCCCATGAGATTCCTGGGCCGGTCGAATCGCTTCTCCGCCAGAAGCCTCGCCAACATGTCCAGGCACTGCCGGAGCTTGTCCCGGTGGTGTTGCCGGTCGGCGAGAGCGAACCCCTCGGCCACGACCTTCTCACCCATCGCGGCGTCCTTCCTCGCACGGGTCGCCCGTAGCGCCGGCCGCCCGGGTCACGGTCGATGATGCCCAGCCAATGTGATCGATAACGCCCCGCCGGAGCCGCATACCCAGTAGGCTCGCCGGTACGCACGCGGTGGCACATTCCGTCGGCATGGCACAAAGCGCCGTTTTCACGCAGAACGCTGGTGATAAACACCGACGAGATCCGGCCTACCCTGCCCGGTGAATACTACGAGGTGGCGCGCGCGAATCCGGCACAGAATCACCGAAATCACCCCGGCAGGCGGCCCGGATTTCCCCTTGTGCGAAATACGCGCGACAGCTAGGCGAAACACCATGTGAACATGTGTCGTATAAACTTCGGAGACGAGGCAGAGAGCAGGCGCCCCGGCCCCGCCACCCGGATCGGTCCCGGCCCCCCTCTGACCCCGCACGCTGACAGCGTCGTCCGCACCTGCCCAGCACAACGTGTCTCCGAAGTGAGAGGCGACCGACCATGCCGCTGCATGTCCCCCCTGCCCCCGCGCCTGCCCTGCTCAGCGTCGTCACCGCCCTCGGCTCCCCCACCGCCGTACGCGAGGCGCGCACCCCGTCCCTGAAGTCCGCGCATGGCCCCCTCACGCCCGAACTCCCCCTGCCCGTCCACGTTCTGGAGCAGGTCACCCACCGCGGCGGCACCCCTCGCACCCGGCTCACCGGCTGGCGCTTCCAGATCCGCGGGGCGGAGCGCACGGTGGCCGCCGGCGAGACGGCGCTGACGCCGGACGGCTGGGCGTTCTCCCACTTCTTCGAGGGCCCCTACCTCGACTCCACCGAACGCGCGCTGCGCCAGGCCGAGGCGCTGCCGACGCCGTACCAGCCGCGACTGCTGTCCGTGCCACAGCTCTACATGCTCACCCTCTGGCTCCACGGCGACATCACCGCGGACGCCGCGTCCGGGCTGCCGGCCCCGGGTGATCTGCTGGTGCCGCTCGCCCCGGCGCCACCGGGCATCGCCGCGCACCGCCCGCACCGCTTCGCCGACCTGCTGTCGGCCCTCACCCTGCGGCTCACCCCGGCGTCCCTGCTCAAGACACCCGCCTGACACCGTTCCTCCCGGGCCGCCCGCGCCCGTACGCGCCCCGCGGCCGGTCGCGGGGCGCACATCTGTGCTCATCCTGCCGGACTAGTCCCGCATGACCATCCCTAACCGTCCGAAGGGGCAGTGTGGTTGGTGGCAACCGCCCGCACGGGTGACGCGTCATCAACCTGTGAGGAGCGCTGCCGGGAAATCCCTGCGGAATCACGCCCGTAGGGCAACACTGGTATCGACCAACCGATTCATCAACGGGGGGCGGCATGACCACCGCATCGAGCCGCAGGACAGCCACCACATCGCAGCGAAAGAAATCTCCCATGTGTCAGCACCAGCCCACGTGCCCATCAGCCGACTCAGCCGACCGGGAAGCCGCACACCTCGTGGCGCACCACCCGGAGCAGGGCTGGAGCCTGCTGTGCAACGGCGTCCTCTGCTTCGAGGACACCGGTGAGCTGCTGCCGGACGGCCAGATCATCGCGCCGCACCGGCCGCTGGACACCGATCACGTGGTGACCGCTGCCTGAGCTCACAACTCTCACCACCACGCACGACAGATCACATAAAGCACCACGCACATCAAGGGGCCGGCCCGGCGCACTCGCCGAACCGGCCCCGACTCGGGCCAAAGGGCACTCAGCCCTCCGTCACCCGTCGTATCAGCCCTCGTACTCATCCATAGGCGGGCACGAGCAGACGAGATTACGGTCGCCGTAGGCGCCGTCCACCCGACGCACGGGCGGCCAGTACTTGTCGGCGGCGGAGACCCCGGCCGGGAAGGCGGCCTCCTCGCGGGTGTAGGGGCGGTCCCACCCACCGGTCACCGAGGCGGCGGTGTGCGGGGCGTTGCGCAGCGGGTTGTCGTCCTTGTCCCACTCGCCCGAGCCGACCTTCTCGATCTCCGCGCGGATGGCGATCATCGCCTCGCAGAAACGATCCAGCTCGGTGAGGTCCTCGCTCTCCGTCGGCTCGATCATCAGGGTCCCTGCGACCGGGAACGACATGGTCGGCGCGTGGAAGCCGTAGTCGATCAGTCGCTTGGCGACGTCGTCGACGCTCACGCCGGTCGCCTTGGTCAGCGGCCGCAGGTCCACGATGCACTCGTGCGCCACCAGGCCGTTGGGGCCGGTGTAGAGCACCGGGTAGTGCGGCTCAAGGCGCTTGGCGATGTAGTTGGCGCCGAGCACCGCGACCTGGGTGGCGCGCTTGAGGCCTTCGCCGCCCATCAGCCGGACGTACGCCCAGGAGATCGGCAGGATGCCCGCGGAGCCCCACGGCGCGGCCGAGATCGGGCCGACGCCGGTCGCGGGGCCCGCGGTCGGCTGCAGCGGGTGGTTGGGCAGGTAGGGCGCCAGGTGGGCGCGGACGCCGACCGGACCCACGCCGGGGCCACCGCCGCCGTGCGGGATGCAGAAGGTCTTGTGCAGGTTCAGGTGCGAGACGTCGCCGCCGAACTCGCCCGGCTCGGCCACGCCCACCAGGGCGTTGAGGTTGGCCCCGTCGACGTAGACCTGGCCGCCCGCCTCGTGCACGAGCGCGCAGATGTCGCTGATGTGCTCCTCGAACACCCCGTGCGTGGAGGGGTAGGTGACCATCAGCACGGACAGCTCGTCGCGGTACTGCTCGATCTTGGCGCGCAGATCGGCGGCGTCCACCTCGCCGTCCTCGCCGGTCTTGACGACGACGACCTTCATGCCGGCCATCACGGCGCTGGCGGCGTTGGTGCCGTGCGCGGAGGACGGGATGAGACAGACGGTGCGCTGCTCGTCGCCGTTGGCGCGGTGGTAGGCGCGGACGGCCAGCAGGCCCGCGAGCTCACCCTGGGAGCCGGCGTTCGGCTGGATGGAGACCTTGTCGTAGCCGGTGATCTCGGCGAGCCGCTCCTCCAGCTCCGTGATGAGCGTGAGATAGCCGGCGGCCTGCTCGACGGGCGCGAAGGGGTGCAGGGCACCGAACTCGGGCCAGGTGACCGGCTCCATCTCGGTGGTGGCGTTGAGCTTCATGGTGCACGAGCCGAGCGGGATCATGCCGCGGTCCAGGGCGTAGTCCCGGTCGGCGAGGCGGCGCAGGTAGCGCAGCATCGCGGTCTCGGAGCGGTGCTGGTGGAAGACCGGGTGCGTGAGGTAGTCGTCGGTGCGCAGCAGGCCCTCGGGGAGCGTGTCGGCCGTGGTGGCGTCGAGCGCCTCGATGTCGGCCTCCACCCCGAACGCCGACCACACGGCGGCCAGCTGGGCGCGCGTGGTGGTCTCGTCGCAGGCGATGCCCACCTGGTCGGCGTCGACCAGGCGCAGGTTGACGCCGCGCTCGCGGGCCGCCGTGACGACCTCGGCCGCCCGGCCGGGGACGCGCGCGGTCAGGGTGTCGAAGTACGCGCCGTGCACGACCTCGACACCGCCGCCCCGCAGCCCCTCCGCGAGCAGCGTGGCGTAGCGGTGCGTACGGCGCGCGATGGCCGCGAGGCCGTCGGGGCCGTGGTAGACCGCGTACATGCCGGCCATGACGGCGAGCAGCACCTGCGCGGTGCAGATGTTGCTGGTGGCCTTCTCGCGGCGGATGTGCTGCTCGCGGGTCTGGAGGGCCAGGCGGTACGCCTTGTTGCCGTCCGCGTCCACGGAGACGCCGACGAGGCGGCCGGGCAGGCTGCGGGCGAACTTCTCGCGCACGGCCATGAACCCGGCGTGCGGACCGCCGAAGCCCATGGGCACACCGAAGCGCTGCGTGGTGCCGACCGCGATGTCCGCGCCGAGCTCGCCGGGCGAGGTCAGCAGGGTCAGGGCGAGCAGGTCGGCGGCGACGGTGACGATCGCGCCGAGCTCGTGGGCGCGCTCGATGACCGGGCGCGGGTCGCGTACGGCACCGGAGGCGCCGGGGTACTGCAGCAGGACGCCGAAGACGCCGCGCTCGGCGATGTCGTCGGGGATGCCCTGGCGGAGGTCGGCGACGACGACCTCGACGCCGGTCGGCTCGGCGCGGGTCTCGATCACCGCGACGGTCTGCGGCAGGGTGTCGGCGTCGATGAGGAAGACGCCGTCCTTGACCTTGCCGACGCGGCGGGAGAGCGCCATGGCCTCGGCGGCGGCGGTGCCCTCGTCGAGCAGGGAGGCTCCGGAGGTGGGCAGGCCGGTGAGGTCGGCGACCACGGTCTGGAAGTTCAGCAGCGCTTCGAGGCGGCCCTGCGAGATCTCCGGCTGGTAGGGCGTGTACGCCGTGTACCAGGCGGGGTTCTCCATGACGTTGCGCAGGATCACCGGCGGGGTGAAGGTGCCGTAGTAGCCGAGGCCGATCATCGGCGCGAGCACCTGATTGCGGTCGGCGAGACCGCGCAGCTCGGCGAGGACCTCCGCCTCGCTGCGGGCGGCGGGCAGGTCCAGCGCCTCGGTGCTCTTGATCACGTCCGGCACGGCGGCGGCGGTGAGTTCGTCGAGCGAGCCGAACCCGACCTGGGCCAGCATCTTGGCCTGGGCCCCGCTGTCGGGCCCTATGTGGCGCTGTTCGAAGGGCGTGCCCCGCTCCAGGTCGGAAAGGGAGATGCGGTGGGCTGTCATCTGCGGAGGCCTCCTGGTCATTGCGACCTGCGAGGGGTACCACGGCGCGGGTACCCGGACGGCCTCCCCCTCTGTCATCTCAACCTGAGAGCTTCACCGGGCCGCGTGCGCGCGGTCCGGCTTTCACCGTCGGTGAGGAGGGGCTTCGGCGCTGTGCCTGACCTGGGCCCGCCCTGCTTTCCAGAGTGACCTCGTCCATGCGGTACGTGTGCCTGAGAGATTCCGGGGAGGATTTGCTCCTTCGGCGCCCCCTGCGGAGCCGGTGAACGGCTCTTGGGGACTCTCCCGCACGGGGTCTGCGGCCACTCGCCAGCCTACCAGCGCGGGTCTGACCGGATCCCTCGAGTGGCCGGTTCCCGCTTTGTGGCTTTTCGTTGGTGTCGGGGGCGCTCGGAGCTTCGCCGAGGGTGCCCCGGGGGCCGCGCGAACCTGGGAGGAACGGTGCAGACCGATATCGATCCGCGGAGCCTGATAGGCCGCAAGGCGTTCGACCTCAATGGCGCGAAGATCGGCACCGTGGACGAGGTGTACCTCGACGACGCGACCGGTGAACCGGAATGGGCGGCCGTCCGCACCGGCCTCTTCGGCCGGGACGCCTTCGTGCCCCTGGAGCCGAGCCAGGTCGTGGACGACACCCTGCGCGTCCCCTACGAGCGGTCGCTGATCAGGGACGCGCCCGACTTCGGGGTCGGCCGTCACCTCTCCCCCGAGCAGGAATTGCAGCTCTACCATCACTATGGTCTCGCCCTCCCCGGCTCCGAGACCCCACCGCCGACCGGTTCGCCCGCCGACGAGGGGCTGGGCACGGTCAACGGCTCGGGCGGCTGACCGGCCGGCGTGGAGGACTCCGCCGCGCGACCGGCGGACGGATGAGCTGCCGCCGAGTGATCACCCGCCGGTGGCCGACCGACACCCGGTGACTCCGCGGCGGACGCCGACCCTCCGCCCCCCGGCGACCGCGGCTCGCCGGCCTCCCGTACGAGCGGCAGCGGCTCCCCCGCTTCGAGCTCGGGGTCGTCGACGGCGAAGGTCCGCACCCGGCCGGGCGCCGACCAGGGCTGCTCGAACCGGATGGTGACCCGTCCGACGCCACTGCCCTGGATCCAGCCCGCCCCATACTCGGCGTGCCGCACATCCAGCCCCGGCAGCCAGCGCCGGGGCCGCCGTTCGACGCTCTCCTCCTCCGCCGTCCGCCGCGTCTCCGCGCCGGTCTCCGGCGCCATCTCGGCGACGGCCGCGGCGGCCTCGCTCGCGGCCTGGGCGAACAGATCCTCCTGGGTGTAGTCGGCCAGGCCCGTCACGCCGACGCCCAGCAGCCGTACGCCCGCCGTGGTGTCCACACCGTCGAGCAACCGCCCGGCGGCCTCCCGCACCACTCCCGGGTCGTCGGTCGGGCCGCGCAGCGTCTCCGAGCGCGTCAGCGTCGAGAAGTCATAGCGCCGCACCTTGATCACCACTGTGCGCCCCGACCGGCCTGCGGCGCGCAGGCGCTCCACGCAGCGATCGGCGAGGCGCGCCAGCTCAAGCTGGACGCGGGTCCGGTCGGTCACGTCCTCCTCGAAGGTGTCCTCCACCGACACCGACTTGGCGTCCCGGTCGGCGACGACGGGCCGGTCGTCGTGCCCGGTGGCCAGTGCGTACAGACCCGAGCCGTGGGCCTTGCCCAGCAGCCGCACCAGCTCGGCCTCGCCCGCCTCGCCGGTCTCGGCGACGGTCGTGATCCCGGCCCGGCGCAGCGTCTCGGCGGTGGCGGGGCCGACGCCGGGGACGACGCGCACCGACATGGGGCCCAGCAGCGCGAGCTCGGTGCCGGGCTCGATGAGGACGAGGCCGTCCGGCTTGGCCTGCTCGGAGGCGATCTTGGCTAGCATCTTGGAGCCGGCCAGCCCCACCGACCCGCTCAGTCCCGTGGCCGCCCGGATGTCCCGCCGCAGCCGCTCGCCGACGGCCCGGACGGCCGCCGACGAGGGCTCGACGCCGCCCGCTTCGAGATCCACGAACGCCTCGTCGAGGCTGAGCGGCTCCACCAGCGGTGAGAGCGCGCCGAGCAGCTCCATGACCGCCTCGCTGACCTGGCGGTAGAGGGTGAACCGAGGGGTGAGGTAAGCGGCGTTGGGGCACAGCCGACGCGCCTGGGCGGTCGCCATGGCCGAGTGGATCCCGAAGACCCGTGCCTCGTACGACGCCGTGGCCACCACACCGCGCGGCCCGATGCCGCCGACCACCACGGGCTTCCCGCGCAGGCTGGGCTTGGCCGCCTGCTCCGCCGAGGCGTAGAAGGCGTCCATGTCCAGATGCAGGATGGTCGGTGCGGCTCTCACACCCCCGATGCTCCCGCACACCACTGACAATCGCTCTGATGTGCCACCGGCACGCCGTGAGCGCGCCGGGGACCATGGCCCGGCGGGGCCTCAGACCGCCCTGTTGCGGCGTCGTGCCAGCTCGTCGGCGGGGTTGTGGCCGATGAGCGTCTCGCCCGTGTCCACGCGCTCGCCGTGCAGCTGGGACAGCGCGCTCTCCACATCGCGCCACACGACGCCCACGGCGATCCCGAAGACCCCCTGCCCGCCCTGGAGGAGGTCGACGACCTCGTCCGGCGAGGTGCACTCGTAGACCGTCGCGCCGTCGCTCATCAGCGTCATCTGCGGCAGGTCCCCCATGCCGCGCGAGCGCAGGTGCTGGACGGCGGTACGGATGTTCTGGAGGGAGACGCCGGTGTCCAGAAGCCGTTTCACGATCTTGAGAACGACGACGTCCCGAAAGCTGTACAGCCGCTGGGTGCCCGAGCCGTAGGCCGGCCGGACGCTCGGCTCGACCAGGCCCGTGCGGGCCCAGTAGTCGAGCTGGCGATAGGTGATGCCCGCCGCGGCGCACGCCGTCGGCCCGCGATATCCGATCTTGTCGGTCTCCGGCCCCTGCGGCGTGGTGCCCGCTGCCGGGATCGCATGACGGGAAGAGGGCTGTTCGACCGTCCCCCCGTACAGCGGAAACGGACTGCCGACCGCCGTACCGTCGCCCATGCTTCTCACGCCGACCTCCGTCCTTGACCTGCCTTCACGACGGTAGGCAGTCGCCCGGGGTGCGTCAACGATCGCCACACTCGGCACGCCGAGTGATAATCACCCAGAGAGTGGTTTTGCGTACCCCAGCGCCGGGAAAGGCTACTCGAATGCGCTGCGGCCACCGCTTCCGCGTGGCCGGCGCGAGCCTCACTGGCTGCTGCTGCCGAAGTCCTCCGGCGAGATCTGGTCGAGGAACTCGCGGAACTTCTCGACCTCGTCCTCCTGCTCGTCCGGGATGGCGATCCCGGCGTCGTCCAGCACCCCGTCGCTGCCGTAGATCGGCGTACCGGTGCGCAGGGCCAGCGCTATGGCGTCGGACGGCCTGGCGCTGACCTCGACCCCACTGGCGAAGACGAGCTCCGCGTAGAAGACGCCCTCCCGCAGATCCGTGATGCGGACCTCCGTGAGCTGCTGACCGACCGCTTCCAGGACGTCCTTGAAAAGATCATGGGTCAGCGGACGGGCCGGGGCCATGCCCTGCTGGGCGAAGGCGATGGCCGTCGCCTCTCCCGGTCCGATCCAGATCGGGAGGTAACGGTCGCCTCCCACTTCACGCAGGAGCACGATCGGCTGGTTGGAGGGCATTTCCACCCGGACACCCACGACATCGAGCTCGTTCACACAGCAACCCTAGGACGTGCCCGGCAGGTTTGGGTAGTCGGGCACTCTCCGGTCAGCGCGATCCCCCGCGCAGAGCGGCCTTCACGAGCGCGGCGTGCAGCCGTACGGAAAGCGTCGCGAGCTCCCTCGCCGTGGCCTCGGCATGGGCCCTGGTCTGCGGATTACGGTGCCGGCGCAAGGGGGCGACCACCTGTTCGACCAGCCCGGCCTGGCGGTCGGCAGCGGCCTTCACGGCGCGGAGGTGGCGGGGTTCCAGGCCGAAACGGCCCAGATCGGCGACCAGCTTGGCCACGGCGACGGAATCGAGGTCGAATCCGCCGTCCGGGTGGGCGGCGACCAGGCCGTACGACTCCCACTCCGCCAGCTCACGCTCGGTGACCTCGGTGGCGGCCAGGAGCTCCGCCCGGCCCACGCGCGTCGCCGCCGGATGGCCCGAGCCGTCGGCCAGGAGGGCCAGGGGGCCCTCGGGGCCCGGAACGGCGCCCGGGAGCTCCATGGCGTCTCGTGGCTGCCCGGGGGCCGGCAGCGGCGTCTGTTCGCCCTCGGCGCGCGCGTCGAGGTGCTCCCTGATGACCTTGAGCGGCAGATAGTGGTCGCGCTGCATCCGCAGCACATAGGCCAGCCGCTCGACGTCGGCCGTGCTGAACTTGCGATAGCCGGACGGCGTGCGCTGCGGTTCGACCAGGCCCTCCGCCTCCAGGAAACGGATCTTGGAGATGGTGACCTCGGGGAACTCGTCACGCAGCAGATTGAGCACCGTCCCGATGCTCATCAGCCGTCCGTCCGCTCCGGCGGCACCGGCTCTCCCGGCACCGCCCGACGGTGTTCGAAGCATGGCCCTTCCCTGGGGTACCCCGGACGGAGTCCGGCGGAGGGTCAGATGCCCCGCTGGCTGCCGTAGAAGACCAGGCGGTACTTGCCGATCTGGACCTCGTCGCCGTTCTGGAGCGGGACCGAGTCGATCCGCTCACGGTTGACGTACGTGCCGTTGAGGCTGCCGACGTCCGCGACGGTGAAGCCGCCGTCCTGGGCTCTGCGGAACTCGACGTGGCGCCGCGAGACGGTGACGTCGTCGAGGAAGATGTCGCTCTGCGGGTGCCGGCCCGCCGTGGTCAGCTCGCCGTCCAGCAGGAAGCGGCTGCCGGAGTTCGGCCCGCGCCGCACCACCAGCAGGGCGGAGCCCAGCGGGAGGGCGTCGACGGCCGCCTGCGCCTCGGGAGAGAGCTGCGGGATCGGCGTCTGGCCGGTCGTCTCGGAGTCGTACGCCTCCAGCCCGGAGATGGAGATCGTCGACGTCGTCTCGGAGGCCCGCTCGGCGACGGCACCGGCGCGCAGCGGTGCACCGCAGTTGGAGCAGAACCGACTGGCCTCGGCATTCCGGTGGCCACACCTCGTACATACCGGCAAGGCAAACCCTCCACCCGCACTTGAGGTCGCTGGTCCCCCGAAACCTATGGGTCCGGTGGCGGCAGGGTCAACAGAAGACGCGCCCTGCCCACCCGAAATGTCTCCTCCGGGCGCACCGACCTGGTCCCGGAACAGCGGGCGCCCCTCCTGGGCCCCTTCGCCGCCTTCCACGGGGCGCGACGCGCGGTGGCGAGCGGAGCTGCCACCCTCCTGGCGTGCGCTCTTGCCGAACAACTTCGCAAACAACTTCACGGGCGATTCCCCTTGACCGAAACAGACCCGCCCGTGGGGCAGGACAAACCCTCGATGCACACACCGTCCGACCTGGACATCCGTATAACGTCCGTGGTCAACAGACAGTTTCCACCACGCACCCTCGACTTGGTGCGCCGACCCCCCGCAAGCTCGTGGCCGCCACGTGAGGCCACCGTGCCCGCCCGCCTCACCGCGATGACGACCGAGCGTAGTCAGGCCGCTTCGCCGGGCGCAAGGCATCCACAACGATCTTCTCAGACCTCTGGACCGTGACCGTCGCCTGCTCCTTCTCCAGCGTCTGCACGACGCCACCGGGGATGTTCAGCGCCGGCTCCAGGTCCTGCGGCTTGCCGATCACCTTGAACCGGTAGGGCTGCGAGACCTTTTTGCCGTCGATCTCCACCTTCCCCGCCGCGCCCGAGAGAAAAGTGTCCGCCGCGATCCGGACGTCGTTGATCTGGATCGCCTCCGCGCCCGCGGCGCGCAGCTCCTGGAGGGTGTCGAGCAGCTTGTCCGCCTCGACCGCGCCCTTGGGATCGCTCACCGTGAGCTCGATGCCGGGCCCCTGGGCCGCCACCGTGCCCGCGAGCACGCCGAGCTGATCCTTCTTCTGCGCGGTCTGCTTACGGGCCTCCTCGGCCTGGTTGGAGCTGCTCTCCAGCTCGGTGCGCTGCCCCTCCAGCCGTCGCTTCTCGTCCTCCAGCCGCTTGGTGCGGTTGTCCAGCTCGTCGAGGATCCGTACGAGGTCCTCCTGCCGGGCACCGCGCAGAGCGCTGCTGTCGTTCGTCGAACGGACCTGGATGGCCAGGCCGAGGCCGAGCACGCACAGCAGCACGGCCACGGTGAGCTGCGCCCGGGTCAGCCGGGGTGGCCAGAGGCCGCTGACCAGGCGTTGACGCCCGGTCAGCGGAGGGGCCGCGGGAGGCGCTTCCGCGGGGGGCTCTTCTGCGGGCTGCCGCTCGGGCTCGTCCGGCGTTGGCGGCTCCCCGGCGGCATCCGGCTTCTGAGCCTTCGTCGGCTTCGTCGGCCTCTCCGGTTCTTCGACCGGTTCGTCCGGAGTCGCGGCGTTCCGGGGCCCCTCCGGCCGGCCGGTGGGGCTCGGCTCGCCGGAATTCTTCGCCGCCTCGGCCGGTTCCTCCGGCGTCCTCGGCCGCTCCGGCTCACCCGCCCCGTCGGACGCGGGCCGGCGCGTGGGCTCGTCCGGGGTGTCGTCGGTGCTCATCGGCCTCACGCCCGGAAGATGTGCCGCCGGATGGCGGCAGCGTTGGAGAAGATCCGGATACCCAGGACGACCACGACACCGGTGGACAGCTGCGCCCCGACGCCGAGCTTGTCCCCGAGGAAGACGATCAGGGCGGCGACCACCACGTTGGACAGAAAGGAGACGACGAACACCTTGTCGTCGAAGATCCCGTCGAGCATCGCCCGAAGGCCGCCGAACACCGCGTCGAGCGCCGCCACGACAGCGATCGGAAGGTAGGGCTCGACCGCCGTCGGCACCACGGGGCGGACGACAAGTCCGACCACGACTCCCACGATGAGGCCCAATACGGCGATCACGATGTGCCCTTCCCCTGTGGCTTTGCGGTACGTACGATCAGGCTCGGCGCGGCCGGAAGCCGTACCTCGCCCTGAGCGGAAATGCTTGAGCGCACCCCGTAGTTCTGCTGCAGAACACGCAGGTACTGCCCGTCGGCGCTGCTCTGGAAAGCGGAGCTCAGCCGCTGCCCGTCCCCGACCGCCAGCACCGTGTACGGCGGTACCAACGGCTTGTTGTCGACCAGTATGGCGTCACCCGCGGCCCTGATCGCCGACAGCGCCGTCAGCCGCTGCCCGTTCACCGCGATCGCCTCCGCGCCGGACTGCCACAGACCGTTGACGATGCGTTGCATGTCACGGTCGCGCACCCGGCCCGTATCGGAGAAACCGCTGCTCTCGCGCGGCCCGCCGCCACCGCTCTGCTTGGTCTGCTTGGCGTCGTCCACGACGAGCTTGACGCCCGGCCCCTGCACCGCGGTGGCACCGGCGAGCAGGGCCACCAGATCGGCCTCGTCCCCGCCGTGCTTCTCCAGCGCGTCACGCTGCTTGCTGCCGACCGTGTCCCGCAGGGTGTCGACGCTCTTCTGCAGCGCGTCGGCGTCGGAGGACTCCTTCTGGATGCGGTCGATGAGCTGCTGGCGCTCCTTGGCCAGTGTCGGTGCCGATATCTGCGCCTGGGCGGCACCGATCGTCACCACGGCCGCGGCCAGCAGCAGCGCGGCGGCCAGCCCCAACTTGGCGCGCAGCGCGGTGGGCAGCCCCTTGCCGCCGTCCGCGCCGCGCCGGGCGGCCGCCTCCGCGTAGCCGTCGTCGAGGCTGTGGTCCATCACGTTGGTCAGCAGCGACATCGAGGCATCGGGACGCGGAGACGGCGTTACCGTCCTCCGAACGGGGGGCTGCTGCGACATGCCGCACATCGTCGCACGTGGGAGGCGCCGTCTCCCAATGGCCCCACCGGCGTGCCGGATACGGGAACAGGGAGACGGCGCCCGTCGCGCCGACGGGTCGGTCAGCGCCCGGCGCCGTCCACGACCGCGGACCACTCGTCGAGCAGTGCCTGCGCCGAGGCGTCGTCAGGGCCCTCCGCCCACAGGTGCGTCACGGCCTCGGACGGGTCGGGCAGCACCATCACCCAGCGCCCGTCGGCCTCGACCACCCGCACACCGTCGGTGGTGTCCACCGAACGGTCCCCGGCCGCCTCCACGACGTGCCGCATGACGAGCCCCTTGACCGCCCACGGCGTGGCCAGGTCGCGGCGCAGGACGTGTGCCCTGGGAATGCGGGCGTCTATCTGGCTGAGCGTGAGCTGCGTACGGGCCACCAGGCCGATGAGCCGTACGAACGCGGCCGTGCCGTCGAAGACGCTGCTGGACTCGGGCACGATGAACCCGCCGCGCCCGTCCCCGCCGAAGATCGTCGTGTCGGCGCGCCCGACCCTGGTCAGGTCGTCGGGCGACGTCGTCGTCCACTCCACCTGCGTCCCGTGGTAAGCGGCCACCTGTTCGGCGATCCGGGTGGTCGTGACCGGCAGGGCGACCTTTCCGCTGCGCCGCTCGGCGGCGACCAGGTCGAGCAGCACGAGCAGGGCCCGGTCGTCCTCGACGATGCGCCCCCGCTCGTCGACGAGGGAGATCCGCTCGCCCACGGGGTCGAACCGCACCCCGAACGCGGCCCGCGCCGACGCGACGATCTCTCCCAGCCGGACCAGCCCGGAGCGGCGGGTGTCGGCGGTCTCGGTCGGGCGCGACTCGTCGAGACCCGGGTTGATGACGAACGCGTCCACGCCGAGCCGGCCCAGCAGGCTGGGCAGCACGAGCCCCGCGCTGCCGTTCGACGCGTCGACCACGACCTTGAGCCCGGCCTCGGCGACTCCGGTGGTGTCCACGGACCGCAGCAGGGAGCCGGTGTAGGAGTCGTAGACGCTGGAGGGGAAGGACAGGTCACCGATCTCGCCGGGGAAGGCCCGCCGGTACTCCTGGCGGGCGTAGACCCGGTCGAGCTTGCGCTGACCGGCCTGGGAGAGGTCGGCGCCGCGCTCGTCGAAGAACATGATGTCCACGGAGTCCGGCACCCCGGGCGAGGTACGGATCATGATGCCGCCGGCGCTGCCCCGCGCGGTCTGCTGGCGGGCCACCGGCAGCGGTACGTTCTCCAGGTCACGTACGTCTATGGCGCTGGCCTGCAGTGCGGAGATCACCGCGCGCTTGAGCGCCCGCGCGCCGCGGGAGTGGTCACGTGCCGTGGTGACCGTGGAGCCCTTCTTGAGTGTGGTGGCGTACGCGCCGGCGAGCCGCACCGCGAGCTCGGGGGTGATCTCCACATTGAGGATGCCGGAGACGCCGCGGGTGCCGAAGAGGTGGGCTTGGCCGCGAGACTCCCAGATGACCGAGGTGTTGACGAACGCGCCCGCCTCGATGGTCTTGAAGGGATAGACGCGGACGTTGCCCTGAATAATCGATTCCTCACCGATCAGGCACTCGTCGCCGATGACCGCTCCGTCCTCGATCCGGGCGGCGCGCATGATGTCGGTGTTCTTGCCGATGACACAGCCACGCAGGTTGCTCTGTTGCCCTACGTAGACGTTGTCGTGGACGACGGCCTTGTGGAGGAAGGCTCCGCTCTTGACGACGACGTTGGAGCCCACGACGGTGTGCTCACGGATCTCGGCGCCGGCTTCGACCTTGGCGTAGTCGCCGATGTAGAGCGGGCCGCGCAGTACGGCGTCGGGGTGGACCTCCGCGCCTTCGGCCACCCAGACGCCGGGCGAGATCTCGAAACCGTCTATGTCGACGTCGACCCTGCCTTCGAGGACGTCGGCCTGGGCCTTGCCGTAGCTCTCGTGGGTGCCGACGTCCTCCCAGTAGCCCTCGGCGACATAGCCGAAGACGGGCTTGCCTTCCTTCATCAGCTGCGGGAAGACATCACCGGACCAGTCGACGGGGACGTCGGCCTCGACGTAGTCGAAGACCTCCGGCTCCATGACGTAGATGCCGGTGTTGACGGTGTCGGAGAAGACCTGGCCCCAGGTCGGCTTTTCGAGGAAGCGCTCGACCTTGCCGTTCTCGTCGACGATCGTGATGCCGAATTCCAGGGGATTGGGCACCCTGGTGAGGCAGACGGTGACGAGCGCGCCCTTCTCTTTGTGGAACCGGATCAGGTCGGTCAGGTCAAAATCGGTGAGGGCGTCTCCGGAGATCACCAGGAAGGCATCGTCCTTGAGCGCTTCTTCGGCGTTCTTGACGCTGCCCGCCGTGCCGAGTGGCTTTTCCTCATTGGCATAGGTGAGCTCCATGCCGAGCTCTTCGCCGTCACCGAAGTAGTTCTTGACGAGTGAGGCAAGGAACTGCACGGTCACCACGGTCTCGGTGAGCCCGTGCCGTTTGAGCAGTCTCAGCACATGCTCCATGATCGGCCGGTTGGCCACCGGCAGGAGCGGCTTGGGCATGCTCGAGGTCATGGGGCGAAGGCGTGTGCCTTCGCCGCCGGCCATCACGACGGCCTTCATGTCGGAAGCGTCCTCCTTGAAGAGACGACGGTCATACCGACTGAACGCGCCCGAGCCGTTTTGCGTATCCCGGATACGACGTCCGTTCCCGGAATGGCTCCGGAACTCCGGCGACGTCAGTCGGACTGGCGGTCCGCCTTCACCAGCCGGCGGACCTGGACCACATAGAGGATCCCTGCCCACCAATAGAGCGTTGTACCCCATCCGGCGAACGCCCATCCGAAAATCGCGGCGAGTGAGGGCAACCAGCCGCCACCGTCACTGAGAAGCAGCAACGGGAACGCGTACATCAGGTTGAAGGTCGCGGCCTTCCCGAGGAAGTTGACCTGCGGCGGCGGATAGCCGTGGCGGCGCAGAATCCACACCATGACCAGCAGCATCGCCTCGCGCGCGAGAAGGGCCGCGGTCATCCAGAGCGGCAGGATGTCCCGCCAGGTGAGGCCCACGAGGGTGGAGAGGATGTAGAGCCGGTCGGCTGCCGGGTCGAGGAGCCGGCCGAGGCTACTGATCTGGTTCCAGCGGCGGGCGAGCTTGCCGTCGAGGTAGTCGCTGACGCCGCTCAGTGCCAGCACCAGCAATGCCCAGCCGTCGCTGTTGTGGCCATCGAGCTCTGGGCGAAGGATCAGCCACAGGAAGAGGGGTACGCCGACGAGGCGGGCCATGCTGAGGATGTTCGGGATGGTGAGGACGCGGTTGGTCTGTACGCGCGTCTCCTGGACCTCCACCCGGGGGCCTCCTGTGGGGAAATGTACCAACGATGCCCCATGACCCTACCCGCAGACATAGCCGGCCGATGCAGAGGGGTGGGACGATCGGGGCCGGAAATGCAGAAAGCCCCGGTGGGAACCGAAGTTCCCACCGGGGCTTTCTATAAAATTTGTTCGGCGGCGTCCTACTCTCCCACACGGTCCCC
>NZ_JBVHJJ010000017.1:0-165423 GCF_055560115.1 Streptomyces sp. NPDC023527
AGTCTGGCGTTGACTTTTGGCACGCTGTTGAGTTCTCAAGGAACGGACGCTTCCTTTGGTCCCGTTTCCGGGCCCTCCGGGCGCTTCCCTTCGGTGTTCCACCACTCTATCAGGACTTTTCCCGCTCCCTTACCGCTCGTTTTCCGCAGTCACAATGGACACACGGGCATACAGAAGCGGATCCGGGAAATGGATCGTATCCGATAGGTTCCGCCCTCGCCTCGCTCGCAGTTGTCTGCGGCCTCGGTCGTGGGCAGGGATCCGACAGTACATGTCCTGGCTCCGGCGAGGCAAATCGATTGTTGAGCCCTTCCGGCCGCCTCCATGGTCGCCTCCATGGTCACGGAGAGTTCCGTCGGCCGACCCTCGCTCGTGCGGAACCCTCAGTTCCTATGACATACGCTTCTGACCAGTGCGTCGTCCAGGACAGGCAGTGACGGCGCGTGATGAATCTCCACCCCTGGGAGGCTTCCCATGACCACCGTGACGTCCCCTCTTGCCGGACGTGCCATCGGACTCGCGGCAGTGCCCGATCCGGTCTTCTCCGGCGCGATGGTGGGACCCGGTACCGCCATTGACCCCGTGCGTGAGCCCCATGCCGCGGTCTCGCCCGTCGACGGCGTCATCGTCTCGCTCCACCCCCACGCGTTCGTCGTCGTCGACGCGCTCGGGCACGGTGTGCTGACGCACCTCGGCATCGACACCGTGCAGCTCAACGGCGAGGGCTTCGAGCTGCTCGTCAACAAGGGCGACACCGTTACGCGCGGGCAGGAAGTCGTGCGTTGGGACCCGGTCGCCGTCGAGCAGGCCGGCAAGTCGCCGATCTGCCCTGTCGTCGCGCTCGAGGCCACTGCCGACTCGCTCGGCGATGTTCGCGAGGACGGCGATGTCAAGGCAGGCGACTCGCTGTTCAGCTGGCAGTAGGCCGACCCCGTCCCCGGTAAGAGGGGACGGCACGTACGACATCCACCGCGGCGGCCCGAGCCGCCGCATCAACCGGAGACGGGTGAAATGGAGACAACGCTGCGAGGCGTCGGCGTGAGCCACGGTGTGGCGATCGGCGAGGTGCGGCACATGGGCACGGCGGTTCTCGAGCCGCCGGCCAAGCAGATCCCGGCCGATGAGGCGCCGCGCGAGCAGGGGCGCGCCCGCCAGGCCGTGGAGGCTGTGGCCGCCGACCTCATCGCGCGCGGCAACCTGGCCGGTGGCGAGGCCCAGCACGTGCTCGAGGCCCAGGCCATGATGGCGCAGGACCCGGAGCTCATGGCGGACGTCGAACGGCGCATCACCGTCGGCAGCACCGCCGAGCGTGCGGTGTACGACGCCTTTGCCGCCTACCGCGCGCTGCTCGCCAACGCCGGCGAGTACCTGGCCGGCCGGGTGGCCGACCTCGACGACGTGCGGAATCGTATCGTCGCGCGTCTGCTGGGCGTTCCGATGCCGGGCGTGCCGGACAGCGACGAGCCCTACGTGCTGATCGCGCGGGACCTCGCGCCCGCCGACACCGCGCTGCTCGACCCGACGCTGGTGCTCGGCTTCGTCACCGAGGAGGGCGGGCCGACCAGCCACAGCGCCATCCTGGCGCGGGCGCTCGGCGTGCCGGCGGTCGTGGCGCTGCCCGGCGCCGGCGAGCTGACCGAGGGCACGGTCGTGGCCGTCGACGGCAGCACGGGTGACATCTTCGTCGACCCGAGTGCCGAGAAGCGCGCCGAGCTGACGAAGGCCGCGGAGGCGCGCAAGGCCGCTCTCGCCGCCTCGTCCGGTCCGGGTGCGACGTCGGATGGGCACAAGGTGCCGCTGCTCGCGAACGTCGGCGGTCCGGCGGATGTGCCGGCCGCGGTCGAGGCGGGTGCGGAGGGCGTCGGTCTGTTCCGTACCGAGTTCCTCTTCCTGGACGACAGCAAGAAGGCGCCGTCCGAGGAGAAGCAGGTCGAGGCCTATCGCAAGGTGCTCGAGGCGTTCCCCGAGGGCCGTGTGGTCGTGCGGGTGCTGGACGCGGGCGCGGACAAGCCGCTCGACTTCCTGACGCCGGCCGACGAGCCCAACCCGGCGCTGGGCGTGCGCGGTCTGCGGACGCTGCTGGACCACCCGGCCGTGCTGCGCACGCAGCTCACCGCGCTGGCGAAGGCCGCCGAGGGACTGCCGGTCTACCTTGAGGTCATGGCCCCGATGGTGGCGGACCGTACGGACGCGAAGGCGTTCGCGGACGCGTGCCGTGAGGCCGGGCTGCGGGCGAAGTTCGGTGCGATGGTGGAGATTCCGTCCGCCGCGCTGCGGGCCCGCTCGATCCTCCAGGAGGTCGAGTTCCTGTCGCTGGGCACCAACGACCTGGCGCAGTACACCTTCGCCGCCGACCGTCAGGTCGGCGCGGTGTCGCGGCTCCAGGACCCGTGGCAGCCGGCGCTGCTCGACCTCGTCGCCGCGTCCGCCGAGGCCGCCAAGGCCGAGGGCAAGAGCTGCGGCGTGTGCGGTGAGGCCGCCTCGGACCCGCTGCTGGCCTGCGTGCTGACCGGTCTGGGTGTGACCAGCCTGTCCATGGGTGCCGCGTCGATTCCGTACGTGCGCGCGACCCTGGCGAAGCACACGCTGGCCCAGTGCGAGCGTGCCGCCGCCGCGGCCCGTGCCACGGACACCGCCGAGGAGGCCCGTGTGGCCGCGCAGGCGGTGCTGTCCGGCGAGTGAGCCGGTGGCGCTCGACGCCCCTTTGACGTGAGGTGCCCCGCCGACCGGCGGGGCACCTTTCGCGTATCGGCTCGCGTATCGGCGCGTCGGTGTGTCAGTGCGTCATCCCGGCCTCCCCCTCCCCCGGTTCCTCCAGGGGGATGCCCGCGCGGTAGTCGACGCCGGGCTCGGGGGGCACGGGTTCGCCGGTCCGCGCGTCCGTGCAATAGGCGGCGAAGACCTCGGCTTCGCTGAGGGGCCTCAGCCATCCGTCGCGCAGGCTCCAGCCCCGTACGGTGTCGCGGCTGCCGGGCACGGTGGTGCGCAGGACGACGCCACCGGGGCGGTCGGTGGCGATGCCGGCGGCCAGCACCGTGCAGAAGACCAGGGTCGCCGCCTCCCTCAGGTGCAGGAGGCCGTCCTCGCGGTGCCCGGCGTGGAGGACGGCGACGAGCGGTGTCTCCCCTTCGGCCGGGACGCTGCACACCAGGTGGTGCGCGCCGGGTCCGACCGCGCGGACGAGTCTGCGCAGCGCCTGGGTGGCGCGGGCGAAGGCCGCCCGGCCGGTGTCCTCGCCGCAGGAGGCGCAGTCACCGCCGCGGGTGAGGAGGGCGGAGGCGTATTCCCAGGTGGCCTGCTGTTCCGCCTCGTTGATGAGCTGCGGGAGCAGGCGCCTGATGGGCTGGCCCTCGTAGGTGAGCCTGGTGCCGGTCGCGGCGATCTCCGCCGTGTAGCGGGTGCGGCTGGCGGGGGTGTCGGGGTCGAGGTGGGCGTCGGCGCAGAACTCCTCGTAACCGACGGGGTCGAAGAGGGCGACGCTCGTGTGCGTGCCCTGTCTGCTGAGTGAGTGCAGCAGGCCCTCCATCTGCCGCAAATACGTCGCGTGGTCGTCGAAGTGGAAGGATCCGTATCGCCGCATGGCGGCGAAGTCGGCCTCGTCGGCCAGCACGGCCACGGTGCTGGGCACTTCGCGGCGCAGTGCGCGCCGCGCCTTCAGTTGTCGATTGGCCTCGTTCCTGGCGTGCGCCATCTTTCCCCCTCGGCACGAACGATCAATGCTCACTCACCGTAACCGAGGGCACTGACAATGCCGTCCGCTCGCGGTCGCGCACCAGTCGTCGCTGTGCGCAGGACACGGCGGCGAGGCCGGTGCCGAAGGCGAGCCAGCCGAGGGGGCCCGCCGCGATGGCGGCGGTCACGGTCAGTGGTCCGACGCTGCGCTGGACGGCTTGGCTGAGGCCGTGGACCCCGAGGTAGGCGCCCTGGGCCGTGGGCGGGGCGAGGGCGACGGACAGTTCCCAGGACACGGTCGCGTGGAGCATCTCGGCGACGGTGAAGGCGGTGGCGGCCAGGATGAGCGCGACGGCGGCGAGCCATGGGGTGCCGGTGGTCGAGGCGGCGAGGGCGGCTCCGCCGGCGAGGAAGACGGCGGCCAGGGGCAGCAGGGCGTTGCGGGCGGCGGACGGGGTGGTGCCGAAGCGTGCGAAGGGGACCTGGAAGCAGACCACGAGCACGTTGTTGAGCACGAGCAGGAGGGGGACGAGTCCGTGCGGCGCGGTCGTGGCCGTCACCGCCCACAGCGGCAGACCGATCTTGAAGACGGAGTCGTCGAGGAAGAGGACGACTTCTGTGGCGGTGTAGGCGAGATAGCGGCGGTCGCGCCAGGGGTTGGCCGGTGATGGCGCGGAAGGCGTCCCGGACGTGCCGGTGGTGACGATCCGGGAGGCCGACGGCGGTTCGCCGCAGCGCAGGCTCAGTGCCGCGGCGGCGACGAAGGTGAGCGCGTCGCCGATGAGCAGGGCGCGGTAGACGGTGGCCGATCCAGCGGTGAGGGCCGCGGCCGCCACGAGTCCGCCGACGGCCCAGCCGATGTTGGAGGAGGTGCGGTTGACGGCCTGGTAGCGGGCGCGCTCGGAGCCGGCGACGCGGGTGGCGTAGAGCCTGGTGAGGACGGCGGACGCGCGGTCGCCGAGGCTGCCGACGGCGGCGATGGCGAGCAGGGCGGGCAGGTCGGTGGTGGTGAGGAGGGCGAGCGAGGCGGCAGCGCGTACGACCTGGACGGCGAACAGCAGGGGCCGCAGGGGCATCCGGTCGGCCAGGAGGCCGCCGAGCGGTGGGCCCGCGATTCCGATGGCGCCGGAGACGCCGAGCAGGAGGCCGATCTCCGCGGTGCCGAGTCCGGCGACGTAGGTGAAGTAGAGGGCGGCGGTCGCCCCCCAGAGGCCGGAGCCCATCTTGTCGACGAAGGTGACGGCGAGCATGCGGCGGCCGTCCGGTCCCCCGGGTATGTGCATGAAGTGTTTCCCCCTTGACCCGACGCTCTTGACCGAGCATTTGTACTGATACATACTCAGATCTGTGGCAACACAATATGAGTTCACGGGTACGAACGCCAAGGGAATCGCCGCGTCCATCGAACGGGGCGTCGCCGACGGGGCCCTCCCGCCGGGCAGCGCGCTGCCGCCCGTACGCACGCTGGCCGAGCGGCTCGGAGTGAGTCCGGGGACGGTCGCGGCCACGTACAAGGAGCTTCGCGGGCGCGGCATCGTCATGACGCGCGGGCGTGGCGGGACGGTGGTGGCCGAGGCCCCGGCGGTCGCCTCCCGGCGGCCGCCGAAGGTGCCGGAGGGGCTGCGCGACCTGGCGGGCGGCCATCCCGACGAGGCGTTCCTCCCGCACGGCCTGCCGTCCGTGCGGCTCGTGCCGGGGGCGCGTTCGCACCGGTCGTCGCCTCGGGTGGCGCGGCTGGAGGAGCTCGTCCGCGCCTGGTACGAGCGGGACGGCGTGCCGTCGGGCCATGTGACGTTCGCGCACAGCGCGCTCGACTGTGTGGCACGGCTGCTGTCGGTGGAGCTGCGGCCGGGTGACACGGTGGCGATGGAGGACCCGGGCTACCACCATCTGCTGGATCTCGTCCCCGCGCTGGGGTTCCGGTCCGTGCCGGTGGCGGTGGACGACGAGGGGATGCGGCCCGATGCCCTGCGGTCCGCGCTGCGGGCGGGCGTCCGGGCGGTGGTCTACAGTCCACGGTCGCAGAATCCTTACGGCGGGTGGTTCTCGCCCGAGCGGCGCGACGCCCTGGCGGCGGTGCTGGCGGAGGCGCCGGATGTCCTGGTCGTCGAGAACGACCACACGGCGGAGATCGCGGGGGCGCCGCTGCACAGCCTGACCGCGCGCGGACCGGCGCGGTGGGCCCAGGTCCGTACCGTCACCAAGTACTTGGGCACGGATCTGCGGTGGGCGTCGCTGGCGTGCGACGCGACCACGCTGGCCCGGCACGACGGGCGGCTGCTGCTGACGTCCGGCTGGGTGAGCCACGCCCTGCAGGAGGCGGTGGCCGGGCTGCTGACCGACGCGGCGACCCAGGCGCTGGTGTCCGAGGCCCATGACACGTATGTGCTGCGGCGCGAGGCCCTGCTCGGGGAGTTGGCGCGGCACGGGATCGCCGCGCACGGGGCCAGCGGGTTGAACGTGTGGGTGCCGGTGCGGGATGAGGCGGCGGTCGTCAATGGGTTGCGGTCGGCGGGGTGGTGGGTCGCCGCCGGAGCGCGGTTCCGCATTGCCGCGGGGCCGGGGGTCCGGGTCACGACGGCGGGTCTGGGGGTGGCGGAGTCGGTGGGGTTCGCGGCGGACTTCGCCGCGGCGCTGGGTGAGACGCAGGCCACGTATGGGGGGTGAGGGGGTGGGTGCGGCTGGGTGGCTGGCGTTTTGTCCTCAACCGCCGGACGGCTGGTGTTTTGCCCTCAATCGCCGGACGGGCTCGGTGGTACCGCGGGCGGCTCGGTGGGGGCTCGCGTCCTGTCCTCAACCGCCGGACGGGCTTGATTTTGCGCGGTCGCGGGCCAGCTTCTCGTAGAAGTGGAGGAGGTCGACGTTGTCGACCGAGCCGGGGTTGACCGCCTTTTCCATGGGGGTGCCCTGGAGGAGGCGTTTGACCGGGACCTCTATGCGCTTGCCGGTGAGGGTGTGCGGGATGCCGGTGACCTCGATGACCTCGTCGGGGACGTGGCGGGGGGAGAGCTGTTGGCGGATGGTGCTCTTGATGCGGTCGAGGAGGTCGTCGTCGAGCTCGGCGCCGGGCGCGAGATGGACGAAGAGCGGCATCCAATAGCCGCCATCGGGCTGTTCGACGCCGATGACGAGGGACTCACGGATCTCGGGGAGCCGTTCGACCGCCTCGTAGATGTCGGCGGAGCCCATGCGGACACCCTGGCGGTTGAGGGTCGAATCCGAGCGGCCGTGGATGACGACGCTGCCGCGTGAGGTGAGGGTGATCCAGTCGCCGTGGCGCCAGACGCCGGGGAACATGTCGAAGTAGCTGTCGTGATAGCGGCTGCCGTCGGGGTCGTTCCAGAAGTGGATCGGCATCGACGGCATGGGGCCCGCGACGATCAGCTCGCCGACCTCGTCGACGACGGGCTTGCCGTGCGCGTCCCACGCCTGGAGGTCGGTGCCCAGGCAGGGGGCCTGGAGCTCGCCGATGTGCACCGGCAGGGTCGGCATGGCGCCGGCGAAGCAGCTGCAGACATCCGTGCCGCCGCTCACCGAGGCGATCCACATGTCCTGCGCGACCTCGTCGTGGATCCAGCGGAAGCCGTCGGGCGGCAGCGGTGAGCCGGTGGTGGCGACGCACTTGACGCGGGAGAGGTCGAAGTCGCGGCCCGGGTGGACGCCGGCCTTGCGGCAGGCCATCACATAGGCGGCGGAGGTGCCGTAGAGGGTGGCCCCGGTGCGTTCGGCGATGCGCCACTGGGCGGCGGTGTCGGGGTAGCCGGGGCTGCCGTCGTAGAGGACGACGGTGGAGCCCACCAGGAGGCCGGAGACGAGGAAGTTCCACATCATCCAGCCGGTCGAGGTGTACCAGAAGAAGCGGTCGCCGGGGCCGAGGTCGCAGTGCAGGGCGAGCTGCTTGAGGTGTTCGACGAGGATGCCGCCCTGGGACTGGACGATGGCCTTCGGCAGGCCCGTGGTGCCCGAGGAGTACAGCACCCACAGCGGGTGGTCGAAGGGGACCTGCTCGAAGACCGGCTCGACGTCGGCCGAGGTCAGAGCGTCCCAGTCGAGCGCGCCTTCGGGGGCCGGGGTGCCCAGCAGCGGGATGTGGACGACCGCGCGGACCGTGGGCAGTCCGGCGCGCAGCTCGGCGACCGTCTCGGCCCGGTCGTGGCGCTTGCCGCCGTAGTGATAGCCGTCGACGGTGAAGAGGACGACGGGCTCGACCTGCTGGAAGCGGTCCAGGACGCTGCGGGCGCCGAAGTCGGGCGCGCAGGAGGTCCACACGCCGCCGACGGCGGCGGTGGCGAGCAGGGCGACGACGGCCTGCGGGATGTTGGGCACATAGGCGCTGACGCGGTCGCCGGGGCGGACGCCGAGGCGGCGCAGCTCTGCCGCGAGGGAGCCGACCCGCGCGCGGAGCTCGGCCCAGCTCACCGGGGTGGGCTCATGGGCCTCGTCGACGTGCAGGAGGGCGGGCTCGGCGGCGCGGGCGGGGTCCTCGGCGGTGCGCAGGGCGTGCTCGGCGTAGTTGAGGTGGGCGCCGGGGAACCACCGGGCGCCGGGCATCGCGGGATCGGCGAGGACCCGCTCGTACGGGCTGGAGAAGCGGACGTCGCACCACTCGGTGAGGGCCTGCCAGAAGTCCTCGACGCGCTCGACGGACCAGCGGTGCAGCGCGGCATAGCTCGCGGCGGGGTCGCCGGCGACGGGGGCGGGCGCGCCGTGGCGCTCGGCGGCCCAGGCGTGGAAGCGGGTGACCTGGGCGCGGGCGACGCGGTCCTGGCCGGGGGTCCACAGGGGCTCCGGCTGGGTGGCGGGCTGCGGTGCGGTGGTCATCTGGCTGCTCCCGGCTGTACGCGTCGTGGGCGTCGCCGCGCGCACCGGCGGGTTCTGCGCGGGACACGGCTGACGAGGACGATGCCATGTGATCGACTCGTACACCAGCCCTGTGGATAACCCGCGGCGGCCGGCGGGCTCCCGGCGGGGTGAACGACAGTTGAACGCACCACGCGCCCGCGGGCCGCGGTGGCAGGCTGAGCAGCATGGATGCGCGGGATCTGCGGCGGTTGATGAGGACGGTCGGGACGGCACAGGGGCTGCGGTCCGTGCGGTCCGCGTGGCGGCGGCGCCGGGCGGACGCGGCGGGGCTGCCACGGCCGGGCGCGGAACGGGCGCGGGTGCCGGGCGCGGCGCTGGGGGCCGATCCGGGGCCCGGCGGCGGGGTGGTGAGGTTCGCCCGGTCGTCGCTGCTGGTGCGGGTCGCGGCGGGCGGCGCGGTGTTCTGTGGCTGGGACGGTGCCGGGCCGGATCCCTCCTACGCGCTGGCCGGGCCCGTACCGGAGGTGGACGAGCGGGCCGTGCTGGAGCCGGACAAGGACGGCGGCTGGCGGGTGGTGTCCGAGCGGGTGCTGGTGGTGGTGAGCCGGCACGGCGCGGTGGAGGTGCGCACGCCCGGCGGGGTGCTGCTGCGGCGCGATCTGCCGCCGCGCTGGTGGGAGCCGGTGGATCCGGCCGCCGGGCGGACCGCGGGGGCGCGCTGGACGCAGCGGTCGGAGGTGCCGGCGGACGCCCGGTTCTTCGGGCTGGGCGGCCGGGCCGCGGGCCCTCGGCTGCGGGACGGCTCGTACCGGCTGTGGAACACCGATCCGGGGCCGTTCGAGCCGGAGGAGGATCCGCTGTACATCACCATGCCGGTGCAGCTGGTGGTGGCGGACGCCGGCACGCATCTGGCCTTTCACGACAACTCCTGGGACGGCCGGGTGACGTTGCGGGAGGGCGAGGAGGGGGCGGGCTCGGGGCACGACCGGCCGGGCCGCTGCGAGCTGCGGATGGACGGCGGGCCGCTGCGCTCCTGGGTGATCGTGGGTACTCCCGCGCGCGTGCTGCACGGCTGGGCGGCGCTGACCGGGGGCGCGGCGCTGCCGCCCGCCTGGGCGCTGGGTCACCACCACGCGCGCTGGGGATTCGGCAGCGAGCGGGAGGTGCGGCGGGTGGTGGCGGGCTATGTGGAGCGGGGTCTGCCGCTGTCGGCGCTGCATCTGGACATCGACCACTACCGCGGCCACCGGGTCTTCACCGTGGACCGGGAGGCTTTCCCGGATCTGCCGGGGCTGGCGGCCGACCTGCGGGAGCAGGGGGTGCGGCTGGTGTCCATCGTGAACCCGGCGGTGAAGGCCGAGCCGGGTCTGTCGGCGTACGACAGCGGTACGGAGGCGGGGGCGTTCGTGCGGGACGCCCGGGGGCGTCAGGTGCGCGGGGTGGTGTGGCCGGGCGAGGCGGTCTTCCCCGACTTCACCGATCCCGCGGTGCGTGAGTGGTGGGGCGGGCTGTACGCGGAGCGGCTGGCGCAGGGTTTCGCGGGCTTCTGGCACGACATGAACGAGCCGGTGTCGTTCGCGGCGTTCGGCGATCCGACACTGCCCCTGTCGGCCCGGCACGCGCTGGAGGGCCGGGGCGGTGACCACCGTGAGGCGCACAATGTGTACGGGCTGACCATGGCGCGCGCCGGCTATGAGGGCGTGCGCGCGCTGCGGCCGGACGACCGGCCGTTCCTGTTCTCGCGGTCCGGCTGGGCGGGCATGCAGCGCTACGGCGGGACGTGGTCCGGTGACGTGGCCACCGGCTGGCCGGGGCTGCGGGCGTCGCTGGCGCTGGTGCTGGGTCTGGGGCTGTGCGGGGTGCCGTATTCCGGTCCGGACATCGGCGGGTTCACGGGGTCGCCGTCGCCGGAGCTGTATCTGCGCTGGTTCCAGCTGGGCGCGTATCTGCCGCTGTTCCGTACGCACGCGGCGGTCTTCGCGGGGCGCCGGGAGCCGTGGGAGTTCGGCGCGGAGATCCTCGAACACGCGGGGGCGGCGCTGCGGGAGCGGGTCCGGCTGGTGCCGTATTTCGTGACGCTCGCGCATCTGGCGCGGCGCACCGGTGCCCCGTACGTCCGCCCGGTGTGGTGGCGTTCGCCCGAGGACCGGGCGCTGCGGGACTGCGAGGACGCGTTCTTGCTGGGTGATTCGCTGTTGGTGGCGCCGGTGCTGGAGCAGGGTGCGGACCGGCGGGCGGTCCGGCTGCCGCGGGGGCGGTGGTACGACACGGCGACGGGGCGGGCGCACGAGGGGCCGGGGCAGGTGTTGCTGGACGCTCCGCTGTCGCGGATCCCGGTGCTGGCGCGGGCGGGTTCGGTGGTGCCGGTGGCCGGTGCGGACGGGCAGGTGGAGCTGGAGGTGTGGGCGCCCGCCGCGGGGCGTACGGGCGGCGGGGTGCTGATCGCGGACGCGGGTGACGGCTGGGGGCCGGTGGAGGTGGCGCGCTTCACGACGCGGCTGCGGGGCACGGAGGTGGAGGTCGAACAGGAGGGCGCGAGGGAGGTGGCGTATCCGGTGCGGGTGCGCGGGGTGAAGGACGACGGGTGAGCGCGAGGAGCCGGGGTGCGCAGGGTGAAGGACTACAGGTGAGCGCGAGAAGCCGGTGCGCGGCTCTTCCCTCCGTGCCCGTCTTCCTGGTATCGCAGGGCGCATGCCAGCACTCCGCGTCGCATTGCGTGCTCTCGCCCTTCCGCTCGCCGCCCTCCTGGCCCTCTCGTCCGCGCCCGCCGCACGGGCGGAGTCGGTGCCGGGCCGGCCGAAGGGGTTCGTGGCCCTCTCGGACGTCGATCCCACGATCGTCCAGGAGATGCGCTACGCCACCGTGCACAACTTCACCGGCCATCGCGTGGACGGCTACCGGCGTCCCGTGTGCCTGCTCACCCGCCCGGCCGCCGAGGCCCTGCGCACGGCGCAGCGTGCCGTGCTGCGCCGTGGGTACACCCTGAAGGTCTACGACTGCTACCGGCCGCAGCGCGCGGTCGACGACTTCGTGGCGTGGGCGGAGGACCTCGGCGACGAGCGGATGAAGGGTGAGTTCTTTCCGCGCGTCGAGAAGTCGCGGCTGTTCGAGGACGGCTATATCGCCGCGAAGTCCGGGCACAGCCGGGGCAGCACCATGGATGTGACGCTGGTGCGGCTGCCGGTGCGGCCGACGCGCCCCTACGTGCCCGGGGAGCCGCTCGTGCCCTGTTACGCGCCCAGGGCGGAGCGTTTCCCCGACAACTCGGTCGACATGGGCACCGGTTACGACTGTTTCGACACGCTGTCGCACACCCTCGACCCACGGATCCAAGGTGCTCGGCGGACGAACCGGCTGCTGCTCAAGTCGACGCTGGAGGAAGCCGGTTTCGTCAATCTGGCGGAGGAGTGGTGGCACTTCACGCTCCGCGGCGAGCCGTTCCCGGACACCTATTTCGACTTCCCCGTCCGCTGAGGCGGTCCTGGCCCGTCGGCGAGGGTCGTCCCCGTGCTGTCGTTGCGGAGGCCCAGCCGCAGGTGGATGATCCGCGCCAGGTCGGCGATGGTGCCGTTGCTGCGCAGGAGCTCCATGGGCGGAATGTCGATGTCGTACTGCTGCCGCAGGGTGACCAGCATTTCGGTGGCCATGAGGGAGTCCGTGCCGTATTCGTCGAGCCTGCGGTGGTGGTCGAGCTGATCGGCGGGCAGCTGCAGGACGTCGGCGAGCATGCCGGCCAGGGAGGTGGCGATGAGTTCCAGGGCTTCGTCGGTGGTCATTCCGGCGAGAGCCCGCAGCAGCTCCTCGTGAGTGGTGGCTCCGCCCTCGACGAGCGCCGGCAGCAGGTCGAACAGGCGCGGTGCCCCGATGGTCGGCAGCAGCCGGTGTGCCACGGCCCAGTTGAGGCGTGCGGCGCCGGTGAGCGGCACGTCGGCGACGAGGACGTCGTCGGCGACGTCGAACGCCTCCCGGAGGGTGATCGGTTCCAGCCCGGCCCGGGACAGGAAGGGGGTGAGGTCGTTGCGCACCGCGTATCCGGTCTCGCCCAGGGCTCCCCAGGCGATCGCGGTGCCGGGCAGGCCGTCCCGGCGGCGCCGGCGGATCAGGGCCTCCAGGGCGAGGTTGGCGCCCGCGTAGGGGGCCTGGGCGATATTGCCGGTGGCCGAGGCGACGGAGGAGTGGACGAGGAAGAGGTCCAGGGACCGGTCGCGCGTCACGGCGTCCAGGACCGCGGCGCCGGCCAGTTTGGGGGCGAGGACGGCGCGGAGGCGTTCGTCGGTCAGTTCGGTCAGGGGTGCGTCGTCGAGGTGCATCGCGGAGTGGACGACGCCGCGGAGGGGGTGCCCGGTGGCGTCGGCTTCCTCCACGACGCGGCGCACGGCGGCGAGGTCGGTGACGTCGGCCGCGTGGGCGCGGGCGGTGACTCCCCGGGCGGAGAGTTCCGCCAGGAGGGCGGGCGCTTCCGGTGACCGTTCTCCCCTGCGCCCGATGAGGTCGAGGTGACGTGCTCCCCGGTCGGCGAGCCAGCGGGCGGTCGCGGCGCCGAAGCCGCCGAGGCCGCCGGTGACCAGGTAGGTGCCCTGCGGGTCGAGGCGGGGTGCCGGCCGGTGGCGTTCGACGGTCACGGGGTCGTCGGAGGGGTCGAAGGAGACCACGGCCTTGCCGATGTGCCGGGAGTGCTGGAGCAGGGCGAAGGCGTCGGCGATCCGGGCGGCCGGGTGGACGCTGTGGATGAGCGGCCGGCAGCGCCCGGTGCGGATCGCCGTGGCGACCTCGGTGAACTGTGCGCGGGCCAGTTCCGGTTCGGCGAGCAGCGCGGTGAGGTCGACCCCGAAGAAGGCGATGTTGTTGGCGAACGGCCGCAGCAGCAGGGGCTTGTTCTCGTGGATGTCGCGCTTGCCCAGCTCGACGAAGCGGCCGCCGGGGCGCAGCGCCTCCAGCCCGCGGGTGATGGCCTCGCCGGCGAGGGAGTTGAGGACGACGTCCACGCCGCGGCCGCCGGTCAGCTCGCGGACGTCCTCGGCGAAGGCCAGGGTGCGTGAGTCCAGGACGTGTTCGGCGCCGAGGGCGCGCACCAGGTCGCGTTTGAAGGGGTTGCCCGCGGTGGCGACGACACGGGCGCCGCGCCGGCGCGCGTACTGGAGGGCGGCGAGGCCGACGCCCCCGGCGGCACCGTGCACGAGGACCGTCTCGCCGGGGGCGAGCCGGGCGAGGTGACCGAGGCTGTAGTGGACGGTGAGGAAGGCGATCGGCAGCGTGGCGCCCTCGGTGAACGACATGCTCTTGGGGAGCCGGCCCACGGCGTGCTCGACGGTGCGGACGTGGGAGGCGAACGCGCCGGGAGCCAGGGCGAAGACGCGGTCGCCCGGTCGCACGGAGGTCACCCCGGGGCCGGTCGCCGTGACGAGGCCCGCGCATTCCATGCCGACCCCGGTGGCGGCCGGGCCGTGGCGGGGATCGGCGGGCAGGAGGTCGACGGCCTGCATGATGTCGCGGTAGTTCAGGGCGGCGGCGCGGACGGCGACGACGACCTCGCCCGGGCCCGGTGCGGGGATGTCGTTCTCCACCCAGGCGAGGCGGTAGCCCATCCCGAGGTCGCGCACCTCCAGGGAGAAGGCCGGTACGCGGCTGCCGTGGGCCGTTCCCTGGGGGGCCTCGGTCCACTCCACCGTGCGGGGGACGAAGCGGCCGCCCGCGGTGAGGGCGATCTCGTCCTCCTCCGTGGGGGTGAGGAGTTCGCCCACGACCCGCCGGCCGTCGGCGGCCGCGTCGTCGCCGCGTTCGAGGGAGAGGCGCTTGACGGTCACATGGGGGTGTTCGTTCGCCAGGGAGCGGGTGGCGCCCCACAGGGCCGCCGTGTGGGGGTGCGACGCCTGTTCCGGCGCGGGCAGGGCTCCGGTCGGCCGGGTCACCAGCCACAGGTGCGGCTGCCGGCGGTCGCCGAACTGCTCGAAGGCGGTGGCGAGGGCGCGCAGGACGGCTGTTCTGCGGGTGGTCAGGTCCAGCAGGGCATCGGCGGGGAGCGGCTCGGGGGCGTCGTCCAGTACGAGGACGACCGTCACGGCCGGCCGGTCCTCGAAGAGCTCGCTCCAGTACCGCGGGTCGCCGCTCGCCCCGGAGGCGCGCAGGACCGCGGCGCCCGCGGTTTCCAGCGCCGCGGCCACCGCGCCGGGCAGGTCCGTACGGTCGCCCTCCTCACCGGCCACGATCCAGGACCGGGTGCCGTCGGGCGCCGGCAGCGGCGTCTCCGGCACCGGACCCCCCGGGGCGGCTGCGAGCAGGACCGACATCCCGGCGGGGACGTCGCCCTTCTTCCTGTCGCCGGTGCGCACGACGCCCGTGAATCCGCAGTCGCGCAGCAGGCCGGGCCACTGCCGGGCGGGGAGCAGGAGGGAGTCCGGGCGGAGTTCGCGGTCGGTGAACGCCCAGAAGCTTTCGAGCATTCCGAAGAGCGGGGCGAGGACTTCGTGGTCGTGCATCTCCATGGCCAGGAGATGGCCGCCCGGGGCCAGCAGCCGTTTCGTCCCCCGCACCGCCCGGGCGAGGTCCTTGGCCGTGTGCAGGGCGTTGGCCGCCACGACGACGTCGAATGTGCCCGGGACGAGGCCCTGCGCACAGGGGTCGGTGTCGAGGTCGAGCGTCCCGTACGTGACGAAGTCATGCGCCGCGAAGCGCTTCTCGGCCCGTGCGACGAACAGTGCGGAGAGGTCGGTGAAGTGGTAGCGGGTGCGGTCGGGCGGCATGACCGGCAGGAGGGCCGCGGTGGTGCCGCCGGTACCGCCGCCCACTTCCAGGACGCGCAGCGGCCGGCCGGCGGGCCACAGCGCGGCCATCTCCCGTACCAGCGCCTGCAGCACCCGGTTGTGGAACCGCATCAGGGGGCTGATGTCGAAGAACTGCTCGAACCTTTCGGGGCCGCCCTCCTCGAACAGGGCCTCCACGGCGTTGCTCTCCCCGAGCAGGTCCTCGAAGTCCGCCGCGCGTCCGTACAAGGAGAGGTCCGCACCGAATGCGGGGAAGTCCCGGCCCATCCGGAGCATGCGCTCGGCCGCGTCGAACCCCGCCGGGGCCAGGGTCCACCGGCCGTCCTCGATCCACCTCGCCAAGGCGCCGTGGCGCTCCGCCAGGGCGATGAGCTGGGTCAGCAGACGGCGGTGGCGGGGCAGGACACCCGCGTCCAGCAGGTCCTCGACGCTGAAGGGGCGGGCAGGGTCGGGCAGCAGAGAGGCGATGCCCTCCCCCACGCCTTGGGCGACGCATTCCTTGAGCCCGTGGAGCACCTGGTCGTAGCGGAAGCGCCGCCAGTCGTCCCGCAGTTCGCGGATGCGCGGCCGGGCCGCCGCCAGGATCGTGGCGGGGCGGGGCAGCGGAGATCGCTCCGCCGGTGCGTCCGGGTGAGGCGCGGCCCTCATGACGAGCCGGTGCCGTTTCAGCGGAGTGGTGCCCGCTCGGTCGAAGCGCCGCAGCCGGCAGCCCTCCAGCTCGGCCGTGACCGTGCCGTCCTCATCCGTGACGGTGATGTCCCAGCAGATCTCGGTCCGGGTGCGTCCGCGGTCGCGTACGTGCACGAGGCCACGGGGTGCCGGGGTGCGCCAGATGCGGATCGCGTCGAACGCGGAGGGCAGGTAGCCCCGCTGCCCGTCCGTCACGAGGTCGGTCACGAGCGGCAGCCCCGCCTGGAGCGCGCCGTCCAGCAGGGCCGGGTGCACCACGTACCCCTCGGACGGCAGGTCGTGGCGGTAGGCGGCCAGGGTCTCCCCCTGTCCCACGCGGACGTCGTGGAGGGGCCGGAAGGCGGGGCCGTAGTCCAGGCCGAGGGCGGACATGGCCCGGTGGTGCGCGTCGCCGTCCATGCGCCGATCACACCGCTCGCGCACGGCGTCGAAATCGGGGGCGGGCGGCCGGCGGCGCAGCAGGGGCCGGACGCGTCCCCGGGCGTGGAGATCGGGCGTACCTCCGCGTCCCCGCCCGGCGGTGACGGTGAGGATTCCGTCGTCGGGTGAGAGGGTGCTCTGCAGGTGGACGGTGCCGGGGTTCTCCCAGGGGATGACGAGCACACGGGTCAGGTCGAAGGCCTCCACCTCCGTCGGGCCGTTCCACAGGCGTCTTCCGGCCGCCAGGGCCATCTCCGCGTAGCCCGTGGCGGGCATGATGACCGAGCCGCCGACCCGGTGGTCGGCCAGCCAGGGGACGAGTACCGGATTCACGGGGCCGTGCCAGGCCGGCTCGGCGAAGGGGAGCCGTTCGCCCAGCAGCGGATGGTCGTAGAGGCCGTTGCCCGCGCCACCGGTCCATGCCTCCGGGCCGCCGTTCCAGTGCGGTTGACGCTGCCAGGGGTAGGCGGGGAGGTCGCTCACCCGGCCCGGGACGGGGAAGTGGGCGCTCCAGTCCACGGTGGCCCCGGCGGCGATCGCGCGGGCCACGGCGGTGCGCAGGGCGACCGGACCGGCCTCCTTCCGGGAGAGTGTCGGAACGACGGCGACCGGTGAGGTGTTGCGGGCGGCCGCCCGCAGGTGCGGGCAGAGGATGGGCTCGGGTCCGACGTCGACGAAGACGTCGAATCCCTCGCTCATGAGGTGTTCGACCGCCGACCGGAACCTCACCGGGCGGCGTACGTTGTGCCACCAGTAGTCGGCGTCCAGGGCGGTTCCGTCCACGGGTCCGCCCGTGACGGTGGAGATCATGGGGAGGTGTGCCGGGCCGGGCCGCAGCCAGTCGAGCGCGGCCTTCAGGGGCTGCTCGACCGGGTCCATGGCCCTGCTGTGGAAGGCGTGGTCGAGACCGACGTCGACGCAGGGCGTACCGCTGTCCCGGTCCAGGGTGTCCGCCAGTCGCGCGAGCTGGTCGGCGGGGCCGGAGAGGGTGACGTGGCGTTCGGAGTTGACGCAGGCGATCTCCAGGTCCGGGAAGGGCGCACTCACCCGTGCGGCCTCCTCGGGGGTGAGGGCGACGACGGCCATCCGGCCCTTCCCGGCCGTCACGGCCTGGGCGCCGCCCCGTGCGGCGACGAGCCGCGCGGCGTCCTCCAGGGTCAGTGCGCCCGCCACGTGGGCCGCCGTGATCTCGCCGACGCTGTGCCCCACCACGGCCTGCGGGACGATGCCCTGCTGCCGCAGCGCCTCCACCAGCCCCACCTGGACGGCGAAGAGGAGCGGCTGCGCGACCTCCGTGGCGGAGAGCCGGACCTCCTCGGCCGGGTCCGTCAGCAGGTCCACCGCCGACCACCCGACGTGCGGTGCCAGTGCGGCGTCGGCCGCTTCGACGCCCTTGCGGAACGCCGGGCTGCCGGTGAGCAGGTCTCTCGCCATGCCCGGCCACTGCGCGCCGTTGCCGGGGAAGGCGAAGACGACGCGGCCGCGGCCGACGGTCTGTGCCGTGGCTCCGTTCCGCTCCTCCGGCGGTGCGTCGGCCTCCTCGGGCGACCGCTCGGCGAGCCGGGTGAGTCCCGCGGCCGCTTCCGCGGCGGTGTCGGCGATGACGACGGCACGGTGCGGGTGCTTCCCGCGCCGCCGGCCGGCGGTGTAGGCGAGGTCGTAGAACGCGTCGGGTCCCGCCTCCGCCAGGTGGTCCGCCGTGGCGCGTACGGCGGCGTCCAGGGCCGTACGGGAGCGGGCGGTGACCACGAACGGGCGCGGGGCGGGCGGGGGCACCGAGCGGGGCGGGAGCGGTGGGGGTGGGGCCAGGATGACGTGCGCGTTGGCGCCCCCGAAGCCGAAGGAGTTGATCCCGGCCACGGAACGGCCGTCGACGGCGACCGGGCCGGGCTCCAGGGCCGGGGCCAGGCGCAGGGCCGCGAAGTCGATGTGCGGGTTGGGCGGGGTCGCGTGCAGGGTGGCCGGGATCGCGCGGTGGCGCAGGACCAGGAGCGCCTTGAACAGGCCGGCCATGCCGGAGGCGGGTTCGAGGTGCCCGAGGTTGGACTTGACCGAACCGATGGGCAGGTCCCGCCGGGTGCGGCGGGTGCCGAGGGCTCTGCCGACGGCCCGGCACTCGGCGGGGTCCCCCACGGGTGTGCCGGTTCCGTGCGCCTCGAGGTAGACGAGGTCGTCGGGGTGCACGCCGGCCCGTGCGTAGAGGTCCCGCAGCAGGGCCTCCTGGGCCTCCGGGGACGGGAGGGCGAGCCCCATGGTCCTGCCGTCGCTGTTGGTGGCGCAGTCCACGACGACGGCGTGGACGCGGTCGCCGTCGGCGAGCGCGTCGGCCAGCCGCTTGAGCAACACCACGCCGCCGCCCTCGGCCCGTACGTATCCGTCGGCGTCGGCGGAGAAGGACCGGCAGCGGCCGCTGGGCGAGAGCATGGACGCCTGGGAGAAGCCCACGAAGTGGTAGGGGCTCAGGAGGAGGTTGACGCCGCCGGCGAGAGCGGCCCGGCCGGTGCCATCGAGCAGCGTGCGGCACGCCTCGACGAGCGCGACCAGCGACGAGGAACAGGCGGTGTCCACGGCCATGCTGGGACCGCGCAGGTCGAGGAAGTGCGAGAGCCGGTTGGCGGCGATGGCGGAGGCCGCGCCGGACATGGTGTACGCGTTGACGCTGTCGGTCATCAGCATCTGCAGGGCGCCGTAGGAGTGGTCCGAGATGCCGATGTGGACGCTGGTGTCCGACCCCGCCAGTGCGGCGGGCGCGATGCCCGCGTCGTCGCACGCCTCCACCGCCATCTCCAGCAACAGGCGTTGCTGAGGGTCCATTTGGGCGGCTTCCTTGGGGGCGATGCCGAAGTAGTCCGCGTCGAATCCGGCGATGTCCGTCAGGAATCCGCCTGCGCCGGTGCAGCTCTTGCCGGGCCGCGGCATCGAGGTGTCGACGAAGCGCGTGGCGTGGAAGCGTTCGGGCGGCACCTCGGTGACCAGGTCGCGCCCCGCCCACAGGGCCTGCCAGAGTGCGTCGAGATCCGTGATGCCGCCGGGCAGCCGGCAGGAGGCCCCGACGATCGCGACCGCCCGCTCCGCCTCGTACGCGTCCATGTCCGACCACCCGGCCTCTCACGCAGACGGCGAGCGGGCCCGTTCACGCCTGCCCTCCCATGGAGAGCGTGCGGAACCGGGCGGGTACGGCACAATCGACCCCTCACTCCTTCGAGTGAACGGTCAACCAGCGCGGGCGCATCGCCCATGGTCGAAGGGGTGAGGCGCGCGGAAGCGCAGGCGAGCGCCTGACGGGCCGCGGGCGCCATGACGCACCCTTTGAGGCGGTTGACCACCAGGGTGACAACTCCCCTTTGGGGGAACGCACTTGAGCGCGGATGATGTATACGCGCGGTCTGCCGGGCCCGCCACCGCTGGGGTATCGTGCCGTGGCCACGCAGCAGCCTCTTCAGGTCAGGAGACGCCATGACGGGCTCGTACGTCGCCGCGATCGACCAGGGCACCACCTCCAGCCGCTGCATCGTCTTCGACCGGGCGGGCGCGGTGGTGGCCGTCGACCGGCGTGAGCACCGGCAGATCTTTCCCCAGCCGGGCTGGGTGGAGCACGACGCCGCCGAGATCTGGTCGAAGGTGCGGTCCGTGGTGGCGGGTGCGCTCGCCGCGGCGGGGCTGCGGGCCGACGAGCTGAGCGCGCTGGGCATCACCAACCAGCGGGAGACCACCGTCCTGTGGGACCGCTCGACCGGCAAGCCCGTGCACAACGCCCTGGTCTGGCAGGACACGCGCACCGCCGCGCTCTGTGCGGAGCTGGGCGGCGCGGACGGCCAGGACCGGTTCCGCCAGGCCACGGGGCTGCCGCTGGCCAGCTATTTCTCCGGCCCGAAGGTGGCCTGGCTGCTGGAGCACGTGCCGGGGTTGCGGCGGCGGGCCGAGAACGGCGAGATCGCGTTCGGCACCGTCGACTCCTGGCTGATCTGGAATCTGACCGGCGGACCGGACGGCGGCGTGCACGTCACGGACGTGACCAACGCCGGGCGCACCCTGCTGATGAACCTCGCCACCCTCCAGTGGGACCCGGCCATCCTGGCCGCGATGAACATCCCCGAGGCGCTGCTGCCGGAGATACGTTCCTCCGCCGAGGTCTACGGGACGGCGGTGGGCCCGCTCGCCGGGGTGCCGGTGGCCTCGGCGCTGGGTGACCAGCAGGCGGCGCTGTTCGGGCAGACCTGCTACGGGGTGGGCGAGGCCAAGAACACGTACGGCACGGGCAGTTTCCTGCTGCTCAACACGGGCGGCACGGCGGTGCCGTCGAAGAACGGGCTGCTGACGACGGTGGGCTACCGGCTCGGCGGCGAGGAGCCGGTGTACTGCCTGGAGGGGTCGATCGCCGTGACGGGCTCGCTGGTGCAGTGGTTCCGCGACCAGCTCGGCCTGATCCGCTCCGCCGGGGAGATCGAGTCGCTGGCGGCGAGCGTGCCCGACAACGGCGGCGCCTATGTGGTCCCCGCGTTCTCCGGGCTGTACGCGCCCTATTGGCGCTCCGACGCCCGCGGTGTCATCACCGGGCTCACCGGCTACGTCACCAAGGCGCATCTGGCGCGGGCCGTGCTGGAGGCGACGAGCTGGCAGACGCGCGAGGTCGTCGACGCGATGTTCCAGGACTCCGGGGTGCGGATCAGCTCGCTCAAGGTGGACGGGGGCATGACCGCCAACGCGCTGCTGATGCAGCACCAGGCGGATGTGCTGGGCGTGCCGGTGATCCGCCCCGTGATCTCCGAGACGACGTGCCTGGGCGCCGCCTACGCGGCGGGGCTGGCCACCGGGGTGTGGCGGGACCCGGACGAACTGCGGGCGCACTGGCGGCAGGACGTGGAGTGGACGCCCCGGATGGGGGCGGCGGCGCGCGAGGGCGAGTACCGCAACTGGCGCAAGGCCGTGGAGCGCAGCTTCGGCTGGCTGGAGCCCGGCCGCTAGGCGCTTTGGCGGCCCGCCGCCCCCGCCGCTCCCGTGGCGATGGCGTGCTCGACGACGGAGACCAGGACGTGCTTGACGGACTCGCGTTCGCGGGCGTCGCACAGGATCACCGGGACCTCGGGGTCGAGGTCGAGGGCATCGCGCACGTCGTCCTCGGGGTAGCGGTCGGCGCCGTCGAAGCAGTTGACGGCGAGGGTGAAGGCGATGCCGCGCCGCTCGAAGTAGTCGACGGCGGCGAAGCAGTCCGCGAGCCGCCGGGTGTCGGCGAGGACGACCGCGCCGAGGGCGCCGCGGGCGAGCTCGTCCCACAGGAACCAGAAGCGGTCCTGGCCGGGGGTTCCGAAGAGGTAGAGGACGAGGTCGTCGCGGAGGCTGATGCGCCCGAAGTCCATGGCGACGGTGGTGGTGCGCTTGCCCTCCACGCCGGCGGTGTCGTCCACCGGACGGCCCGCCTCGGTGAGCAGCTCCTCGGTGCGCAGCGGTTTGATCTCGCTCACCGCGCCGACCATGGTGGTCTTGCCGACGCCGAAGCCGCCGGCCACCAGGAGCTTGAGCGCCACCGGATCGGTCGCGGAACGTTTGCGTCCGCGGTCAGAGCGCCCGAAGACCATGGTTGTCTCTTCCTTCGATGTGCAGGGACCCGCGCGGCACCTCACGAGCCGGCGGGGCGATGACCTCCCCCGTGCGGGGTGATCGTTCCGTAAAGACCATGGTCACGACAACCCCCTTCGGCGAAAATCCGACCGCCCGGTCCGATTCGGCCGGGCGGCGGGCCCCGGCGCTCAAAGCGCCCGCAGGCCGTCGATCACCTCGCGCAGGATGCTCGCGTCGGGCAGTTCCGCCGGCGGCACCGGACGGGAGACCCGGACCAGCCCCGCGCCCATCAGGTCGCCGACGAGCACCCGCACCACACCGACCGGCAGGTCGAGGCCGGTGGCCAGCTCCGCGACGGACCGGGGCTCCTCCTGGGTGAGGTCGACGATGTCGAGGTGTTCCGGGGACAGCGTCCGGTCGGCGAGGGCGTGGGCGCCCCCCGGCGGCACGGTCAGGCCCTCGTCGGCGATGACGACGGCGATCAGGTCGAGCTCGCCCTCGGCCGCGCTGCGGGTACGGCCGCGGGTCATGGCGTACGGGCGGACGACCGGTCCCGCGGCGTCGTCGTACCAGCGCGCCGCCGCCTCCTCGGCGGGGTTCGCCCACGAGGGAGCGGCGGGCCCGGTACCGTCTCCGGTCATGCCCGCCGTCACTCGTCGGCGGCCACGCCGGTCCGCGGAGCGGTGGCCAGGTGCGCGCCCACTCGCTTGACGAGCAGCGTCATCTCGTAGGCGACCAGGCCGATGTCGGAGTCGGCGTCGGCGAGCACGGCCAGACAGCTGCCGTCGCCGGCGGCGGTGACGAACAGGAACGCCTGGTCCAGCTCGACGACGGTCTGGCGGACCGTGCCCGCGTCGAAGTGCCGGCCGACGCCCTTGGCGAGGCTGTGGAAGCCCGAGGCGACGGCGGCCAGATGCTCTCCGTCCTCCCGGGAGAGGTCCTTCGACGAGCCCTTGGGCAGGCCGTCGCCGGAGAGGACGAGCGCCTTGCGGATGGTGCCGACGCGCTCGACCAGTTCGTCGAGGAGCCAGCTCAGCTCGCCCGCGGCCCCCTCCTCGCCCGCTTCGGTCGGCGCGGTACGTATGACGGCGGTGCGTATCGCGGCCTTCGGTGCGGTCATGGACCGTCCCCCTCAGATGTGGTTCCTGGTGCTGTCGTTCTCGGCGGAGTGCCGGGTGGTGTGACGTGCGTGGTCCGTGGTGGGTCCGCCTCATTCTCCTCCCGGCCGCGCTGCCAGCCGCGCTGGAGGGCGGCCATGCGCGCCCGTACCTCGTCGGCGTCGCGCTCGGGCTCCGGACCGGCGGCCTCCGGAGCGGCCGCGGCCCGTCCGTGCGACGGCGTCGGGTCGCTCCTCAACTGCGGTGCGAGGCTGGCCTGGCGGACGCGCCGGGGCAGACCGCCGGTCGGCGTACGGTCCTCCGCCGGCTCGTCCGGCGTGTCCGGGGACTCGACCCGGCGCCCGTGGTCGGAGACGAGCACGGGAGGTCGGCGGCGCGGGAGCGGGAAGGGCGTGTCGTTCGCCTGGTGATGCTGCGCGTCCTCGTCCTCGCCCGTCCGGCTCTCGAACGGGCAGGGTTCCGGCTCCTGTTCCCGCGCCCCGCCGGGCGGCGCCGCGAGGGCCGACAAGGGGGACAGCGGTCCCACTCCGCGGGACGGCGTCTGCTCGCCGGTGTCCTCGTCCGCGCCCGGACCCTTGCCCGCGGACCCCTCGGTGAGCAGGGCCAGGGGGATGAAGACGGCGGCGGTGGTGCCGCCGTACGGGGACGGCTGGAGGGTGACCCGTACGCCGTGGCGCTGGGCGAGGCGGCTGACGACGAACAGCCCCAGGCGGTCGGTGTCGGAGAGCTCGAACTCCGGGGTCTCGGCGAGCCGGAGGTTGGCCTCCAGCAGCGCGTCCGGGGACATGCCCAGGCCGCGGTCGTGGATGTCGAGGGTGAAGCCGTTGGAGACGCGCTCGCCGTGGACCTGCACGCCGGTGTGCGGCGGGGAGAAGACGGTCGCGTTCTCCAGGAGTTCGGCGAGGAGGTGGGTGAGGTCGCCGACGGCGGGGCCGAGCACCGACAGGCGGGGCAGGCGGCGCACCTCGATCCGCTCGTACGCCTCGACCTCGGCGACGGCGGCCCGTACGACGTCCATGAGCCGGACCGGTTTGCGCCACTGCCGGGCCGGGGCCGCGCCGGAGAGAATGACCAGGCCCTCGGCGTGGCGGCGCATGCGGGTGGTGAGGTGGTCGAGGCGGAAGAGGTCGGCGAGTTCCTCGGTGTCCTCGGTGCGGCGCTCCATGGCGTCGAGGAGGGCCAGCTGGCGGTGGAGGAGGACCTGGCTGCGGCGGGCGAGGTTGACGAAGACGTCGGAGACGCCGCGGCGCATGTCGGCCTGCTTGACGGCGGCCTCGACGGCGGCGCGCTGGAGGGTGTCCAGGGCCTTGCCGACCTGGCCGAGCTCGTCGGAGCCGTAGTCGCGGTGCGGGGCCTCGGTCTCCACGTCGACGCGTTCGCCGGCGGCGAGGCGGCGCATCACGCTGGGCAGCCGTACGCCCGATGCCTCGTGGGCCTGCTTGCGCAGCCGGCGCAGGTCCCGGATCAGGCCGCGGCCGACCCGGAAGGAGATGGCGAGCGAGCAGACGAGGGCGGCGAGGCCGAGGACGCCGGCGACGGCGGCCTTGGTGAGGACGCCGATGGCGACGGGCTCGACGCGGTCGGCGTAGCGGTCGCCGGCCTGGGAGTTCATCTTGGCCAGTCCGTCGAGGACGGTGCTGGCGGCGCTCTGCCAGCGCTGGGCGTCGACGGCGTGCGCGGAGCGGCCGGGGGCGGCGAGGATCACGGCGTCCTCGGCGGTGCGCAGCGTCTGGGCGTCGGCGCCGCGCCAGTAGTCCTCGAAGGTGTTGCGCTCGGTGGCGGGCAGCACGCCCAGGCTGGTGCGGTAGAGGACCTGGCGCTCGGCGACGCGGTCGGAGACGGCGCGCAGTTCCTGTCGGCTCAGGGCGCCGGCGGTGAGGGCGGCGGCGAGGAGGGCGTCCTCGCGGGAGAGCGCCTCGCGGGCCCGGGCGATGCCGACGAGGGCGCGGCCCTGCTTGTCCATGTCGGCGTCCTGGAGGGCGCTGAGACTGCCGAGGAAGGCGTAGTAGGGCTCGACCAGCTCGTTGTACGCCTCGTACGCGCCGCGGCGGCTGATGGTGTCCTCCTCGACCCTGCGGCGCAGGCTGTCGAGGTCGTCGAGGCTCTTCTCGATGCCGGTGAAGCGGTCGGCGGCCTCGGAGCTCATGTCGTCGCGTACGTCGGTGCGGGCGCGGGCGCGGAAGGTGTCGACCATCGTGTCGGTGGCGCCCTGCCGTTCGCGCAGCGCGGCGAGCGCGTCGGAGCGGCGGGGGTCGGCGAGGTAGACCAGGGTCTGGCGGCGTTCCTTCTGCAGGGCGCGGACCATGTCCTCGGCGGGGAAGCCGACCTTGCGCATGACGTCGGCGACGGAGAGCAACTGGGCGGCCTCGCTGCCGGTGATGACGGTGGCGAAGGCCCACAGTCCCGTCAGCGACACCAGCGGCACGAGCAGCAGCGCCACGATCTTCCGGCGGATCGACTTCCCGCGAAAGCGCATGGCCTCCCCAACGTCAACCCCCGGCGCACGGGGTGGTGTCCCGACAACAATGCGGCGTGAGCCTACTACTGCGAGGTACGAGTCTCGAAGACCAGTACGGCCGTCCGCCCCGGCCGGGGCACCCTATGGCTGGAATTCGGCACCCGTGGGAACTCTCGGCCCCCTTGGTTCGCTCTTCATTCAAGGGGAAGCCGACGAGGGGAAGCCCAAGGCGAGGGGGGAGCCGACATGGAACGCGAGCACGCCCGAAATCGCGACATATCTCCGTACGGGCCCCGGTCGTTGTGGGTCGAGGAGCCCGCCCGGCGCCACCGGATGCCGGACCCGGTCCGCACGGCCGCGGTGCGCGCGGTGCTGATCATCGCGGTGACGATGGTGCAGGCGATGATCGCGGCGCTGTTCACCCTCGGCGGTTCGTGGCTGGCTCTTCCGGCGTTGCTGTGCTCGCTGGCGAGTGTCGTGGCCGCGACGTGGGCGGTGCTGGATGTGTGGGTGACGCGTCAGGTGTGGCGTCAGCGCCATGGAGTGGTGTCCGTTCCCAGCAGTTCGGCGCGGGCGGCACGGGAGATACGCCGGGCCCGGCGGCCACGCTTCCCCTGATTCTCAACTGCCGGGTAGGTTCGGCGGTTGACGGTGCGTGCGCCGGTCGCGCGACGGTCGGGTTGAGGGGGGGCGGCACGATGGCGGAGCGGGAGCGGGCGGTGCATCGCATTCCGGGGATCCTGCGGGACAGCGGCTGGACGGTGTGTCTGGTCGGCGAGGAGCAGTCGGGCAAACTGGCCCAGGTCACGGCGGGGTTGCGGCACGGCCCGGATCCCTCGGGCTCCGGGAAGCTCATCACCTCCGGCTTCTCCTACTGGGGCCTGGAGTCGACGGTGGCGTGGGCCCACGCGTGCAATGACCTGTATTACCCGGTGATGCGCGAGAGCATCGGCTCGTTCAGCCGCCGCTGGCGCGCCCTGGCCGACAGGCTCCCGGCCGGTCCGCTGCACTATGTGAGCCTGGGGCCGGGCACGGGCCAGAAGGACCAGGCCGTGCTGCGCCATCTCGACGGCCGGGGCAGAACGGGCTGCTATCTGCCGGTGGACGTGAGCGCCGAGATGCTGCGGCTCGCGCAGCGCGAGGCGCTCCAGCATCTGCACGTACCGGCCGCCGATGTGCTGCCCGTACAGCTGGACTTCTCCATTCCGGGCAATCTCGACCGGCTGAGCACCCTGGTCCGCCGGACGGTGGGCGACGAGCCGGTGCTGTATTCGCTGCTGGGCAACACCCTCGCCAATTTCGACAGCGACACCCCGCTGCTGGCGATGCTCGCCGAGAAGCTGCTGCGCCCGCAGGACCGCTTCCTACTGGAGGTCGCCGGCACGGCCGGGCAGGACGAGGCGGCCGCGCGGGCGGCGGCCCAGGAGTACGAGAACAGCCCGCGCTTCCGGGAGTTCGTCACCAGCGCGCTGATGCAGTACACCGATCTGCGGATCGACCTCAACAGCCTGTACTGCGAAGGGCTGGTGGAGGACGATCGGGCCCTGTTGGTCAAGGTCGTCTACCGCAACCGCACCGGCGGCCCGGTGGTGCTGACGCTGCCCGACCGCAGCACGGTGCCCTTTCCCGACCAGGACACCATCCGGCTCTACCTCAGCCGTAAGTACACCCGGGCCGGGCTGGAGAAGATGCTGGTGGACGCGCGGGTGATCAAGGTGGGCGAGACCCATGACGCCGGGCACGCCGCCTTCGACCGGCCGGCGTTCGGGATGTCGCTGCTGTTGCTGGAGGCGGGGGACGTGCCGCGGCCCACCGGGCCGAATCCGTTCAACTCCTGACGGCCGGCCCGATGGTTCGTCCTTCACCGGGTCGTCCGGCGGTCCTGCTGGGCCGGCTCAGCCGGCAGTTCTTCGCCGCCGCCACCATCGCCTGTCTGCTGTTCGCGCTCGGCATCTGCGGCTGGTGGCTGGCGACCGCCGACGAGGCGGACAGCCACTTCGAGCCCGCCACCTCCGGGCTCGCCCTCGTCGCCGCCATCACCGGGGTGTACGCGGAGCGGCGCGCGGCGGCGCGGGAGCGGCGCGCCCAGTCGCTGTGCGCCCTGGCCGAGGAGCTCGTGAAGAACACCGAGCTGCTCACCGGGGAGGGCTTCGCACCGTTGGACCCACGGGCGCCGCGGGCGCGGGTGCACCCGCGCCTGGTGCAGTCGGCCACCGACGCCGCACTGGTCTCCGGGGTGTTCTCCGAGCCCGGCCACGACGAGCTGCTGGCCCTGCTGCACCGTTGGCGGGACGCGGTGCACGACTTCAACCGGCGGCTGGACCTCGCGGAGCTGCGCACGTACGTCGGCGAGGTCCCGGCGGCCGAGCTGTTGGCGATCGACGCGGCCATGCACCGGGAGGACGGGCAGCTCGCGGGGTTGCGGCGGCAGCGCGGCGTCCTGGAGGCGCTGTTGCGCGAGCGCTACGCGGAACAGCCGGGCGTCGCCGCCCGGCTGGACCGGCTCGGCTGATCCGCTAGGACCGGCCGGTGGACACCGCGGTGCCCTGGGCCGGTTCCTCCTCCGCCGGGCGGCGGAACATCCGCGTCGCGGTGATCTCGCCGTGCACCCGCTCGGCCTCCGGGTCCTGCTCCTGCGGCAGGCCCGGCCGCAGGTGCTCCTCGACGCTGATGTACTTCAGGCCCGCCCGCAGGTCGGCGTCATTGCGCAACCGGATGACCAGCGGGAACTCCGCCAGGGCCGTGGTGTCGAAGAGGCCCGTGGTGTAGAGCAGCTGGACGCCCAGCGCGTCGGCGACGGCTCGCTGGAGCTCCAGCAGATACGTGGCGTTGGCGCGGCCGATGGGGTTGTCCAGGAACAGCGTGCCGGCGTGCCGCTGCTTGTCGCGGCCCCGGTCGTTGCTGCGCAGCGCCGCCATGGTGCAGTACAGCGCGATGGCCGCGGTCAGCAGCTGGCCGCCGGAGAACACGTCGCCCATCTGACCCACCGGCACCCGCTCGGCGCGCAGCACCGCGTCCGGCTTGAGAATCTCCACGGCCACGCCGCGCGGCTGGAGCGCCGCCGCCACGCCCCGCAGCAGCAGCGACATGCCGTCGCGGCGCAGGTCGGAGTTCTTCTTGACGGCGGAGCGGGTCGCCTCGTCGATGACCTCGCCCAGCCGGTCGGTGAGCGTGGCCTGGTCCGGGTCGTCGAAGCGGATGCGCAGGAACTCCTGGCCCGACCACTCCCCCAGGCCCTCGGGCAGCCGGGACAGCCGCTGCGCCGAGCGCAGCGTGGTGAGCGACGACTCCACCAGGCCGCGGAGCCGGTCGACGATGCTGTCGCGGTTGCGCTCCAACTGCTCCAGCTCGTCGGTGAGCACCCGCAACCGGGGCGCGAACGCCTCCGCCCAGGCGACGGCGTGCTCGGGCAGGGCGGCGGCGGGCAGCTCCCGGATCTGCTGGCGGGCGGGGGTGCGCACCTGCTCGTACCGGGTGGAGTTGGCGTGGCGCACCAGCACGTCGCTCGCCTCGCGGACGGCGGCCTCGGCCGATGACAGCTCGCCGGCGCAGCCGCGCAGGGAGCGGCGGGCCTCGGCGGCCGCCTGCCGGGCCTCCTCCAGCGTGCCGGCGTACGGCTCGGGGCCGTCGGCCTCGTCCTCGGGGGTGTTGTCGCGCAGCAGGTCGCGCAGGAGGGACGCGGTGTCGTCGAAGCCGCCGGCGGCGTCCTCGGCGGAGCGGTGGGCGCGCAGCAGGTCGCTGTGGGCCCGGCGGGCGCTCTCCAGGGCGTCGTCGCGGGCGGCGAGCTCGGCGGTGGCGGTGCGCAGCAGCTCCTTGGCGCGGTCGGCGTCGGCGGGCGCCAGGTCGTCCGGGAGCTCGGTGTGCGTCTCGCCGTCGGCGGGGGCGAGCCGCTCGGCCTCGCCGCGCAGCCGGCCGAGCTGCTCGCTGGCGGTGGAGGCGCGGGTCTCCAGCATCTGTACGAGCGCCTCGGCGCGGGCCGCGGCGGCCTGGCGGGAGGGGCCGTCGGCGCCGTCGGTGCCCTCCAGGAGTTGGGCGGCGCGGGTGCGGACCTTGTTGGTGAGGCGGTCGAGCTCGGCGCGGGCGGCGCTCTCGTCGCTCTCGGCGCGGGCCTGTTCGGCGCGCAGGTCGGCGCCGACCCCCACCTTCTCGTACAGCTGCGAGGCGGCGCGGTAGGCCTCGCGCAGGGCGGGCAGGGACGTGGTGGCGGCGGGTGCCTCGGTGGCGGCGACGTCGTCGGGGGCGCCCGCGATCTCGGCGCGCTCGGCGCGCAGGGCGCGGGCCGTGCGGCGCGCGTCGTCGGCGGCGCGCTGGGCGGCGCGGCGGTCCTCGTCGGCGGCGCGGGCGCGGTCCACGAGGACGGCGGCGCGCTCCTCGGCCTCGGCGGCCTCCTCGGCCAGCTCGCGCAGCCGGGACTGCCAGGAGGCGCGCTCGCGGAGCCGGTATGCCAGACCCGCGAGGGCGTCGGCTACGCGGCGGGCGCGCTGGGCGGTCTCCTGGCGCTCGTCGCGGAGCCGTGCCGTCTCGGCGGCGGCCTCGTCGGCCTCCGTACGGGCGGTGCGCAGCTCGGCCAGCTCGCGCCGGGCGGTGTCGGCGGCGGTCCGGGCGCGCCCGGCCTCCTCGGCCAGCTCGGCGAGGCGGCCCGCCGGGCAGCCGGCGCGCCAGGACGCCAGCCGTGCGGCCAGCGTGCGGTCGCCGGCGAGGCGGGACGCTATGGCGCGGATCTCCTCGTCGCGGGCGGCGGCGCGGGCCCGCAGGGCGTGCCGTTCGTGGTCGGCGGCGCGCTCGTCGTGCATGGCGGGGTTCGGCGGCACGAGGAAGACGCCGGTGTCGTGGACGTCGGACGGCTGTGCGGGGGCGAGGAGCGCGGCGGAGGTGCCGACCGCCACGGCGGAGCGCGGCAGCAGCGAGGCGGCGCCGAGGACCTCACGGGCGCGGGCGTGGGAGTCGGCGTCGGTGATGACGACGCCGTCGACCAGCTCGGGCCGGGCGGCGAGCACCGCCGCGTGGTCGGCGGGGTCGACGGCCTGGGCGAGGTAGCGCCAGCCGGGGAGGGCGGGAATGCCGTGCTCGCCCAGATACTCGACGGCCGCGAGGACGTCGGCGCTGGGTGGCAGCAGCCCGCCGTCGCCGAGCGCGCCGAGGATCCGGGCGTCGTCGGCGGCGGCGGTCTGGAGGTCGAACATCTGCCGTTCGGAGCTCGCGACGCTGCGGTCGAGCATCTCGCGCAGCGCGTCGGCGTTGCGGTCGAGCTCCTCGGCGGTCAGCGGACCGTTCGCCGTGGGGCGGCCGGCGGCCGCGGCGCCGGCGGTCGCGGCCGCCCAGGTGGCGCCGGGGTAGCCGGCGGCCACGCCGCCCTCGCCGGGCGCCGCGGCCCGCGGGCCCGGCACCTGGCCGGTGGCCTGCGGCTGGGGAAGGCCGAGGAGTTCGACGATGCGCTGGTCGGCTCCGAGGGATTCGGCGGCGCGGCGCTCGGCGTCGTAGGCCGACTCGGCCGCCGTGGCGGCGTCGGCGGCGCGGGCGGCGGCCAGCTCGCAGCGGGACTCGGCGGCGGCCGTCTCCTTGGCGTGGTCGGCGGCCCGGCGGGCCTCTTCGCGGGCCGTCTCGTAGGCGGCGACGGCGGGCTTCTCGGCGTCGCTGGCGGCGAGCGCGGCGCGGGCGGGGTCGGCGTCGGGCTCGGTGTCGTCCAGCCAGCCGGCGCGGACGGCCTCGGCGGTCTCCTGCTCGACCTCGGCCAGGCGCTGGCGCAGGTGGCCGATCTCGCTGCGGGCGCGCTGGGCCTCGGTGGCGGCGGTGGTCGCGTCGCGGTGGGCGGCCTCGCCGGCCTCCTGGAGGGCGGCGGAGCGCTCCTCCTCCTTGTTGGCGAGCCGCTCGCCCTCCTCGGCGGCGGTGTTGAGGGCCCGTACGAGCTCGGTGGCGGCCTGGGCGCGGGCGGCGAGCGCCGGGGCGGCGTCCCGCTCGGCCTCGCGGATGGCGACGGCGACACGGGCGGAGCGGTCGGCGGCGGCGCGGTGGCGGAGGACGGTCTCGGCGGCCTGCCAGGCGGAGTGCAGCGTACGGGCGTCGAGGAGCTCGCGGCGCTGGGCGGCGGCGGACTTCTCGGCGGCGGCCAGGGCCAGGGAGGCGTGGCGGTAGGCGATCTCGGCGGCGACCAGGGAGCTGCGGCCACGCTCGGTCTCGGCGTCGGTGACGGCGTGCGCGGCGGTGGCGACCCGCTCGGCGAGCTCGGCGGCGCGGCCGCGCTCCTCGAGGCCGCGCGCGGACAGCCGGCGGGCGAGGGTGCGGGTGCGGCGCTCGGCGCCGGCGTGCACGCCGCGGGCCGTCTCGCGCTTGACGGCGGACTCGGCGATGCGGGAGAGCAGGTCGAGGGAGCCGGCGGTGAAGTCCCGCTCGGCGGTCAGCTCGGCGCGGCGGCCGAGCTTGTGGGCGAAGCCGTGCACGAGGTCGGCGAGGCCGTCGGTGTCGCGGGTGTCGGTGACGGCGCGCAGGAGGAGGTCGGTGAAGTCGGAGTCGTTCTTGACGGCGAAGAGGCCGGCGGCCTCGCCCTCGTCGGCGTTCATCTCGCGCTGGTAGCGGAAGAGTTCGGGGTCCAGGCCCAGCTCGCCGAGGTGTTCGTTCCAGCGCTCGTGGATCTCCTCCCACACCACGTCGAGGTTGGGGTAGGCCTTGCCGGCCTCGGTGAGGACGTCGCGGAAGCCCTTCATGGTGCGGCGGCGGCCGCGCGCGCCGGAGGCGCCGTCGGCGGCCGGGCGCATCGCGGTGGCCTCGGCGACGGGCAGCGAGTCCAGGCTCAGGCCCGGGCCGGGGCGGAAGGAGTACCACGCCTCGGCGAACTTGCGGGGGTCGCCCGAGACCTGGCGGCCGCGCCACTCGCTGACCTTGCCGACGACGATGGACTCGCCGGTCAGGACGTGCTGCCACTCCAGGGCGACGTGCCCGCAGTCGTCGGCGAGGAGGAACTTGCGCAGCACGCCGGAGCTGGCGCCGCCCAGGGTGTTGCGGTGGCCGGGCAGCATCACGGAGAAGATCAGCTTGAGGAGGACGGACTTGCCGCCGCCGTTCTCCAGGAAGAGCACGCCCGCGGGCGCGGGGCGGCGCGGCGGCCCGGTGGGCTCGTCCTCGAAGAACTCCGCCTGGGCGGGCGCCGGGGAGGACACCGGCTTGCCGACCCCTCGCAGGTCCAGCACGGTGTCGGCGTAGCGCGCACCGGCGGGCCCGATGGAGTAGAGGCGGACCCGGGACAGCTCGTACATGGCGGCGGACTCTCGTTGTGTGCGGGGTGTGGTCGGGGGGGGCTGGCTGTCAGGACGAGTGGAAGGGGAGGCCGGCGTCGGCGACCAGGTCGAGGTCGTCGGCGTCGTCCGGGGGCAGCAGGGTGGCGCCGCCGTCGCCGACGGGCACGACGCCCAGCTCCAGCAGCTCGGCCATCGCGGCGTTGCCTGCCATGTCACGGACCTGGAGCTGGTAGCGGGCGGTGGTGCGGTACGCGCCGCCGGCGTCGTCGCCGGTGCGCTGGAGGAAGCCGGAGTCGACGAGGAAGGCGACGGCCTTGGCGATGATGCCGGTGGTGGACCCGGCGAGGCGGCGGGCGTCCTTGGTGGCGCCGGTCGCGCTGCGGCGGGCGTACACCCGCCAGGCGGCCTCCAGGCCGGGGGCGCCGGTGGTGGGGTCGGTGTTCTCGCCCTGCTCGGCGGCCTTCTCCTCCAGGCGGCGGCAGGCCTGGCGTACGAACGCGTCGACGCCGTTGACGGTGATGCGGCCGATGTAGCCGTCGTCGGCGAGGTCCTCCGGGCGCGGGAAGGCCAGGGCGGCGACCGCGAGGTGGGCGAGGCCGTGCAGGAAGCGGTCGCCGGAGTCGGCGGTGGCACGGCGGGCGTAGTCGCCCATGCGGACGGCGAAGACGGAGTCCTCGGCGGCGGTGACGGCCATGCCGGCCCGGGTGGACACCTCCAGCACGATCAGCCCGAGCCCGGCGGCAACGGCGTCGGCCAGGCGCGCGAAGGCGGGGTCGTCGCGGTGGCGGCGCAGGAGCTCGGCGTACTCCGCGTCACGGGCGGGCAGCAGCTTGGGCTGCAGCCCGAACGCGATGAGCCGGGCGGCGTCGGCGGCGTCGGCGGGCGTGACCTGCGCGCTCCCCGCGGGGCTCGATTCCGCCTCCGGCACGTCCGGCTGCGCCGGTTCGTGGACGTCGTACTCAGTCACGGTTTAGCTCCCGCTGGGTTCCATGGGGTGAGGTGGGCCGGGCTGCGGCCGGGTGACTCCGTCGGGGTGGCCCGCTGTCGCGGCGGGAGGCTGTGCCGTGAGTGCCGTGACGGCGGAAGGGCCGCGCACCGGCGCCCCCGGACGGCCACCACGGCCGGTACGGCACCGCCGGGCGACTCCGTCGTGGTGATCCGCCGTCGCGGCGGGAGGTCCTGCCGGGACCAAGCGTGGGCCGCGCCCACGACCTCGCCGCGACGGCGCGACGCCGCACGGCGCAGCCCGGCGGTGCCAGGCCGCCAGCAGGTGCGGACGGCCACCACGGCCGGTACGGCACCGCCGAACAACGCCGTCGGGGTGACCCGCCGCCGCGGCGGGAGGTCCTGCCGGGACTGCGAAGGGGCCGCGCACCGGCGCCCCCGGACGGCCACCACGGCCGGTACGGCACCGCCGAACAACGCCGTCGGGGTGACCCGCCGCCGCGGCGGGAGGTCCCACCGGAGCGAAACAAGGGCCTCGCCCACGACCCCGCCGCCACGGCGCGACGCCGCACGGCGCGGTCGTACTCCGGGAGCCGGCCGCATGGCCATCACGCCGCCTCCGCTCGGTCCGCCGCCATGCCCGCCGCGTCCAGGAGGGCCGTGCCGACGATGAGGTCCGCGCCGCCGAACTCGATGTCGTCGAGCTGCGTGCCGTCGTCGACGGCGAAGAGGAGGGATTGCTCGCCCTGGCGGTAGGCCGTGCCGACGGACGGGCTGGCGGCGTGGACGGCCAGCAGGGCGACCAGGTAGGGCAGTTCGGGGTCGCGGCGGCGCGCGTCGGCCAGCAGGCCGGAGAGGCGGCGGGGCGCGTCCGGGGGCAGGGTGAGCAGCTCCATCGCGCTCGCGAGCTGCTCCTCGCTGAAGCGGCTGTCGTCCGGCGTCTCGACCAGGTCCGGCTCGGGCATCTCCACACCGAGGTGCTCCCGCTCGGCCGGCGGTGTCAGGAGCATCTCGACGAGGTCGCCGACCCGCACGGACGCGGGCGTGCGCAGCCCCGTGCCCCGGGCGAAGAACGCGTCGGTGACGCGCCCCGCGTCCTCGACGGGCAGCGGCAGCAGCGGCGCGAGGAGCTGGCCGTACAGGTCGAGGCCGGACGAGGCGGCGGGGGTCGCGAAGGCCTGCCGGTCCTGTTCGGCGCGGAAGAGCGGGCCGGCCTCCAGCAGCCGGGACTGCAGCTGCGTGTGGCGGCGGATGCAGTCCTTGACGATGTCAACGAGCTCGGCGGCACGCCGCTTGTGCTCGGGGTCCTCCGCCTCGTCCCGCGCCTTGCGGATGTTGGTGAGGATCGCGTTCTCGTGGCGGTAGCGGTCGGCGACGTGGTCGAGCGCCTCGGCGATCATGTCGGGGACCGTGCGCAGCCAGTCGACGGCGCGGACGTTGCGGCGGGTGGCGTCGAGGGTCTTGCGGAGGGTCTCGGCGTACTGCACCGTGCGGTAGCGGGCCTGCTCGGCGGCGAGCTGGGCGTCGGCGAGGCGGCCCCGGCTGATGAGGACCTCCAGCTTCACCTCGGCGGCGATCTGGGCGCTGGTGACGTCCGTGTCGAGCGCCCCGACCAGGACATTGACCGCCTCGTCGGTGGTGCGCAGGAAGACCGTGCCGCCGTGGCCGGGCACCTCCTCGACGAGCTTGAAGTCGTAGTCGCGCCGCACATAGACGCCGTCCTGGCCGAACGTGCCGTAGACGGCGCGGAAGCCCCGGTCGACGCTGCCGACGTTGATGAGGTTCTCCAGGACCCAGCGGGCGACGCGCTCGTGCTCGGCGTGGGGGCGCTCCGGCGCCTGCGCGGCGACGCGCGGCAGCAGGCGGGCCACTATCTGCTCGTGGTCCGCGCCGGTGTCGAAGTCCATGTTGAGCGTGACGAGGTCGATCGCGGCGAGCGCCACCTCGGCCATGGCGTAGACGCCGTACTCACCCGCGAGGTTGGCCTTGCGCGCGTCGAGGTCGTGCAGCGGCGCCGTGCAGGCGAGCGCGCGCAGCCGACGGGCCAGGCCCTCGTCGGCGGCCGGGCCCGGGGCCGGCCGCGAGGACCCGTTGAGCTGGGGCGGAACCGTCGCCGGGGCTGGAGAAGTCACGTCGCACAGAGTAGGCGCTCACACTGACAACGGACGAAACGGCACGGGCGAAATGCCCGCCCCGTCCTAGTGTGTGGCCCCGCCCACCGCACGGATGTCCTCGACGCGCCCGGCGGCGGTGACCGCGATCACACGCAGTGCCTCGGCGACGGCGGCCACGGGGAGTGACGGCAGGGCCCGGTCGGTGACCTGTTCGGGCGCGTACGGTACGTGCACGAACCCGCCCCGCAGCCCGGGGTGTTCGGTCGCGGCGAGGTGCATCAGACCGTAGAAGACGTGGTTGCAGACGAAGGTGCCGGCGGTCTGGGAGACGGAGGCGGGCAGGCCCGCCTCGCGCACGGCGGCGACGCACGCCTTGACGGGCAGGGTGGCGAAGTAGGCGGCGGGTCCGCCCGGGACGACGGGCTGGTCGACGGGGCTCGCGCCGGCGTTGTCGGGGATGCGGGCGTCGTCGATGTTGACGGCGACGCGTTCGACGGTGATGTCGGGGCGGCCGCCCGCCTGGCCGACGCAGAGCACGAGGTCGGGGCGGGCCGCCGCGACGGCGTCCCGCAGTGCGTCCAGGGCGCCGCCGAAGACGCACGGCAGTTGGACGCAGGTGAGTTCGATCCCCTCGGGCGGATGCTCGGCGGCGGCGCGGACGGCCTGCCAGGACGGGTTGACGCTCTCGCCGTCGAAGGGCTCGAAGCCGGTCAGCAGTACCCGGGTCATGCTCTCTCTCCCCAGCCTCTCAGAAGGCGACCAGCGCCATGATCACGATGTTGCAGCCGAGCAGCGCGACCGCCGTGGGCAGTTGGGCCTTGATCGGCCCGTACTGGTCCTTGAGCTCCAGCAGGGCGGCGGGGACGATGTTGTAATTGGCGGCCATGGGTGTCACCAGAGTGCCGCAGAAGCCGGCCAGCATGCCGATGGCGAGCACGGCGGGCGCGTTGCCGTGCTCCTGGACCACGAGGACCGGCCAGCCGACGGCGGCGGTCATCACGGGGAAGGCCGCGAAGCCGTTGCCCATGATGATGGTGAAGAGGAACATCCCGACGCAGTAGACGGCGACCGCGATGTAGAGGGAGTGGTCGGGGAGCACCGCCGTGGTGATCCTGCGGACCTGGTCGCCGACCCCGGCGACGGAGAAGATCGTGCCGAGGGTGGCGAGCAGCTGGGGCAGCAGCATCGCCCAGCCCATCGACTCCAGCATCGAGCGCCCGGCCTGCAGCGGGGCGGAGATCTTCCGCTCGCGCAGCATCACCATGCCGACGGCGAGGGCGACGACGGAGCCGATGCCGAGCCCCAGAATGGTCTCGCTGCCCTTCTGCAGGACCGGTTCGCCACCCACGGAGAGCTTCTTGACGACGACGGCGCAGAGCAGGGCGACGACGGGGATGGTGAGCGCGGGCACGAACAGGCGGCCGCCGAAGCGCCGCGCGCTCGCCTCCCGGGCCCGCCGCTCCCGCACCTCGGCCTCGCCCGTACGGCCCGTACCGCGCCCGGTGAAGCCGCAGCCGGCGAGGCAGACCATGGCGAGGACGGCGGCGCCGAGCGGTCCGGCGGGTGCGGACTTGTCGGCGACCCAGGTGCCGTAGATGAAGCCGAGGCCGAGCAGGCCCCAGAAGGCGGCGGTGCCATGGCGCTTGGGGTTGGTGCGGTCGGCGAGCATCTGGGCGGCCATCACCAGGAAAATGGCGCCGACGAGCCAGTAGAACCACTCGGCTCTGATCACTTGACGGCCTCCTTGGTGTCCCCGGCCGTCTCACCGGCGGGCTTGCCCGCGGACTCCCCGGCCATCGCCCGCTCCAGCGCCCGGTCCAGGCGCAGCAGCCGCCAGCCGTGGACGGCCAGGGCGCACAGGGCGGTGGGGATGGCCCACAGGGCGAGGCTGAGCGGTTCGAGGTGGGTGTGGTAAGTGGTGTTGACGAAGCCGGTGATGAGCAGGATGGAGCCGACGGCGAGGAAGACGTCCTCGCCGAAGAAGAGCCCGACGTTGTCGGCGCTGGCGGCGAACGAGCGCACCTTCTCGCGCGCCTTGTCGGTCAGCGGTCCCAGTCGGCGTTCGGCGGCACCCTCGGCCATGGGGGCGGCCAGCGGCCGGACGGTCTGGGCGTGGCCGAAGACGCTGTAGAGGCCGACGGCGGCGGCGATCTGGCGCAGCAGGAGGTAGAGGGCGAGGAATCGGCCCGCGGTGAGCCCGGCGAAGCGGGTGACGATCCGGCGGGCCTGCTCCTGGAGCCCGTAACGCTCCAGGAGGCCGATGACCGGGAGGGTGATGACGAAGATCGTCACCGAGCGGCTGGAGGCGAATCCGGTGCCGAAGGCGGCCAGGACCCGCTGCGGCGAGAGGCCCCCGAGGAGGCCGGTGACGATGCCCGCGGCGCCGACCACGAGCAGAGGGTTGCGCCTCGTGGCGAAGCCGAGCACGACCACGAGGACGCCCAGGAGAACGATCATGCGTCCCGCCTTCCGGGGTGTCGGTCCTCACTCGAACGAGTGAAGCGACTTGGCGAGGAGGCTAAGATATTGTTCAACAATCCTCAAGAGGCTTGACTTACGTTTCCGCATCGCTCTTGATCGCTGATGTGCGTAGTGCCTGATGCCCGTACCACCCGCCGTCCGCACCACCCGAATCCGCCTGATATCCGTACGCTCATTGGGGGACGCCATGGCCCTGTCCACCGCGCAGCGCGTGGCCGACGTGCTCCGCGACCGCATCCAGGCCGGTGTCCTGCCGCCCGGTACCCGTCTGTCCGAGGAGGCGCTCGGCCGGGACCTCGGCGTCTCGCGCAACACCCTGCGCGAGGCGTTCCGGCTGCTCATCCACGAGAGCCTCGTGGAGCACCTGCTCAACCGCGGCGTCTTCGTGCGGGTCATGGCGCCGGCGGACGTCACGGACATCTACCGCGTACGAGCCGCGCTGGAGAGCGCGGGCGTACGAGCCGCCGCCGGCGCGCCGCGGTCGCTGCGCGCCGCCGTCACCGAGGCGGTGGACCACGCCGAGCGGGCGGCCGCGGCCGAGGACTGGCGGGAGGTCGGCTCGGCCGACCTGCGGTTCCACCGGGCGCTCGCCGCGCTGAGCGGCAGCCCCCGCATCGACTCGGCCATGGACCGGTTGCTGACCGAACTGCGCCTGGCCTTCCACGCGATGCCCTCGCCACGCCACTTCCACGAACCGTTCCTGCTGCGCAACCGCGCCCTCGCGAAGCTGCTGGAGAACGGCGAGTACGACCGCGCCGAGGCCGAGTTGATCACCTATCTGGACGACGCCCGACGACTCATCCTCGACGCGATGCGGGAGACCTCCTCATGACCGGACCGACGAGCGGACCGACCTCCGGACCGACGACCGGCACCGCACCGGCGCACGACGCCGCGCCCGCCACCGAAACCATGCCCGCCACCGACGCCGCGCCCGCCCACAGCGCCGCCCTCGACCTCAACGCCGATCTCGGCGAGGGGTTCGGCCGCTGGCACCTGACCGACGACGACGCCCTGTTGTCGGTCGTCACGAGTGCGAACGTCGCCTGCGGCTTCCACGCCGGTGACCCCTCCACCATGCGGCGCGTGTGCGAGCGCGCCGTCGAGCGCGGCGTCCGCATCGGCGCCCAGGTCTCCTACCGCGACCTGGCCGGTTTCGGCCGGCGCGCCATGGACGTGCCCCCGGACGAGCTCGCCGACGAGATCACCTATCAGATCGGCGCGTTGCGCGCCTTCGCGCGGGCGGCCGGCTCGGACGTCGCGTATGTGAAGCCGCACGGCGCGCTCTACAACCGCGCGGTCACCGACGCCGAGCAGGCGGCGGCCGTCGTGGCGGGCGTGCTGCGCTCCGGCGGCACCCTGCCCGTGCTGGGCCTGCCCGGCTCGCGGCTGCACGAGGCGGCGGAGCGGGCCGGGCTGCCGGTGGTCACCGAGGCGTTCGCGGACCGCGCCTACACAGCCGCCGGCACGCTCGTCCCCCGTAGCGTCGCCGGCGCCGTCGTCCTCGACCCCGACGCCGTCGTCGCACGGTCGGTACGGCTGGCCCGTGAGGCGACCGTCACCGCCCTGACCGGCGAGGACGTCACCGTCCGCGCCCGGTCGCTGTGCCTGCACGGCGACACCCCCGGCGCCGCCGGACTCGCCCTTCGGGTGCGCGCGGCGCTGGAGGCCGCGGGCGTCACCCTGAAGGCGTTCGCGTGACCACCACCGAGACGGCGCCCCGCGTCCTTCCCGTGGGGCGGCACGCCCTGCTCGTGGAGGTGGCCACCACCGAGCAGGCCCAGGCCCTGCACGCGGAGTTGCTGCGCCGCCGTGCCGCCGGCGACCTGCCGCCCGTGCGCGAGATCGTCCCGGCGGCGCGCACCGTCCTGCTCGACGGTCTGGACGAGCCGCGCGCACTCGCCGCGGCCATCCCGCACTGGACCGTGCCACCGCTCACGGCCGCCGACAGCGAGCCCGTCGTGCTGCCGGTCCGCTACGACGGCGCCGACCTCGCCGAGGTCGCGGCCCTGTGGGGCGTCGCCGAGGACGAGGTCGCGCGCGTGCACTCCGGGCTCGAATTCCGGGTGGCCTTCTGCGGCTTCGCGCCCGGCTTCGGCTATCTGACCGGCCTGCCGGAACGGCTGCACGTACCGCGCAGGGCGACCCCGCGCACCACCGTCCCCGCCGGATCCGTCGGCCTGGCCGGCCCGTACACCGGTGTCTACCCCCGCTCCTCCCCCGGCGGCTGGCAGCTCATCGGCCGTACGGACGCGGTCCTGTGGGACGCCGGGCGGGAACCGGCGGCGTTGCTCTCGCCGGGCACGCGGGTGCGCTTCGAGGTGAGCGCGTGAGCGGGCTGACGGTGGTCCGGGCCGGGGCGCTGACCACCGTGCAGGACCTGGGGCGGCCCGGCCACGCGCACCTGGGCGTCGGGTGTTCGGGCGCGCTCGACGAGCCCGCGCACCGGCTCGCCAACCGCCTGGCCGGCAATCCCGTGGAGTACGCCACGCTGGAGACCACCCTCAACGGCTGCGCGGTACGGGCCGACACGGCGGTGACCGCGGCGGTGACGGGGGCGCCCTGCCCCGTGCGTGTCGACGGCCGGCCGGTGGCGTGGGGCGCGGCGGTGCGGGTGCCCGCGGGCGCGGTGCTCGACGTGGGGCCGGCGGCCCACGGGTTGCGCGGTTATGTGGCCTTCGCGGGCGGCGTCGCCGTGCCCCCGGTGCTCGGCAGCCGCTCCCGCGACCTGCTCTCGGGCCTGGGGCCGGAGCCGCTCACGGAGGGCGCGCGGCTGCCGCTGGGGGCGCCCTGCGGGCCGCCCCCCGACGCCGACGCCGTGCCCTTCGCCGGACCGCCCCTCGACGAACTGGTCCTGCCGGTCGTGCTCGGCCCGCGCGCGGACTGGTTCGCCCCGGACGCGCCGCGCACGCTGGCCGGCGGCGGCTACACCGTGGCGTCCGCGAGCAACCGCATCGGCCTGCGCACGGACGGACCCGCCCTCACCCGCGCCCGGGAGGGCGAACTCCCCAGCGAGGGGATGGTCCTCGGCGCCGTCCAGGTCCCCCCGGACGGCCGCCCCGTCGTCTTCCTCGCCGACCACCCCACCACCGGCGGCTATCCCGTCATCGGTGTCGTCCCCGAGTCCTCGCTGGCCGCCGCCGCCCAGGCCGTGCCCGGCACGGCGGTGCGGTTCGTGCCCGTACGGGCGTGAGCGCCGACGGCCCCACGCCCGGTACGGGCCGATCCATCGTCAGTCCATGCCGCGGATGATGTGCGACTCCGCGTCCGCCTCCTCACCTGTGGTGTCGGGCGTCTCGCGGGTGATGGCGCGGCGGGCCCGTACGGTCTCCTCCAGGCCCTCCCCCCGACCCGGCGCGCGGTCGCTCTGTCTCTTGAGCTGGTCCACGACGGTTTCCTTTCCTGGTGCTTCCCCTGATCCCCGGCTGGTCCCCACCGGTCCCCGGCGACGCCGCCGGCACCGCCGGACCCCGTGTCCGGTCGTGCGTCCGGAAAGCGACGTCCGGGTTTCCCCAGGGTGACGTCTTGAAACCGATGGCCACCACACCGGATATAGCCAGATATGAACTCCCCCACCCATGTGGCGAATGTCGGCATAAACGATAAAATGCAGGCAGGTCCGAACTGACACTGAAAGAAGGTGGCTGACGTGACCGCCCCAACGTCGCCCCGGATCGATCACCACCCGGACATCGTCGCCCTCCGGGCCGTCTCCGAAGAGAACACGGCGACCCCCGTCGCCCAGGCCGTCGAATCCCTCGCCCTTCTCTGCGGCATCTATCTGGCCGCATCACCATGGATTGTGGGGTTCAGCGGCTCAACCACCCTGACCGTCAACAACCTGATTGTGGGTGTCGCCTTCGCTTGCCTGGTCAGTGGCTATGGCCCGGCGTATGAGCGCACCCACGCCATGAGCTGGGCCGCGCTGGCCCTCGGCGCCTGGACGATCATCGCCCCCTGGGTGACCTCCGGGCATCCGTTCGCCACCCGCGCCAACGTCAGCAACGTCATCGTCGGCGTCCTGGCCTGCCTGGTCGCCCTCGCCCTGGCGGGCATGGGAAGGATCCGCGCACGGCGCTGAGCGGCGGGGCGGCAGCGCCGAGTGAGCACGAGGAGTTCCCTCGTCCGCTCCGCCTCCGCTCTCGGTGCCTACGCAGGACCAGGCCGATTCACATCGCCGACGGCACCGCCGCCCGGGTCCCCGGGCGGCGGTGCCGTTCTCGCGCCGCGAGCCACCGCCTCCGCCCGGCCGCCGTTCACCCCTGGGGATGAAAACTCAGGTGATCTTCCGAGTTGATGACTCCACCGGACGGGAACGGGCAATGCTCCCCTCTCGCTGATCACCACCGACCCCACGAGGTGCGAGCCATGCCGACCGTACGCGCTGCCGTCTTCGAGCTGTTGCGCTCCCGCGGGGTGACGACCGTCTTCGGCAATCCCGGCTCCACCGAACTCCCCTTCCTCCAGGACTTCCCCGACGACTTCCGTTACGTACTCGGCCTCCAGGAAGCCGTGGTGGTCGGCATGGCCGACGGGTTCGCGCAGGCGACCGGCAGCACGGCCCTGGTCAACCTCCATACGGCGCCGGGCGTCGGGAACGCCATGGGCGCCATCGTCAACGCCGCCGCGAACCACACCCCGATGGTCGTGACGGCCGGCCAGCAGGTGCGGGCCATGATGACCATGGAAGCGCTGCTGACCAACGTCGACGCCACCGCCCTGCCCCGGCCCGCCGTGAAGTGGGCGTACGAGCCGCCGCGCCCCCAGGACGTGCCCGCGGCGCTGGCCCGCGCCTTCCACGTGGCCGAAACGGCGCCCCGGGGCCCGGTGTTCCTGTCGCTGCCCATGGACGACTTCGACGTGGAGCTCGACGAGGCCGAGGCCGCCGCCGCCCGGAACGTGGCGCGGCGCCGCGTCGGCGACGACTGCGCGGCGGCCGGTCCCGCCGTCGAGGCGCTCGCACGGCGCCTGGAGGAGGCCGTCGACCCCGTTCTGGTGACGGGCGGTTCGGTCGACGCCGAGGGCGCCTGGGAGGCGGCCGTGGCGCTCGCGGAGCGCCGGGGACTGCCGGTGTGGGCCTCGCCCGTCGAGGGCCGCCCCGGCTTCCCGGAGGACCACCCGCTCTACCGGGGCGTGCTGCCGGCCGCGCTGGCGCCCCTGGCGAAGACCTTGGAGGGCCATGACCTCGTGCTGGTCGTCGGGGCGCCCGTCTTCCGCTACTACCCCTACGTGGCCGGGCCGGTGCTCCCCGAGGGCGCCGAGCTCGTCCTGCTCACCAGCGACCCCGGCGAGGCGGCACGCGCCCCGGTCGGTGACGCGCTCGTGGCGGGCCTTCGGCCCACGCTGGAGCGGCTGACCGAGCTCGTCGAGAAGAGGGACGGCCCGAACGGCGGCGAGGCGGCGGCCCGGACGGCCGACGCCGAGGAGCCCGCCGCCGGCCCCATGTCCGCCCGCACGGCGCTCGCCGCCGTCGCGAGCGCCGCGCCCCCGTCGACCCTGTGGGTGAACGAATCCCCGTCCAACCTCCAGATCTTCCGCGACCTGGTCCGCGTCGGCCGGCCGGGCTCCTTCCTCACCACGACCGGCGGCGGCCTGGGCTTCGGACTCGCGGCCGCCGTGGGCGCGCAACTGGGCCGCCCGGAGCGGCCGGTGGTGGCCGTCGTGGGCGACGGCTCCGCGCAGTACGCGATCACCGCGCTGTGGACCGCCGCCGCCTGCCGCGCCCCCGTGACGTTCGTGATCCCCGCCAACCAGGAGTACGCGATCCTCAAGTGGTTCGGCCGGTTCGAGAACACCCCGGGCGTGCCCGGCCTGGATCTCCCCGGGCTCGACCTGTGCGCGCTCGCCCGGGGTTACGGCGTGACCGCCCACCGGGCCACCGGCCCGGCCCACCTCGCGGAGCTGGTCGCCGCGGCCACCGCCCGCACCGACGGCCCGGTCCTGATCGAGGCGCCGGTCACGACCGTACCGCCGACCCTCTGAGCCCTGGCCCCCGCCCTTCTCACCCGCCCCGGCCCCCGTCCGTCTCCTGGTGCTCTGGAGCTGCCCATGACCGTATCCGTCGAGAATCCGCTGCTCGCGGCCCTGCGGGAGGTACTGCCCGACGCGGCCGTGCTGACCGGGGACGACGAACTCGACCTGCACAGCCGCGATTCCGCGCCCTTCAGCGAGGCGGGCAGACCCGCCGCCGTGGTGTGCCCCGAGACCGTCGACCAGGTCCAGGAGGTGCTGCGCGCGGCTCGGGCGTACGGCATTCCCGTCGTGCCACAGGGGGCTCGTACGGGCCTGGCCGGCGCCGCCAACGCGGTGGACGGCTGTCTGCTGCTGTCCATGGTCCGCATGAACCGCGTCCTGGAGATCGACACGGCGAACCGCCTGGTGCGCTGCGAGCCCGGCGTCGTCACCGCCGACCTCGCGGCGGCCGTCGCCGAGCACGGCCTGTGCTATCCGCCGGACCCGGCCTCCTGGGAGCTCTGCACGATCGGCGGGAACATCGCCACCGGCGCGGGCGGGCTGTGCTGTGTGAAGTACGGCGTCACCGCCGACTACGTCCTCGGGCTGACGGTCGTCCTGGCGGACGGCGAGGTGCTGCGCGTGGGGCGGCGCACGGTCAAGGGCGTCGCGGGTTACGACCTCACGCGGCTGTTCGTCGGATCCGAGGGCACGCTGGGCGTCATCGTCGAGGCCACGCTGGCGCTGCGGCCGCCGCGGCCGCCGGCCCTCGCCCTGCTGGCGCGGTTCGCCTCCGCGGCGGACGCGGGCGGGGCCGTGGCGGCGATCATCCGGGCCGGCCACATCCCCTCCGCGCTGGAGCTGCTGGACCGCACGACCACCGGGGCGGTCGCGGCACTCGGCCATCCGCTGCTGGCCGGTGAGGCGGCGGCGACGCTGATCGTGGCGAGCGACGCGCCCGACGCCGCCGAGGCGGTGCGGGCGATGGCGGACCTCTGCCGGGACGCCGAGGCGCTCTCCGTCACGGCGGCCGCCGACCAGGAGGAGAGCCGACAGGTCCTCGACGCCCGGCGGATGGTGCTGCCGGCGCTCAGCGCGCACGCCACGTCGCTGCCCGGCGACGTGACGGCGTTCATCGAGGACGTCGCGGTGCCGCGCGCCCAACTGGCCGCGCTCATCGACCGGATCGAGCTGATCGCCCAGGAGTACGGGCTCTACATCTCCACCGTCGGCCACGCCGGTGACGGCAACCTCCACCCGACGGTCGTCTTCGACCGCTCCGACCCCGACGCCGTGCGACGGGCGAAGGACGCCTACGACGCCATCATGGCCGCCGGCCTGGAGCTGGGCGGCACCATCACCGGCGAGCACGGCGTCGGCACCCTCAAGCGTGACTGGCTGGTCCGCGAACTCCCGCCGCGCAACCTCCGGTTGCAGCGGGACCTCAAGCGTCTGCTGGACCCCGAGGGGCTCCTCAACCCCGGGAAGGTCCTCGCGTGAGCCACCTGTACGACGTCCCCGGCGCGGGCACGGACCGCGCGACCACGCTGCCCACCGCGTCCGCGAGCGAGAACCTCCGGCTGGCGCTCGTCCACTTCCTCCCCACCTACATCAAGGGCGTCTTCCGGACGCGGCCCCGGATCGCCGCGCTCGTCGCCCGGTTCGACCCCAGCCGGCGCAGCCTGGAGACGATGCGCCGGATGCGCCGCCGGTACGGCCGGGGCCCGGTCCTGGTGCGCGGCACCGCCGGGCCCACCCTGCTCGTCCTGGACGCCGAGGACGCCAAGCAGGTGCTGGCCGGGCCGGTGGAGGTGTACGCCGTCGACACCTGGGAGAAGGTGACCGGCTTCGCGGGGGTCCAGCCCGAGGCGCTGATCGCCTCGCACGGCCGGCAGCGCACGGTCCGCCGGGCGTTCAACGACGCCGTGCTGGACGCCGGCTGCCCCGTGCACCGGCTCGCGGACCACTTCCTGCGGGTCGTCGGCGAGGAGGCCGCGGCCCTGCTGGGTCCGGCGGCGGTGGACGGGCTGGCCCCGGAGGCGATCCGGGAGCGCTTCGAGCGCGCGGGGCGGCGCTGCTTCCTGGGCGAGGCGGCCGCGGACGACGTGGAGTTCTCCCGGCTGCTGGGCGAGCTGCTCGCGGAGGCCAACTGGATGGGGGCCCGCCGCTGGCGCGCCGCCGCCATGCGGCGGGCCCGGCGGCGCATGATGCAGCGCCAGTCGCGCTATCTGGCCGAGGCCGACCCGCGCAGCCTGGCCGGGCTGTTCGCCGCCGCGCCCAAGGGCCCCGAGACGTTTCCCGACGCCCAGGTCACCCACTGGTTCATGGCCCTGGCCGTGGTGCACGCCGCCGCCGTCCAGACGCTCGCGCTGCTCGCCACGCACCCCCGGCACCGCGAGCGGGCCGCCGCGGAGGTCGCGGCGGCCGACGGCGCGCACGGCCCGCGCACGGCCGCCGGTTTCCGCGAGATGCCGTACGTCCGCGCCTGCGTCCAGGACGCGACGCGGCTGTGGCCGCCGGTCGGCAGTCTGCTGCGGCGCACGACCGCCGAGACGCGCTGGCGGGGCGCGGTGGCGCCGGGCGGCGTCAATGTCCTGGTGCCCGCCGCCTTCCACGCCCGCGACGGCGAACGGATCGACTACGCGCACCGGTTCACCCCCGAGAACTGGCTGGACGGCACCGCGGAGGCCGACTGGGCCATCAGCCCGTTCAGCCGGGGCGAGGCCCGGTGCAGTGGCATGGAGCTGGGCCTGCAACTGGCCACCGGCTTCGTCGCGGAGCTGCTGCGCGGCGGCGAACCGGTCGTCACCGGCATCCGCCTGAGCCCCGACCGGCCCCTGCCCCACATCTTCGACACGACACGGCTGCGGATCGGCGTCCGCCCGGCGCGGCCGGTGGAGGACACATGACGACGACCGACAGCGCCCCCGGGGCCGAGAGCCCGGGGGCCGGGGGGCCGGGACTTCCGGCCGGGCCGGAGAGCGGGGACGCCGCGGCGAGCACGGACGCGCCGGCAGTTCCCGCATCCCGGGAGCCGCTGGACACACCCGTGAGCGCGCCCCTGCCGCCGCTGCCCGGTGACCTTCCGGACACCCCTGAGGCCCCGATCGCCTCGGAGCTCCCCGACACCATCCCCCTGCACGCCACCCCCCTCGCCGCCGTCGCCCGCTCCTTGAGTGAGACGGCAGGGCTCATCCGGGACGCGGGCCGTGCGGTCACGGCCGTCGCCACCGATCCCGCGCTGCTCGCCTCGATCGGCCGTTCGCCGCGGCTCGGGGCCCGGGCCGCGTACGCCGTGGCCCGTACGCTCGTCGAGCCGGCGGGGCTCGGGTACGCGCCGGACGGCGGGCGCGTGGGCCGTGCGGCCTGGGTGGGCGGGGTGTTCACCAGCCGTCCGAGCCTGGCGGTCGACGTGGCGGTCTCCGCGCTCAAGCTCCGCATCCGGCTGTGCGCGGTGCGGCACCCGGAGTTCGCCGAGGAGGGCCCGGTCCGGCGGATGCTGACCGCCATCGAGGCCGACCACCAGACCCTCGCGCTGCGCATCCTGGGGGAGAACGTACGCGCGCGGGGCGCCCAGCGGGCGCTGGCCGCGCTCGCGCCGTGCCTGTCCGAGGTGATGGCGTGGAACGCCCTGGTGGACGAGAATCCGTTCAACGACGCGGCGGCCTGGTGCATCGTCAAGGGCACCCGCGCGGACGGCGACCCGCTGCTGGGCACCACCATCGGCGCGTGGGCCCGCTGGGACCGCGGGCCGGGCCGGGCGGTGGCCGAGCCGCAGGACCCGGAGTTCCTCGCCGGGCTCGACGACAGCGGTGGCATCAGCGGGCACCTGCGCAACATCGCGGCGCTCGGCTGCGACGGCCGGATGATCATCCAGCGGGTCAAGGGGCCGGACGGCCGCACCCGGCACCTGGTGCTGCTGCCCGGCATGGCCTTCGGCCTGCCGCGCAACCCCAGCCCGCAGGACCTGGTCGGCGCGGTCACCGCGGTGGGGCGCAACGACTCCCCGTACACCCGGGCGGCCCGCAAGGCGATCGCCCAGGCCGTCCCGGACGGCGCGGAGATCGCGCTGGTCGGCCACAGCCAGGGCGGTATCGCGGCGATGAACCTGACCGAGCTCCCCGAGGTCAATGAGCGGTGGCGGCTGACGCACGTCGTCGCGGTCGGCTCGCCGATCGACCACAAGCGCCCCCTGGACCCCCGCACCCGGGTCGTCAGCCTCGTCAACGAGCACGACGTGGTGCCCAATCTGGAGGGCCGCAGCCCGGTGTCGGTCTTCCCCGTGCCCGCCGGCTGGCTGGAGGTCACCTGGGTGGACCCCACGCACGACTTCCCGCAGTGCCACAGCGTCGAGGTGTACGCGCAGGGCCTCGACAAGGTCGTTCCCGAGGCGCGCGACCGGGTGGACGACCTGCTCGCGCCGTACCGGGGCCTGGTCGAGGAGACCGTCGTGCACCGGCTCCACGACCGCTGACGCCCGCCCCGCCGACCGGCACCCCGCCGTCCGCACATCCCTGATGGAGAGCTATCGATGACGCCCGTACCGCGCCCCCGCCGCGAGTGGCACTCCCTGCCGTTCCCGCTCGCGCTCCTGGAGCTCAAGAGACAGCGGGAGCTGCTGCGCGCGCACAATCTGTACGACACCTACGGCGCCGGCGGTGAGCGCCCGCGCCGGCCGAGCCGGAATCCGCTGCCCTACCGCAGCTACGACGGTTCCGGTTACGACCCGGACGACGCCGACATGGGCCGGGCGGGCACCCGCTTCGACCGCAACTGCCCGCTGCCGGAGACCTTCCCGGACGCCGAGGACACGGGGCTGTTCTCGCCCAGTCCGCGCGAGGTCAGCCGGCAGCTGCTGGCCCGGCGCTCCGGGTTCCGGCCCGCGCCGACGCTGAACATGCTGGCCGCGGCCTGGATCCAGTTCCAGAACCACGGCTGGTTCAGCCACGGCGACAACAAGGTCGACGAGCCGCTGGACGTACCGCTCGCGCCGGACGACGACTGGGCGCGATGCCCGATGCTGGTGCGCCGCTCCCGCCCCGACCCGGTCCCCCACGCCGACGCCACCCGCCCGCCGACGTACGAGAACACCGTGACCCACTGGTGGGACGGCTCGCAGATCTACGGGTCGAGCGAGGCGCGGTGCCGGGCGCTGCGGACGGGCGAGGGCGGCAAGCTGGCCGTCCAGGGCGGCCGGCTGCCCGACGAGACCCACCCGGGGCTGTCCGGCATCGACCTGACGGGGTTCAACGACAACTACTGGGTCGGTCTGTCGCTGCTGCACACGCTCTTCGCCAAGGAGCACAACGCGATCTGCGACCGCGTCGCCGCGGCGCACCCCACCTGGGACGACGAGCGTCTCTTCCACACCGCCCGGCTGGTGAACGCCGCCGTCATGGCCAAGATCCATACGGTGGAGTGGACACCGGCGGTGATCTCCCATCCGGTGACGCGGGCGGCCATGCACATCAACTGGTACGGGGTGCTGCCGGCCCGGCTGCGGACCAAGGTCAGGCGGTTCGGCAAGGGGGAGGCGCTCTTCGGCATCCCCGGCTCGCCCGCCGACCACCATTCGGCGCCGTTCTCCATGACCGAGGAGTTCGTCAGCTGCTATCGGCTGCACCCGCTGGTGCGGGACGAGTACGAGATCCGCTCGCACCGCTCGGGGGCGCTCATCGACCGTACGGACTTCGAGCCGCTCCAGGCGCTGGCCACCCGGAAGGCGGTGGACCGCTGGGGCTGGTCGGACCTGCTCTACTCCTTCGGCACCATGAACCCCGGTGACATCACGCTGCACAACCACCCCGACTCGCTGCGCGATCTCGCCCGGATCTCCGGGGAACACGTCGACGTCGGCACGGTGGACATCCTGCGCGACCGCGAGCGCGGCGTCCCGCGCTACACCGCCTTCCGGTCCGCGCTGCACCGCCCGCCGGTGACCGGGTTCGAGGAGCTGACCGGCGGTGACGTGTCGCTGGCGGCCGAGCTGCGCGAGGTGTACGACGGCCGGCTGGACCGCGTCGACACCATGGTCGGGATGTACGCCGAGCGCAGGCCGCGGGGGTTCGCGTTCAGCGACACGGCGTTCCGGATCTTCGTGCTGATGGCGTCGCGGCGCCTGAAGAGCGACCGCTTCTTCACCTCCGACTACCGGCCCGAGGTCTACACCCCGGAGGGCCTGGAGTGGATCGACCGCACCGGCATGGTCGACGTGCTGCTGCGTCACCACCCGGAGCTGGCCTCCTCGCTGGAAGGGGTGCGCAACGCGTTCGCGCCCTGGCGGATGCTGCGACCGGGAGGGATCGGCTGATGGGGACGTACGAGACGGAGCACGCGCCCTGGTCGCGGCCGGTCCGCGCGCAGGCGGAGGTGTTGCGCGAGCAGGCCGGGAGGCTGCGCGCGAGCGCGGCCGCGGTCGATCTTCCCGGCGTGGAGGGCACGGTCTGGCGGCGGCGGATCGCCGTCCACGCGGACCGCGCCGAGGCGGCCGCGCGGTCCCTGGAGCGCGCGGCCGAGGCGCTCGCCCGGCACGAGGAGGTGCTCGCCGCTCTCGCGCGCCGGCGGCGGGAGAGCGGCGGGGCGACGCGGATCGAGTGAGGCGGGCTAGCCGGCGAGGGCCCGCGCCGCGTCCCGGGCGTACCAGCGGTCGTCGCGCAGCTCCGCCAGGCCGTGCCCGGCGAGCCCGTTGACGTGCTTGAGGACGGTGCGCGCCTGATAGCCCACCGCCTCGGCCAGCTCGTCGAGGGACGCCCCCGCCTCGCCGTACGCGCGCAGGCCCTCCCAGGTGCGGGTGGCGTGGCGGCCGAGGCCGGGATCGGCCGGGGTGGGGCCGGGTCCGTCGGCGGCGGTCCGTGCCACGGGCTGCGGGCGGGCCTGCGGGGCGGCCTGCCGGGCGGGGCCGACCGGCCGCGGGGTGCGGTCGACCCGGCGGTGCCGACGACCCTTCTGGCGTTTGCTCATGGGTGTACCACTGCTCCGTCCTGTGGCGGTTGTCCGCTGTCGTCCTGCTCTTCCCGGGTCAACTCGGGGCGATGTCGGGCGGTTACGGTCATTCCACCGTGTGTGCGAGCGTCGCGTGCGAACGACCCGCCGCGCACGGCGGCACATCGACGGTCCCGGCCGCGCGCGCGGGGGCGCCCGGCTCGTGGCACGCTTCCCGTTTACCGCCGCCGCACCCCATTCCTGAAGGTTCGTTCGGATACCTCGGGTTTCGTTCAGGTGACGCGGTCGAAGAGTGCTCAGTGTGACCGTGGAATCCGTGCGACGCGAGGACAGTGACCGGAGCGCGGCGACGGCGGAGCGCTCCCTGGCGTCCCGGCGGCGGGGGCAGGAGGCGCTGCTGCTCACCCTGGCCGTCCTGATCAGCTGTTTCGGCTACGCGTACACCGGGCTGTCCGTCAACGGCGAATTCCCCGACGGCTTCATCGGGTTCGCGGGGACCGTGGTGTGCCTGGCGCTGGTCCCGCATCTCGCGATCCGGCGCCTCGCCCCCCGCGCCGATCCGCTGATCCTGCCGCTGGCCCTCCTGCTGTCCGGACTCGGGCTGATACTGCTGTACCGGCTGGACTTCGCCTACAGCGCGCGTTACGAGGGGTCCGAGCCCACCGCCTCCGAGCAGTCGCTGTGGACGGTGCTCGGGGTGGCGGTGTGCGTCGGGGTGCTCCTCGTACTGCGCGACCACCGGCGGCTGCGGCGCCACATCCACGTGGTGATGGCCGGGGCGCTGGTGCTGCTGATGGCGCCCGCGTTCTTCCCCGGTGACACCTATGGCGCCAAGCGGTGGATCTTCGTGGGGCCGCTGTCCCTCCAGCCCGGCGAGTTCGTCAAGATCATGATGACGGTGTTCTTCGCGGGCCATCTGGTCACCCACCGGGACGCGCTGGCGCTGTCCGGGCGCGGCGCGCTCGGCGTACGGCAGCCACCGGGCCGTCAGCTCCTGCCGCTGCTGGGGGTGTGGGGCCTCAGCCTGCTGGTCCTGGTCTTCGAGCGGGACCTCGGCACCTCTCTGATCTTTTTCGCGCTGTTCGTGGTGATGCTGTACACGGCCACCGAGCGCACCGGCTGGGTGGCCGTCGGCGTGCTCCTGGCGGCCGCGGGAGCCACCGCCGTGGGTTCGGCCGAGCCGCACGTCCAGGGCAGGATCGCCGTCTGGCTGCACCCGTTCGCGGTCTATCTGCCCAAGGACCGGCAGCCGCCCGGCACCGGTTCCGAGCAGCTCGCGCACGCCCTGTTCGGCTTCGGCAGCGGCGGCGTCACGGGCACCGGACTGGGTCAGGGCCACCCGGAGCTGATCGGCTTCGCCGGCCGCAGCGACTTCATCCTCACCACGGTCGGCGAGGAGATGGGGATGGCCGGGACAATGGTGGTGCTGATGCTCTACGCGCTACTGGTCCAGCGCGGCATGAGCGCGGCGCTGGACTCGCCCGACCCGTTCGGCAAGCTGTTGGCGTCGGGGCTGGCCGCGGCGCTGGCCCTCCAGGTGTTCGTGGTGGGCGGCGGGGTCATGGGCCTCATCCCGCTGACCGGCAAGGCCCTGCCGTTCCTCGCCAAGGGCGGCTCGTCCCTGGTCGCCAACTGGCTGCTGGTGGCCCTGCTCGTGCGGATCAGCGACAGCGCGGGACGGGCCCGGGAGGCGCGAGCGCCCGCGTAGAAGTGGTCCTTCCTGTTCGGGAAAGAGCGTGGCCGCCGAGGCGGAGGGGGCCTACCGTTTGGGTGCAGACGACATCGGTACGGGGGACGCGAGAGAGGTGACACGGATGACCACCGCGGACATCGAGCCCGCCGCCTATCCGTTCTATCCGTTCAACGAGGCCACCGGGCTGGCCCTGTCCGAGCTGTACGAGCGAGCGCGCGGCGCCGAGGGGCTGCTGCGGGTCCGCATGGAGTACGGCGAGCCCGCCTGGCTCGTCACGCGGTACGCCGACGCGCGGCTGGTCCTCGGCGACCGGCGGTTCAGCCGCGCCGCCGAGGCGGACCACGACGTGCCCCGCCAGTCCCCCGGCCGGCGCGAGGGCGGCCTGCTGTCCATGGACCCGCCCGACCACAGCCGGCTGCGCACGCTGGCGACAAAGGCGTTCACCGTCCACCGGGTCGAGCGGCTGCGGCCGGACATCCGCGCCCTGGCCGAGGGGTTGCTGGACGAGCTGGTGGCGGCGGGGCCGCCCGCCGACCTCGTCGAGGACTTCGCGCTGCCCATTCCCGTGGCCGTGATCTGCCGGCTGCTCGGCGTACCGGTCGAGGACCAGCCGCGCTTCCGCGTCTGGAGCGACGCGGCACTGTCGACCAGCCCGCTGACCACGGAGGAAATCGACGCCGACACGGAGGAGTTGCGCGCCTACATGGCGGAGCTGGTCGCGGCGCACCGGGCGCGTCCCGCGGCGGACCTGATGACCGCGCTGATCGAGGCGCGCGACGTGGACGACCGGCTCTCCGAGCTCGAACTGGTCGATCTGTGCGTGGGCATCCTCATCGCCGGCCACGAGACCACCGCCACCCAGATCCCCAACTTCCTGTGCACCCTGCTGGACCACCCGGGCCGGCTGGAGCAACTGCGCGCCGACCCCGGCCTGATCCCCGGTGCCGTCGAGGAGCTGCTGCGTTTCGTGCCGTTCGGCGCGGGCGCCTCCTTCCCCCGCTACGCCACGGAGGACATCGAGGTGGGCGGCACACTGGTACGGGCGGGTGAGCCGGTCCTGGTGGCCGTCGGCGCCGCCAACCGCGACGCGCTGCGCTTCCCCGACCCCGGCACCCTCGACTTCGCACGGCAGGGCAACCAGCACCTGGGCTTCGGCCACGGCGTCCACCACTGCCTGGGCGCGCAACTCGCGCGCGTGGAGCTCCAGGAGGCGCTGCGGGCGCTCGCCCTGAAGCTGCCGGGCGTCCATCTGGCCGGGGACATCGTCTGGAAGACCGAGATGCTGGTCCGCGGGCCGCGCTCGATGCCGGTGGCGTGGTGAGACACGCCGGGGCACAGTAGGGGGTGTACCGGAGGCAAGTGAGCGGCGTGTGTCGTGGGTAGGTTCCCGGCGCCCGGGCCGACTTGGCCACTCCCACCGAAGGGGACGTCATCCCATGCCGGAGGTTCGACCGTCACCACGCCGGGGCGGTGCGCTGTGCGCGCTGCTCCTCACGCTGTTCACCCTCGTCACCGCCGTCGGTGCAGCGCCACCGGCCACCGCCGACGGCTCCGGCAGACCCGTCGTCGACACCGACCACGGGCCGGTGCGCGGCCGGGCGCACGGCGCGTACGCCACCTTCGACGGCATCCCCTACGCCGCGCCGCCCACGGGCCCGCTGCGCTGGCGGCCCCCCGCGCCCGCCGCGCCCTGGCAGGGCGTACGGGACGCCGGGGAGCCCAGCGCGCCCTGCGCGCAGGTGCCGCAGTTCGGCGGTGACGGCAAGGCCACCGGTTCGGAGGACTGCCTGTATCTGAACATCACCACGCCCACGCGCCCCGCGCCGCGCGGGGGACGGCCGGTCATGGTGTGGGTGCACGGCGGCGGATTCACCGTGGGCACGGGCTCCGACTACCGCCCCGAACCGCTGGCGGTCCAGGGCGACACCGTGGTCGTCACCGTCAACTACCGGCTGGGCATCTTCGGTTTCTTCGGTCACCCCGAGCTCGGCGCGCCCGACTTCGGACTCGCCGACCAGCAGGCGGCGCTGCGCTGGGTGCGCGCCAACGCGGGCCGCTTCGGCGGCGATCCGGGCCGGGTGACGCTGTTCGGGGAGTCGGCGGGGGCGTTGAGCACCTGCGCGCACCTCACCTCGCCGGCGGCGGCCGGCCTCTTCCACCGGGCCGCGCTGCAGAGCGGCTCGTGCATGACGACCATGCCGCCCGGCAGCATGACCCCCGACCTGCCCGCGTACAAGCCGTTCGTGCCCCGCGAGCAGGTCGAGGCCGCCGGCACGGCGGCGGCGCGCGGGCTGGGCTGCGACCGCCCGGGCGCGGTGCTGAGCTGTCTGCGCGGCCTGGGCACCGAACGGCTGGCGACGGCGCAGCTGATGCAGTCCTTCTCCGGCGTCGCCTACGGCAACGCCTTGCTGCCCGACCGGCCCGACCGGGCCCTGGAGCACGGCCGCTTCCACCGCGTACCGGTCCTCCAGGGCACCACGCGCGACGAGATGCGGCTCTTCGTCGCGTTCACTCTCAAGGAATTCCCCATCCGTGACGACCGCGACTACCGGGCCCGGCTGGTCCGCTCCTTCGGTGACGCGGCCGGTGCCGTCGAGGCGCTGTACCCGGCGGCGAAGTACCCGACGCCCGCCCTGGCGTGGGCCGACGCGCTGAGCGACGCCTCGTTCACCTGCGGCGCGCTGCGGGCCGACCGGTTGCTGGCCGCGCGCGTCCCCACGTACGGCTATCGGTTCGACGACCGGGGCGCGCCGCCCGTCATGCCCGGGCTGCCGGTGGTGAAGGACTTCCCGTACGGCGCGGCGCACGGCTTCGAGCTGCCGTACCTGTTCACGATGGCGACGGATCCGCCTCTCTCGGCCGCACAGGGCGCCCTGTCGGCGACCATGGTCGATTACTGGACGCGGTTCGCGCGCACGGGCGACCCGAACTCCTCCGGCGCGCCCTCCTGGCCCCGCTTCGGCGCCTCGGGTCCGGCGCTGTCCCTCGCGCCGGGCGAGGACGGCGTCAAGCCGGTCGACGCGGTCACGGAGAACCACTGCGCCTTCTGGGACGCACACCGCGTCTGATGCGGGTGTGGTGCGCGGGGCGCGTGGCCGTTGCACCATGAGGGGCATGCTGCTGGCCGAGATCGCCCGTGTGTCCCACGAGGTCGCCGCGACGAGCGCGCGGTCGGAGAAGACCGGCCTGCTGGCCGGTCTCTTCCGGGCGGCCGGTCCCGACGAGGCTCCGATCGCCATCACCTATCTGGCGGGCCGGCTGCCGCAGGGCCGGGTCGGGATCGGCTGGAGCGCCCTGCGCGACGCCCCCGCCCCGGCCGACGCACCCACGCTGACGGTCCGCGACGTGGACCGGACGATCGACGCGATCGCGGCCGTGGCGGGCAAGGGCGCGCAGACCGAGCGCAAGCGGCTGGTGCACGCCCTGATGGGCGCGGCCACGGAGCGGGAGCAGCGGTTCCTGCGGGGGCTGCTCGGCGGTGAGCTGCGGCAGGGCGCGCTCGACGCGCTGGCCGTCGAGGGGCTCGCGGCCGCGGCGGGCGCGGACCCGGCCGACGTGCGGCGGGCGGTGATGCTGGGCGGCTCGTCGGCCGCGGTCGCCCGGGAGCTGCTGGAACGGGGGCCGGCGGCGCTGGCGGACTTCCGGCTGGAGGTGGGGCGCCCGGTGCAGCCGATGCTGGCGCACACCGCCAAGGACGTCGACGAGGCGCTGGACCGTCTCGGCCCGTGCGCGGTGGAGGAGAAGCTCGACGGGATCCGGGTCCAGGTGCACCGCGACGGCGAGGAGGTACGGATCTGGACCCGCACCCTGGAGGAGATCACCGAGCGGCTGCCGGAGCTGTCCCGGGTGGCGCGGGAACTCCCGGTGACCCGGGCAGTGCTGGACGGCGAGGTCATCGCCCTGGACGAGGAGGGCCGCCCGCGCCCGTTCCAGGACATCGCGGGCCGCGTCGGCTCCCGGCTGGACGTGGCGGACGCGGCGGTGACGGTGCCGCTGTCGCCGGTCTTCTTCGACCTGCTGACCGTGGACGGCCGTGACCTGCTGGCCCTGTCGGTGACCGAGCGCCACGCGGAGCTGGCGCGCGTGGTGCCCGAGCCGCTGCGCGTACGCCGGCTGGTGGTGGCGGACCCGGCGGACGAGGGCGCCCGCGCGGCGGCGCGGGAGTTCGCGGCGGCGGTGCTGCTGCGCGGCCACGAGGGCGTGGTGGTCAAGGCGCTCGGCGCGCCGTACAGCGCGGGCCGGCGCGGGGCGTCCTGGCTGAAGGTCAAACCGGTGCACACGCTGGACCTGGTGGTCCTGGCCGCGGAGTGGGGCCACGGCCGCCGCACCGGCAAGCTGTCCAACCTCCACCTGGGGGCACGGCGCCCGGACGGCTCGTTCGCGATGCTCGGCAAGACGTTCAAGGGGCTGACGGACGTGATGCTGGCCTGGCAGACGGAGCGGCTGAGGGAGCTGGCGGTCAGTGACGACGGTTTTGTGGTGACGGTGCGGCCGGAGCTGGTGGTGGAGATCGCGTACGACGGGCTCCAGCGGTCGACGCGGTATCCGGCGGGGGTGACGTTGCGGTTCGCGCGCGTGCTGCGGTACCGGGAGGACAAGCGGGCGGAGGAGGCGGACACGGTGGAGACGGTGCTGGCGGTCGGCGAGGCCGGCTGAGGCCCCGGAGGGAGCTTGCCCCTGCCCCGCCGCCCGGCGTTCGATGACCGGGGTCCGGGGCGGAGCCCCGGCACCACCGGTTGACGTCCGCCGGGCGGAGGCGACGGCTTCTCCCTACTCGCCCCGGAAGAGCTCCAGCAGGTCCTGGCGCCCGAACACGCCGGCCGCCTCGACCGCGGAGGGCGTCCCCGCGTTCGGGTCGGCGCCGTGGGCCAGCAGGGCGCGGACGATCTCGTCCTCGCCCTTGAAGACGGCGCCGGCCAGCGGCGTCTGGCCGCGGTCGTTGGGGCGGTTCGGGTCGGCCTCGCGCTGGAGCAGGGACAGGACGGCGTCGAGGTGGCCGTGGTAGGCGGCCAGCATGATGAGGGTGTCGCCCCGGTCGTTGGTGAGGTTCACCGGGACTCCGGCGTCCACGTAGGCGGCGAGGGTGTCGGTGTCGCCGTGCCGCGCCAGGTCGAAGACCTTGCCCGCCAGCTGGAGCATCTCGGGGTCATGGGCGGGCTCGGGCTCGGGGCTCTGCTCGGTCATGGGCTGCGGTCCTCCGGTTCAGCGCCTGGCTGCGTTCGTCACGTGAGTGCTGCCCTACCCTACGTACGCCCCCGCAAGCGAAGATCACGGGTGCCTTTCGTGCGAGTCCCCCGGTCCGGCGGGATGCGGACGCGCCCGTTCGGGTGAATCCCGGATGGGCCCCGGCGGCGGCCGGGGCGGGGCGCGGCGCGATGGCGGTGTCTCCCGGGGGCGGGTTTCGAGCCGTGTTCAAGCGGTTCGCCCTTCCCGTCCTCACGACGACCCTCTCCACCGATCACGCGATCCGCATTCCGAGACCCCCGGATTCCGCTTTGCCCTATTAATACTTTCTGTGAGTCTTGAGAGACGCGTGGTGACCGTGCCCGAACCACCAGGAGAACGTCATGATCCTGTCCATCTCCGGCGTCGTACTGTTCGGCGTCATCGCCTTCCTCTTCTTCCGCAAGGACGGCCTCAAGCCCTCTCACGGCATCGTCTGCGCCCTGTTCGGCTTCTATCTGTCCACGACGGCCATCGCCCCGAGCATCAAGGCGGGCAGCGCGAGCCTCGCCGGCCTGCTGGGCGGCCTCAAGTTCTGACCGGCCCCCTCCGCACCGAATCCAGGAGACCGACGTGGGCCGGCGAGCACTCCCCAGCACCCTGTCCGACCGCACCTCCCCCGTGCGCGGGCGCGAGCTCGCGCGCTCCGCCGCCGACCACGCCGCCGATGTGCTCCATCCGCTGATCGTCATCGCGCGGGGGCTGCGCGCCCTGGCCGGCGCGGGGTGGCGCCGCTGGGTCCGCATGCCCTCCGACCGGCGCGGGCCCACGCTGCTGCTGGTGGCCTCGTGCCTGGTCATCGTGGCGCTCGTGCCGTACGGACCGATGCTCGGCAGCGTCACGCTGATGATGGCGGCGGCCTGGGCGGGGCGGGAGCGCGCGCCCGACGCCGCAGCCGACCGCCCGGAGGACCGCGAGGAGCGCCTCCGGACGCTGTACGAGGCGCTGGTGCCGTACCTCTCGGTGCCGGAGGACCCCGATCCGCTGTACGCGCACGGGGGCGGCTGGGAGCCGGCGTTCGCCGAGCACGCCTTCGACCACACCGGGCGGCTCACCTCCCTCCAGCTGCGCTATCCCGCCTACTTCACCGACGGCGAGGCCGAATCGCGGGCGCGGATCGAGCAGTTGCTCCAGGCGAAGACCGGCCGGGGACGGGAGTACCGCTTCGAGTGGGACGAGGAGGCCAACCGTCTCACCATGACCGTGCTGCCCCCGCTGCCGACCGACATCCTCGCCCAGCGGTTCGTGACCGCACCCGGCGAGATAGTCCTCGGCTTCACCGACGCCGCCGACGTCCAGCGGACGCTGCCGGTGACCGAGGGCGACCGGATCCGTGACGAGCCGCCCGTCGTGTGGCGCACGGGCCGGCGCTCCACCGAGCCGCACCTGCTGGCACTCGGCCGGCCCGCCGGCGGCACCACGACGCTGCTGCGCTCGATCGCGCTCCAGGCGCTCCCGCACGGCGACGTGCTGCTCATCGACGGCAGCGGCGCCGGCGAGTACGGCTGCCTGCTCGGGCGGGAAGGGGTGCTGGCCGTGGAGTCCTCGCCCGCCGGCGCCCTCGCCACGCTGGAGTGGGTCACCCACGAGACGGAACGGCGGATCCTGGCGGCCGCCCACGCCCGCCAGTTGGGGCGGCCGGCCCCGGAGGACACCCGCCGCCCCCTGTGGGTCGTCATCGACCGGCCCACCGTGCTGAGTCACCTCGCCGCGGACGAGGGGCGGCGCGATCCCCAGGCGTTGCTGGAGGTGCCGCTGCGCCACGGGCGGGTAGCGAACGTCACGATCGCCGTCGCCGAACACCTGGAGAACGCCGGGCTGCTCGCCGCACCGGTCCTCGCCCACACCCTCGCCCGGGTGGTCCTCGGCAGGGTCACGCCCGAGCAGGTACGGACCGCCCTGGGCGCGCCACCGCCCACCACACCGCCCCCGGACATGCCGCCCGGGCGGGGGTACGCGCGGCTGGGATCGGGGCCCGTGCACCGTGTGCAGGTGCCGGCCACGCCGGACCCGCACAACGAGGACACGGCCGAGTCCGAGCGGCGGGCGGTGCTCGAACTCCTGCCGGAGCCGTCGGTTCCGGTGCCGTACGGGGCGGAGGAGAGCCCGCCGGCCGCCGCGCGGGACGGTGCGGCCGCCGGAGCCCACGCCGCCTCGGGTCTCGCCGGCGACGGGGGCGCGCTGCGGGTTCAGGCCACGTAGGTCCGGGGCGTCTCCACGGCGGCGGTCGCGCCGCTGGCCACCAGGCGGGCGGCCTCGGCCAGCCGGCTCGCGGCCTGCTCGGCGACGGCGCCGTTGACGGTGAACGGCAGCCGGACGAACCCCTCGAAGGCCCCGTCCACCCCGAACCTCGGCCCGGACGGCACCCGCACCCCCAGCCGCTCCCCCGCCTCCGCGATCCGTGACCCGGAGAGCCCGCCGGTGCGTACCCACAGGGTCAGACCGCCGTGCGGAACAGTGAATTCCCAGTCGGGCAGGTGGCGTCGGACCGCGTCGACCAGCGCGTCGCGGTTCTCGCGCGTGGTGGTGCGCCGAATGTCCACGGCCGCGTCCCAGCCCTCGGTGGTCAGCAGCCAGGTGACGGCGAGCTGTTCGACCACGGGCGTGCCGAGGTCGGCGTACGCGCGGGCGGCGACGAGGCTGCGGATGATGTCGGGCGCGGCCCGCACCCAGCCGATGCGCAGGCCCGCCCAGAACGACTTGCCGGCCGACCCGACGGTGACGACGGTGCTGCCGGCCGGGTCGAAGGCGCAGACGGGGCGCGGCATTTCGACGTCCGGGTCCAGGCACAGGTCGGACATGGTCTCGTCGGCCATGAGCACCGTGCCCGCCGCCCGGACCGCCTCGACGAGCTCCCGGCGCTGTTCCTCGGAGGCGAGGGATCCGGTCGGGTTGTGGAAGTCGGCGATGACGTACGCCATGCGGGGCGCGGCGTCCCGCAGCACCTGGCGCCAGGCGGGGAGGTCCCAGCCGGCGAGCCGGTCGGCCATCGCCACGGGCACCAGCCGGGCCCCGGCCTCGCGCATGAGCTGAAGGACATTGGCGTACGAGGGCGACTCGACGGCCACCCGCTCGCCGTGCCCGGCCATCAGGCGGCAGATGGCGGCGACGGCGCCCATGGCCCCGGTGGTGACCATGATCTGTTCGGGCATGGTCGGGACGCCGCGGGCGGTGTAGCGGTCGGCGATGGCCTGGCGCAGGGCGGGCAGGCCGGCGGGGAAGTCGCCGTGGGTGTGGGCGTAGGGCGGCAGCTCCTCCAGGGCACCCTGGAAGGCCCGGGTCAGCCATGGCTCGGGGGCCGGCAGGGCGGCACAGCCGAGGTCGATGACGGAACCGGCGGCCTCCGGCGGCAGCGGGTCGAGGCCACGGGTGGGCAGCGGGTTCCCGGCGGGCACGGACGTCCAGCTGCCGGCGCCGCGCCGGGACTCCAGGAACCCCTCGCCGCGCAGCGCCTCATAGGCGGCGGCCACGGTCGTACGGCTGACGGAGAGGGCGGTGGCGAGCTCGCGCTCGGCGGGCAGCCGGGCGGCGACGGGGACGCGGCCCTCCAGGACGAGCAGCCGGATGCCGTCGGCGAGGGAGCGGTAGGCGGGCGCCCGGCGCCCGCCCAGGGGCGTCACGACGCCCGTGCCGTTCCGCCCGTGCTGCGAGCCGAGCAGTTGCGCCAGCTTCTGCGCCCCCACCGAAGAAGTCCACTGACTCATCTTTTGGGTCCACCTTCCCGCGATTGGCTATGGATCATTATCCGTCCCGGTCCACAGACTGTCACGCGGCAGGCCACTCGCACCATTGGCCTGCCGCCCATATTTCGCTGTTCCCGCACCAAGGAGGATCCGTTGTCCGCATCAGGGGGGTCGCGCCTCGCCCGACGTCTGCTTCAGCTGTACGTCGGGCTCGCGCTGTACGGGGTGAGCGGGGGACTGCAATTGCGGGCCGGGCTGGGACTGGCGCCGTGGGACGTCCTCAACCAGGGCGTCGCGCGCCACACGGGAATCTCGATCGGCACCGCCTCGATCGCCATCGGCGCGGCGGTGCTGCTGCTGTGGATACCGTTGCGGCAGCGGCCGGGGCTGGGCACGGTCTCCAATGTGCTGGTGATCGGCCTGGCGATGGACGCGACGCTGGGCCTGGTCCCCGCGCCGGGCTCGCTGTGGCTGCGGATACCGCTGCTGGCCTTCGCGGTCGCGCTGTGCGCGGTGGCGACCGGGCTCTACATCTCGGCGCGGTTCGGCCCGGGGCCGCGCGACGGCCTGATGACCGGCCTGCACCGGCGCACGGGCCGCTCGCTGCGGCTCGTACGGACCTGCATCGAGGTGGCCGTGCTGGTGACCGGCTTCCTGCTGGGTGGTTCGGCGGGGGCGGGTACGGTGCTCTACGCGCTGGCCATCGGCCCGCTGGCACAGTTCTTCCTGCGCTTCTTCGCGCTCCCGACGGCGGCGGAGGACCGGGTTCCCGGCCTCGCGGCGACCCCCGGAGCGGCCCCCACGACGACGGCCCCGCCGGTGGCGGCGCGCGAAGTTCCGGACCTGGTTTAGGTCGGGGACAGGCGGGCCGGTAGTGTACGCCTTCGACCCACCGGATGGACCGTTACTGCGCGCTAAACCGACAGAAACACAGGGTGACATCCGTTGCCAGATGTGACAAAACGGGCGCTGGTGGGTACAACAAGGGGCGGCACGACGGGCGACGCATGTCCCTACAACGGGAATCTTCACCGCCGACCGGACGTTGACCGGATGACGACGACAGCGACACCTGTCCTGTGGGCGACCAAGCCCGGGAGGCACGATTCATGAGTGAGCGAGCTCTCCGCGGCACGCGACTTGTGGTTACCAGCTACGAGACCGACCGCGGCATCGATCTGGCCCCGCGCCAGGCGGTGGAGTACGCATGCCCGAACGGGCATCGATTTGAGATGCCGTTCTCGGTAGAGGCGGAGATTCCGCCGGAGTGGGAGTGCAAGGCGTGCGGCGCCGTTGCACTCCTGGTGGACGGCGATGGTCCTGAGGAGAAGAAGGGCAAGCCCGCGCGTACGCACTGGGACATGCTCATGGAGCGGCGTACCCGCGAGGAGCTCGAGGAGGTGCTGGCCGAAAGGCTGGCCGTCCTGCGCTCCGGTGCCATGAACATCGCCGTGCATCCGCGGGACAACCGCAAGTCCGCCTGAGGGCGGCATAGAGAGAGCACCGTCAAGGGCCCGGGCCACTGCGTTCAGCAGTGGCCCGGGCCCTTTTCGTGCGTTCGCGTGGGTTGCGATGGGCTTCCGAGGGATCAGCGCGGCAGCTGGGGGTCGTCGTGACGCGGCGTCGGCGGCTCGTCGTCCCGGACGACCTCGCCCTGGACGACCTTTCCGTCGGGCATCCGCATCCGGGCCTGCTGGAAGGCGTCCCCGAGGGTGCTGGACGCCGCCGGGCGGCCCAGCCGCCGCTCCAGCCCCTTGCGCAGCACGGCGCGGGTCGGCGGGAAGAGGCACAGCAGCCCGGCCGCGTCGGAGATCAGCCCCGGCAGGATGATCAGCAGGCCGCCGAGCATCGTCAGGCCGTTGCCGCCGCCCTCGGGCGCGGTCGCCCCGGGCGCCGCCCCGCCGGTCTGGAACGACCCCGCCAGCCGCTTCCAGGCACGCCGCCCGGCCCGCTTGATCACGTACGAGCCGACCACCACCCCGCCGACCAGCAGCGCCAGGACGGTCAGCCCGCCCGCCGCGTCGGCGACGAGCGTCAGCAGCCAGATCTCCAGCACGGCCCAGACGGCCACCCCCAGGGGGATGAGCCTGCGGGCGCGGCTGCGCCGGGGAGGTCGGCCGTCCACGGTCTGCTGAGGTGCTCCGAACGTCATGCCTCAAGTGTGCCTGGGCCGCGGCCGGACGCCGGAGCCCGGGGTCAGCCCCGGCCGAGGGCCTTGCCGACCCGCGAGCCGACGCCCCAGGACGTGACCCGCCACAGGGCCTCGGCGACGATGTCGCGGCTCATCTTGCTGTCGCCCAGCTCGCGCTCGACGAAGGTGATGGGCACCTCCACGACGTGGAAGCCCGCCTTGACCGCGCGCCAGGCCAGGTCGACCTGGAAGCAGTAGCCCTGCGAGGCGACGTCCTCCATGCCGAGGCCCTCCAGCGTCTCCCGGCGGAAGGCGCGGAAGCCGCCGGTGACGTCGCGGATCGGGACGTCGAGGAGCAGCCGGGAGTAGGTGGAGCCGCCGCGGGAGAGGATCTCGCGGGATTTCGGCCAGTTCACGACCCGGCCCCCGGGCACCCAGCGGGAGCCCAGGACCAGGTCGGAGCCCTTGAGGGCGGTGAGCAGCCGGGGCAGCTCCTCGGGCTGGTGCGAGCCGTCGGCGTCCATCTCCACCAGGACGCCGTAGCCGTTGTCCAGGCCCCAGCGGAAGCCCGCGAGGTAGGCGGCGCCGAGCCCTTCCTTGCCCTTGCGGTGCAGCACCTTGACGTGGTCGTCCTCGCCCGCGAGCTCGTCGGCCAGCTTGCCGGTGCCGTCCGGGCTGTTGTCGTCGGCGACGAGAACGTGCGCCTCCGGTACCGCCGACCGCACCCGGGCGACGATGGACTTGATGTTCTCCGCCTCGTTGTAGGTCGGAATGATCACCAAGGTCGTGCCGAGCGGTCCGTATCGCCGCTGACCACCGTCGTTCACTGCTGGCCCCTCATTTTCCGCTCGTCCGTACGCGCCCGACGGCCGATCAGGAGTGCGGCCGCACAGGACAGAAGGCCCACCATAGCGAGCGCCCATTCGGGAGCCGCACCGGCGCGGTCGGCGACGGTGGTGCCGTCCCGCAGGGGGATGCGCGCCTCGATGACGTCCTGGGTGAATTCCTCGCTCCGGTCGAGCACCTCGCCGTCGGGCGCGACCACCGCGCTGATGCCGCTGGTGGCCACGGTGACCACGGCCCGGCCGTGCTCGACGGCCCGCAGCCGGGACATCGCCAGCTGTTGCTCGGGCTGGCCGGTGCGGCCGTAGGTGGCGTTGTTGGTCTGCACGACGAGGGCGCGGGCGCCGGCCCCGACCGTGTCGCGGACGATCTCGTCGTAGGCGACCTCGAAGCAGATGACGTCGCCGAGCCGGGCCGGGCCGATGTTCAGCACTCCGGTGTGGTCGCCGGGGTAGAAGTCGCGCTGGACGCGCTGGAGGCGGGTGATGACCTGGCTGAGCTGGTCCCGGAAGGGCACGTACTCGCCGAACGGCACGGGGTGCTGCTTGGTGTACGAGGCGCCGGGGCCCGTCCTGGGGTCCCAGACGATGCCGCTGTTGTCGACGTAGCCGCTCTTGCCCGGGTGGTCGACGAGCGCGCCGACGAGCACGGGGACGCCGACCGCCTTGACGGCCTCGTCGATGCGGTCGTACGCCTGCGGGTACTGGAAGGGGTCGAGGTCGGAGGAGTTCTCCGGCCAGATGACCAGGTCGGGCTTCCGCGCCTTGCCGGCCTTGATGTCGCGGGCCAGCTGGAGGGTGGCCCGGACGTGGTTGTCGAGGACCATCATCGGGCGGCCCAGGAAGTCCATACCGGGCTTCTCGACGTTGCCCTGGACCAGGGCGACGTCGACGGTGTCGTCGGCCTTCGTGGGGACGGGCACGGCGTATCCGGCGAGGGTGACGGCCACGGCCAGCGCGACGGCCTCGACGCCGGGGAGCGCGGCGCGCACCGTCCCGGGGGTCCGCGGGCCGCGCAGCCGCCGGGCGGTGGCCGCGCCGTACGCGAGGAGGCCGCCGGCGAGGGCGACGGCGAAGGTGACCAGGGGGGCGCCGCCGAGGGCGGCGAGCGGGGTGAACGGCGAGCCGGTGTTGGCGAACGCCAGCCGCCCCCACGGAAAGCCGCCGAACGGCAGCCGGTCGCGGGCCAGCTCCTCGGTGACCCACAGGCAGGCGCCCCACAGCGGCCACGCGGGCAGCCGCGAGAGCAGGGCGAGCCCCGCGCCCAGCAGGGCGAGGAACAGCGCCTCGACGACGGACAGGCCGACCACGGCGTCGTAGCCGACGACCCGCAGCCAGCGCAGCAGCACGAAGAAGAACGGCAGCCCGAAGGCGAAGCCCGTCCAGGTCCCTTGCCGGGCGGTACGGCCGCGCGTCAGCAGCCCGAGCGCGGCGACGGCCACGACCGACAGCGGCCACAGGTCGTACGGCGGGAAGGACAGGGCGAGCGCCAGACCGCCGAGCACGGCGAGCCCGCTGCGGGCCGCCTCGCGTCGCACGAGCCGCGCGAGGCGGGTGCGCCGGGTGGTGCGTGGGGCCGGGGGCGCGGCATCGACGGGGGGCCGCGGCGCGTCGGCGGCCTCGCTCGTCCCGGCGTCGGCTTCACCGGACCGTTCTGCGGCTTCGTCGCCCGTGGCGTCGGCGGTGGTTTCGGGACCCGGGGGCACGGTCGCGCCTTCCTGAAGCTGAGCGGTGATGAGCCGACCGTACAACGCCGGGGGCGGCCCCCGGATCCTGGGTGGGAATCGCGCCGCGCGCGGTATCGACGAATGGGGGCCCGGCGTCCTTCGGGCCGACCTGGGACCCGCTGGCTGCGGGTCGACCGAGAGCCGTTGTCTACTGAACATCCGGGCCCCACCCGGGTCGCACCTGGCCGGCCTGGCCGAACCTCCCTCGCCCCCGTGCGCTGAACCTGGCTGCCAGTGAGCGATGCGCCCTCTCCGGCGCACCGCCCCACGGCCCAGCGGCGTTCGACGACTGTGTGGAGATTCACCGGCCGGACGTCCTGTGGTGGACTCCGCAGAACCTACCCGCCGTCGACCACACCCTGTCAACACCGGCGCGACCTGGGCATATGCCATAAATCAGCAGGTCAGTACCGCGAGTGATCACCTAAGGCGACAGGCCGACGGCACGTCGTTCGGCGGTACGCGACGCACGTCACGTCACTCGTTCGGACGCTCTTGCGCGCTGTGCACCGTATGTCCGCCGACGACGGTGCGCAGGCACACCGGGAGCGGGGCGCCCGGCGTGAGGTCGGGCAGGCCGGGCGTACCGGAGCGCGGGTCCGTGGACCAGCTCGCGACCCGGTCGTCCGGTACCTGCACGACGAGGTCGCCCGCCGCCCAGATCGCGTAGTCGGCGGGCGCGCCCGGCACCAGGACGCCCGCGTCGTCACGGCCGATGGCCCGCCAGCCGCCGCGGGTGTGCGCGGTGAAGGCGGCCCGGACCGAGATCCGGTGCTCGGGCGTGCGGTGGAAGGCCGCCGCGCGGACGGTCCCCCACGGGTCGAGCGGGGTGACCGGGCTGTCGGAGCCGAGGGCGAGCGGGATGCCCGCGCGCAGCATGGCCGCGTACGGGTTGAGGGTGCGGGCCCGCTCGGCGCCCAGGCGCTGCGCGTACAGCGCGTCGTCGCCGCCCCAGGCGGCGTCGAAGGCCGGCTGGACCGAGGCGGTGAGGGCGAGTTCGGCGAAGGCGGCGATGTGCTCGGGGGTGAGCATCTCGGCGTGCTCGACGCGGTGCCGGGCGGCGCGGACGCGGGCGAGCCCCAGCTTGTCCGCGGCGGCGCGCAGGCCCTCGACGACGGCCGTGAGCGCCGCGTCGCCGATGGCGTGGAAACCGGCCTGGAGGCCCGCCTCGGTGCACGCGGTGACATGGGCGGCGATGGCGGCGGCGTCGAGATGGGCGGTGCCGACGCGACCGGCGTGCGAGCCGCCCGGCGACTCGGCCAGGTCGGCGTAGGGCTCGTGGAGGCAGGCGGTGTGCGAGCCGAGGGAGCCGTCGACGAAGAGGTCACCCGCCGCGCCGATCGCGCCGAGCTCACGGACGCGCTCGGCGTCGTTCGCGTTCGCGACGACCTCCGCCCAGTAGCCGACCACGCGCGGACCGGGGCGGCCGGCCGCGAGGGCCAGCAGCCCGGTGAGGTCGTCGGCGCCGGAGATCCGCGGCCCGGCGCACTCGTGGACGGAGCCGATGCCGAGGGAGGCGGCGCGGTCGAGCGCCACGGCCTGCGCCTCGGCCCGCTGGGCGGGGGTGACGCTGTCGTGGGCGGCGGTGCGCACGGCGTGGTGGGCGTCGCCGGTCAGCGGCGCGTCCGGGGCGAAGCCGGGCAGGTCACGGACGCCCGGGACAAGGTCCAGGAGGGCCGTGGTGACGACCGCGGAGTGGACGTCGGCGCGGGTGAGGTAGAGCGGCCGGCCGCCGGTGGCCTCGTCCAGCTCCCGGCGGGACGGGGGCCGCCGCTCCGGCCAGGCGCTGGCGTCCCAGCCGTGCCCGAGGAGGACCCGGTCGGCGCGCCGGGCGTCCGCGTGCGCCCGTACGCGCTCCAGGGCCTCGGTGAGCGTACGGGCCCCGGTGAGGTCGAGGCCGGTGAGCGCGAGACCGGTCGCGGTGGTGTGCACGTGTGCATCGGTGAACGCGGGGGTGACGAGGGCGCCGTCGAGGTCGACGACCTCGTCGACGCCGTCGGCGAAGGAGTCGGCCGCGCCTTCCGAGCCGACCCAGGCGACGCTTCCTCGCTCGACGACCATGGCGGTGGCGAAGGGGTCGGCGGGGCTGTGCACATCGCCGTTGCGCAACAGCACGGTCTTTTGGGGGCGCTCACTCATGGGACCAGTCTGTCCCCCACCCCGCCCCTTCCCGTAACCGGGGCTCCACGAAATACAGCCCGGCCGGCGTTTGAGGACAAAACGTTCACACCCGTGGCGGCCGCGCCTCATACGGTGTCGACAGCACGATCGTCGTCCGCGTGGAGACCCCCGCCAACGAGCGGATACGGGCGAGCAGGTGCTCGAGCTCCAGGGGCGTCGCCACCCGGACCTTCAGGATGTAGTTCTCCTCGCCGGCCACGCTGTGACACGCCTCGATCTCGGGGATCTCGGTGAGCCGGTCGGCGATGTCGTCGGGGGCGCTGGGGTCGAAGGGCTTCACCGAGATGAACGCGGTGAGCGGCAGCCCGACGGCCTCGGGGTCGACGACCGCGGCGTAGCCACGGATGACGCCCCGCTGTTCGAGCCGGCGCACGCGCTGATGCACCGCCGAGGTGGACAGGCCAGTGGCCTTCCCCAGGTCGGTGTAGCTCATCCGCCCGTCCTTGACGAGCAGTTCCACGATTTCTCTGTCCAGCTCCTCCACGCGGATCAACCTACTGCGTCACGGTCGGCCCGGCACAGCCGACGGCCCGAACGCCCGCGCAAGCCATGTGATGAACAACACGCCCATGCACCCGTGTCCACCGGGGTAAGGCGATTACCCGACTCGGGACACGGGAAGTGCTTGCTGTGGTCGAGGCCGAGGTGCCTGACCGGCCCATCCGAGGGGGAGAAAGATATGCCCAGCCTGGAACGCCTCAATGAAGGCGACGGCAGCCCGTACGAGCCCTACGACATCACCGCGATGTTCCGGGTGACGTGCCCGGACTGCGCGCGTCCGATCGCGCTGCTGCCCGATGAGGACGTCCTTCCGGAGCACGCGCTGTGCCCGTCGCCCTGGAACCCCTTCGGGCTCACGGTGTGCGCCGGTTCGGGCCGCGGCGTGGAGGGCGCCGCCCCGGCCGACGAGTCGCTGGACGCCCGGGACTGCGACACCGCCCTGCTGCTCACGCTGCCGGAGAGCCTGGACTGGCGGACCCAGCCCTTCTCCCACGTCGGCGGCCCCGGCTCCCGCCCGCTGGGCGTCCCGGGGATGCGTCGCCGGGCCTGAGGGCCCGTAGAACCCGTAGAACCCGTAGAACCCGTAGAACCCGTAGAACCCGTAAAAGGGGCGTTCTCCGTCCGGCGGTCCATGCGGGCATCGTCCCGCGCGGATCTCCCCGGGCGTGGACCTCCGCTGACGCGTCACCCGAACGAGTCGCGTCGGGTGAACCGGCCCCCCGAGCGGGCCGGTTCACCGGGCGGCGGTCAGCGGGACTCGGGGCCCGCGAGGTGGCGGGCGACGACCATGCGCTGGATCTGGTTGGTGCCCTCGACGATCTGGAGCACCTTGGCCTCGCGCATATAGCGCTCGGCGGGGAAGTCGGCGGTGTAGCCGTAGCCGCCGAGGAGCTGCACGGCGTCGGTGGTCACCTTCATCGCGGCGTCGGTGCAGAAGAGCTTGGCCATGGCCGCCTGCTTGGAGAACGGCAGGCCCGCGTCGCGCAGCCGGGCCGCGGCGAGGTAGAGGGCGCGGCCCGCCTCGATCTGCGTGGCCATGTCGGCGAGCATGAAGCGCAGGCCCTGGAAGTCGGCGAGCGGGCGGCCGAACTGCCGCCGCCCCGCCACGAAGGCGAGTCCCTCGTCGAGCGCGGCCTGGGCGATCCCGATGGCGCAGGCGGCGATGCCCAGGCGCCCGGAGTCCAGCGCGGACAGGGCGATGGCGAAGCCCTGCCCCTCCTCACCGATGCGGCGCGCGTCGGGGATCCGTACGCCGTCGAAGTGCAGCTGGGCCGTGGGCGAGCCCTTCATGCCCATCTTGCGCTCCGGCGGGGCGGCCGTGAGGCCGGGGGCGTCGCCGGGGACGAGGAAGGCGGTGATGCCGTGGGCGCCCTCGCCGCCGGTGCGCGCGAGGACGGTGTAGAAGTCCGCGATGCCGCCGTGGGTGATCCACGCCTTGGTGCCCTCGATGGTCCAGGTGTCGCCGTCGCGGGTGGCGCGGGTGCGCAGGGAGGCGGCGTCGGAGCCGGCGGCCGGCTCGGAGAGGCAGTAGGCGCCGAGCGTTCCGCCGCCGAGCATCGCGGGCAGGTGGGCGGCCTGCTGCTCCTTGGTGCCGTAACCGGCCAGGGCGTGGCAGGCGAGGGTGTGCACACTGACGCCGAGGCCGACGGTGAGGCGGGCGGCGGCGAGCTCCTCCAGGACCTGGAGGTAGACCTCGTACGGCTGGTCGCCGCCGCCGAACTCCTCGGAGTACGGAAGGGCGAGCAGCCCGGACGCGGAGAGCAGCCGGAAGGTCTCGCGCGGGAAGTGCCCGGCGTCCTCCTCCTCGGCGGCGCGGGGTTCGATCTCCCGCTGCACCAGATCACGTACGAGCGCGATCAGATCGCGGGCCTCCTCGGTGGGCAGCTGACGCTCCACCGGCTGCGGGCCGTGGTCGGTCATGGCGGCGCTCTCCTCCCTGTCGGGCGCTGCGGCGACGGGCGCGCAAGGGTGTGGCGCCGCCGCCGGTGGTGCCCAGCCAATGGTCCCCTGCCGGGTCGCGGCACCGGATGACCTGCGGCTGTGGCGGGTTGGAGTATGCCCGATCAGCGGCGCGACGTCACGGGTTGACAAGTGCCCACCAACGCTTGAAGAGCCGCTGCCGGGCCGGTGGCCGGCCGCTGAACGGGATTGGTCCGAACCATTGACCGTACTGGTCTAGTCCTTCTACGGTTTCCCCACCGTTCAGCGCGTCCATGCCAAACACGGACAGGTCACCCCCCAACTCTCCCCACCCCACCGAGGAGACCGCCATGCCCCGACCGCACGCCGACGCCCCCCGACGCCGCCCCCGCACCCTCCTCGCGGCCTTCGCCGCCGGCAGCGCGATGCTCGCCACCACGCTCTTCACCGGCACCGCCGCGGCCGGCCCCGCCGCCGTCGGGTCCGACGGGTCCGACGAGACGGCCGCCGGGCACCGCGTCGTCGGCTACTTCACCAACTGGGGTGTCTACGGCCGCAATTACCACGTCAAGAACATCGAGACCTCCGGCTCGGCCGCCAAGCTCACGCACATCAACTACGCCTTCGGCAACGTCACCGGCGGCAAGTGCGCGATCGGCGACTCCTACGCCGACTACGACAAGGCGTACGACGCGGCCGGCAGCGTCGACGGCAAGGCCGACACCTGGGACAACGGCGCCCTGCGCGGCAACTTCAACCAGCTGCGCAAGCTGAAGAAGCTGCACCCGAACCTGAAGGTGGTCTGGTCCTTCGGTGGCTGGACCTGGTCCGGCGGCTTCGGCGAGGCCGCCAGGAATCCGGCGGCGTTCGCCGAGTCCTGTTACGGCCTGGTCAAGGACCCGCGCTGGGCCGATGTCTTCGACGGCATCGACATCGACTGGGAGTACCCGAACGCCTGCGGCCTGACCTGCGACACCAGCGGCCGCGACGCCTTCGGGAAGATGATGGCCGCGCTGCGCGCCAAGTTCGGCACCCGCAACCTCGTCACGGCCGCCATCACGGCGGACGCCTCGGCGGGCGGCAAGATCGACGCCGTGGACTACGCGGGCGCGGCGCGCTACGTCGACTGGTACAACCCCATGACGTACGACTACTTCGGCGCCTGGGACGCGAAGGGCCCCACGGCCCCGCACTCGCCCCTGACCTCCTACAACGGCATTCCCAAGGCGGGCTTCAACACGGAGGCGACGATCGGGAGGCTCAGGTCGCTGGGCGTCCCGCCGTCGAAGCTGCTGCTGGGCATCGGCTTCTACGGGCGCGGCTGGACCGGTGTCACCCAGTCCGCCCCGGGCGGCACGGCCACGGGCCCGGCGAATGGCACGTACGAGGACGGCATCGACGACTACAAGGTCCTCAAGGCCAAGTGCCCCGCGAACGGCACGGTGGCGGGCACGGCGTACGCCAAGTGCGGCAGTGACTGGTGGAGCTACGACACCCCCTCCACGATCGCCGGGAAGATGGCCTACAAGAACCGTCAGGGCCTCGGCGGGACCTTCTTCTGGGAGCTGAGCGGTGACACGGCGAACGGTGAGCTGATCAAGTCCATCAACTGACGCCGACCCGGTCGGGCGGGCTCCGCGCGATGCCGGTCATCCCGCGGGGCCCGCCCGTCCCGGCGCACCAGAGGGCGCCGGGTATGTTGGGGCGATCATGTACCTGGCATCCCGGAGGGGACCGTGAGCACGTCCGACACTGCTCGGCCGACCGTGGGCGCCGAGCGCGCGGACGCGCCGACGGGCCCCGACGGGCGGTCCCGGTGGCTCAACACCGTCAAATGGGCCCTGATCGTCCCGGTCCTGGCCGTCCTGGCCGGCTGGTGCGCCCAGTATCCGTACGGCATCTGGCTCGCGGTTCCGCTCGCGTTCGTCACCATCGGCGCGGCGGCGATCGTCGCGGGCAGCTCGTGGCGGCGTCCCGGCGCCGCGACCCTGGCCTGTGTCGCGGCCTTCGCCCTGCTGTTCTTCGCCGGTCCCACGCTCTACGACCTGTACGCGAAGAAGCTCGGCGAGCCCGTCGACGCCGTGGTGGCCCAGGAGGGCAAGCGGCAGAACTCCAGGGGCACCGAGCTGGACACCTGCATGGTGATCGACACCTCCGGTGCCGTGCACCGGCTGTCGCAGCAGCAGAACTGCTTCGGCCAGTTCGAGCCGGGGCAGCCCGTCGTGCTGCTGAAGGACCGGGTCGGGCTGCTCGACCCGTACCTCGTGGCCCGCTCCGACCGCGCGCCCGACACCACCGGATCGGGCATCTCCGCCGGCCTGTTCGCGCTGACGGGCGCGAGCATGCTCTACGCGGGCCGCCGCCGGCGCTGACCGGGGCGGGCGGGGCGGCTCCGGCTCACAGCCTCGTGCGCCGGGGCGCCGGGCACGTCGGTTCACCCGGCGTCCCTGGGACCGTTCCGTACCGCGCTGTACCCGCCGGCCGTCGTGACCCGGCCGGTCGGGTACAGGTGCACGAGTGGCGATCACCTGGTCGAGGGCGCCGCACTACGCTGAGCCGGGCCGGGCCCGTACCAGCTGGTGCGGGCTGTTCCAGCGACGAGGAGCCACCGCACATGACCGTCCCGCTCGACCTGGCCTTCTTCCACCGCTTCCTGGACCGCGCCACGCGCGTGATCGTCGCGGAGGCGGCGCGGCTGACCGACCTCGACGCCGCCATCGGCGACGCCGACCACGGCGCCAACCTCAAGCGGGGCTTCACCTCCGCCACCGAGACCGTGACCGGCGCCGCCGAACCTCCGGCGACGCCGGGCGCGCTGCTGACGGCGGTCGGCGCGCACCTGACCAACACCGTCGGCGGCGCGTCCGGGCCGCTGTACGGGACGGTGCTGCGCCGGATGGGCAAGATCCTCGGCGATGACGCGTTGGTCGAGCCGGAGACGCTGGGGCGGGCACTGGCGGCGGCCGTGGCGAGCGTACGGCGGCTGGGCGACTCGGCGCCCGGCGACAAGACGATGGTCGACGCGTTGCAGCCGGCCGCCGACGCGTACGCCGCCGCCCTCGCGCAGGGGGACGTGACGGCCGCGCTGGACGCGGCGGCGCGCGCCGCCCGCGAGGGCGCGGAGGCGACGATCCCGATGCGGGCGCGGCGCGGGCGCGCCAGCTATCTGGGGGAACGCAGCATCGGCCACCAGGACCCGGGCGCCACGTCGTCCGCGCTGCTGATCACCGCGCTGTACGCGGCCACCGACCCGGAGCTGTGCGCGGCGCCCGTGGCGGCGGAGGCGCCGGCGGAGCAGGCGGCGCCCGTGACGGAGCCCGTCGGCCGGGTCGGCATGGTGCTGGTCTCGCACAGCCGCGAGGTGGCCGTCTCGACGGCCGCGCTCGCCCGGGCCCTGGTCGGCACGGGCGACCCGGCGCCGGCCGCGGCCGCCGGCGGGCTGCCCGACGGGTCCGTGGGCACCAGCGCCGAGCTGGTCCGCCGGGCGGTGGCCGAGGTGGACGGGGGCCGGGGCGTGGTGGTGCTGTGCGACATGGGCAGCGCGGTCCTCACGGTCAAGGCGCTGCTGGGCGACGGCTCGCTGGGGACGGCGGACGTGCGGATCGCGGACGCGCCCTTCGTGGAGGGCGCGGTGACCGCGCTGGTGACGGCGTCGGCGGGGGGCGATGTGGAGGCGGTGCTCGCGGCGACGGACGACGCGCGCACGTACCGCAAGCTCTGAGGCGCCTCCACGTCCCAAGATCGCTGCGGTGGCCGCCACCCACCGGCCGTGGAAGGCTGTCTGTGGCGAAATGCCCAGCAAAGCCCCTTTTCGGCGTGGAGGTCCCGCAACGGTGTCGTCGCGCAGCACGCCTTTCGCGCTCGTTGTGGTCTATCTCGTGGTCATCGTGGCCGTCGACGTGATGACCCCGGCCTATCTGCGGCTGGACCTCTTCGCGGCGCTCGCGCCGATGACGGCCGCCGCGCTGTGCAGCTACCGGCAGACGGTGTTCGTGGGCATCCTCGACTTCGCCCTGATGGTGACCCTGCACAGCGTGCTGATCACGGACGTGGCCGTCAACCGCGTCGGCTCGTTCGTCGGCAACGGCCTGATGGTGGGCGCGAGCATCGCCGTCGCGCGGCTGCGGCGCGACGGCGACGAGCTGCTGGAGCGGGTACGGGCCACCGGGGAGGCCGCGCAGCGGGCGCTGCTGAGGCCTCTGCCGCTGCGCACACACAGCGTGGTGGTCGACGGCTTCTACGTCTCCTCGCAGCGGGAGGCGTTGATCGGCGGCGACATCTACGAGGTCGTCGACACCCCGTACGGGACACGGGTGCTCATCGGTGACGTCCGCGGCAAGGGGCTCGGCACGCTGGGGGCGGGGGCGGCGGTGCTGACGGCGTTCCGGGAGGCGGCGTACCACCGGCCGGACCTGGAGAGCGGGGTGGAGGCGATGGAGCAGGGCCTCTACCGCTACCACCGGTCGGCGGCGTACCAGGCCGGGATGCCCACCGACCCTTCCGGCGCCGCCGGGGAGGACGTGGCGCTGCGCGCCTCGGAGGAGTTCGTGACGGCGCTGGCCTTCGGCACGGAGGAGGGCGCGCCGGGACAGGAGGGACAGGTGCCCGTGGTGTTCGTGGACTGCGGGCACGTGGCGCCGTTCCTGATCGGGCCGGACGGCGAGGTGCGCGAGCTGGACGCGGCGGACCCGGGGCTGCCGCTGGGCCTGGGCAATCTGACCGCCGTGCCCCGCACCGGCCGGCGGATCGCGCTGCCCGCCGAGTGCCGGGTGCTGGCCTGCACGGACGGGGTGACGGAGGCGCGGGCCCCGGACGGCGGCTTCTATCCGCTGGCGGAGCGGCTGGGCGCGTGGGCCGCGCTGCCGACGCCGGAGCTGCTCACGCGGCTGCGGGCGGACCTGTCCGCGCACACCGGCGGGAGGCTCCAGGACGACGTGGCGGTCCTGGTGCTGGAACGGGCGCCCGCCGCGTGACGGGGCCTTCGCTCCTCAGCGGCTGAACAGCTCGAACGCGACGCCGGACCGGCCGCCGAAGCGCTCGGAGACCGCCTTCATGTTGCCCTCCAGGAAGCGGCGGCAGTATGCCTCCGGTTCCTCCTGGGTGAGCGCCTCGATGTACGTGCGGTGGCAGAGCAGTGAGGCGACGGCCCGCTCCAGGCCGCTGCTGGCGTCGATGGCGTGGGTGGGCCGCGGGGAGCCCGCGACGGCCACGTAACGCACGCCGTCCCAGGGCAGCAGCCCCTCCTCGGCGAGTTCGGGGAAGATCCAGCGGTTGCCGGCGTCCCCGACGGCGTCGAGGGTGGCCCGGCCGACGGCCCGGTGGTCGGGGGTGTTCCAGGCGACGGAGCCGCCGAAGGACCAGGTGTCGTGGTGGTTGAGGGTGAGGACGAGCTCGGGTCGGTGGCGGCGGATGGCGGCGGCGAAGTCACGGCGCAGCGCGGTCCCGTACTCGATGACGCCGTCGTGGTGGCCCAGGAATTCGACGGTCGTCACTCCGACGGCGGCGGCGCTGGCCCGCTGTTCCCGCTCGCGCAGCGGGCCGGCCTCGGCGGGGGCGAGGGTGTCGATGCCCGCCTCGCCGAGGCTGGCCAGCAGATAGACACACTCGCGGCCGTCGTCGAGCCAGGTCGCGATGGCCGCGGAGGCGCCGTATTCGAGGTCGTCGGGGTGGGCGACGATCGCGAGGGCGCGTCGCCAGTCGGTGGGCATCTCCTGGAGCTGGTCCGCCATGCCGGGTCTCCTTCGCACATCGGTCGGGCGTTCGGAGCAGCGTACGTCGCGGTTCTTCGCGACACGCGGGAACCGGGCGGGTGCGCGGTCCGACTACCTGATCCGGGTCCGCAGGCGCGGGCCCGTGCGGACGTCGATTTCTGGAGAGTTTCTGATGCGCCCTCGTGTGTGGTGCGGTGTGCTGGCCGCTGTGGCCCTGTCGGCGACGGCGTGCGGCGGCGGTGGGAAGGCGGACGAGGCCGCCGAGGACGACGCGGGGGCGGCGCGGGCGGGCTTCCCGGTGAGCGTCTCCGACTGCATGGGGGCGAGGACGACGTTCGACGCCCCGCCCAAGAGGATCGTCACGAGCAACTCCGCGAGCCTGGAGCTGCTGATGTGGCTCGGCGCGGGCGACAAGGTGGCCGGTACGGGCTTCCCGCCCGGCAAGGGCGTACTGCCGGGTGAGTTCTCGGACCGGGCGGCGAAGGTGCCGGTGCTGGGGAAGACCGTCATCCCCAAGGAGAAGCTGCTGGGCTCGGGCGCGGACCTGTACGTCGACGCGTTCTCGTCCATGAAGAACATGGGCAAAATGGGCGACGCCCCGACGCCCAAGGAGTTCGAGACCGCCGGGATCAAGCACGTCTTCCTCAAGTCGACGGCGTGCGCGTCGATGAGCAAGTCCGCGCGGACGGACCTGTCGGGCGTCGAGGCCGACATCGAGGAGCTCGGCAAGGTCACGGGCACGTCCAAGCGCGCGGGCGAGCTGGTCGCGGCCATGCGGCAGAAGACGGGCGCGGTCCGCGACGCCCTCAAGGACGTGCCGGAGGGCAAGCGCCCGTCGTACTTCTTCTTCGACTACGACGCGGGCACCAAGCAGCCGATGGCGGTCTGCGACCGGCAGGTCGCCAACGCCGTGATCACCCAGGCGGGCGGCCGGAACGTCTTCGCGGACTGCGCCGGCGACTTCAAGCCCGTCGGCTGGGAGGACGTCGTGGCGAAGAACCCCGACTGGATCCAGCTCGGGGTCCGCAACCGCGGCAGCGAGGAGGCGAACAAGAAGGCGTTCGACGAGGCCGCCGACTTCCTGCGCTCCTTCCCCGCGACGAAGGACCTCACCGCGGTGAAGGAGGGCCGCTTCGTGCGCATCGGTTCGGAGCGGACGACGATCGGCGGGGTGCGCAGCGCCGACACGGTGCGGGAGATCGCCCACACGCTCCACCCGGACCGGGTCAAGTAGATGGCGGCGCTCACCGCGGCGGTCGAGGAGGAGCGCGAGCCGGGGATACGGGCCGGCCGGGCCGGCGCCGTCCTGGGTGCCGCCCTGTCGGCCGCGCTGGTCGCGTCCGTGTGTCTGGGGTCGTCGGACGTGCCGCTCGGCGAGGTGTGGTCGGCGGTGGCGCGCGGCGTGAGCGGGGAGCACCCCGTGCCGGGCACCCGGGATCTGATCGTGTGGCAACTGCGGGTGCCGCGCGCCCTGCTGGCGGCCGTGGTGGGCGCGGGCCTGGGCCTGGTCGGCACGGCCGTGCAGGCCCTGGTCCGCAACCCGCTCGCCGACCCGTATCTGCTGGGCATCTCCAGCGGCGCGTCACTGGGCGCGGTCGGGGCGATCGTGCTGGGGGCGGGCGCGGGCGGGCTGCTCGGGCTGGGCCTGTCGGCGGCGGCGTTCGCCGGGGCACTGGCGTCCTTCGCGCTGGTGTGGGCGATGGCCCGGCGCGGTGGCGGGTTCTCCCCCCTGCGGCTGGTGCTGTCGGGGGTGGGGATCGGGCAGTTCCTGTCGGGCTTCACCCACTATCTGGTGCTCCAGGCGGGCGACGACCAGCAGACGCACGGGGTGCTGTTCTGGCTGATGGGCTCGCTCGGCGGCGCCCAGTGGTCCACGCTGGCGGTGCCCGTGGCCGCGGTGCTGCTCGGCCTGGCGGCCCTGCTGGCGCGGGCCCGCGCGCTGGACGCCCTGCTGATGGGCGACGAGACCGCGGCCGGCCTGGGCGTGGACGTGGTGCGGCTGCGGCGCGAGCTGTTCGTGGTGACGAGCGTGCTCACGGGTGTGCTGGTGTCGGTGTCGGGGGCGATCGGCTTCGTGGGGCTGATGGTGCCGCACGTGTGCCGGATGGTGGTCGGCGGCGCCCACCGGCGGCTGCTGCCGGTGGCCGCGCTGTTCGGCGCGGTCCTGCTCGTCGTCGTCGACCTGGTGGCCCGTACGGCCCTGCCGGACCAGGAGCTGCCGGTGGGCGTCGTCACCGCGCTGATCGGTGCGCCGACCCTGCTGTATCTGCTGGACCGGCGCCTGGAGAAGGGACACTGACATGCGGATCGCCATCGAGGACCTGGAAGTGACCCTGTCCGGGCGGACCGTGGTCTCCGGCGTCCACCTGGTCGCGCGCGACGGGGAGATCGCCGGGCTGATCGGCCCCAACGGCAGCGGCAAGTCGACCGTACTGCGCACCGTCTACCGCTATCTGCGCCCGCACGCCGGGCGGGTCCTGCTCGGCGACACCGACCTGCGCGCGCTGACCGCGGCCGAGACGGCCCGGCAGGTGGCGGCGCTGCCGCAGGAGCGCGGCAGCGACTTCGAGCTGTCGGTGCGGGCGGTCGTGGCGATGGGCCGTACGCCCTACAAGCGGGCGTTCGCCGGCGAGGACCGCGCCGACGCGGACATCGTGGCGGCGTCCCTGGAACAGGTCGGCATGGCCGGCGCCGGTGGCCGCCGGTTCTCGACCCTCTCCGGAGGGGAACGCCAGCGCGTACTGCTGGCGCGGGCCCTGGCCCAGGACCCGAAGGTCCTGGTCCTGGACGAGCCGACGAACCACCTGGACGTACGCCACCAGGTGGAGTTGCTGGCCCTCCTGCGCGCACAGCGCCGCACGACGCTGCTGTCGCTGCACGACCTCAACGCGGCGGCCTCTCTGTGCGACCGCCTGCACGTGCTGCACGAGGGCTCGGTGGTGGCCTCGGGCACACCACTGGAGGTCTTGACCCCGGAGCTCCTGGCGGAGGTCTTCGGGGTACGGGCGGCGGTGGTGCCTCACCCCTTGACGGGGGATCCGTTGATCGCCTTCGACCATCGGGCGGTGGCGGGGCGGGTGCCGGTCGGCTGATTTTTTTCGGTGCCCTCAATGACTGGGCGGCCCGTGCCATCGAGGTCTCAGTACATGGGTCAGTAAGAGACGGTGGAGGCGGGCGGAGTCCACCGGTGGGCGCGGGACACCGCGTTGGAGATGCCGTACTCCTTTTTGAGCTGTTCGGGGATGGCGTAGTGCATGACGCGTCCGCGGGTGAGAGAGGACAGCTCGAAGATGGTGGTGAGGTGGCCGAGGCGGTCCAGGGCCCAGGCGCCGAGGGGGGAGCGGTCCTCGATGGTCTCCAGGACGCCGAGAAGGTGGGGCACGGCCTTGACGACGGTGTCCCATGTGGTGCGGGGCACCTGGAGCCAGTCGGCGCAGGTGTCGCCGATCAGGTGGCGGATGAGAGCGGAGACGATCGGGTCGAAGAAGGTCCCGGGTACGACCTCCTCATAAAGGTCGATGAGCTGTCGAGTCAGGTGCGTGCCTTCCTCGGAAGGCCCCATGTGCCGGATCATGTACAGGTCGAGGAACCGGCGGCCCTCGTCGAGAGACGGGGGAACGGCGTCCTGGTCGACGCCGAGCATGGCACCGACCACGCGCCAGGCGTAGTAGTAGGCTTCCGCGCCTTCCGCCGACATATGGATGCCGAGGCGGTCCAGGCTGTCCAGCACGAGCAGGGAGAAGAACATCTGTCCGCCGATCAGGTCCTCCTGGCAGATCGGCGTTCCGAGCACGCCGGTGTCCCACCGGCTCTCGCGTTCGAGGTGGTGGCGGATGGAGGCGTGCAGGAGGCGGACCTTCTGGGCGGCGGGGATGAAGCGGCTGCCGGCCTCGAAGGCGCCGGGCTGCATCAGGTAGACGGTGAACTGGCCGGTCTCCGACATCCGCTTGGAGGGGTACTCCAGCCCATGGGTCGCCGACAGGAGCTTCGCCACGTGCGGGACGACGTAGCAGGCGGGCATGGAGGCGAAGGACAGAGCTGTGGAGATGTGCACGTTGTTGTCGATGAAGAACAGCCGGGCCTTCTCCATCTCCCCCCAGTCGACCCAGACCGGCGGGGCACTCGTGGCCTGAAGGTACTCCCGGGCGACATCGGGCAGCCCGTCCGGCAGGGGAGCGCCCGCGGAGGAGACGTAGCGCATCAGCGTGTTGAACTTGCCCACCTCCCCGCGTTCGAAGAGTGCGGCGACGGTGGCGTCGGCGAGTTCGTCACCGGCCTGCCGCAGGGCGTCCATCGATGCCTGGGTGTAGGTCATGGCAGAGCTCCTTGTCTTCCAGCGGGGTGTCCACGACAGGCGGGAGGCCTGGCCGGGGGCAGCACGCGCGTGCCGCCCCTGTGCGAGGGTCAGGACAGGCGGACGGCCGCCGAGTGCGCCAGCGCGGTCAGGGCAGCGGCGGCGTGCGGGGGTACGTCCAGCTCGTGGAGGGCGCCGAGGGATTCCTCGACCCGCGCGGTGATCATGTCCTCGACGCGGTCGGGGGCCTTCAGCCGGCGCATCACCTCGCGTACCGCGTGCAGACCGTCCCCGTCCAGGTCGCGTCGGCCCAGGAGGGCGCGGAGTTGCTCCCGGTCGTCATCGCCGGCGATGCGCCAGGTCTCTGCCAGCAGGGCCGTGGGCCGGTGGCCGCGTACGTCGTCGGCGTTGGCCTTGCCGGTGCGTTCCGGGTTTCCGAACAGGCCGAGCAGGTCGTCCCGCAGCTGGAACGCCTCGCCCAGCGGCAGCCCGTAAGCGGAGTAGCCCTCGCGCAGCCGCCCGCCGGCCCCGGCCAGGGCCCCGCCGATCAGCAGGGGCTGCTCGACGGTGTACTTGGCGGTCTTGTACCGGATCACCTTCAGCGACGCCGTGGTGTCCGGCTCGGCTCCGGTACGCAGGATCTCCAGGCACTCGCCCGCGATCAGCTCCCGGGCCAGTACCGACCACAATGGGCGGGCCCGGGCCAGATACGCGGCGGGCAGCCCGCTGGTGGCGAACAGTTGCCCGGCCAACCCCATCAGCAGATCTCCCACCAGCATCGCCAGCGACCTGGCGGCGGCGACGGCACGCGGGCGATGGCGTACGGCAGCGCGCAGAGCGATGTGCGCGGTGGGACGGCCGTGCCGTAACGCGCTGTCGTCGATGAGGTCGTCGTGCACGACCGCGGCGGCATGCACCAGCTCCATGGAGGCCGCCGCCCGTACCAGCGCGTCACTGTCCGGTTGTCCCACCGCGCGCCAGCCCCAGTAACAGAACGCCGCCCGCATCCGTTTGCCGTCCGCGACCGCGGCCTCCAGCTGCTCGGCCACCGGGCCCAGGACCGGGTCGATCGCCGCGAACCGGTCGGCCTCCCGGGCGACGAACGGGTGTACCACCTCGTCGACGCGGGTCTTGAACGCGGACGGCTCCCACCGGTCAGAGGTCATCGGCAGCCTGCCGGGCCAGGGCGTGCCGGGCGAGGATCTCCAGGCGGGCCGGGGGTACGGCCGCATACCGGTCCAGCACCAGGCGCCCGCGCGCCATCAGATCATGCTCGGCCTCCGCCGCCAGCTCCGCGGCGTCCGAGCGGCGCAGCAGCCCCCGCAGCGTCCCCAGGGCCGAACACATCGTGCTCACCGCCAGATCGGCCAGCCCGGCCACCAGCAGGACCGCCCGCTCGTCCGGGCCTCCGCGCCGTCCCGCTTCCTGCATCGGCCACTCCCCCCAACAGCGCTTCCGGCGGCGCCGGTTACACGCCCTTCTTCCCAGCATCACGGCACACCGGGCATCAGAGGGCAGGAAGCCACGATCGAGTGGCCGCATCGCTTGACCGTACGGATGGCGGCTGCCGCAGTCCCGCACCGGCGCCCCCATACCGCTCAACCTTCGATGGCACGAACATGCTGATCACCAACCTTCAGTGGCAACGACCAGACTCCGCCGTCACAGGACAACGACCACACTGTCCGCTCAGGCCACCGCCTCGAAGTGGCTGGGCCGGCCGTCCCGCAGCACCAACCGCCCCAACCCCTCCGCATCGGCCCGCCGCAGCAGCCGCGCCCCAGCCCGCTGCCGCAGCACCACCGCATGCCAAGGCGTGGCCCACGCGTCGGCCGAATCGAGCAGCCGGATCCCGAATTTCGCGGCCCCCGGCCGCTGCGGGTGGATCGACAGCCGCACGGACCGCGGATGGCGATCGGCGATCAGGTCGCCCCAGGCCCGGCTCCGGGCGATGACCCCGTACGCCCGTGCCCGGCAATCCCGTTGCAGCGCCGACCGCGTCCCGGCGAAGCCCGCCGTGTCCTCGACGAGGAAGCGGGTGATGCCGCGATAGAGCCGCGCGGTCTCCTCGTCGCCGCGGGCCTGCGCGCGAAGGGCGTCGACGGACGGCGCGTACGCGTCCGTGACGAGCCGGCGCTTCGTGTCGTGGTCCAGGTCGCCGTGGACGTCGCGCAGGTCGAACGTGTCGAGCCGGGTCAGGCCCTCGCGGTGGATGAGGGCGCGCAGTTCGTCCCCGTAGGCGTCGATGTGCGCGTCGGGTACGCCGATGAGGTCGCCGAAGATGTGGCCGTCGGAGCAGATGAGCATCCGGGCGCCCGGCTCGTACATCTCGCCCACGCGCGCGCAGAGGCGGTCGAGGAAGGCGAGGGAGAGGCGCTCGCCCTCGTCGGGGAGGTGGCCGAGGACCTTGGCGGGGTTGGGCGACTTGCAGGGGAAGCCGGGGAGCGTGAAGACGACCGGCTCACCCGCCCGCGTGAACTCACCTATCTGGCGCAGTTGCTCGGGGTGATCGGCGGGATCGGAGGACGCCGGTCCGCTGGTGCGGTGGTAGGGCAGGAGGAGCCGCAGCAGACTCGCCTCGATGGGTTCGGCGGGGTCCGGGGAGGTGATGGAGGGGGCGGCCGGGGCGGCGCAGGTGATCGTCATGTGCGGCACTCATCCACGGGGGCGGGGGCAGGCGGGCCGGTCGTAGGCGACGGGCAGCGCGCCGACGCCCCGGCCGAGGACGGCGGGGATCCAGGAGAGTTCGTCGTCCGGCACGGCGAGCCGCAGGCCCGGCAGCCGGGCGATCAAGGTGCCGAGGGCGACCTGGAGTTCGATACGGGCCAGGGCCGCGCCCGGACAGAAGTGGATGCCGTGGCCGAAGGACAGGTGCGAGCCCTGGGCCCGGTCGAGGTCGAGGGTGTCGGGGTCGGGGAACCGCTCGGGGTCGCGGTTGGCGGCGCACAGGGAGACGATCACGGAGTCGCCGGCCGGGACGCGGGTGCCGTGCAGCTCGGCGTCCTCGGCGAGGAACCGCCATGTCGTCAGCTCGAAGGCGCCGTCGAGGCGCAGGAGTTCCTCGACGGCGTTCGCCATCAGCTCCGGCTCGGCGCGCAGGCGCTCCAGGGCCTGCGGGTGGCGGAGCAGGGCGACCATGGCGGTGGTGATCTGGTTGGTGACGGGTTCCTGGCCGGCCACCAGGAGCTGGAAGATCATGGAGTCCAGCTCCTCCGGGCTGAGTTCGCCGGTGTCGCGGGCGGCGACCAGGCCGCCGAGGAGCCCGTCGCCGGGGTCCGCCACGACCTCGGCGATGTACGCCTGGAGCTCGCGCAGCAGCGCCTCGTACGCGGGGCGGCCCGGGTCCGCCGGTCCGACGGGCGCCACGACCCTGCCCCATTCGCGGCGGAAGCGGGCGGCGAGGTGCGGGGGCAGCCCGATGACCTCGGCGAGCACCTGGAAGGGGAAGCGGGCGGCGAAGCAGCGGACGAGATCCGCGGAGCCGGCCCCGGTGGGCATGGCGTCGACGAGTGCGTCGGCCATCTCCTGGAAGCGCGGGCGCATCTGCTCCACCCGGCGCGGCGCGAAGGCGTCGGTGACCAGGCGGCGCATGGCGGTGTGCTTGGGCGGGTCCTGGTGGAGGAGGTGGACCTGGAGCTGCGAGTGCTGCGGCTCGGGCATGATCGAGGCGCGGGCGCGCCAGCGGTCGTTGCCCCGGGCGTGGTTCTTGCCGAGCCGGGGGTCGGCGAGGGTCCGCTGGGCCGCGGTGTGGCCGATGACCAGCCACGCGGTGACCCCGCTGGGGAAGAGCACCCGGTGGATCGGGCCGGCGGCGCGCATGCGCGCGTACAGCGGATACGGATCCCGCTTGTACTCGGGGCCGTAGAGGGGGATCGGGTCGGGCAGCGACACGGTGGGAGCTCCTCGCGAAGTCGTGGACCCCTGAGAAGTCGGATGAAAGGGGAAGTGAGTTCCCGGCTGTCGTCGTCCGTTCCCGAGCCCCTTTCCGATCGTTCATGGCGGTCGCCCGGGCTGTGGGACGCGCCTCGCGATCCTTGGGTAGTCGGCCCGGAGGGCCCGCTGGTTCCCGGGGGCGAAAGGGATGATCCTCACGCGCCGGAAGCCGGTCGCGAGCCGACGGAAGCGGCCTTCTCCATGCCACGATGCGGCGATGACCGCTCGTCACGTCCTCAGCCCGATCCGTGCCTACGCAACGCTGTTCGGCTTCGTCCTGCTGCTGGCCGCCCTCTTCGGTGTCGCGTACGCGGCCGGGGCGGCGGCCGGGCCCGCCTTCCCCGGCATACACCGCACCGGCGGCGGTTCCGGCGGCTCGGGTCCGGGCGGCGGGTCCGGCGACATGGGCGGTATGGGCGGCATGCACGGCATGGGCGCTCCGGCCGCCGGGCAGGTGGCCCGATGAGCGCGTCGAACACGACGGGTACGACGGACTCTCCCATCACGGACGTCACCACCGAACTGATCGTCGGTGGGATGACCTGTGCGGCGTGCGTCGCCCGCGTGGAGAAGAAGCTCGGGCGGGTGGAGGGCGTGAGCGCCGCCGTCAACCTCGCCACCGGCCGCGCCCGGGTCAGCCATCCGGCGCGGGTGAGTGCGGCGGAGCTGATCGCCGTCGTGGAGGGCGCGGGCTTCACCGCCGCGCTGCCCCGGCCGGAGGCCGCCGAGAAGCCGGAGGCCGGTGAGGCCGCGGCGGCGACGGCCAGGACCCGGCTGCTGGTCACGGCGCTGCTCTCGGTTCCGGTCCTGGTGTTGTCGATGGCTCCGGGGCTGCAGTTCCGCAATTGGCAGTGGCTGTGCTTCGTCCTGGCCACGCCGGTCGCCGTGTGGGGCGCGTGGCCGTTCCACGAGAAGGCGCTGCGGGGGCTGCGGCACACGACCGCCACCATGGACACCCTGGTGTCCCTCGGTGTCCTCGCCTCCTACTCCTGGTCGGCCTACGCGCTGTTCTTCGGCGGCGCGGGCGATCCGGACATGCGGATGCCGTTCACACTGGTGCCGTCCATGGCTGGCGGAGTGGCGGACGTGTACCTCGAAGCGGTCGTGGGCGTACCGCTGTTCGTCCTGCTCGGCCGGCTGCTGGAGGCGCGCGCCCGGCACCGTACGGGGTCGGCGCTGCGGGCGCTCGCCTCGCTCGCCGCGAAGGACGTCGTCGTACGGGTCGACGGCGTCGAGCGCCGGGTGCCCATCGAAGAGCTCCGGGTCGGCGACCACTTCGTCGTACGCCCCGGCGAGCGGGTCGCGACCGACGGCGTCGTCGTCACGGGCGGCTCCGCGCTGGACCTGTCGCTGGTGACGGGCGAGAGCGCGCCCGTCGAGGCCGGCCCCGGCTCGGCCGTGGTCGGCGGTGCCGTCAACTCCGGCGGTCTGCTGGAGGTACGGGCCGAGGCGGTCGGCGCGGACACCCGGCTCGCCCGGATCGCCCGGCTGGTGGAGGACGCGCAGGCGGGCAAGGCGAAGGCGCAGCGCGTCGCGGACGCGGTGGCGGGGGTGTTCGTCCCGGCGGTGCTGGCCGTCGCCGTCACCGTCCTCGGTTTCTGGCTCGGCGCGGGCGCCACCCCGCAGGCGGCGGTCACGGCATCCGTCGCGGTGCTCGTGGTCGCCTGCCCCTGCGCGCTCGGCCTCGCCACGCCCACGGCCCTGCTCGCGGCGACGGGCCGCGGCGCGGGCCTCGGCATCCTGGTCAGCGGCCCGCGGGCGCTGGAGGGGCTGCGCCGCGTGGACACGGTCGTCCTGGACAAGACGGGCACGCTGACCACGGGGTCGATGGCGGTGACGGGGGTGACCGTCCGCCCCGGCGGTATGGACACGGACGAGGTGCTGCGGCTGGCCGCGGCGGTCGAGCGGGGCTCGGAGCATCCGGTGGGCCGGGCGGTGTGCGCGTACGTGCCGGGCGTGGCGCTGCCGGAGGTCGCGGACTTCGCGGCGACTCCGGGCAAGGGTGTCGCCGGGCGGGTCGAGGGCCGGCTCGTGGAGGTCGTCCGGCCGGAGATCCCGGCCGCGCGGAAGAAGCCGCGCGCGTCCAAGGGCGGCCCCGGCGCCCTCCCGGAGGCGCTGGCCTCGGCCGTTCGCGGCGCCGAGAAGGACGGCCGGACCGTGGTGCTGGTGCGCGTGGGCGGCACGCCCGAGGCGGTGATCGCCCTCGGCGACACCGTGCGCTCCGGCGCGTACCGCGCGGTCGACCACCTCAAGCGGCTCGGCCTGCGGCCCGTCCTGGCCACCGGCGACAGCGAGGGCGCGGCGCGGGCCGTCGCCGAGGAACTCGGCATCACCGAGGTCCACGCGCGGGCCACGCCCGAGGACAAGGCGGAGCTCGTGCGCGGGCTGCGCGCGCAAGGGCGCCGGGTCGCGGTCATCGGCGACGGCGTCAACGACACCGCCGCGCTGGCCGGCGCGGACCTGGGCATCGCGATGGGCGGTGGCACGGACGCGGCGATCGGCGCGGCGGACGTGACGCTGGTCCGCGAGGACATGGCCGCCCTGGCGGACGCCGTCCGCCTGGCCCGCCGCACGTCGGCGACCGTCCGGGCCAATCTCGCCTGGGCGTTCGGCTACAACCTGGTCACCCTGCCGCTGGCCGCGGTCGGCCTGCTCAGCCCGATGGTCGCGGCGGCGGCGATGTCCGTCAGCTCGGTCCTGGTCGTGGCCAACAGCCTCCGGCTGCGCACCTGGCAGCCGGGGCCGGCGCGCCCCGCGGGGCGACGGCCCGGTGGGCGGCCCGTACGCGCCGGGGTGGGCCGGCCGGCCGGCGCGCCCGCCACCGAGACCCCGGCCCACTCCATCGCCCACTCCACCGCACGAGGTGACACCCGATGACGGACCCCTCATCCGGATCCACGGCCTCCGCCGATCGCCGCGACCTCCGCGACCGCCTCGCGGGAACCGCCCGCGCGGCCCTCGTGCCCATCATCGCCTGCGCGGTGACGCTCGGCGGGCTGGGCGCCTGGACGGTCTCGGGCGCGGCACGGCGCCCGGCCACCGTCACGGTCGAGGACGCGCGCGTCCTGCTCCCGTTCGGCGCGGACGACACCGCCGCCTTCTTCCGGGTGCGCAATGACGGTGACGTCGACGACGAGCTCCTCGCCGTCGACGTCCCGTCGGCCGGCGGCTCGATGCTCAGCCGTACCGTCGTCACCAAGGGCGCGGGTTCCATGCGGATGGTCCCGTCCATGGGCGTGCCGGCCGGCGGCACGCTGGAGATGTCGCCGCACGGCCTGGACGTCATGGTGATGGCGCCGCCCCGGCTGCGCCTCGGCGACCGGCTCCCCGTCACCCTGCGGTTCCGCGAGAGCGGGAGCGTGCGGGCGGAGGCGCGGGTCGTCCGCCCGGGAAGCCGACCCACTCCCCCGGGTCCCTGACCGGTCCACAAGACTCCGGTCCGGGCTCGGCGACGCCCCCCACCGCCGCCGATCCCGGACCGGTCACCGTCCTTCGTAGGCGGAGCCGCTAGGCCGCCGCCCGCGCTCCCGCCAGAACCGGCACCCGCGCCGACTCGCGCTCGGCCTCCCGCTCCGCCGTCTCCAACTGGACGATCAGCGCCTCGCGCGCCCGCGCCACCCGGGAGCGCACCGTGCCGACCGGGCAGCCCGCGACGACCGCGACCTCCGCGTACGGCAGGCCCAGCAGCTGTGTCAGGACGAACGCCTCCCGCCGTTCGTACGGCAGGCGGTCCAGCAACTGCGAGAGGGCCACGCCCTCGTCGAAGCCCGGCAGCTCCGCGGACTGGGTCCGCTCGGCTGCCGACTGCCAGTCGTCCGTGTCGGACAGCCGGGGCCGGGCCGCGTTGAAGCGGAGCCGGTCCACGACCGTACGGCGGGCGATGGACAGCAGCCAGGTACGGGCCGACGAACGGCCCTCGAAGCGCGGCAGCGAGCGCAGGGCGCGCAGGAACGTCTCCTGTACGAGGTCGTCCGCGCCCTGCGGGTCATTGCTGAGCCGCGCCACGTACCGGCGGACGTCGCTCTGGGTGGCGCGGATGAAGCGCTCCACCGCGTCGGCGTCACCGCCGCGCGCGGCGAGCGCCCAGGCGGTCACCGTCTCGTCGTCACGCATGGCGGCCTCCCGCGCGGGGGGTGGTGCGCGGGGCTCCGGCGGGGCCGGGGACGATGGCGGGGTGCACTGCGTCGAGTTCCGTACCGCCATATCCGCCCGCGTCGACGGCGAGGAGCTGCCGCCGGACATGTCCGGCACATCGCTCGACGCGCATCTGGTGATGTGCGCCGCCTGCCGTGGGTGGGAGGAGCGGGCGCGCCGGCTCAGGGTGCTGACGGCGGGGTTGGGTGTGGGCTCTGTCGGCGGGCTCGGTGGCGCGGGTGGCCTCGGTGGCGTGGGTGGCCACGACATCGGCGGCATCGGCTGAGGAAACCGTCGAAGGGGCGGCCGACGGCGGAACGTGCCGTCGTGGCGCGTCCTGTGTGAGGGCAGGGGTCATCGCCCTGGGTCCTTCCTGGAATCCGGGCGCCTCGTCCCCTGCGGGGAGGGCGGCCCGGTGACGTGATACGGCCGGGTCGGTCGCCGTCAGCCCTCAGCGGGCGGCGGCGACGCGGACGGCCGGTGGACCACGTGTGGCCAGGACATGGCCGTAGAGCAGGCGGCGGAGCCGCTGCGCGGCGCGCGTACGGTCGGCGCGGATGCGGGGCGGGCCCGGGCGCGTGGGTACGTCGCGGAAGAGGAGGAGAAGGGGGGCGAAGAGCCGGGTGCGCAGCGTACGGGCGAGCCGGAAGGCGGCCTGCTCGCCGCCGGAGAGCCAGATGCCGCAGATGAGCGCGACGACGACGTGCGCGGACCACATGCCGAGAGCGCCGTGGCCGGCGTGCATCGACATGTCGCCCATGTCCATGCCCGGCATGCCCATGGGCATATCACCCATGGGCATGGAGTGGCCCATGGGTGCGGAGTACTCCATAGGCATGGACGTAGACATCGGCATGGGCATGGGCATCCGGTGGGCGCCCATGCCACTCATGTCACTGACGCCACCCATGCCACCCGGGCCCGCGCCCAGCTCCCGCGCGCGTGCCGCGTTCACCACGACCTTCTGCGCGAGCGCGAAGAAGTGGTGCAGTCCGGTCTGTGCCCCGACCGTGGCGAGCGTGACCAGCAGGGGGCCGCGTTCGCGTCCCGCCAGGAACCACGCCCCGCTGCCCGTACCGGCCAGCGCGACGGCGACGGCCCACCACGGGACGGTCGTCCCGGACATGACCGCGTGTCCCAGGGCAGCGAGCAGCACGCAGACCGCTGCGAACACCGCGGCTCGCAGCGCCCGGGGTCCCTGGTACGGCTGCCCTGCTCTCATGACGGGGACATCGTTGCACCCGCGCCGTGTCGAGTGACAGCGGGGTACGCCCCGACGCCCGTATGACCGCCCGCTCGGGCGCACGGGCCCGCCCCGTACCGTCCGCCCGGCGGTACGAGGCGGTGGGCCGCCGGCTCGGGGGAAGGACCGGCGGCCCGGGTCCCGTCGCTCCATTGGGACTCGCGTAGCCGAGTCAACCGCGCGGGGGCGCGGCGCGGGAGCGTGTGCGAGGGGGTGCGCGCGGGTGCGGCGCGCACACCCCGTGTGAACGCCCGCCCTCCGCTCGGCCTCCGCTCGACCTTCGCCAGGTCAGCCTCTGCCGGCCTGCGCGCGGCCCGCGCTCTTGCCCTTCCCGGCCTTCTTCTCCGGCAGCCAGGCCGCGCTGTCCTTGTCCCCGAAGCGAGTGCCTATCGCACCCTTGATCACGGAGAGGGCGGCGGGGAGCGCGGCGATGGCGGCGGCCTTGAGCGCGGACACGTTCGTCAGGTCGAACCCGTCGGCGATGAGGAGACCGAGGAAGGTCGTGAGGTAGGCGGCGATGGTGCGTTCGAGGATGTCGACGATGACTTTCCGCATGTCTGCTTTCTGCATCTCGTCTTCCGGTCTCTTCCGTTCGTGCCCGACGGCCTTCGTCATGGGTATGCGCAATGGGTAGAGGAAGCCTCATGGCGAAACGGCGGCATCCGCAAGCCCTTTCGGGGATCGAGCTCTTGGGCGGGGGCACATCGATGCGCAACCCATGGCTCGCGATGGCGTCCGGCGACGATCCCGCCGAGCGGCGCCGTACGATCCGGGGCGCGCACGCGGCGTTCGCGGCCGGGGACGGGGTGGGCCCGCAGGTCCGCTCGGTGGTGGCCGCCTCGTGGCGGCGTTCGGCCGCGGCGCTGCCCGTACCCGAGTTCATGGCGCCCATGGAGCTGACCGACGGAGCCCTGGAGAGCTACCGCCGCGCTCATCCGCTGGCCGCCGTGCTGCCGCTCTTCCGGGAACTGCTCGGATCCATCGCCGAGGACGGCGCCCATCTGCTCGCCGTCTGCGACGCGTCGGGCCGGATGCTGTGGGTGGAGGGGCACGCGGGCCTACGGAGGGGCGCCGAGCGCATCAACTTCGTCGCCGGCGCCCGCTGGGACGAGCGCCACGCCGGTACGAACGCCCCGGGCACGGCTCTCGCCCTGGACCACGCCGTGCAGATATTCGCCGCCGAGCACTACAACCGCCTGGTCCAGCCGTGGACATGCGCCGCCGCCCCGGTCCACGACCCGCGCACCGGGCGGTTGCTGGGCGCGGTGGACATCACGGGCGGCGACCATCTGGCGGCGCCGCACTCCCTCGCGCTGGTCCAGGCGACGGCGCGGGCGGCCGAGGCGCGGCTGGCGACCCGCGGGCCCGTCGCCGGTCCCGTGCTGTCGGCTCTGGGCCGGGACGAGGCACTGCTCGTGACGCAAGGCCGCCGCTTACGGCTGGGGCGGCGACACAGCGAGATCCTCGTCCTGCTGGCAGGTCGCCCCGAGGGGCTGACGGGCGATCAGCTGACGACGGCGCTCTACGGCGACCGGCCGGTGCCGCCCGTGACGCTGCGCGCCGAACTGTCGCGGCTGAGAAGGCTGGTGGGCCCGCTGCTCGTCTCCCGCCCGTACCGGCTGTGCGCCCCCATGGAGACGGACGCCGCCCTGGTCGAGCGCGAACTGGCCGCAGGGGACACGCGCGCCGCCCTGCACGCGTACGACGGCCCGCTGCTGCCCCTGTCGGAGGCGCCCGGCGTGTGCCGACTGCGGCGGGGCCTGGAAGGCCGGCTGCGGCGGGCGGTGCTGAGCGGCGGCGACGCGGGGGCGCTCCAGCTGTGGGCGGACAGCCCCTGGGGCGAGGAGGACCTGGAGGTGTGGGAGCGGCTGCTGGCGGCGCTGCCGATGAGCGCGCCGCAGCGGGGCGCGGTGGCCGCGGAGGCGCGGCGCCTGCGCGCGGCGTACGCGCCGTGCGCGCCGCGCTCCGGGGCAACGTTCGCGCAACCCTCCCCCGGCTAGCTTCCTCCCCGGTAGCCGCCCGCGCAGGGAGCGGGTGGCAGCGAACGGGAAGGGCAGTCCCCCATGCCGCACTACGCCAACCCCGGTTCCTCCGACGCGGTCGTCTCCTACCGGTCGCGGTACGACCACTGGATCGGCGGTGAGTACGTACCGCCCGCGCGTGGCCGGTACTTCGAGAACCCGACGCCGGTGAACGGCCGGCCGTTCACCGAGATCGCGCGCGGCACGGCGGAGGACGTCGAACGCGCCCTGGACGCCGCCCACGCGGCGGCCCCGGCGTGGGGCCGCACCGCCCCGGCGGACCGCGCGGCCGTGCTGAACCGGATCGCCGACCGCATGGAGCAGAGCCTGGAGGCCCTCGCCGTCGCCGAGTCCTGGGAGAACGGCAAACCCGTCCGCGAGACCCTGGCCGCCGACATCCCCCTCGCCATCGACCACTTCCGCTACTTCGCGGGCGCGATACGGGCCCAGGAGGGCAGCCTCTCCGAACTGGACGAGGACACGGTCGCGTACCACTTCCACGAACCGCTGGGCGTGGTGGCCCAGATCATCCCGTGGAACTTCCCCATCCTGATGGCGGCGTGGAAGCTGGCACCGGCGCTGGCGGCGGGCAACGCGGTGGTGCTGAAGCCGGCGGAACAGACCCCGGCGTCCATCCACGTCTGGCTCGACCTGGTGGCCGACCTCCTCCCGCCCGGCGTCGTGAACATCGTCAACGGCTTCGGCTTCGAGGCCGGCAAGCCCCTGGCGGCGAGCCCGCGCGTGGCGAAGATCGCCTTCACGGGCGAGACCACCACGGGCCGCCTGATCATGCAGTACGCCTCGGAGAACCTGAAGCCGGTCACCCTCGAACTGGGCGGCAAGAGCCCGAACATCTTCTTCGACGACGTCTCGGCGGCGGCCGACGACTTCCTGGACAAGGCACTCGAGGGCTTCACGATGTTCGCCCTCAACCAGGGCGAGGTCTGCACCTGCCCCTCCCGCGCCCTCATCCAGCGCGGCCACTACACGCCCTTCCTGGAAGCGGCCACGGCCCGCACCGAACAGATCCTGCCGGGCCACCCCCTGGACACCACCACGATGATCGGCGCCCAGGCCTCCAACGACCAGCTGGAGAAGATCCTCTCCTACCTCGACATCTGCAGGCAGGAAGGCGCCCGCGTCCTCACCGGCGGCGCCCGTGCCGACCTAGGCGGCGAACTGAAGGGCGGCTACTACGTCCAGCCCACCATCCTCGAAGGCACCAACCGCATGCGCGTCTTCCAGGAGGAGATCTTCGGCCCCGTGGTGGCGGTGACCTCCTTCACGGATTTCGACGACGCGATCACCCTGGCCAACGACACCCTCTACGGCCTCGGCGCCGGCGTCTGGACCCGCAACGGCACCACGGCCTACCGAGCCGGCCGCTCCATCCAGGCCGGCCGCGTCTGGACCAACTGCTACCACGCCTATCCGGCCCACGCCGCGTTCGGAGGCTACAAGCAGTCGGGTATGGGCAGGGAGGGCCACAAAATGATGCTGGACCACTACCAGCAGACGAAGAATCTTCTGGTGAGCTACTCGCCGAAGAAGCTGGGCTTCTTCTAGAGGCGCGAGAAATGGCGCCTGACCTGGTCTTTCGCCCGTCAGGCGCCTTTCCGGCCGCACCCGGAGCGCGGCGCCGCCGAGTCCGGCGGTGCTGTCGCCGTCAGCCTGGAAGCCGCGATCGGGGCAGGCCGCCTACGCCTTGGTTGCCCGGTCGTAGGCGGCCACCGCCCGCTCGAGGAACGTCGCCACCGTGGCCTGTTCCTGGGCTGTCATGGACTGGGCGATCTCGCCGATGCCCACGACAAGGGGCTCGACGTGTTCGAACGCGGCCTCCTCCCAGTGCTCCGCCGGTGTCACGAGCACCTTGCGCCGGTCGCTGGGATGCGGCCGCCGGCTCACGTGTCCGCCATCCGCCAGGCGGTCGATGACCAGCGTCATCGCCGCCGTCGACGTACTGAGTTCGCGTGCCAGTTCACTCGGCGTCGCCGGTCCGGCGCTGACGAGACGGTCCATCACCGCAAGCCCGGCGGGATCGACGTGCGTCTGCCGGCCCAAGTACCGCTCGAACCGCTGCGTCCGGCGCCCCGCAAGTCCACCGTCTGCCCGCCCTCCCGCACGGCGGGGACACGCTCGACCACCGTGGCCGCGAGGCCGTGGCGGTGCAGCCAGTAGCCCAGGGCCGGGCCGGCGATACCCGCTCCCGCGACCAGGACGTTCCGATGGGTCATAACGCTCCCTCTCTTCCTTCCTCACATGCGCAAGGCCGCCGTTCGGGCGGCACCGGACCGGGATCACACAGTGACGTCCTGCTTCGCACCGGAGTCGGCAGAACTGCATTCGGAGGCAGAGGGGGTGATGCCGTGCTGCTCCTCCTCGGGTCGGCCCTTCTTCGGCAGCAGGAAGGTGACAGCCAAGAACTCCGCCAGCAGACACCTTGCGGCCGATCTTGTCGGCGAGGAACGCGCCGCTGACCGCGCCGCCGATCGCCGTACCCACCGCGAGCGGCAGATTGCCCAGGCCCGCGTCCCCGGCGCTGAAGTGCCGGCCGATCTGCAGGAACAGCGTGAGTACGAGCTGCGTGCCGATCAGCCCGCCGAAGAACAGGGCGATACCGCCGAGCCCGACGGTGAAGGCGGGCTTGCGCAGCAGGCCCGGGGTCACCAGGGGCTCACGGCCCGCCGCGGCGGCGCGGCGCTGCTGCAGCGCGAACAGGCTGAATCCGACGATCGAGGCGGCGATGCACAGCCAGGTCCACAACGGCCGGCCGTGCTCCTGCCCCTGGTTCAGCGGTAGCACCAGCAGGGCGCAGGACGCTACGACCAGCCCCGCGCCGACCATGTCGACCCGTACGGTGCGGTCCCCCTCCTTCTTCGGGACGAACTTCGCCGCGATGGCCAGGGCCGCAAGCCCGATGGGCAAGTTGACCAGGAACACCGAGCGCCACCCGAGGCCGAAGAAGTCGCCCTGGTGAGCTCGGGCCCGGAGAAGTTCTCGCGCAGCAGGCCCAAGCCCTGCGGGAGCAGCATCGCCCCCGCGGTGCCCTGGAGCAGCCGGAAGGCGATCAGCGACTCGATGTTCGGCGACAGCGCGCACAGCAGCGAGCTCAGCGTGAAGGCGGCCAGACCGGTCAGGAACATCCGGCGCCGCCCATAGCGGTCACCCAGCCGACCGCCCAGGACCAGGCAGGCCCCCAGCGTGAGGGCATAGCCGCCGATCACCCACTGCAACCGCACCCCGAAACCACAGCCCCGCGGCCCCCTGCTGACACGGAGCACGGCGGAGCGCACTGGCGCCCCGCTCGCCTGCCCAGGACCGGCGGGCAGCCCCGCGCTCGGCCGAAGCCGCCACGACCCGGCGGGATCTTCGGCGTCCGGGCCACCACCTGGGCGGGGCGCCGACGGCTACCGGCCCGACCGCTTCGACACCATCTGAGCCCTGGCCTGCCTCGTCGGCGTGGCGGGCGCCCGGTACGCGTCTCGCGACGACTGACCAGTCGAGCGGCTCAGAACCAGCGCGAGGAAAAGGAAATGACCACACTCCCGATACAGGGACGTGGCCATGGGCGCGCGACACCCAGGATCCCGACAGGTCGCAGTCTCCCGATACGCAAAGGGATGTGCGAGCTCCACCGGATGAGGGACCTGGGCCGGTTCGGCAAGCTCATGTCCGTTACGGCAAGGCCAAGCGCAGTTCGGGGCCACGGGAGCGGATGGTGACGCTGATCAACGGCGCGGGCCGGACCCAACGACGGCCCGTCGGCATGGCCCGCCGCGTCACCGGAGAAACCACACCGAACTGGCGCGGCACCTGGTCTCGGGGACCAGACACGAATCAGCGGGCCAGACGCTCAGTCAGGTCCGGAGCTGGCGTGTCTGCGGGTCCTAACAGGTGAGCCCCATGGAGGAGGCAACGTCCGCCGCGTAGGCGGATGCCTCCTCCGCCATGCTCCAGCGCAGAGGGAAGCCGCTCACCCTCCCAGACCGCAAGGTCATCACTCATGGACGAAGCCTGCCACCGTGCACTGACAGCACCGACGGACCGGGTCGTATGAGTGGGTTGGGGGCCCACGCCGGCGTGGTGTCCGAGGGTGCTTGACGCGCCGGGACGAGGCAGGGCCAGGGGAACTGGCAGCCCGCCATGCCCCCCGACCTACCCGATCACCGGCTACGAAATCTCGTCTGAACCGTCTTCCGGACGCGCTCACCGGTACAGAAGCGGTAGCCGGGGCGACAGTTCGGGCACGCGTTGTCAACTGCCAGAACCGACAGGAGACGGCGTGGTCACTCGTAGTTGAGCAGTTCCATTTCTGGAGAGTAGTGGTTGCAGTTCATGACATGGTTCGCGCGGTCGACCTGGCACCTGTTGTATTTATCTTCACCGGTGAACCAGGTGTAATTCCCCTCCATGTATGCCGCTTTACTGTAGTTGTTCGGGCCCTTGATGATGATAGGGGTGGCAACAGCCCAGTCATCGGACCCTGCTTTCCATAGCTGGAAGTGTGTGGGTCTGCCGAATGTGCTGGGGACAGTGATCGTGTAGGTGCCCGTATCGTTCCGTTCGAAGTCGTTGCCGGAGTTGTCGAGGTAGGTCCACTTGCCATTCTGCTTGTTGAACAGCTTTCCCTTGACGGTGCTGTCCGTCCCGCCCAGGTAGACGTCCGCGGTCCTGATGGTGACCGTGTACTCGACGGTTTCCGCGTGGGCTGCGGGTGCGCCGGCGGTGAGGGCGAGGACGGTCACCGATGCCAGGCAGGCGAGAGTGCGACGGAACATGCGATTCCCTCCGGGAGTGCGCACGGCACGGTCAGCTGTCGGCGGAGGTCTCGGGGCCGTTGATGGCTCCGTTGGCGGTACCGGCGGAGCAGGTGACGATTTCAGCGACAGCACTGACGGCGCCGTTGGCCTGGACAGCGGTGTCGTTGACGATGTTGCCGGTCGTCTGGACGGGCGCGGCCGACTTGCAGGAGGCGGCGGCAGCGGAACCGGCCGACATCCCGACAAGGCTGACGGCGAGCAGACCGGCCGCTGCGGCGAGCACGCCGATCTTCTTGGACATGTCCACCATCGTGTTGATCATTTGAGTCCGTCTCTTTTCTCTGAGGGAATGACCAAGCCGTGGTCGCAGAGGATCCGGTCGACGCAATGACGAGGAACCTCTACCGGATACGGATGGGAATCCGGAAGAGTGATGCCGCTGAGCGGGCTTCCCCGGGAGGGAATGGCCATTCGAAGCCACCAGGTGGATCCCGCCGAAAGAGCCGCCCCAGCGATCACTTCAGGAAGAGGAATCCCCTCATCGCCGGCGCCGTGAACGCCAGGATGCTTTTGCGTGGAAGCTTGAAAGGGCGTGTCTGCTTCCCTTCGAATGAGGCTTCGCCCCAACACGCCGTTGACACACCGGCCGAGCTGTGCGGCAGAGCGCGCTTCCGATCCTCAGCAGTTCGATCGTCCACCTATACGGCCCCGCGCCCGCGGCCGGGCAGTCGTTCGGCCCCGAGGCGTTCGGCTCGGGGTGCGCCGGAACCGGACTCGCGTTCGGGTGGAACTGGATGCTTCGTATGCGAAGCGATGCTCTTCCGGTCGTTCGTGGTGACCTTGGGGGCGGCGAGTAGGTGTCGGCCGGGCGTTCCTGCGGCCAGTGGAGCACCGACCCTCCGGCCCGCCTGGAGAGGGCGCCGTGTCCGAGGTGATCAGCAGTGTGCCGTGCGAGCGGTTCGAGGCTCTGGTTGACCGGTCGGTGGAACTGGTCCGGGTGGTGTCGGGTGCCATGAATCGGCGGGCGGGACAGCCCGCCAGGGCGGCTGCGGGCCCGCCCCCGGGGTCTGCGTGAGGCCAATGAAAAGCTCTACGCCTGCCGGTTCCCCGACCTGATGCCGCCCACCGTGGTGTCTGCGGATCCCGAACGGCTCCTTGCCTTCGCGGCGGAACAGCCGCACGGTGCAGTGCCCAAGCCGCTGACCGAGTTCCAGGTCCGGGGCATCCTCGCGGTCACGAAGGGAGATCCCGACGCCCGCTCGACCGCGGAGCTTACGACAGCGAATGGCAGCCGCCTGGCGATGGCCCAGGCGAGCCCGTCACAACGACGACGATTCGCTGGCAACGGCGCTGCACATGCGGACTCCCTTAGCAACGGGAACAGTCCGTAGTGATCTGGGGAACACTTCTGGACTTCGCCCGACCTGTGCTGCCCGTCCTTCGTACCGTCCACAAGTAGTTGTACGGAGCATGGGCAGTCCTCGTCGCGCCATGCGTCTGATCGGCTGTCTGAGCTCCGACGTCTGCCCATAGAAAGGGTTACAGACAGGTGAGACTGATATCCCCTCCCAGAACGAAACAGCGCCTTGCCATCGGTGCAGCCCTCGCCGTCATCCTCGGCTCAGGCGTGGCCTCCGCCGCCACCTACATGCCAGACCCGCAGCCCACTGCGGCGCAAGCGGCTGCGAACCAGCGGCCCACCTCGGGCAAGAACCCCGAAGCCGGCCCGCCGTTCACCAAGGAGGACGGCGTCTGGGCGGTCAACACAACTACGCCTACGCTGCGCAACACTGTCACCGACCCGGATGGTGACAAGAGCAACCTCACCTTCGAGGTGTGGACCACCGACGCAGGCGGTAAACCGAAGAGCCGGGTCAAGCTGTCGGACGACAACGAGTACGGCGTCCTCGTCTCCAGCTCTGTCGCTTCGGGCAAGGCCGCCCAGGTCACGGTCCCTACAGGCAAGTTGAACGACGGCCAGACCTACGCGTTCCACACCTCCGCCTTTGACGGAACGCTGTACGAGACCGACTGGTCGCCCTGGGCCACATTCAAGATCGACACGCCTGCACCGGCAAAGCCCGCGAAGCCAACCGGCGTGGCGAACAACGGCAAGCCGGGTGAGTTCACCGTCTCACTCCCAGCCGGGCACACAGCACAGTGGGTGGAGTGGCAGCTCGACCAGGCCGCATGGAAGCGTGTGGGCGCTGCCGGGAAGACGTCGGTGACGATCGACACCGGCCTGCGTGCAGCCGCCGCAGCCGCCCGTGCTGCGGGTGACCACGTCCTCAACGTGCGTACCGCCAATGGCGGCGGCGCCTCTGCCGCTGTCTCCGTGGCGTTCTCGGGGAATGGAACCGGCAATACCGGCGGGAAGGACCACGCAGTGGACCTCACCCTGCCGAACCCGGTCTCCACGGCTCCGAACCCCGACCAGACCAAGCAGGTGGTCACGGGCAAGGTCACCCGCCCGCTCGGGGCATCCGCGTCCACCAGCCCGCCGCCCCTCGCGCCCTCCGGGCCCAAGGAACAGTGCGGACCGGTCGGCAAGGACGGTGGGCAGGCGTGCTTCGGTGCCCCGGTGAAGTTCGACGACCTGCCCGACGACGTCAAGGCCAAGGCGAAGAAGCTGCGGGCCCAGGACCCGGCCGCGGGTTCCGACGGCATGACCGACTGGTGCAAGACGAACAACTCCGGCGCCCTCGCCACCCGCACCGTTCAGTGCGAGACCAAGCAGCTGCCCGTCATCTACCGCGTGGACGGCAAGCCGATCGCGACCGCGTACTTCACGATGACGCGTGAGATCTCTCTGGAGAATTCCGCGAACAGCTTCACCCATCGCCTGAACATCCACCCGATCCTGATCCCGCCGACCTTCCGTGCCATCGAGATGGTCATGGACAACCGGACGTGCGTGGGCAGCACCGCCGCCCAGTGCAAGGATCCGGGCAAGGCCGAACTGTCGGACTGGGACGGGAAGGCCATCTGGCAGTCCCCCACGGACACCCACGACGCCGGCCTGACCACGACGTACAAGTGGGACAACTCGACCAAGGGCGCGGAGTACGACCTCCGGGCGGACTTCATGATCAAGGGAATCCTGATCGCAGGCAACACGCCCGGCCCGGTGTTCATGACCGACTTCCGCTGGGCCATGTCCGACCCGTCGGACCAGGAAGAGATCCGCTGCGACACCAAGGGCACCGCATCCGCGCTGAGCGGCTGCGTGTTCAAGAACGTCGCACCGAGCTACACGTTCAACGCCGCCAAGTACCCGCAGGCCGCCGCCCATGCGTGGCTGCTACAGGAGAAGCTGCCCAACACCATGGGCGTGAAGACCCGCGACACCCCCCTGTACTACCTGCCCGGCGGGACGCGCGCCGATGGCAAGAAGAACAGGGACGTCATCTGCGACACAGCGAACTGGGCCAAGGACAACGGTGATCTCAGCGCCATGGACGGAACCGGGGACAAGCCCAACTGTGATGAGTTCGCGTTCAACACCACCTACAACAGCGGCGGCATGCCCAAGACCGAGGGCGGCCTGAACGAGGTCGCCTCCGGCAGCCAGTGCGTGCAGACCTTCACCAAGAAGGCCGACGACGGAGCCGTGCATCTGTACAACATCGACGGGCACGCACCCACCTGGCGCGAGGTTTGCGGCCGCTCGGCGATCTCCGGGAAGCACAACAGCGGCTCCATGGCCGGATTCTCCGGATTCGCCAGGAACATGCGTCTGCTGGACAAGGACCCCTACTGGCTCGAGACCGGCATGTCCGGGCAATGCACGCAGGACCCCAAGGAATTCAAGTGCACCCTGCGCGCCAACTGACCGGCGCACCCGGCCGAACCAGCCGGTGAACCGACCATCACAGCCATGACACACGTGTGGGCGGCACACCACCCGGCGTGCCGCCCACACCCCTATTGAGCAGGGTCCGGCAGCCCTGCGGCGGGCAGCAGGCCCGCCTCGATCTCTTCGCGGGGAAGACGGATGCCCAGATGCTCTCCCACCGTCTGGAAGGTGCGGGGCAGCAGGTCGTCGCCCTGCCACACCACACCCGCCCTGCGCAGGGCCTCGTCCAGCGCGGCGACCTTGCCCGTCGGATCGTCACGCCCGGGGTGGTCCAACAGGCTCTCCTCGCCGATCCCCATGCTCCACACCTCCCCGTCGCCCGGTGAGTACAGGAGCTTGGACGGGGACTGATGATGGTTCAGCGTCACGCACACCAGTTCCTCGCCCGGGCGAGGCATGGCGTCCTGGACCTCTTCGATCCAGTCCAGGTACCACGTGGCGCACAAGAAGTCCTCCAGCAGGAACGTCCATTCCCCGCTGGTGCCGAACATGCATTGCCCGTCTTTGAAGTCGCCCCCGGACCACTGCGCAGCGATGTCCTTGTACAGGACGCCTCGCCCCAGCACGTCCCGGTCTGCCCCCATCCGCACAAGGAAATCGACCGGATCCGTCCTGCGTACAGCGGTGAGCGAGATGCTTCCGAGCATCCCGTCCACGGTTCCCCTGGCGTCATGGGCGTGATGCCCGATCCACGCCAGACTGTGGTCAGTCTGTTCTTCGGTCATGGCCGACACCGTAGAACATCGCCACACACCGCTCGTTGTACTGTGCAGCAGAATCAGGCACCCTCCATCCGCGGCTGCCCAGCTCTACTCACTGACTTACGACGTTTCGGTTCAACTGCTCGCGCCACCGGTCGCGATGACCCCGAGCCCCTTCTCCACCAGTGATCACCCCCGCCCAGGCACTGGAACACCTCAGTGAACTGAGCCTGGACGAGGAGTGCACTGTTCCTGTCCGGCAACGCTCGACGGATCTTCAACCTCTGATCGTCGCAATGGGATTTGGGATCGTCTGATTGTTGACTGGGGGCGCGGTTACTGACGCGCAGTGGGCGCGGCGCCGTGCACGTTCGGCAAAGGACCATCGTGCCGTGGGGCGGCTCGGTCATGAGGCGCATCCCAGGGGCGCTGCTGGGCGGAAAGCACTGATCGGTGGGGAGTTACAGCCAGCGGCCGGCGGCCGACTCCGCTGCGGCAATACGGCAGGACGGTGCGGTTGCGGCAACACCCGCACTGATCAGCCCTGCCATCGCGGACGCGCCCGCGAACCACAGGATCAGGGTGGTGCTCACGTCGTAGACGGTGCCGAACGCCTCCCCGACGTGTTCGTGTGCGAGCCAGGCCAGAGCACGGCCATTGGCCCCGCCACCGGATGGCGGCGATCGCCGGGACGTAGGCCAGGCTGGAAAAGTAGTCCACACCGGTCAGGCACATCACCTTCCACCCGGCGTGCGGCTTCTCCGGCTCTTTGCCCGCCGCCGGCCCGACCGGCTGGACCTGGTGACGCAGCAACCACCGCGCCACGCCGCCGGTCGGCTGGCTGCGCTGGGCAGGACTGTCCACCGTTTCCGGAACGGCCAGTTCGCTCGCGTCCTTCATACCCCCATCAACCCTTCCATTACCTCGCCGCACAGAGCCCGGCCGTCACCGCCCCCCGGCATCGCAGCACTCACTGAGTATGCGACCTCCGGGTCGTACCCCTGACTGCCTGATGCAGAGCTCGAGAAGCGCAGGACAAATCCGCAATGTGCGAGAAGACGGCCTTCACGCGGTCCGCCCGGTCGACGAACCGGATGCCTTCCTCGCGGGTGGCGTGGGCCTGCAGCGTCCGCTCCAGTCCCATCTTGCGGGCCACGGTGCGTCCGGCGCCCCGCAGGTCCACCGTCTGCCCGCCCTCCCGCACGGCGGGGGCACGCTCGACCACCGTGGCCGCGAGGCCGTGGCGGTGCAGCCAGTAGCCCAGGGCCGGGCCGGCGATACCCGCTCCACCTCACATGCCCGAGGACGCCGTTCGGGCGGCACCCGATCGGGATCACACAGTGACGTCCTGCTTCGCACCGGAGCCGGCGGAACGGGGGAAACAGTCCACAAACGGCATCGCCGCTGATCAGCTGATGGAACGTGGACGATGCCGACCCTGCCGACCCCTCGCCCTCGTCCTGACACCCGTGGCCTTCACGATCAGGGGATCGTCCGCCTTGGCCTTGGGGTCGTGCTTGGTTGTCAGGACGGCCAGTACGACCGATGAGCGGTCCGGAAGCCAGGCGATGCCGCTTCGTCAACGGCTGCCGCCATCACCACGGAAGCCACGCTCAGGCTTACCGGGGCGGGTCGGGTCGGGTGTCAGTAGTCCTTGCCGGCTCGGGTGATCGCTGCGCGCAGCGATTCGGCCATCGATCGGCCGGCCACGCGCAGTGGTTCCGGATCTCGGGCGGTTCGGGAGAGCATGAACGCTCCCTCCAGGTTGATGATCAGTGAATAGGCGAGTGACCGTGCCTCGTCGGGATCGGGCACCCACCGGGCGAACCACTGCCCACTTGCGCTCACCCACTCGGCGAACACCTCCGCTGTCGCGACTCGTAGGACTTCGTCGGTGCTGGCCACCTCCAATGCCACCGTCGCGATCGGGCAGGCATCGGCATACCCCGTCGCAACAAGGTCCTCGGCGGCCGTCTCGAAGGCGTGCACGACGGACTCGATGGGGTCCGGGACGCTGTCCAGCAGTGCCAGCACCATGCGGCCGTACTCGGCGCCGGCCGTGCGGATCGCCTCCCCGGCCAGTTGCTGCTTGCCGCCGGGAAAGAAGTGGTAGATCGAACCGAAGGGCGCGTCGGCTTCCGCCGCGATCCGTTTCAGACCAGTGCCCGGGTAACCGGCGCGGCGAAAGAGCATGGTGGCGGCGCTCTTGATCCTGGTCCGTGTGTCCGGCTCGCCCTGTCGCATTCCAACTCCCTTTCCATACCGGGACCTTGGCGTTGCCATCCGCCTCCGCTACCTTCCAGTAGAACAATCTATCAAGGGGGTTCGATGCCGGGAATGGAGCTGTCAGCCGGGCCGATCGACTACCAGGACACCGGGGGGAACGGGCCGGTGCTCGTGTTCGGCCACGGCGTGCCGATGGACGGCGCGCAGTGGCGCAAGGTGGTACCCCTGCTGGACGGGTACCGGTGCATCCTGCCGACGCTGCCTCTGGGAGGTCACCGCCGGCCGATGGATCCCGGCGCCGATCTCTCCCACCGCGGTGTCGCACGACTACTGGGCGAGTTCATCGAGCGGCTGGGGCTGGACGATGTGACCCTCGTCCTCAACGACTGGGGTGGCGGCCAGTTCCTCGTCCTGGAGGAGCAAGGCCGAAGGGTCGCGCGGCTGGTGCTGGTGGCCTGCGAGGCGTTCGACAACTATCCCCCGGGACCGGCCAAGGCACTGGCCGCCGTGTGCCGGATCCCCGGCGGCACCCGGCTCCTGACCCAGCTGATGCGCATCCCCTCCGTCCGGTCCCACCCCAAGGGATACGGCGGGATGAGCCGTCGCGGCATCCCGGACGAGATCATGAAGAACTGGTTCGCTCCGGCGACCCGGAGCAAGGACATCCGCAGGGACTTCGCCAAGTTCGCCACCTCTGCCCCCGACCGCGGGACGCTGCTGGACTGGAGCCGGCAGCTGAGTGGTTTCGACCGCCCGGTCCTGGTCGTCTGGGCCACCGAGGACCCCTTGATGCCGCGTGAGCACGGCTCCCGGCTGGCCGAGCTGTACCCGAAGGGACGGCTGGTCGAAATCACCGACTCATCCACCCTCGTCCCCGAGGACCAGCCCGAGAAACTCGCCGCCGTCCTCAGGGACTTCCTGCATCAGACCGGCGCGGCTCCTTCCGCCGGCGCATCGTCCGAGGACAGGTAGTGCCGCTGTCGCGGGTGCGCTTCAGCAGGAGGGCGCGCGGGGGCGTAGAGGATGGTGCCGTCGCGGGCGAGGCCTATGGGCACCGACCCGACCTCGCCCGGATCCGGCAGAAGCTCGTCCGTCCCCGGCCCGCGGGCCGGGGACGTCGCGCAGTGGGTTCCGGTCCGGTCCCCGGCGGCGGGGGTCCACCGGGAACCGGGCCGGAGCCCACTGCGCACGCACCGGCCGTGACGGCACCGGAAGTTCAGCGAGGAAACCGCATGCCATCCGGCTGACTGACCGGGAAGGACGCGACACCAACCGGCCAGCCGGCCTGGGAGCTGCCGGCCGGGTCCCACAGCACCTTGCCGAAGTAGGGGTCGGCGTCGGCGGGCTGCTTCTCTCCCACAGCGGCCGAACGAACCAGCCCCGTGCCTGCACCAGGTGCATCACGTCCGAGGCGATCGTGCTGTCCGTCAGCCCGGCTGCGGCACGGGCGAGCACGGACCCGGCCGGTGCGTCGGCCGCGAACGCCGCCGCCTCGTCCGCGGTGGCCGGAAGCCGGAGGCCGGAGGCCGGGCCACCCGAAGATCCCCTACGACCGCAAGGCTCGACCGGGCGGCCTCCTCGCTTTCACACATCTCGCACGAACAGTGACGCAGACGACAGATCTTCAGGAATCCGAGCCGGTTTCACAGAGCTTGTCCGGCGTGGTCCGCCTTTTCCGTTTCCTCCCGCGCCTGGCGCGTGCCCGCTCCCTCGGATCGGGGGTCCGCGCCACCGAGGGGCAGCCGCCTGTCGATCGCCCAGACGGCCAGCGCGCAGGCCGCGAATCCGGCCCCGAGGAGACTTGAGCCCGCCCAGCCGTGGGCGGTGAAGACGGCGGTGGTCGCGGCCGCGCCGAGGGCGGAGCCGAGCGAGTAGAAGATCATGTAGCTGCCGATGACGGTGCTGATGCGATCCGGATGCGCGGTGGTGAGCAGGTGCTGATTGCTCACGTGCACGGCCTGGACCGCGAAGTCGAGAGCCACGATTCCGATGACGAGGAGCCAAAGCGCCCACGACAGTTGGCCGATCGCCGCCCAAGAGAGGATGAGCAGGGCGAGCGCGAGGCCGGTGACCGGGGCCGCCCGCCCTGCGTCCGCCCACCGTCCCGCGCGCGCCGCACCGAGTGCGCCGGCGAGTCCTGCGATGCCGAACAGTCCGATCTGACTCTCACTCAGGTGCCATGGCGCGTCCGCCAGCGGCAGGGACACTCCGCTCCACAGGGTTCCGAACGATGCGAACAGGAAGAACGTGATGAGCCCGCGCGTCAGGAAGAGGCGCTGCTTGAACAGTGAGCCGAGCGAGACGACGGGCCTGTACCTTGTCCCGGCAGGCCGGTTCGGGCGCTCCTCCGGCGGCAGTACGGCGAGGACGAGGGCCGCGAGCCCGATCGACAGCACGGCGAGCACGGCATAAATGGCCCGCCAGCTCCACACCTGGGCGAGCGCGCCGGTGAGGACCCGCGCACCCAGGATGCCGACCACGACGCCCGAGGTGATGACACCGATGTTCCGTCCGCGTTCGGCGGGTGGCGAGACCGACGCGGCGTAGGCCACCGTGGTCTGCACCACGACCGCGAACACTCCGGCCACCGCGAGCCCCACGAACGCCATCCACGCGGCCGACGCCGAGGCCGTGAGAATCATGCCTACCGCGGTGACCGCCAGGTGCACGGCGATGAGTCGGCGCCTGTTGTCGACCACATCGCCGAGCGGCACCAGCAGCAACAGGCCTGCGATGTAGCCGAACTGGCCGACCGAGACGATCCACCCGGAGACGTCTGCCGAAAGGCCGAGATCGTGTCCCATCGGTTCCAGAATCGGCTGCGCGGCATAGATGCTCGCCACAGCGACACCACACACAACCGCGAGCAGTAACCGCCGCCATACATTCATGGCGCCCTCACCCCAATCAGTAGCAGATTGCAACCGTTTTGACAGTACGGCATGATGGTTTCAATCCGCAACCCATTGGGAGGTGTCATGTCGCGCACCACCATGCGTGCCCCGAACCCCGACTGGACCGACCCCGAATGCCCCGTCGCCCGCACGCTCGACCTCGTCGGTGACAGGTGGAGCCTTCTCGTCATCCGCGACGCGATGGACGGGGCACGGTCGTTCACCGAGTTCCAGCGGCGCACCGGCATCGCCCGCAACATCCTCACCGACCGCCTCCGCAAGCTCATCGCTCACGGGCTCCTCGCCCAGCGCACCGCACCGTCGGGCCGCCGCCAGGAATACGTACTCACCGATGCCGGCCGCGGTCTCTTCCCCGTCATCCTCACCCTGCGGCAGTGGGGGGAACGCCACGCCTTCGCCCCCGACGAGACCCACTCCACCCTTGTCGACCAGCACGGCACCCCTGTGCCGGAAATCGTGCCGGCCGGCGTCGACGGCACCCTCCTCGACACCGACACCACCCACGTGCGGAAGCCCCGGTAGAAAGCAGACCCCCGGCGCCTTCGGACCCCGCGGACACCCCGCCGCCCACGCGCCCGTCACAGGAGGCGTCCGGTGGGGAGCCCGCCGCGGCGGCAACGCCTGTGCACCGTGGGCCGGTTCATACGCCGCCGCGCCGAGCGCGACCGCCGGAGCGCACGCCATCGCACCGAGAATCCGGGGCCGTCCGCGAGACGAGTGGGGAACCTCCCGGCCGGCTCCGGTGCGCTCACGGAGCGGCGGCAACGGGCCTCGAACCGGCGCCGCGCGCAGGCCTGCCGGTGGTGGGGGCGGAGCCGGCTGCACCGCGGTGCAGCGCCGCCCCCGGACCGAGGCCGCACCAGCGCGTCCCCGCCGCACCTGGCCGAGCAGCCCGACGCGCCGCCCGACCCGGCGGGTCAGCAGCGCGTCGGGCAGCGGCTCAGCCCTGGTGGGTCAGTCCTTCCGGGTCAGTCCTTCCGGGTCAGTTCGGCGCGCAGCAGGTCCAGGCCCATCGGCCCCAGGTCCAGGGCGCGTTGGTGGAACCGCTTGACGTCGAACGCGGCGCCGTCGCGGCGGCGGGCCGCCTCCCGTGCCTCCAGCCACACCTTCTCGCCCAGCTTGTAGGCGAGGGCCTGCCCGGGGCGCCCCAGATACCGGTCGATCTCGAACTCGACGAACCCCTGCGGGCCCAGCCCGCAGCGCTCGGTGAGGAACTCACGGCCCAGCCGCGGCGTCCACCGCTCCCCCTCATGGAATCCGGTACCCGCGGGGATCGGGAGCCGCAGATGCAGCCCGATGTCGAGCACGATGCGCGCGGCGCGCAGCAGTTGCCCGGTGGCCAGCATCCCCAGCCGGTGCGCCGGGTCGGCGAGGTACCCCAGCTCGTCCATCAGCTGCTCGGCGTACAAGCCCCACCCCTCGACGTGCCCCGGGTGCAGCTCGCACGACAGCCGCTGGAAGCGGTTGAGGGTGGCGGTGTTGAGGGTCGTCACGCCCAGCTGCAGGTGATGGCCCGGGACACCTTCGTGGAACATCGTGCCCGGCACCTTCCACGTCGGGATCGGCGCGTCCGAGCCGGGCAGCGGCCACCAGACCGTTCCGGGACGCGACAGATCCTCACTGGGTGCCAGATAGACGGCGACCCCTTCTCCGTGGGTGATCCGGCAGTCGATCCGCCGCAGCGGCCCGGGGATCGCGAAGTGCGTCCCGTCGAGGTCGGCGATGGCGCCGTCGGCGAGCTCCTGGATCCGGTCGCGGAACGCCGCCGTGCCCGTCACCTGGTACCGCGGATCGCTGTCGAGCGCCGCCAGCACCGCCGGCACCGGCTCGCCGGGCGCGATCCGCGCCGCGGCCTCGGCCATTTCCCGCCGCACCCGGGCCAGTTCTTCCCAGCCCCACGCGTAGGTCTCCTCCAGATCCAGCCGGGTGCCGAGAAACTCCCGGACCCCCAGCTGGTATCGGTCCCCGCCCAGTGCGTCCAGCTCCGGCGCGTCCGCCGCGAGGTCCTCCGACAGGTACGCCGCGAGCTCCGTCAGCGCCTGGTTCGCGGCCACCGCGGCCTCGTCCAGAGCGCGCCGCAGCACGCCGTCGCCGTGCCCGGCGGGCAGCCCCGCCAGGTACGGCCGCATGTCCCGGCACTCCCGGACGTTGCGGGCCACCTGGCGGTACGGCGCGACCCGGCCGTCGCGCCGCGCGGCCTCCAGGCTCTCGCGCAGCCCCGCCAGCGTGCCCGGGACGGCCCTCAGCCGCGCCAGCAACGCCTCCCACACCGTGTCGCCGCCCTGATCCAGCAGCCCTACCGCGTGCCGCACCCTCTGGACCGGTCCGTCAAGGGTGTCCAGCAGCGTGCCGTACGCGTCGGCGTCGGCCAGCGCCACCTCCGTGGCGAGCCGCTCGCGCAGCACCGCCGCCGCGACCCGCTCCGCGTCGCCCGCGACCGGTGTGCCGTCGACCGCCTTCAGCGTGCGACGCGCCAACTCCGCGCGCGCCTGGGCAGCCTGCGGGCCGAAGTCGGTCAGCTGCTCCTCCTGCCCGGCGATGCCCATCACGGCGGCCAGGCACGGATCCAGCGCGGCCAGCTCGTCCACGTACCGGTCCGCGAGATCGTTCAAGGCGGTCATTGGCTCACCGACGGGAGCCGGGCGGTGCTCCTGGACTCGGCCAGCCGTTTGCCGTAGAGGCCGATGACCAGACCCGCGACGATCAGCGCTCCGGCCACCAGCTTGAGCAGCGGCAGCGACTCGTTGAAGATCACCACCGAGCCCGCCATGCCGAAGATCGGGACCAACAGGGAGAGCGGCGCGACGGTCGACACCGGGTACTCGCGGAGCAGCCAGTTCCACACGGCGTATCCCAGCACGGTGTTCGGGTACGCCTGGAAGAGGAGGGACAGGACCGCCGCCCACCCGATCTGGTGCGGCAACTCGGTATAGCCCTTGGTGCCGTTCACGACCAGGTCCAGCAGGAACAGCGGGACCGGCGAGAACAGGCTCGACCACACCATGAACGACAGCGTGTCCTTGGGCTTGGCCTTCTTCATGATGACGTTGGCGACGCTCCACGCGACCGCGCCGAACAGCACCAGCGCGACGCCGGCGATCGTCACCGTGCCGTCGGTGACGAACGTGACCGAGAACAGCCCGACCAGGGCGACCGCCATCCCCAGATACTGGAACCGCGACAGCCTCTCGCGGAACACCACGGCCCCGAGCAGGATCGTCAGGAACGCGCTGAACTGCAGCACCAGGGACGAGATCCCCGACGACACCCCAGCCTTGATGCCCAGGTTCACCACGCCCCACAGCCCGACGCCGAACACCAGCCCGTAGCCGATGATGTACCGCCACGCCACCTGCGGCCGCTTCAGGAAGAACACCGCGGGCAACGCGCAGAGCGCGAACCTGATCCCGGCCAGGATGAGCGGGTCGACGCTCTTGAGCCCGATCTTGATGACCGAGAAGTTGAGGCCCCAGATCGCGGTGATGGCCACCGCGATCAGGATGTGCTGTTTCTTCATGCAGAGACCTGTTCCGGGATCGAGGGGGCGGCCGGGCGGGTGCGGACCGAGAGGGAGTCGAACAGGCCTGCCATCCAGTCCCGGGTCTCCTCGGGGGTGTCGCTCGCGACGATCCCGGCGAGGACCGTCTCGCCGGCCTGATAGGTGATGTGGTCGGGCAGCGGCGCGCCGGACGGCAGTTCGTGCCAGGTGACCACGCGTGAACTGGCCCGGAGCGCCAGGGCCCCGTCGAGGCCCCGGTACTCCCGCCCGGCCAGGTGGTGGCCGGGGTGGACGAACCAGCCGTACCAGCGGCGGTCGGCGGGCGGCTCGGGGAGCGACCCGGCGACGTGCTCGCCGAGCAGGACGCGCAGCTCGTACGACGGCAGGTGGACGCCGGTGGCCAGCTCGACGGTCGCCACCACGTCGGCTCCCCCGACCCGGTTGCCGACCTCGAGGAAGACCAGCTCCCCTTCGTCGACGATCGCCTCCAGATGGAAGCTGCCGTCCTCGATCCGCACGGCGGCGAGGGCACGCGACACCCAGGCGCGCGTCTCCTCGGAGAACTCGATCTGGAACGAACCCATCGGTTCGCCCTGCGCGTACTTCAGGCAGGTGCCCACGTACTCGCTCGCGCTGAGGACCAGGACCTCGCCGCCCTGCACCAGGCCGTCGAAGTGCCTGATCGGCCCGGAGACGAACTCCTCGACCTGGAAGTCCTCCAGGCCGCTCCCGGCGTCGAGGCGGGCGACGCCGGTCCGCCGCTCGGTGACCGCCGCGGCGGCCTGCCGCGGGGTGTCGAACACGAGCACGTCCTCGCTGGACGCGCCGCGATGCGGCTTGAGGACGGTGCGGCCGGACCAGGGCACCCGGCCGTCCTGTTCGAGGCTGTGTTGTTCAAGGAAGTGGGTCAACGGGAGGAAGCGCGGCACCCGGAGACCGGCCTCCTCGACCGCCCGCTTCATCAGGACCTTGTCGCGGGCGAGCGCGACCTGGTCCACCGGCGCGCCCGGGACACCCAAGTGCTCGCGCAGCCGGGCGGCGTCGAGCAGTTCGTACTCCGACGCCGAGATGACACGGTCGAATGCTCGGGGATGCTCCGCCAGCCAGTCCCGGGCCTCCTCGAAGGCCGGGCGCTCGCCCGGCCGGCTCACCCGCTCGCAGCGCAGGTCGGGCGGCAGGGTGGCCAGGGCCCGGTCGGTCCCCAAATAGGTGACCTCGTGCCGGTCATGAGATATCCCTCGGTGGTATTCAATCTTGAAGTAGGGCACGCGGTGCAGGATAAGGATCTTCATCGGGACTTCCTCACGGGGGCGGGGAGTTCGAGGGCGCGGTCCAGGGCCTCCGACCAGGCCTCGCGCAGCGCGTGGACGACCGCGCGGATGTCGGCGCGGTCGTCGCGCAGGACGACGCAGCCCTGCGCCGCGAAGTCCGCGTTGTCGCGGGCGACGGCATGCAGGTGACGGCGCTCGGGCGACAGCCAGGTGAACTCCGTGACGGTCAGCTCCCCGTCGGCCAGGCCGAACCGTTCGGCGGTGTCCTGGACAGCGACCGCGAACGGATCCGCGCCGGCCGCGACGTCGTCCGGGGAGAACGAGCGGTCGCTGCCGACACCGAGCAGCACCGTCGCCGCCGAGCAGCCGGGCACCAGCCGCCCCACGTCGGCGGCCGTGCCGAAGGCCGTGTCGATCCAGCGGTGGTGCAGGTCGATCCCGTAGACCCAGCGGGCCAGCGCCCAGATCTTCATCCCGCCCGGCCGCCGGTTGGGCTCCACGATCGCGGCGCGCAGCCCGTCGTCGCTCAGCTTGATCTCGTTGTGGAACGGCCCGTCGCACTGGCCGACCAGCCAGTTGGCCTGCCGTCCCGCCCGCTCCAGCGTCGCGCGCTCGTGCTCGTCCAGCCCGGCGGGCAGCACCTGCGCGATCTCCACGGGATACCGGCCGCTCGCGCTGATCTTCTCGGTGAGGAACATCAGCGGGCCCAGCCCGTCGAAGGAGTACTCCCGCCGGTACGGGATGAGCTCCTCGCAGATGACCCCGCCCTCCAGATAGGGGAGGACCTCGGCGAACGCCGCCGTCAGGTCGTCGCCGTTACGGACCACGACGACGCCCCGGTTGTTGCCCTCCGCCGCGGGCTTGACCACGAACCCCTTGGGGTGGTCTCGCGCGAAGTCCCGCAGCTGGTCGAGCGAGGCGATCTCGGCGAAGGCGGGCACCATGATCCGCTGCGCCGTCAGCAGCTCGGCCACGTGCGCCTCGCCGAGCCGGTAGCGGTACTTGGAGAACGCTCCCTCGGCCAGTGGTGACGAATCGACCGCCACGCCCAGCCGCTCGAGCAGCTCGGCCCCGCTGCGCACGGCGTTGTCGGAGAAGACGATGCCCGCCCGGATCCGCTCGCGCCGGTCGCCGAGCAGCTTCTCGCCCATCTCGGCGAAGTCGTCGCGCAGCGGATCGAGGTCGATCACCTCGTCGGCGATGGCGTGGTCGGCCTCGGTGGGTTCGGCGCGGATCAGGACCACCGTCGCGCCGTGGCGTTCGCGCGCGTAGTCCCGCAGGTGGCGGACCTCGTCGATCCGGCTCAGGTTGTAGTCGACGATGAGGAGTATCGGCCCGGTCATGCGCGCTCCGTCTCGTACACGATCTCGATCGCCCGCTCGGAGGCGGGCATCAGCTCGGGGAGGACCGCGTCCCGGCCGACCAGGTCCATGCTCCAGAGCAGCTGGCCGAGGAACACCTCGCGCGAGGAGGACTCCACGACGTCGCCGGGCTCGAGCAGGACGTGCGTCACGACCGGCCGGAGCGGGAGGTCGTCGTTCAGCCCCACCTCACGGATCGTGCCGGGGTCGGCGAAGAAGACGCGGAAGAACGTCGCCTTCCCGCTCGGCGCGGTGCCGTCCTCCGCGAACGACAGGCCCTTCAGGTCCTTCAGGAAGCCGTCCGGCCGGCGGGCGGTCAGCAGGGAGTCCAGCCAGAGGTCGAGCAGATCGGGGCCGCCGGTCAGCGCCGCCACGCTGGGCGAGATGAGGCTGCCGCCGACGCGCGGGTTGACCTCGATCAGATCCCAGCCGCCCGGGGCGTGCCGTGCCTCGATGTGGAAACAGCCCCAGCCGAGGCCGAGGGTGTCCAGCACGCTCGCCACCCAGCGGATGCCGACGGCGATCTCCTCCCTCGACAGGCTCGTGGGCGGGCTGACGCAGGCGTTCTCGAGCACGGTGCCCGCCGTCTCCGTCACCTCGCACTTCTCGTGCACGGCCACCACATGGGGCTCGTCGTCGACGACGACCACCTCGAAGCTGAACTCACGGCCGGGTACATAGTCCTCGACGAGGAACTCCATCCCGCCGGCGGTGAAGGCGCTGGCGTAGACCGTGTCGGACTGTGCCTCGGCGGCGATACGTTCCAGGTCGGCCCAGGTCGTGTCGGGGGTGAGCGGAAACGTTCCGAACGAGGCGATGCCGCTGACCGGCTTCACGAAGTAGCGCCCGCCGCCGCGTTGGCGTTCGGCGAGCGTCCCGGGGGTGAGCGCGGACGCCCGGCCCCGGCTGAGGCCGGCGTCGGCAAGCCGGTTGCGCAGCGTCAGTTTGTCGCGCAGTTCCAGGACCTGCTTCTCGTCCAGGTCCGGCACCCCGAGACGGGCGTTGGCCAGCGCCATCAGGTGCCGGTACCCCTCCCAGACGGTCAGGCAGCACGACACCGACGTGCCCGCCGCCTCCAGTTGGTCGAGGTAGTCCTCGACGTCGCGCGGGGTCAGCACGTGCCCGTCGGTCACCCGGACGTCGTCGGCGAGGTCCGCCAGCGCCCCGCGCCTGGATTCCTGGTACTGCGGCTCCGGCAGCGAGCTGAGCACGTAGACCTTCAGCCCCCGCGCCGTGACCGTGCCGACAAGGTCCTCCATGAACGAGAACCCGACATGGCTGAGCAGCAGCACTCCTCTGGCGTTTTCCATGCTCGATCCGGCCTCCTCACCGGCGGGCGGGGGCGCGGCGCGGCCGCGCCGCGCCCCCGCCGGGGACAAGGGTCAGGCTCAGGCCGGCTGCTTCTCGGCCTTGACGATGGTGTCCTGGTAGAGCTCCTCGAAGTACTGCGCCAGGATCGACTGGTGCTCGCGGAGGTACCGCTTGAACGCGACGATGTCGTCATCGCTGCGCAGGAGGTGCCGGACGGCCGCCCACACCTCGCCGGGGTGGTCGTCGTTGATGTCGGTGTGCGAGTGGTTGATCTGGCCGCCGATGTTGCTCTCGCCGACCGAACCCTTCAGCGCCTCCAGCTTCTTGGGCTCCAGCTTCACGTTCACGTACTCGACGAGGTAGGAGTACGCCACCACGCCGAGCGGACCCTCGTGGTCCAGGAGGTAGGAGAAGTAGCCCGTCAGCAGCTTGGTGGACAGGTAGGGCTCGGTGTCCAGGAACTGCTCGCGCGACACGCCCACCTTCTCCAGGTCGGCGATGAACAGCTCGTCGTGGAGCATTTCCTCCTGCTCGTAGTTGGCCCAGACCTGAGCCGCCTCCGGGCTGCGCTTGGCGATCTCCGCCAGCGCCTTGGACTCGGCCACCCGAAGCAGCCGGATGCGCCAGGCGGTCTCGATCAGGTGCCGCTTGTAGTACGCGGAGTCGACGTTCCTACCCTCGAGGTGCGCGGCCTCGGGGACGTTGGCGTACCACTCGGCGACCTGCAGATCGAGCTGCTCGTCGATCTCGGCGCGCAGCTTCGCCGAGGCGCCGGCGTTGAGGAACGGGGTGCGGTCTCCGTAGCCGACGTTGTGCACGCGGTTGGGCATGGTGTCCCTTTCTCGTGGACGTTTCTCGTGGACGCTCGGACGTTCGGTGCGAGCGGTTTCGGATGCGGTTCAGATGTCGTCGGCGACGCGAACGGTCGCGTCGCCCCGCAGCCGGCACTGGCAGGCCAGACGGTGGTTGCCGCCGGTCCGGCCGAGGTCTTCCAGGAAGTCGAGCTCGTCGTCGTCGGGTTCGCCGAGGGAGTCGAAGCCCTCCAGCACCTCGACGACGCACGCGCCGCACGATCCGGAGCGGCATCCGAACGGGATGAGCCGCTGCGGGGTCTCGTACTCGACTTCGGTGAGGGGAGATCCCGTGGGCAGCAGGATCTCGGTTGCGGTCGGAAGGATGGTCAGTTTCTTCAGGGTCACGACAGCGGCTTCTCCGGGGTCATGACAGCGGCGTGGCGTCGCGGTCGGTGGAGTGCTCCGGTGCGAGGCGGGAGCCGGGGCGCAGCTCGACCGCCGCATGGTTCGCCGCGGTCGCCGCCTCGCCGAAGCCCACCGAAATGAGCGGGACGCGACCCTCGTAGGTACAGATGTCGCCGACCGCGTAGACCCGCGGAAGATTCGTCCGCATCGCCCTGTCGACCGCGATCTGACGATTCTCCGTCTGGAGCCCCCATTCGGTGATCGGACCCAGGCTGGTGATGAATCCCAGTGCCGCGACAAGGGTCTGCGCGGGCAGCGTCAATTCCTCTTCGCCGATCGTGACGCGTACTCCTGACAGGCATTCTGCGCCATTGCACGCCGTCACCTGCGCATCGGTCAATACGCGAATATCGGCCGCATACATTTGTTTGACGCTGTGCTCGTGTGCACGGAAGGCCGAACGCCGGTGGACGACGGTGACGGACCGGGCGATCGGCGCGAGGGCGAGGGCCCAGTCGACCGCGCTGTCGCCGCCACCCACGATCACCACGTCGCGGTCCCGGTGCTCGTGCAGCCGCGGTACGTGGTACGCCACGCCACGCCCCTCGTAGGGCCGCAGACAGGGCATCGTGCGCGGGACCGAACGGCCGAGTCCGCCCGCGATCACGACGGCTCCGACTCGCACCCGCCCGCCGTCCTCCAGCTCGATCGCCCAGCCCGCCCCGGCGTCCGGCGCCAGGGAGACCGCCGTCCGGCCGAGCAGGTAGTGCGGTTCGAACGGCGCGACCTGGGCGACCAGATCGTCGATCAGTTCCCGGCCCCGCACGGCCGCGTGGCCGGCGACGTCGTAGATCTTCTTCTCCGGGTACAGGGCCGCGATCTGGCCGCCCGGCTCCGGCAGCGCGTCGATCACCGCGCTGGAGAGCCCGCGGAATCCCGCGCAGTAGGCGGCGTACAGGCCGGCCGGACCCGCTCCGACGACGGCCACGTCCACGCTCCTCCCGGCGCCGACCGCGGCCGTTTCCGCGCCACCTGAGGTCGTCTCCATTCGATTACCCGCCTCATTCATCCCGAACTCCGGACCCTTTTGACCTTCGGCGTTTCCGTGCTCGCACAAAGCACAACGGAGGAGACTGTGCTTGGCCTATGAAACTTACCGCCGATCGCAAATTCATCCTTCAGTGCGCTGATCATTCCGTCAAGAAAAGGGGTCGGAACTCCACCGTTCATATACGCGGGCGGGCATTCCATCCCGGTGCGCTCTGCCACTCGACCGCGTCCTACTGATCGACCGCGTCGCCGAGGGCCTGGTCCAGGGCGCTGGCGAACCGCTGCCATTCCCGGGCGTAGGAGTTGGCCAGGTCCGCGACCGTGACCGCGCAGTGCAGCGGCACCGCGGACATCAGCTGTCGCCCTGCCTCGAGATCCGGCGCACGCTCGTTCAGCCAGCGCAGCAGCGCGCGCCCGGACTCGGTGAATCTGAGCGACGGGTCCTTCGCCAAGATCTCGATGCGCTGCGCCCGGCCGCTCTCCGCCCGCTGATCGCCCGCCGACGGCCCGGTGCTCGCCTGGTTCCGGTCTCGGACCCCGCGTGCGGCACGCATGCGGGGCGGCGGAGGATCCTGCTCGTTCTGCTCACTGCGCCGCACCCGTTGCCGGATCTCGCACGCGGTGCTGATCGACACCCCCGCACTGGCGGCGATCTCGTGGAGCGTGGCGCCGGCGTGCTCGGCGAGGAACGCGCGTGCCGCCTCCCGGCGCCGCGCGGCGTCGAGCGGGCGGGAGCGGCCGTCCGCCCCGACCCGGACCTTCGACTGAGGAACTTCCTCGGTCGAAGCCCGACGGACGACGCCCACGGTCTTGGGCGAGAGTCCGGTGATGCGCGCGATCGCGCGGTCCGACAGGTCGGGGTGCGAGACCAGGATCCGCGCGGCCGCGGCCTTTCTGTCCTTGAGCGTCAGTGGCAGGCCGTGGGCGACATTGGCCACCACGGAGCGAATGAAGATCTCGCCGACCGGCCCGTCCAGATACCGGACCGGAATCATCTTCTCCCCCCGGAGCCCGGCGGCCTGGAGGCGATGCATCCCGTCGATCACGCGCCGGGTGTCCCGGTGCACCAGGATCGGCTCGATACTCCGCTGCTGCGCGAGCACCTCGACATGCTCCCGGCTCAGCCCGCCCAGACGAGGCGAGTCGGCAGGCACCAGAGAGTCGACCGGCGCCAGGTGGACATCGGCTCGCTCGCCCTCCGCCGTGGCTTCGAGATCCCGAGTTGTTGTCTTTAACAGGTCCGTCAACGCCCCCACCGCTCCCCGTTGTTTCACACTACAGGTAGATAGGAAATGGTTAACGATCAACATCGCGATCCGTCAAGCCCCCAGTCGAGCCCACCAGCCCCTCAGCGCCAAGCCGGGGGCCTCAGTCGATGATTTTGTGACCATCTCGTCCAGTTGGTTCCTTATGCAGTCTGCATATGCCAGCGACATGATCCCGAGGGTTCTCCCGCTAGGCGCGCCCGGCTTACCCCCTCCCACAGCTCTCGGAGAAGCCGTTTTCCGACCTCAACGGCCCCGTGAGACCGCTCGCCGAAGTTCCGGATGCCGCCCTTGACCGCCCGAAACGGAAGCTGTTAATCTCCCCAAAATTGAGATGATCAAGCACAATTCAATCTCATTGAATAACCGGGGGGTTTCGACAGCAAACCCCGATAAATCGACCACGGTGCACCACCACCGCCTTCGCCCGGCAATTCATCCGGTGCTGCATCCGGTGATACATAGCCACTGCATAACACTTTATGGAGGGGTAAACGTGTCTCTTTCACGTCGCAATATGCTGGTCGGCTCCGGCATCGCGGCCTCCGCGCTGACCTTGGGGCCCATCGGGAACACTGCCGCACAAGCCGCTGCCCAAACGGCCGCGTCCCAGCCCTTCGCGCCGCACGACTGGAAATCCGTCCGTGCGCAGTTCCTGCTCCGGCCCGACTACGCACATCTGTCGAACTTCTTCTTCGCCTCGAACCCGACCCCCGTTCGCGAGGCGATCGCAAAGTATCGGAAGGCGTTCGACGAAAACCCGTACAACTTCCTCGACGACAACATGTTCGAGCGCGACCAGGACATGCTGTGGCGCAAGGTATGCGCCGCCGCCGCCGAATACACCGGCGGGCAACCCCACGAGATCGCCCTCACCAGCAGCACCACCATGGGGCTCGCCCTCATCTACAACGGCCTGCGCCTGAAGCCGGGCCAGGAGATTCTGACCACCACGCACGAGTTCTACCCGCACCACGAATCAATACGTCTGGCCTGCGACAAGTGGGGCGCGAGCTGGCGCAAGATTCCGCTATACGAATCCTCGCTGAACTTCTCCGCGGACAAGGCCATAGAACGGATACGCGCCGCCGTGCGCCCCAATACCCGGGTCGTCGGTGTCACCTGGGTCCATTCCAACACCGGCGTGCGGCTGCCGATAGCCAAGGTCGCGGCCGTCATCGAGGACCTGAACCGCAACCGCGACGAGGCGGACCGCATCCTGCTGGTGGTGGACGGAGTCCACGGCTTCGGCGTGGCCGACGAGGACGTCGCGAAGATGGGCTGCGACTTCTTCTCCGCGGGTACGCACAAGTGGATCCTCGGACCGCACGGAACCGGAATCATCTGGGGGAAGGCGGAGAGCTGGAAGCATGTCCAGCCGACCATTCCCAGCCTGATGGCCCCGGAAACGGAGGACGCCTGGCGGCAGGAACGCCCGCCGCACGGCCCGACCGAAGCCGCGTGGATCAGCCCGGGTGGCTTCTTCGCGTATGAACACCAGTGGGCCACTGTCGAGGCGTTCCACTTCGTCCGGCAGATCGGCCGCAAGCGGATCCAGGACCGGATCCTCGAGCTGAACGGCCAGATCAAGGAAGGCCTGGCCCGCATGAAGCACGTCACGCTCCACACGCCGCTCGACCCCACAGTGTCCGCGGGCATCGTGACCTTCGACGTCCAGGGCTACAAGCCGAAGGACGTCGTACAGATCCTCCGTGACAACCGGGTCGTCGCAAGCGCCACGCCGTACGCGGTTCCGCATGTGCGTCTGTCGGCCGGAATCGTCAACTTCCCGAAGGAGATCGACAAGGCTCTGAAGATCGTACGGTCACTGGCTCGATGACCCGCGATCACTGTCGCGGCGCTCCGGCACGCTGGAGGCGCAGCAATCGCGAGGCGTTCACCGGCGTGCTCTGGTGGGTCGGCGGCGCCTTCGCCGTGATGTGGGCCCTGAGGCTCTGCCCGCCCAAGCACACGAACAGCCGGGCCAGGTGAGCCAGTTCCGCTAGGACCTCTCCGAAGGAGCCTGGTGGGAGCTGGTTCGGTAGCGGCTGCGGAATTCGGCCAGGAGTTCGTCGGTCACCTCGGCGCCGGCGCTTACCGCGGCGTGGACGTCGCGGAAGTAGTTCTCGTAGCCGGCCGGGGTGTAGAGGCACAGGGCGAGGGCGGGGACCGGGCCCGCGTTGCGGAAGCCGTGGGGGGTGCCGCGGGTGGCGGCGAGCAGGTGGCCCGGGCCGGCCGTCACCTCGCCGTCTCCGTTGTGGAGGGTCAACTCGCCTTCGAGGACGTAGAAGTACTCGTCGTGTCCGTCGTGCACGTGTGGCCTGGCGCCGATGGTGCCGGGGGCGAGGGTGAACTCCTCGAAGGCGAAGTGCCCGCCCGTGTGCTCGCTGGTGAGCCGGAAGAAGTGCGCGACACCGGCGACGTCTATGAGTTCGCCGTCCTCGGGGCGGCGCAGCAGCGGACGTGCGGGGGTGGGGACCGGGGCCTGGTGATCAGTCATGGGGGCATTGTGACCCAGGAGCCGGCCGGGGGATCTTGCCGACCCCGCCGCCGACGGCCATGAGCCCGCGCTCGTCAGGATCACGGGCCCGAGTTCACTTGTTCACGGAAGGCTCGGCCAGTGTGCCGTATGGGGCTTGGTGAAGTAGTCCGCGTCCTTGGGGCGGGCCGCGTCGCGGCCGGCGGGGCGGGGGGCCGGTTCCAGGTGGGGTATGTACTTGGAGCAGTGGATGTAGGCCTCCTCGATGGTGAGGTGGACCCACAATTCCGGACTGCGCCCGGGCGCGACGTCCGTGGGCAGGTCGGGACGGATGCTGCGGAGGTCGCTGTCGCGGTAGAGGTGGGCCACGCCGTTGATGTGAAGCCCCACGTGATGGTGGGTGAAGTCCACGAAGAGCATGCCGAGGTGAGGGTTCTCGATCACGTTGCCGGCGCTGGCCAGCACACCGTTCCCGCGGAACTCGGGGTAGGCCAGTGTGTAGTCGTCGATCACATGGACGAACCCCGGTGGCCCGGCCCGGAAGCTGGCGTCGCATTCCCCGTGGGAGTCGGCGGTGGCCAGGAAGACCATTGCCTGGCGGCCGATGAAGTCCCGCATTTCGGAGGTCAGATGGCGACGCACCTGTTGATCGTAGAACCGGGCGGCGCGGTCGGCGGTGCCCAGTTGCTGCTGCAGCTGGTGTTCGCCCGCTGATCCGAAAGGTGGCGGAGGCAAGGTCACGAGAGGGTCTCCTGGACGGCGGACAGGGGGGTGGCTCAGGGAGTGGACAGGACGGGGGTCTCGAACGGGTCGTGATGGATGCGGTCGGGCGGGGTGCCGTTGAGGATGAGCGCCTCCCTGGCGGAGGCGACCATCGGAGCCGGGCCGCTGAGGAAGGCGTCGTGCTCGTACCACGGCCCGTATTCGGCCAGGACTTCCGGCAGGGATCCGCGGATTCCGGGGATGTACTCGTGGGAGACCGCGGCCCTGATGGTCAGCCAGTGGTGCCGTTGGGCCGTCCGGAGCATGTCGTCGACCCCGTACAGCTCGGCCCCGGTCCGGGCGCCGAGGAACAGATCCACTGTGTGACGTCCCCCTCGGTGGGCGACCTCTTCGATGAGTGCGCGGATCGGGGCGAGACCGGTGCCGCCGGCCACGAAGAGCAGTTGTTCGCTGTGGTCGGCCGCGTCCAGGACCATGTCGCCCATCGGGGGCCCCAGCCGGAGTACGTCGCCCACCGCCGCTCGGTGCACCAGTGCGTCGCTGACCGAGCCACCGGCCACCGCACGCACGTGGAAGGTGAGTGTGCCGTCCTCACGAGGCGCGTTGGCGGGCGAGTAGTAGCGCCACCGCTTCGGCCACCAAGGCGTCTCGACGCTCACATACTGGCCCGCGGCGTACTCATAGGCCATATGCGGGCGCACGGTGATTTCGGCGATGCCGTGGCCGCGCGACACGCGGTGCACGACCGTGGCGGGCCACACGGCGGGGCGTACCGCCTCGTCCTGTTCGGCCGCACTGATCATGACCTGGGCGACCGTGCCGTACGCCTTCGTCCAGGCGGCTGCGATGTCCCGGGTCCACGCGGGGCCGGCGTACCGGGCCAGAGCGGCGAGGAGACACTCGCCCACGGCCGGGAAGTGTGCGGCGAGGGTGCCGAATTTGCGGTGATCGCGGCCGAGGTGTCCGCAGAAGCGGACGAGGCTCTCGGGGTCGTCGGCCAGATCCACGATGCGCAACAGTGCGCGCAGGAGGCGGTCGCGCTGGGTGTCCATCCCTTGCGGGAACAGCGAACGGACCTGGGGATAGCGCGCGAAAAGTATTGTATAGAAATAGACCGTTATCTCCCCGGCGAGGGGCTCGACCACCGACAGGGAAGTCCTGATGAGGTCTATCTCGTGGTCCGACAAGGGCGCTTCGACGGGCTCCGGCGCTCCGGTGGGTACGGCCTGGGCAGGCGCCGGGGCCGGAGACGGACGCACGGATGTGTTGCTCGGCCGACCGATCCGGAACCTCAAGGCGTCAGCGCTCCCCGTCTGCTGTTCGACGGGGAGGGAGCGGCATAGGGGTCGAGTGGAGCCAGCATGAGTCCTCGCCGGGGTGCGGAATCGATGAAGCGGACGGAGTGCTTCCGGATGCCACACGATCCTCAATGACGATCACGAGGTGGGGAAGAGCCGCACCCACTAGAACTCGGGGCCGCATCTTGTCGCATTGCCCTGACCGGATCCCACCGGTGTGAGGATTTGGGGGACATATCGAGCCGCTGTCGCGGCGCCCCGGGCGAACGCCGGCCGGCGTACCTCCTCGCGGCTCAGTTGGTGACCTCGCGTCGAAGCCGCGCAGCGAGGTGGTGTTGCAGGGGCTGACCGACCGCCGCGAGGTCGTGGGCGAAGTCGAGCGTGTCCTCGTCGGTCAGGGTGTAGCGGCGGCGGGTGGCACTGACCTCCTTGGCGGTGGGAGTGCGGGCCACCTCGTGGCTGGTGAGGTCGACCGTGCCGGCGTCGGCGCGGCCCACCGAGATCTCCGCGATGCCCGTGGGTTGGGTGATCAATGCCTCGACGTGCCCCTCGGGCCGCAGCCGCCACCAACCGCTCTCCCGGGCCGACGGCCGCAGCGGGGTGCCGTCCGCGTCGAGCAGCCAGGCGCGCGCCTCGTAGTGGAGGAAGGGACGCCCGTCGTGGCTGAAGGTGACCTCCTGCGCGTACGCGAACCCCTCGGCGAGCGTCGGGTACTCGCCGCGGCCCCGGCCGACCCAGGTGCCCAGGAACCCGATCAGCGGCGCGAGCAGTGCGTGCGGCGCGGGTGCTTCGTCCGGTCGAAGGGCGTCGGGGTACGGGTGCTTCCGGGCGGGGTCGGACATGCTGCGCGCTCCTGGGTCGAGGCCGGTGCCGGGTGGCAGCCTAGGGCGTCGATCCGCCGGTACGGCAAGGGCGCCCGACCCGAGCCTTCGCTCGGGTCGGGCGCCCTTCCGCGACGCGTCCGCGCGGCGGCCCCCGCCGGGCCGCCGGATCACGGAGTCCGTCCGGGTCAGACCACCGGGACGGGGTAGGTCGGGTACTCCACCCCGGAGACGTGCTGGACGACGCGGATGACCTGGCAGGAGTAGCCGAACTCGTTGTCGTACCAGAGGTAGAGGATCGCGTTGTCGCCGTCGACCTTGGTGGCGCCGGCGTCGACGATCGAGGCGTGGCGCGAGCCGATGAAGTCGCTCGAGACCGCGTCGGGGGCGGTGGTGAAGTCGATCTGGCGCTTGAGCGGCGAGGTCAGCGACACGTCGCGCAGGTAGTCGAGGACCTCCTCGCGGGTGGTCTCGCGCCCGAGCCGCAGGCTGAGGATCGCGATCGAGACGTCCGGCACGGGGACGCGGATCGAGCTGCCGGTGATCGGCGCCTTGAGATCGGGCAGCGCCTTGGCGACGGCCGAGGCGGCACCGGTCTCGGTGATGACCATGTTGAGCGGCGCGGAGCGGCCGCGACGGTCGGCGCTGTGGTAGTTGTCCAGCAGGTTCTGGTCGTTGGTGAACGAGTGGACGGTCTCCACGTGGCCGCGCAGGACGCCGTACTCGTCCGCCATCGCCTTCAGCGGCGGGACGATCGCGTTGGTGGTGCAGGACGCGCAGGACAGGATCTGCTCGTCCGGCTTGATCGTGTCGTGGTTGACGCCGTGCACGATGTTGGGCACGTCGCCCTTGCCCGGAGCGGTCAGGACGACCTTGTCGACGCCGGGGCGCAGGTGCTTCGACAGGCCCTCGCGGTCGCGCCACTTGCCGGTGTTGTCGATGAGGATGGCGTTCTTGATGCCGTACGCCGTGTAGTCGACCTCCGACGGGTCCCCGGCGTAGATCACCTTGATCTCGTTGCCGTTGGCGATGATCGTGCTGTTCGCCTCGTCGACGGTGATCGTGCCCTGGAACTGGCCGTGGATGGAGTCGCGGCGCAGCAGCGAGGCGCGCTTGACGATGTCCTGCTCGCCGCCCCGGCGGACGACGATGGCACGCAGCCGCAGGCCGTTGCCGGAGCCGGCCTTCTCGATGAGCAGGCGGGCGACGAGGCGGCCGATGCGGCCGAAGCCGTAGAGGACGACGTCGCGCGGCTCGCGGCGCTCGATCTTGTTGTCACCCGTGGCGCCGACGACGGCCTCGGCGGTGAACGCCTCCACCGACAGACCGCGGTCGTCGGCCTTGTACGTCGCGGCGAGCATGCCGATGTCGATCTGCGAGGGGCCGAGATCGAGGGTGGTGAGGGCCTGCAGGAACGGCAGCGTCTCGGTGACCGAGAGCTCCCCACCCGCTATCTGCCGAGCGAACCGGTGGGTCTTGAGGATGCTGACCACCGACTTGTTCACCAGGGAGCGGCTGTGGAGGAGGACCGTGACGTCCCGCTCCCGGTGCAGCTTCCCGATGATCGGGATCATCGACTCCGCGATCTCCTCGCGGTTCTTCCAGTTAGTGAACGAGTCGTCGTTGACAGTCACAGGCTTATCTCTCGATCGAGCTAGGCGGTGCTCATATGCTAACCCCCTGCCGTTTTGATCATTCAAGCGGTGTGGGTCGGGTGAGTGCGGCGGCCGGATCCGCGCCGGAATGCGGCTCCACAGGGCATTAATTTGTCCCCATTTGCCACTTTCTGATCTGATACGCGGCCGTGGCCGTCCTCACCCTCTACCCCTCGCGGGCAGCGCGGGGCTCACCGGCCATGTTTGGAGCACGGTGAGCCATGTCCCCGGAGGGAGAGCGCGGAACGCCGAGCCGGTGTCGCAAGCTGAACGCCGGTTCACCGCTTGGAGGGGGCCCATGGCGTACACGGAGCTCGACACGACCGGTCTGCCGCCGGAGCACAGGTTCGAATGGTGGCGCGAGATGGTGGGGCAGGGGGTGGCGCCCACCCGGATCACCAGCGACCACGCCGCCGACTTCGTCGGCCGTGCGGGGGCCCTGCCTTGGGGCCGGTGCAGTTGACGACCATGTCCTTCCCCGCGCTGAGGTCGGAGCGCCCCGCGGAGCTCGTCCGTCGCTCCGACCCGGAGACGTTCGAGCTCACCTTGATCCTCGGCGGAGCGATGCGGGTGGCCCAGGACCGCAGCGAAACGTATCTCTCCGCCGGTGACTTCGCGATGTGGACCTCCTCGCGCCCGTACAGCGGACAAGCCCTCAGCAGCCCGGCGCTCGGCGCTTCGCGCGCCATCATCCTGCATCTGCCGCAGGCGCTCGTCCCACTGCCGCAGGACAGGCTCCGGCCGTTGCTCGCGCGCGGGTTACCGGCGAGGTCGGGGATGGGCAGGATCCTCGCCCAGTACCTGGAGTCCCTGTGGCAGGAGGCGCCCGGTCTGGACGAGGAGAGCGGCGGCCTGCTCGGCAGGGCGGGCCTCGACCTGGCCACCGGCTTCCTCGCCCAGCAGATGGGCGCCCAGGAGCGTCTCCCGCCGGAAACCCGGCACCAGGTCCTGCTGGCCGCCATCGACACCTTCATCGAGGACAATCTGGCCGATCCCCGGCTCGCCCCCGACGCCATCGCCGCCCGCCACCACATCTCCGTACGCCTTCTCCACCAGCTCTTCCGCGGCCGGCCGGAGACGGTGGCCGCCAGGATCCGGCGCCGACGGCTGGAGCGGTGCCACGAGGACCTCGCGTCCCCCCGGTTCCGCACTCTGCCGGTGCACGCCATCGGGGCGCGGTGGGGTCTGACCACCCCGGCAGGGTTCAGCCGCGCGTTCCGGGCGCGTTACGGCATCTCCCCGGGAGAGCACCGGAAGGCGTCGTCGGGCGCGCCCGCCTCCGCACCGGGCGACGGGCGGCGCGACCCCTTGCGGCCCGTCCCCGTCAGCCGACCCGCACCCTGAGGATGCGGCCGGAGGCTTCCACGACGAACAGGTCGCGCCGCGGGTCGTGGTCGCCGAAGGCGCGGGCCACCCGGACACTGCTGGGCATCCGCAGGCCGTTCACCAGCACGCAGGAGCGTCCGGTCGCGGGGTCCACCCGGATCAGTTCGCCGTCGCGGAAGCTCGCGACCACCAGGTCGCCGCCGAAGGAGGTGAGGTCGTCGAGAAGCTTGATCTTCAAGGGGTTCGAGCTGAGGCTGACGACCGTGGTGTGGTGCGCCGGGTCCTTCAGGGGGATCCGTACGACCGGCGACGAGGTGTCGGTGATGACGCTCGCGTACAGCTGGTCACCGACGATCTCCAGGCCGTTGGTGCCGAAGACGTTCGCGGCCTTCGTCCACTCCTCGTCCTTCGTGCCGTCCGGGCGTATCTTGAGGACGCCGGTGGCCAGCTCGCGGCTGACGTAGAAATTGCCCTCGTCGTCGATGGCCAGGCCGTTGATGCCGGAGATCCCGTCCACCACCTTCTGCGGCCGGGGTTCCGCGGCGGTCGGGTCGAACCGCATGATGCCGCCGTGCGGAGTCAGCGGGTTCACACCGTAGTTGACGTACATCATCCCGTCGGGGCCGCGCCGGATGCCGCCGGGCCCGGGCACCGGGAAGCTGGTCCTCAGCTTCCCGTCGGGGGTGTACCCCTCGACCCGGTGCTTGGTGACGTGCGCGACCCAGAGCATGCCGCGCCCGTCGAACTCCAGATTCTCCCGCCAGTCCAGCAGCGGTATGCCGCCCTCCCGGAACACCTCCACGCCCGCGCGCTCCGGGCACCGCTCCAGGGCCGCGGCGGCGGGGGCGTCCGCCGCCGCCACCCCCGGACCGCCAAGCACCGTCGCCGCCAACAGACTTGCCACGATTGCCACCGAACGAATATTCATGCCACTCGTTCTATCGCTTCGGCCCCACCGTCAACAGCCATCCGTCTGCCAATGGGTGGCCACTACAGCATCCGGTCGGCCTTCCTGGCCTCCACCGTCATCGGCAGCTGATCCGGATGGACGTCGATAGTGGCGATCTTGCGGACGGGGATGCCCGGGACCGGCTGGAGGCGCCAGTGGCGGCAGATCTCGGCCAGGGCGACGACGAGTTCGGTGTAGGCGAAGGTGTTGCCCATGCATTTGTGCGCGCCCGCGCCGAAGGGGATGAAGGCGCCCTTGGGCAGGTGTTCCGCGCGGCCCGGCAGCCAGCGGTCGGGGTCGAAGGCGTCCGGGTCGGGGAACCAGCGCGGGTCGTGGTGGAGCGCGTACGGGCTGTAGAGGACCTCACCGCCCGCGGGCACCGTGACGTCGCCGAGGCGGACGGGGACCAGGGCGCGCCGGGTGAACATCCAGACCGCGTAGAGCCGCAGGGTCTCGGTGATGACCCGGGAGGTGTACTCCAGCGAGGAGAGGTCGGCATAGCGCGGCGGGCGGTCGCCGAGGACGGTGTCGAGCTCGTGGTGGACGCGGGCCTCCACGTCGGGGTGGCGGCCCAGCTCGTGGAAGACCCAGGCCAGGGTGGCGCCCGTGGTCTCGATGCCGGCTATGGCGAAGTTGACGACCTGGTCGTGGATCTCCTGGTCGGTCAGCCCCCGGCCATCCTCGTCGCGCAGCGACAGCAGCATCGACAGCAGGTCGCCGTGGTCCTTCCCGGCGCCGCGGTACGCGCTGATCGTCTCGTCGACGGCGCGGCCCATGTCGCCGATGGCCCGGGCGAAGCGGTGGTTGCCGGGGGTGGGGAGCCTGGACCACCACTCGGGCAGGATCGTGCGGACCATGGCGCCGCGCAGCAGGACCGGCACGCTGCGCTGGACCGCCTCGGATGCCCGGCGGGTGAAGCCGGCGGTGAAGAGGGTGTTGGTGAGCATCGCGAAGGAGAGGTCGTTCATCACCTCGCCCACGGACACCACGTGCCCCGGCCGCCAGGACGCGACGGCGGCCTCGACGGCCTCGCGCATCAGGGGTGAGTAGTCGATCAGCTTCCGGCGCTGGAAGGCCGGCTGGAGGATGCGGCGCTGCCGGACGTGGGCCGCGCCGGAGACGGTCCCCACCCCCGCCCCGAAGAACGCCGCGGTCTTCTCGAAGAGGCGGCCCCGCTCGAAGTCGCGGGCGTCGTCGACGAGGACACGGTGCACCAGCGCCGGGTGGGTGAGCGCGTAGGCGGGCAGCGGTCCCAGACGGATCCGTACGACGTCACCGTGGGCGGCCAGCGAGGTGACGAACCCCAACGGGTCCCGCATCAACGACGGTGCGTGGCCGATCAGCGGCCACGCACCTGGGGCCACGAGCGCGCCGCCACCACCCCCGGCGGAGCCGCCTTCCCGTCCGGGCGCCGGCTCCTCCGTCGTGAGCGGGCCCGCCTTCGCGTGCTGCTTCGCCTGGTCGTCGATCACAGGTGTTCCCTCGCATTCGCTCGTGGCGTGGATCTCCGTGTCGAGGGTGTCGATCGCCGGGGTGTCCATGGTGGGTTTCGGCGGCCTGGGGCCGGCGGGCGCGGAGTCATGCTGCGGGGGCAGTCGCCACCTCCTCGGCCGCGGGGACCGCCCGGCCTTCCGGTACCCATTCCTTCCACGCGAGTCGCACTTGAACCGCGCTGCGGTCCTTCAGGCGCTGCACGGGGGCGTAGCGCGGCGAGAGCTGATGGGCCTCGGTCACACCGACGAGCAGGTGGTGGAACGCGTCGAGCCACCAGACGAGGTGCGGGGTGTGGGCGCGCATGCCCTGCCCCAGCTCGTGCAGGTCGTCCAGGACGGCGGCGTGCATCCCGGCCACCCGCCGGCATGCCTCGACCCATGAGAGGCCGTGCTCGCGGGCGGTGATGCAGACGAGGTTGGGCAGGCCGTCGTCCTCGTCCTTCTCGACGCCGTAGAGGTCGTTGAAGAAGACGTAGAGGGTCTCGGTGAGGTGGTACGCCTCACGGATCCGGGGGCCGTACGCGTCCGGGGGCAGCTCCTTGCCGTAGGCGTATTGCAGGAGGTCGAGCCAGATGGTCTGGCCGGACGTGCGCCGCCGGACGTCGATGTACTGGGCGGTTCCGGGGTATTGGCCGAGGCGTTCGACCATGGCCGCCTCGTCGTTGGTGGAGTGGTACCAGGCGGTGAGGTTCGTACCGAGGCGGTGGATCCATCGCGGGCTCATGCCGGCCCGCCGGAACTCCCGCCCGAGCTCCCACCAGCCACGGGCGAAGCGGTCGTCGCGCGAGGGCTCGGGCAGCCCGCCCATGACCGCCCGCCCGATGCGCTCCGCTTCCCGGGGGTCTATCCCGACCCCTTCTATCCGGTCGTCGTGGAACGCCCACAGTGCCAGGAGCCTGGCGATGGTGGCCTGACGAGCCGGTGCCGCCAGGGGATAACTACGCCGGGCGAAGAGGTCCGATCGCAGGATCGTGTTGTACCTCCTGCGCTCTTCGTCCGAGGTGAGCAGCCCCAATTGGTCCAGCCAGAGTTGTACCTCCTCCTCCGCGTCGGAGGTCGGGCACGGGTCCGGCAGACGGTTCCAGGGCTCGGGGTACAGCAGATAGATCTCTTGCACGGTGACAGCAGCCGTTGGGGAGTTCATTTTCTGGGTCCTCGTTGTACGCCGGCGGTGCGCGAAAACAGTGCTGTTACTGGCGAGGTGACGTTCTTCGCTCATGAAACGGTCACAGCGTGCCCCGGAACGCCCGGGTCCGCCGCGGGCGGTCCGGGGGTGGGTACGGCCGGGATACGCCGGATGTCCATAGGGGGTCCGCCTCTCTGTGGCCGGGATCTGACCCGAGCATCCCCACTCCGCGTGAGTGCCACCAGGACGGAGGGTGTCGAAATGAAGCACTAGGGAGCGCGCGGTGCATTCGTCATCACTGCATGAGCCAGTGGACTAGTACGCGCGCTCCTGCGCCCCTGCCTGCGACGACTCCGGGCGGCGAGGCCGCGGTCCGGTGCCGGCACCGTGGAGTCGGCGGCTCCGGTCGGCCGTGGTCCGGAGGGAACGCTCGGTGAGTGCGCGGGTGGATCAACCTGTCGTCACGACGCTTTCCGGCGGGTGCTGGACAGGAGGGTCAGATGGGTGCCCGGGCGGCCCGCGCGGCGGCCGTTGGTGGTGCGGTAGACGTCCACGGGGCCCGCGGGGCGCCAGTGCTGGCCGAGTCGCTTGGCGGTGTACATCGCCTCGTCAGCGCCCCGCAGCAGGTCCGAGAGCCCGGCGCCGGGGCGGTGGGCGGTGCGGCACAGGCCGATCGAGGCACGGGGCGAGAGCGTCGCCGCGCCGGTGTCCAGCGGCGCGGAGAGCCGGGCGGAGAGCCCGTACGTCAGCTCGGTGTGCGGGTCGGCGTCCGGCGCGAGGCGGATCACCGCGGTGAACTCGTCGCCGCCCAGCCGGGCCGCGAAGCCGCCCCGCTCCCGGCACCAGGCCGACAGGCGTCGCCCGACCGCCGCGATGACCTGATCGCCGACCGCGTGACCGTGGGTGTCGTTGATCTGCTTGAAGCCGTTGAGGTCCAGCAGCAGCACGGCGGCGTGCGGGTGCTTGATGGCCCGCTGGGCGCGCGTGGTGAACTCGTCGCGGCACATCAGCCCCGTGAGGGGGTCGGTGCGGGCGGTGCGCAGGCGGCGGACGAGGACGAAGACGTGGGCTGCCCAGCCGACGGTCGGGGCGGCTATGGGCAGTGCCTGGAGAAGGAGGTTCATCGGGCACCTTCCGGAACGGAGAGTGGCCCGTCGCGTCGTCGCGGTGGGAGCGCGGGCGGGCCGGTGGGTGGGTCCGGTCATGCTGGAGATCCCCACTTCTGCCGTGCGGGAGCGAGTGACGGCGAACACCTCTTCGCCGCAAGGGCGTCCATGAGCCAGAGCCTCCGCCGGTGCCCGCCTCTGGCGGTCCGCGTCCGGCCCCGGCAGGCTGTCCTGACCGGCCCGCCCGGCGGCGGCGCCGGCCGACACGTCGGAGGAGGTACGGTCATGGGCCCTCGCAGGAGCACTGGTTCACCGTTGCCGGAGGACTCCGCGCCGGCGCCGTCGCGGAGCGCGCGCCAGGACCGCGGCCGCGCCGTCGCGCGCGTCGCCCTCACTGCGGAGGCCGCCCGGCTGCTGCGCCGGCTGCGCGCGGAACACGGGCCGCTGATGTTCCATCAGTCCGGTGGCTGTTGCGACGGCAGCTCGCCCATGTGCTATCCGGACGGGGAGTTCCGTACAGGCGCCTCCGATGTGCTGCTCGCGGAACTCGCCGTCGAGGGGGTGGCCGAACCGGTCGGCTTCTGGATGTCGGCCGACCAGTTCGAGCGCTGGCGCCACACCCACCTCACGGTGGATGTGGTGCCCGGGCGCGGCAGCGGCTTCTCCCTCGAAGCGCCGGAGGGGGTGCGGTTCCTGGTCCGCTCGCGGCTGCTGACCGACGACGAGACGCGCCGGCTCTCCGGCTGACGGCAGGGTGCCTACGACACCGCGTCCACCAGCGACAGCATGCACAGCCGCTCCGGCGGCCCCGGCCGGGCGTAGTACCAGCCCTGGGCGGTGTCACAGCCCAGCACCCGCAGGTGGTCGGCCTGGGTGCCCGTCTCGACGCCCTCCACCGTCACCGACAGGTCGAGGGTGTGGGCGAGGGAGACGATCCCCTCGACGATCTTCACATCGACGGGGTCGGCCGGAGCGTGCTGCATGCCGCGTGTGAAGGAGCGGTCGAGCTTGAGCGTGCTGACGGGCAGCCGGCGCAGGTAGGAGAGGTTGGAGTAGCCGGTGCCGAAGTCGTCGAGGGCGATGTCGACGCCCATGTCGGCGAGTTGCCGCAGCGGCCGCAGCTCCGCCTCGTCGGCACCGATCAGCGCGTTCTCGGTGACCTCCAGGCACAGGGCGGACGGCGCCAGGCCGGCGTTCTCCAGGACGGCGACGGTGTCGGCGACCAGGGAGGGGTAGCGCAGCTGGGAGGGCGAGAGGTTGACATTGACCCGCATCGGCGCCTGGCACTTGCCCTCGCTGCGCCACGCGCGGGCCTGCCGGGCGGACTCCTCCAGCACCCAGCGCCCCAGCGGCACGATCAGGCCCGTGCTCTCGGCGAGCGGGATGAACTGGTCGGGTCCGAGCACGCCGTGCAGGGGGTGCAGCCAGCGTACGAGCGCCTCGGCGCCGCGCACGGTGCCGTCGCTGAGCCGTACCAGCGGCTGGTACTCGATGAAGAACTCGCCGTTCTCCAGCGCCCCGGGCAGGCAGTTGGTCAGGCTGTGCCGGGCGATGACCCGTGCGTCGGAGTCCGCGTCGGCGAGCTCGTAGCGGTTGCCGCCGGCGGCCTTGGCGCGGTACATGGTGATGTCGGCGCTGCGCAGCACCTCGGCGGGGCCCAGCTCCCCGGCGATCCCGTCGACGATGCCGATGCTGGCCCGTACGGACAGGTCGCGGCCCTCGACGTGGACGGGGTCGGAGAGCGCGGCCAGCGTCCGCCGGGCGAGCGCGGCGGCGTCGCTCGGCGCGTGCGGACCGGTGAGCAGGGCCACGAACTCGTCGCCGCCCAGGCGGGCGACGAGCTCGTCCGGGCCGGTGGCGCAGGAGCGCAGCCGCTCGGCGACGGCGACGAGCAGCTGGTCGCCCACGGCGTGGCCGAGGCTGTCGTTGACGGCCTTGAAACCGTCGAGGTCGAGGTAGCACAGGCCGAAGCGGCCGGCGGCGCCGTGGTCGGTGTCGAGCGCCCGGTCGAGCGCTTCGAAGAACAGGGTGCGGTTGGGCAGTCCGGTGAGGGCGTCGTGGGTGGCCTCGTAGCGGAGCTGTTCGTGCAGCAGGCGGCGCTCGGTGATGTCCTCCATGAGCGCGAGCTGGTACTGGGGGCGGCCGTTGGCGTCCCGCAGGAGGGCGACGGACAGGTCGGTCCACAGCACGCTGCCGTCACTGCGGTAGTACGGCTTCTCGACGCGGTAGTAGTCGCGGTCGCCGCGGATCAGCTCGCGGTACAGGCCCCAGACCTCCGGCCCGTCGTCGGGGTGGACCCACTCGCCGACGTTGCGGCCGGTCACGTCGTGGGCCATGCTGCCGAACATCCGGACGAGGGCGTCGTTGACGTCCATGATGCGGCCGTCGACGTCGGCGATGCCGACCCCTATGGCCGCGCCCTCGAACACCGCCCGGAACCGGGCCTCGCTGGTATGCAGGGCCTTCTCCGTCTCGGCCTGCGCGGCGAGCGCGGCACGGGAGAGGGCTTCCTGCTCGGTGAGGGTGCGCTCGCGCAGGGCGCGGGCGAAGCCGGCGGCGACGGCGTGCTGGAGGCGGGTGCAGCGGTCGCGGGCCTCCTCGGCGGACAGGGCGCCGCCGGGCGGGCAGTGCGCCACGAGGTGGGTGTCGATGGTGCCGAGGATCAGCGGCAGGGCTTCGGGGTCGGTGCAGTGCGCCCGGACCAGCGCGGCGCCGGTCTCCCCGGCGGGCGCCGGGTCGAACTCCGGGGCCCGCAGCGCCCGGCCGAGCCGTTCCGCGAGGGGGACGAGATAGCGCTCGAACTCGGCGCGGGTCATGGAGGTCGTGGTGGCGGGGTAGACCGCGCGGCTCCAGACGGCGGCGAACCGCTGGACGCCCTCCTCGTCCAGGGGTGCGGCGGAGGCGTCGGGGGCGGGTGCGGCGTGCGGCGTGGGCCGGTCGTCCCGCCCGCCCGTACGGGCCTCGTCGCGGCCCGCGCTCCGGCCGCCACCGCAGACGTCACAGCCGCCGGCGCCGGCACCACCCGTACGAGCGATGTGCTCGCCGTCGCGCGCCCCTTGGGGTGCGCCGGGCCCGCTCGTACCGGCGGCTCCCCGGTCGGTGCGGTGGTCGTCCGGGTGGTGGCCCGTCCCGCCCGTCCGGCCGTCGCCGTCCCCGTCGTCCCGCGCCTCGTGGCGTGCCTCGTCGCGCGCCTCGTCCTGTGCTTCGGCCCGTGGACGGCCGTCTCGCGCGCAGACGCCGGCGGGCCTGCCCGGCGTGGCGTCCACGGCCGACACCACCGGCACGGCCGACCTCCCGCTCCCGATACCCACCCCGACCCCGGCTCCGCTTCCGATTCTGGTTCCGCTTGTCGTTCCGCTTGTACTGCCACCGAGCGCCCTGTTCCCCTCAAGGCGCCTTGTGACTTCTGCCCTTGCCAGGTCTTCGGTAACCTGCCTCGCTGTTCCGCCCCCGGATCCGCCCAGCGTTCTGCCGCTCGACGGAATGATCACGGTTTGCGCCCCACACCGGCGAATCCGACGTACATGGCCGGGTCGTCGTCGAGGGCCGCCGTGCCGTCCGCCCCGGGCACCGGGTCGGGCCGCCAGGCGGGCATGGACACCAGGCCCGGCTCGACCATCTCGAACCCGTCGAAGAAGCGCGCCACCTCCGGGCGGGAGCGCATGATCAGGGGTGAGCCGACCTCGCGGTAGACGCCCTCCAACTCTTCCCCCTCCTCCGGCTTCCTGGGGCCGGTGTCGGTCGACGCGTGGGTGAGGATCAGCAGGCTCCCCGGGGCGAGTGCCTCGCGCAGTCCCGCCACCGCCTTCCAGGGGTCGTCCCCGTCCTCCATGAAGTGGAGGACGGCGACGAGCAGCAGGGCCACCGGCCGGTCCAGGTCGAGGAGTCGGCCCACCTCGTCGTCGGCCAGGATGTCATGCGGGGAGCGGAGGTCGGCGTTCACGATGGTGGCGCGCTCGTCACCGGTGAGCACGGCCCGGCTGTGCGCGACGGCGACCGGGTCGTGGTCGACGTAGACGACGCGCGCCTCGGGATGCGCGGCCCGGGCGACCTCGTGGACGTTGCCGAAGGTGGGTATGCCGGAGCCGATGTCGAGGAACTGTGTGACCCCCCGGCCGACGGCGTAGCGCACCGCGCGCCGCATGAAGGCCCGGTTGGCCTGCATGATCTTCGGCAGGCCCGGGAACGCCTCGATGGCTCGGCGCCCGGCCTCCCGGTCGACCTCGAAGTTGTGCGAGCCGCCCAGGTAGTAGTCGTAGATCCGGGACACGCTCGGCACGGAAAGATCGATGCCTTGGGGGGCCCAGGTGGGACGCTCCATCAGTTTGTCGCTCCAGCTCATCGCACGGGTATGTGAGCAGAGGCTACTGATCGTTCGTTCGAATGGAAGCGGCAAGCGGAAATCATCGGTCCGCATCCACCGCCCGCCGACCCCTCGTCTCCTGCGGGTGTGTCACCCGAGGCAGCGCGAAACCACTTCCGTACGTGAGATGCATCTCTCCCACTCCTCGCGTCAGTCACCCCCGTCACTCCCGAAAGCGTGGTGCGACCGCTCACCGGACGGCGCACACATTGTCGATCATGCCAATAAATGGTCATGGGGGGAAATATGTGCCCATCGGTCGACCGTCGGCCGGCCGCCGGGGCGGGGCTCCGACGCGGCGGGCGGCGGCCGCGCCTCCGGCCGCCGCCCGCGCGGATCGGGGGTGTCTCAGGAGCGCGGTTCGCGCCACATCGGCCACATCCGGGGCCCGTCGGGCAGCTCGATGGCCGTGCCGGTGAAGACGAAGCCGAGCCGCTCGTACAGCGTCTTGCTCCGCTCGTTGCTCGCCTCCAGATAGGCGGGCATCCCCTCCTCGTCGCAGCGGTCGAGGACGGTCGTGAGCAGCGCCCGGCCACGGCCCTCGCCGCGGCGTCCGGGGGCGGCGACGATGGTCGGCAGGTAGTAGTGCGAGCGGTCCATCGGGTGGGCGCGCTCGGTCAGTTCACCGACGACGCGGGCGCGCTCGTTGCCGGGGTCCGCCTGGGCGAGCCGCTCGGCCATCTCGTCGTCGTCCCCCGCGTCGGCCGGCTCGTGGGCCTCGCCCGCCTGGACGGGCAGCCACAGCGCCGCCGCCGAGAGGTCCTCGGTCACATCCACCCAGCCGTGGCGCAGCGCCGCGTCCAGGAACACCCCGAAGAAGCCCGGGTGCACGGCGCGCCGGTGTGCCTCGTCGGGGAAGACCCAGCCGCTGACCGGGTCCTCCATGAACGCCTCGCCGATGAGCCGGCTGATCGCGTCGCGCTCCTCCTTCCTGGCCCGGCGGATTCCCGGTACGACAGCGGTCGTCTGATGCGCAGTCATGATCCCTTTCCTGTACGTACATGGAGCGTGGCGGACTGTCCGCGCCCGATCGTACGTACGCGCGATCCGGCGGCGCGCGCGGCCGCACGGTAACAGCCCCCGGGGCGGATGAGCGTCGCTTTGTCAGAGCCCGCGAAGGCTCGTCCGCCGCCCCGCCGGCCCGGCTAGCGTCCCTGGCCATCAGAGGACACAGCCCAGGAACGAGGGAGGCGGCGCCATGCGTTCGGTGCGCCCGTCGCACGTCATCAGAGCGCGGTTGATGCGGTCTTTCAGCCGGCGGGCCCGGCGGACCGGGCCGGCCGGAGGGCGGGCGCTCGGCACCTGGCTCGTGGTCGGCGCGCTGGCCGCGACGCTGGTGGCACTGCTGGTGCCCATATCCCTGTTCGGCGGCGCCCGGCAGGCGGCGGCCGACAGCCCGACGTGGAGCGATGACGGCGCGGGGGTGCGGAACACCGCGTTCGGCCCGCTGACGGCGCTGGACCGGGACTTCGTGCGCAGGGTCCGGCTCGCGGGACTGTGGGAGAAGCCGGCGGGCCGGATGGCGCAGGAGCGGGGGACGGTCGAGAGCGTACGGGTCGCGGGCGAGCACCTCATCGACGGGCACACCGAGTTGGACCGCCGGTCGATCGACGCGGGCCGGGACCTGGGCATCACGATGCCGGACCGGCCCAGCGCCCAGCAGCAGGGCTGGCTGGACCGGATGGACGCCGCCCGCGGGGCGGAGTTCGACCGGGCGTTCGCGGAGCTGGTGCGGGCCGCCCACGGCAAGGTGTTCGGCCTGGTCGCGCTCGTACGGGACAAGACCGGCAACTCCCTGGTCAGGGAGCTGGCGACGCGCGCCAACACGGTCGTCCTCGACCACATCACCGTCCTGGAGAACACCGGGCTGGCCGGCATCCCCCGCACGGCGCCGCAATCGCCGGCACAGGGCCCACCCGCCCCCGAGCCCCCCATGCGGCACGGCAACGACGAAATGAAGTGATCCCATGACCCCCACGACACGACAGGGCCACCACAAACGCCGCTCGCAGCTGAGGATCCGGGCGCTGGTGGCGGCCGGGGCGCTGCTGCTGGGCGGCGGCGGCACGGCCATCATCGCCTCCAACGCCTCCGCCGGCGGGGAACACTCCGCCGCGCCCGAGGCGGCGGCCGCCGCGATGACGATCGCCTGTCCCGACGTCGGCGACAAGCTCCAGGACGTGCCGGACCCGGCGCGGCAGAAGGTCTCCGAGGGCCTGGCCGAGCTGGACGCGCAGGTGGCCCGGGCGTACGGGCGGTCGGCGGGGCACGGCGACGACAGCGCCGCCGTGCTCGACGAGCTCAAGCGGCAGCGCTCGGCGACGATCGGGCGGATGGCCGACGCGATCGGCGAGAAGGCCGCGCGACCCACCGGCCTCACCGAGCTGAGCGGCTGCACGGCCCGGCAGGTGAGCACGCAGTCCGCCGGCAGCGACACCCTGCTCTCGCGGCCCATGCCCGGCGGCCCCTCCCCCGCCGACTTCGCCGACATCCGGACCGCGCCTCCGGTGGCCCGCCCGGGCGTTCAACCCACCGGCTCGACCGGCACGTTCACCTCGTCCTGCGGGCGCAACGAGAACGGCCACTTCAACTCCGACAACGTCATCGTCACGCCCGGCGTGAGCAATGGCGCCCACCACACGCACGACTACGTCGGCAATCTCTCGACGAGCGCCTTCTCCAGCGACCGCAGCCTCGCCGCCGCCGGCACCACCTGCACCAACGGCGACCTGTCCACCCACTACTGGCCCGTTCTGCGAGTGCTGGACGGCAAGGCCGCCCCGGACGCCAACGCCCCGGGCGGCGGGCACGACGGGAACATGGGCAAGATCCTGCGGCCCGCCTCCGTGACGATCCAGTTCCGCGGCAGCCCGGTGTCGAAGGTGACCGCGATGCCGCGCTTCCTGCGGGTGATCACCGGTGACGCGAAGGCGTTCACCAGCGGGCCGGGCAACGCCAACGCCTCGTGGAGCTGCGTCGGTTTCGAGAACCGGCAGCTGAAGGAGAAGTACCCGATCTGCCCCGACGGCGCCGACGTGGTCCGTACGCTCGCCTTCCAGAGCTGCTGGGACGGGCGGTCCACCGACAGCGCCAACCACCGCACGCACGTCGCCTTCGCCCGGCAGGACGGTTCGTGCCCGCGCGGCTTCCGCGCGATGCCGCAGCTCGTCCAGCGCATCACCTACGACGTGCCGGCCGGTACCGCCTTCGCCGTGGACAGCTTCCCCGAGCAGCTGCACAAGCCGGTCACCGACCACGGCGACTTCGTCAACGTCATGCCGGACGCGCTGATGGCGAAGGCCGTGGCCTGCGTCAACGGCGGACGCCGCTGCTGACCTCCCCAAACCCCCGGCGCCGGGTGCTCCCCACCCACACCCTGCCACCCGCGCCGGGAAACGCGGCGGCCCCGGACCTCGAGTCCGGGGCCGCCGCTCGCCGTGGCGTGCGGGATCAGGGCATCACAGGCCGTTGACCCGGGCCTCCCTGGCGAGCCCCAGCGGGTGGACGGCCGCGCCGACGGCACGGGCCCGGCCGTGGGCCTGCGAGCGCAGCCGGCGGGCCTGGGCCAGCAGACGGCGGCTGCGCAGGGCCAGCTCCAGCTCGAAGCGGATGCGCGGCTCGCGCAGCGCCGGGCCGAACAGCTTCTCGATCTGGCGCAGGCGGTAGCGGACCGTCTGGGGGTGCACCTGGAGCGTACGGGCCGCCTCGGGTGCGCCGCCGCTCTCCAGCCAGGCCAGCAGCGTCACTTCGAGCCGCTCGCTCTGACGTGGTGTCAGCCCCTCCAGGGGGCGCAGCCAGCGGGCGGACAGCGCGCGGGCGAGGGACTCGTCCTGCAGGAGCAGCAGGTCGGAGAGGTGGTCGTCGACGAAGACGAGCCGTTCCTTGGGGCTGCCGCCGGGCGGTGCCAGGGCGAGCAGCCGGCGCGCCCAGCGCAGCGAGGATGCGGCGTCCGCGACGGGCACCGCGTGTCCGACGGCGGCCACGCGGCCGCACAACACGGCCACCAGCGCGGCGCGCGTCTCGGGGCCGCCGTCGGGGACGAGCAGGCAGACCTCTCCGTCGACGGTGCCCAGCAGCCCTTGGCCCAAGGTCGCCTGCAACTGGAGGGCGAGGTGGGGGGCGTCGTTGGCGGAGGCGGCGGTGAGGACGACGGCGCGGGTGCGGCCGGGCAGGGCCCAGCCGGCCTGGCGCGCGAGGTCGGCCAGCGCCTCGTCGGGGAGGCAGCGGTCCTCGGCGAGGGCGGCGAACAGCGCCTGGCGCGCCCGCGCCCCCGGCATGGAGGTGACGACCCGGCCGCCGTTCCTGGGCCTCGGTATCTTGACGGTCCCGACCGGCTCGACCGGTACGGCCGGGCGGTCGTCGGCGGTCCCGCCGGGAATCCCCAGGGACCGCAACAGCGCCTGTTCAACGGCTGTCCGCATCGCGTCCCGCCCGATTCGCTCCGCGCCCGCCGCGAATGCGGGTGTATTGCGCAGCAGTTCGTCGGCCACCTTGGCCGCGACGGTGGGAAGTTCCTTTCTCAGGACGCGAGTCCATTCGCCGCGCGGCCGCGACCAGATGCGGTTCAGCATTTCGCACATCGTCTACCTCCGGACATCTGCACCGGACAAGGGGATCGGGACTGACGTTCGGACCCTCTCGCCTGAGTGGGCATCATCAGCAGCCACCCACCATCGTGGGGACTGCCGTGCGCGAATTTGTCACAGCGCGATAAAGCTTATGAAGGACTTGCGAAATTCGAGGATCCTGCTGTTCATTCGACCGCCCGGCGAATTACGCCGATGCGCGGGATTTCCGGATTTCTCAGGAACACGGGCGCCCGGCCGAGCCGCCGCCGGCCGCCCGTCGGAGGCCCCTATGCCTGCGTCACCCATGTCCCCGCCCACCCCGCCGTACCCACTGTCCCCGCTCCCTCCCTTGTCCCACCTGCCCCCACCCTCCCCGCCCGGCCCGGCCCGCTCGCCCTCCCCCGTCTCCCGTTCCCGGCCCCGCTCGCGCCCCGCGATCCGCCCGTCGGCGCGGCCCGCGCTGCCGGCGGCGATCCTGCTGGCGCTGGCCGTCGCGGCCCGCGCCGGAGTGGCCGAGCATGCCCAGCGGTTCCTCGACTTCGGGGCGGGCGTGCTCGCGCTCGTCTCGCTCACCGCCACCGTGCTGTGGGGGCTGGCCGCCACCGACCGGCTGCTGCTCGGCTCGGCCCACCGGCTGCTCGCCCAGGGCATCCACCGCGGCCTGGCCGTGGCCGGGCTCGGCTTCCTCGCGCTGCATATCTGGGTGAAGGTCGCCGAGGGCCGTACGGGCACGACCGCCGTGGCCGTGCCGTTCACCGACGGGGCCCAGCCGCTGCTCATCGGCCTCGGCACGGTCTCCGGCTACCTCTTCGTCACGGTCGCCGTGACCGGCGCGGTACGCAGCGCCTTCGCGTTCGTCGGCCGGTCGCGCCCCTGGCGGGCCCTGCACATGAGCGCCTACCCGGCCTGGGGCGCGGCGCTGGTGCACGGGCTGCACTCCGGCCGCCCGGCCAACGGCTGGGTGACGGCGGCGTACGCGCTGTGCCTGGCGGGTGTGGCCGCGGCGCTGGTGCTGCGGGCCCGTGGCGGCCGGGGCGCCCCGGCCTCGAACGGCTCGAAGGGCGCGAACGGAGGGACCGCGTGACGGCGGCCGTCCCGACCCTGTCCACGGTCGGCCCGCCCCGGCTGCTCGCCGGTCTGGACGAGCGGCCGTGGCTGGACCGCGCGACGCACCTGGCCCTGCACGGCCCGCCGCCGGCGCCGTCCGCGGCCGAACTGACCGAGCTGGCGGAAGGCGTCGCCCTGCGCGGCAGGGGCGGCGCGGGGTTCCCCTTCGCCCGCAAGCTGCGCGCGGTCACCGACTCCCTGCGCCGTACGGGCGGCGGCGCCGCCGTCGTGGTCAACGGCAGCGAGGGCGAGCCCGGTTGCCTGAAGGACACGGCGCTGCTGCTGCACGTACCGCACCTGGTCCTCGACGGGGCGCTGCTGGCGGCCGGGGCGATCGGCGCGGACCAGGTCGCCGTCGGGGTGACCCGCGCGGACGTGGAGCTGTCAGTGCGCCGCGCGGTCGCCGAGCGCGGCACGGCGGGGCCCGAGGTGCGGGTGGTGCGGCTGCCCGAGCGGTTCGTCACGGGCGAGGGGACCGCGCTCGTCCGGGGCATCGAGGGCGGCCCCGCGCTGCCGCCCGGGCGCAAGGTCCGCTCCAGCGAGAGCGGCCTGGGCGGCCTGCCGACCCTGCTGTCGAACACCGAGACCTTCGCCCAACTGGCCGTCGCCGCACGCCTCGGTGTCCGCGGCTTCGGTGAGCTGGGGCTGCCGGAGGAGCCCGGCACCGTTCTGCTGACCGTCGCCGGCGCGCACGTCGTCGAGACGCCGACCGGGCTGCCGCTGCCGTACGCCCTGGAGCTGTGCGGCACCGGTATCGGCCAGGGTGTGCTGGTCGGCGGCTACCACGGCACGTGGCTGTCCGCGCCGGACGCCCGTACGGCCACAGTCTCGCGGGAGGCCCTCGCGGCGGCCGGTGCCACGTTCGGGGCGGGCGCGCTGCTGCCGCTGCCGGAGACCACCTGCCCGGTCGGGGAGACCGCGCGGGTGACGCGGTGGCTGGCGGCGGAGTCGGCGGGGCAGTGCGGCCCGTGCTTCCAGGGGCTGCCAGCGCTCGCCGAGACGCTCCTCGACGCCGCGGGCGGTGGCGGGCAGGCCGCCCTGGACGCCGTACGGACCCGGATGCGGGCCGTGGAGCGGCGCGGCGCCTGTGCGCACCCCGACGGCACCACCCGTTTCGTGGCCTCCGCGCTGACCGTCTTCGCCGAGGACTTCGCCGCGCACGCGCTGGGCGGCGGCTGCGGCCGCCCGGTCCTCGGCGCGCTGCCGCTGCCCGACGGCCTCCGCGACGCCCCGCGCGCCCCGGCCGCGCGGCCCGTGCCCGAGGAGCGGCTCCTCGTGGACTGGACGCTGTGCCGGGGGCACGGGCTGTGCGCGGATCTGCTGCCCGGCCTGCTGCGGCTGGGCCCGGACGGCTATCCGGAGCGGGCCGCCATCGCGGTGCCGGCCCGCATGCGGCAGCGGGCCCTGCGCGCGGTACGGCGCTGTCCCGCCCTGGCGCTGCGCGTCGAAGCCACCGACTGAGCGTTTTTTAGCGCCTTGTGACAACTTCCCGGTTCCGCTGAGTGCTCGCGGAACCCCTCCCGTATCCCCACCCGACGGCGGAACCTCCGTCGGGCACCACCTCAAGGAGCGAACATGGACAAGCGGCGACAGGCATCCCTCGCGGGAGCGGCACTCACGGTCATGATCCTGACGGCGGCGTGCGACGGCGGTACGTCCGCGAAGGGTGGCCAGGGCGACGACGCCAGGCCCGCCGCGAACAGCTCCCAGGCCGGCAAGGGCGGCTATGGCTACGGCTCCGACGACTACGGCTCCGGCCCGGCCGGCGGGAAGGGGGCCGCCAAGGGCGAGGCGGGCGGCAAGCTGGCCGTCCGTGACGCGTCGGGGCTCGGCAAGGTCGTCACCGACGAGAAGGGCTTCACCCTCTACCGCTTCGACAAGGACACCGCCAAGCCGCCCGCCTCCCGCTGCGACGGCGACTGCGCCAAGGCCTGGCCGCCCGTCCCCGCCGGCACCGCCACGGCCACCGCCGGGATCGAGTCCTCCGCGCTGGGCGAGGTCACCCGCGCCGACGGCACCCGGCAGCTGACCCTGGGCGGCTGGCCCGTGTACCGCTACGCCAAGGACACCGCGCCCGGCGAGGCCAAGGGCCAGGGCGTCGGCGGTACGTGGAACGCGCTCGCCCCCGACGGCAAGAAGGCGGGCGGCAGCGCGGGCGGCGACAAGGAGCAGCCCACCAAGGAGCCGAGCGCCCCGGCATCGGAGCCCGCCAAGGAACAGCCCGCGCCCGCCGGGGTGACCGTCTCCGACAACGCCAAGCTCGGGAAGATCCTCGTGGACGGCCAGGGCCGGACGCTGTACCGCTTCAACAAGGACAGCGCCTGGCCCATGAAGTTCGCCTGCACGGACAGCTGCCTGGACACCTGGAAGCCCGCCAAGCCCGTGGACAAGGCGGCGATCCAGGGCGTGCCCGAGAAGCTGGTCACCACCGTGACCCGGCCCGACGGCACCAAGCAGCTCGCGATCGACTGCTGGCCGGTGTACTGGTTCACCGGCGACGCCAAGGCCGGGGACGTCAACGGGCAGGGCAAGCAGAACCTGTGGTTCGCCGTCGACGACAAGGGCGAGAAGAACACCACCGTCCCGGCGCAGGGCTGAGCCCGCCGTCAGCGGATGCCGAGCCCCCGCAGCGCGCGCAGTTGCTCCGGCGCGGGGTCGAGCGGGAAGTAGAGGTAGCAGACCCCTCCCGTGCCGCTTCTGACCTGGCCCTGGGCGTTGTAGCGCTTGGTGCGGAGCCAGATGTTCTCGAACTGGCGGCGTTTGTAGACGCGTCGGACCTCCGGGTCCGACGCGCTCGCCGGGTCGTTGGCCACGACGTCACCGTCGCGGGTGAAGCCGGTCAGGCACATCAGGTGCCCGGCCGTGCCGTAGCCCGCGCCGTCGAGCTCGGCGGCGAGGAAGGACTGGGAGGTGATCACGGGGATCCGCGCGCGGATCAGCCGCTCCACGTCGTTCAGCGAGCCCAGCCGGGTGACGACGGCCTGGAGGTCGCGGTAGGTGGCGGCGTAGGCGGCGTTGAAGGGCCAGTTGCCGCAGCCCTTGTACTGGTGGTCGTAGGTGAAGCGGGCCGCGTGGCAGACCTGTGGGTCGGCGTAGTCCGGGTTCACCCAGGCGAGGTCCTCGGCCGTGGGCCGCCGGCCCCAGTACTCGACGACCATCTGCGAGGACGTCGGGCTGCACCACGCCTCGCCGCCGTTGTCGTACTCCGGGTACTGCCCCTTGTGGATCTCCTGGGAGTAGCGCGGCACCCGCAGCTCGCGCCCGGCGCCCTCCCCCGGCTTCGAGGCGGGCACGGTGAAGCGGTCGGGGATGTCGGAGCCCATCACGCCGAGCCGCCACACGGTGGGGGTCAGCCGGGTGCCGGGTCTGCGGTAGAGCGTCAGGCGCAGTTCGTACGAGGCCAGGCGCAGGCCGGTCGCGGGATTGCCGACGGCGAGGGTGTCGGTGGAGACGTTGCTCCTGCCGTCGCCCTGCCCGTCGACGGAGGTGCGCCGGATGTCGCCGTCGGCGTCACCGGCGGTCCAGCGGCCCAGGACGTACCACGGCGTGCTCGTCCCGTCGGTGTAGTCGGCGCGCAGCTCGATCTGGATCCAGGTCCCGGCGGGGGCGTGGGCGTTCCAGGAGGCGATGACCTCGCTCGCCGGTGCGGCCGGCCGGTGGAGGGGGCCGGTCCAGGTGGCGTACTCCCAGGTGGTCGTGGTGCCGGTGTGCGGGTCGGGGTAGTCGAGCGTGCCGACGGGGTGGTCGATGACGAGGCCGGGACGGCCGCCGGGGCGGGTGCGGGTGCCCCGGGCGGCGCCCCGGCGCCAGTCGGCGGCGGTGGTCCAGGCGTGGTTGTCGACGGAGGCGGCGCGCCCGGCGGGCCCGGCGGCGGAGGCCGGCGGGGAGCCGGCCGTGAGGGACGCGGCCGCCGCGGCCCCGAGGGCGGCGGCGAGGACGGTACGGCGGGGCGTGGGTCTGCTGGACATTGGCGGTCCCCCAGTCGTGGACGGGTGTGCGAGCCAGTGATTCCCCGTACGGCGCGTCCCCAATACCGGAGCGCCCCGGGGACCGCCATAGGGTGGTCCGGTGAACGCTCCCCTTCCCGCCGGTGCCCCCGACCCGCTCCCGGCCCTCGCCCGGCGGCTGCGGGCGCTGCCGCCCTCGCTCGGGCCGGTCCGGCTCGTGGCCGTGGACGGGCACGCGGGGTCGGGGAAGACCACGTTCGGCGCGCGGCTGGCGGCGGAGCTGGGCGGCGCGCCCGTACTGCATCTGGACGATCTCGCGACGCACGAGGAGCTGTTCGACTGGACCGGGCGGCTGACCGAAGGGGTCCTGGCCCCCCTCTCGCGGGGCGGGACGGCGCGGTATCCGGTGTACGACTGGGTGGCGCGGCGGTTCGGGGACGAGCGGGAGCTGGCCCCGGAGCCGGTGGTCCTGGTGGAGGGGGTCGGCGCGGGGCGCCGGGCGCTACGGCCGCATCTGGCGTGTCTGATGTGGATGGAGTTGACGCATGAGCACTCCTGGGAAAGGGGTCAACTCCGCGACGGTCCCGGCCTGGCCGAATTCTGGGACGGCTGGAAGCGGGCGGAGCGCGACCATTTCGCGGCGGATCCGACGCGCCCGTACGCCGAACTGCTGATTCTTCAGGGCGAAGAGGGCTACGAGGTGCTGCCGGGGCCCTGGCGGCTCCCCTGAACCGCCCTCGCCCTCACGCTCGGTGACCGGCCGTCGCCCGTGCGCCGCCCGTCGCCGTGCGATCCCGCCGACTGCGCCAACTCCGCTTGACCGAGGGGGCGTACAGGACTTACGTTCTCATTGTGCGGCCAGTGAGGGCCGCCCGCGGACGCGAAGCCCCCGGTTGTTCCCCCGTGATCGGGGGCTTCGTACCCTCCGCGAATCACCTCTTTGGGCGCTTTGCTCCACAGCGCCCCTCACCCTGGGTGACCATCTTCCGGATCGCTTTCCGGCCCCAAGGAGTGCCCCTCCACCGTGAACGGCCTTGCCGCACCCTTCGGCCGACGCCAACCTCGCAGGTACGATGCGAAGTGGCGCACCTATCGGCGGGTGCGTCGGCACACTGGTCAACTCCCGTCCACAGCACAGCGATTCGGAACAGGCGCGGCCAGGCACACGCCAGGCGGCACGCTACGGGGGCACGGTTTGTGGGGGACGTGATGGATCTCGGCATGCAGGGCCCACCCGCCCCGGCCGATCTCGCCTGGCTGCGCGCCGTCGACGCCTACACCATGGGCGCGTACGCGCAGGCCGAAGAGGAGTTCCGGACCGCGGTCCGCGTCGACCCGGGCATGGCGGACGCCTGGCTCGGCCTGCACGCGCTGCGCGCCGACACCACCACCGCGCTGCTGCGCATGTACCGCCACCGGGACCGGTTCGGCGAGCAGCGCGCCCGCCACCGCCGCACCCTGAACTCCTGGTACTGGCTGGGGTGGTGGGTGCAGCCGGTCCTGGAGAGCGGCCGCGATCTGCTGCTCGCGCACGCCTCGCACTGGCTCGACGGCCGCCATGTGCCCGAGCTGGACCGGGCGCTGGCCGGCTGCGCGCCCGTGGAGACCGACCCGCAGGCGCGCTTCCTGCACGCCTGCCGCGCCTATCTGGTCAAGGACTGGGAGCAGCTCGTCCGGCACACCGAGCCGCTGTTGAGCGATCCGCTGCTGGGCATCGAGGCGGGGCTGTTCGGCGGCATGGCCCGGGTGCGGCTGGAGATGTACGGCCAGGCCGAGCCGCTGCTGTCCGCCGCCCTGATGCGCTGCCGCAGCGAACAGCCGCAACGCAAGGAGCTGCGCTATTGGCTGGCGCGCGCCCATGAGGGCACCGGGCGCAGCGCCGCCGCCCTGCCCCTCTACCGCGCCGTGCACCGCGTGGACCCCTCCTTCATGGACACCTCGGCCCGGCTCACCGCCATCGCCGACGGGGACGGCCTGGACGACCACCTGGGCCTGGCCCCGGTGCCGATGGGCGGGCCGGACCCCGCGCCCGCCACCGACGGCGCGGGCGAGACCGAGCCGGCCGTCCCGGACCCCCTCGACGGCCGCGATCTGCTGACCGGTACGGACCGGGGGCCTTCGGGCACGCCCCAGGCCGACGCCGACACCGACGACGTCCGCCGGAAGGCCCGCGTCCCCGCGCAGCCCACGGCCCAGCCGACGCCCGGCCCCTCCGACCCCGTACTGCTGGCCAAGGCCCTCTCCGAGCTGGAGCGGATGGTGGGCCTGGAGCCGGTCAAGCGGCAGGTGCGGGCGCTGTCGGCGCAACTGCACATGGCACGGCTGCGGGCCGGGCAGGGCCTTCCCGTCCAGCCTCCCAAGCGCCACTTCGTCTTCTCCGGCCCCTCGGGCACCGGCAAGACCACGGTCGCCCGGATCCTCGGCCGGGTCTTCTACGCCCTCGGGCTGCTCGGCGGCGACCATCTGGTGGAGGCCCAGCGGGCGGACCTGGTCGGGGAGTTCCTGGGCCAGACCGCGGTCAAGGCCAATGAGCTGATCGACTCGGCGCTCGGCGGTGTCCTCTTCGTCGACGAGGCGTACAGCCTGTCCAACTCCGGCTACAGCAAGGGCGACGCCTACGGCGACGAGGCCCTTCAGGTGCTGCTCAAGCGCGCCGAGGACAACCGCGACCGCCTGGTGGTGATCCTGGCCGGCTATCCGGAGGGCATGGACCGCCTCCTCGCCACCAACCCCGGCCTCGGCTCCCGCTTCACCACCCGCGTCGACTTCCCCAGCTACCGCCCCCACGAGCTCACCAGCATCGGCGAGGTGCTGGCCGCGGAGAACGGCGACGGGTGGGACGAGGAGGCACTGGAGGAGCTGCGCAGCATCAGCGCGCATGTGGTCGAGCAGGGCTGGATCGACGAGCTGGGCAACGGCCGCTTCCTGCGCACGCTGTACGAGAAGAGCTGCGCGTACCGGGATCTGCGGCTGTCGGGGTATCCGGCGACGCCGTCGCGCGACGACCTCGCGACGCTGCGGCTGCCGGATCTCATGCAGGCGTACGGAGAGGTCCTCTCGGGCCCGGGCTGGGGCTCGCCGCATCGCGGCGGAGGGGCCCGGGACCCGCAGGACCCGGCGTGAAGCCGGGGCCCCGGACAACCGGCCGGCCGGAAATTCCGGGCCGGCCGGGGAGCCTCCCGGCGGTGGCCGGGGGGAGTCCGAGGCCGAAGGGGCCTAGGACGATATCGCCCACTTCAATTGCGCCGGTGCCGATGCGGGGCTGTCCGTGTACTTCGAGGTGTAGGCGGGCGCCTTGCCGTAGTCGTCGCCGCCGCTCCCCAGATACCAGCCGTTGCCTTCGTTCTTGATGAGCTTGGTGGCGGCGTCGTAGGACCACTTCAACTGCGCGGGAGCGGATGCCGGGTCCCCGGTGTACTGGGTGGTGTAGGCGGGTGCCTTGTCGGAGGCCTTGTCCGAGGCTTTGTCGGATGCCTTGTCGGAGGAGGAATCGCCGCCGCTGCCGAGATACCAGCCCTTCGCCTCGTTCCTGATGAGTTTGGTGGCGGGGTCGTAGGACCACTTCAGGTTGCCGGGTGCCGACGCGGGCTCTCCCGTGTATTTGGCGGTGTACGCGGGGGCCTTGGCGGCGGTGTCACCGCCGCTGTCGAGGTACCACCCCGCCCCCTCGTTCTTGATCGGCGCCGGAGAGGGGGCGGCGGTGTGGCCCACGCCGGGGGACAAGGCCACCAGTGTGACGCCGGCGACGAGAATCGCGGACCGCCGGGCGAGCGGGGGCATGGGCATGGTCGTCCTGCCGTTTCTGCGCGTGGCTCCGAGGAGGCGAACGGTTCGCCTCAGGACCGCGCTGTCCGCGACCAGCATGGGTCGCCATCCGCCGCGCACCCACCGGAACCGGTCCCCACCACCGGTTCGTGCATGGGCATACGGCTCCGCCGGGTACGCGTCGGCGGCGCCGCGCGTTCGAAAGCGCCCGGCGTACGGTGAGCGGTGCGGCCGGTCGACACACGGGCCGGCGGCCGCGCCGTGCCCGTGCCGGCCGAGCGCGCGCAGAGTCGTCCCGCAGGCGGACGGACACGACGAGGGGACGCCCAGTGACCTCTACCCCAGCAGCCGGAGGCCCGGTGACCAGCTCCATGAACGGTTCGCCGAACAGGCAGGCCGGCCCGGAACGGCCTTACGACGTCGTGCTCTTCGGAGCGACGGGGTTCGTCGGGGAGCTCACGGCCGAGTATCTGCTGGCACACGCGCCGCGGGGATGCCGGTGGGCGCTCGCCGGGCGCAGCCGGGAGAAACTGGAGCTGCTGCGGGACCGGCTGGCGGCGCTCGACCCCGAACGCGCCGCCGAGCCGGCTCTGGTGACCGCGGACGCGGCCGATCCGGCCGCGATGCGCGCGCTGGCCGAGTCCACGCACGTCGTCGCCTCGACCGTCGGCCCCTATATCCGCTACGGCGCGGAACTGGTGGCCGCGTGCGCGGAAGCGGGCACCGATTACACGGACCTCACCGGCGAGCCGGAGTTCGTGGACCTGACGTACGTACGCCATGACGCGCGCGCTCGCGAGACGGGCGCGCGGATCGTGCACGCCTGCGGCTTCGACTCGGTGCCGCACGACCTCCTCGCGTACTTCACCGTCCTTCAACTGCCCGAGGGCGTGCCGCTGACGGTCGACGGATTCGTGCGCGCCTCGGGGATGATCTCCGGCGGCACCTTGGCCTCGGCCCTGACGATCGCGGCGCGGCAGTCCCAGGCGAGGGCCGCGGCCCGGGAGCGGAGCCGGTACGAGCCGCGGCCGGCCGGGCGCCGGGTCCGGGCCCCGCTGGGAGCGCCGCGGTTCAGCAAGGAGACGGGGACGTGGGCGCTCCCCCTGCCCACCCTCGACCTCCAGGTCGTACGCCGTTCGGCCGCCGCGCTGGAGCGGTACGGCCCCGATTTCCGCTACCGCCACTACGCGTCCGTGAAGTCGCTGCCCGTGGCCCTGGCGGCGCCGGTCGGCGCGGCCGCGGTGTTGGCCGCCGCGCAGGTGTCTCCCGTCCGGTCCTGGCTGACGGGTCGCTACGAGCCGGGGAGGGGGCCTGGACCGGAGCAGCGGGCGCGGGCCCGGTTCCAGGTGCGGAACGTGGGCGAAGGGGGCGGCCGGCGGGTCTTCACCGAGGTCTCCGGCGGCGACCCGGGGTACGGGGAGACGGCGAAGATGCTGGCCGAGGCGTCACTGTGTCTCGCCCTGGACGATCTGCCGCCGACCTCGGGGCAGGTCACGACGGCCACGGCCATGGGTGACGCGCTGATCGGGCGGCTGGGGGCCGCCGGTATCCCGTTCCGGGTCCGGCACGCCGACTGACGAGCCGCCGCCGTCCCGCCCGCGGCCGTCAGGCCGGGGGCGGGATCAGCACTGGGGCCGCTTGCCGTGGTTGGCCGCCTTGCGGCGGGCCCTCTTCTTACGGCGCCGCTTCGAGGACATGGCGTCTCCCTTTCCGTAGCTCCCATGGATTTTCACCCAATTTATACCGCTCTGGCGCGATCTGCTTGGTGAATCCCACGGGTCGCCGGCCCGGAAGGCCCCGGCCTACCCCGCCATCGCCTCCTCCCGGGGCGCCCGCGGATCGGCCACCCGCACGGGAGGAGCGACGCGGTGCGAGGGATCCCGCACCTCGCCCACCAGCTTCTCCAGGACGTCCTCCAGGGCGACGAGCCCGAGCACCCGCCCCGACCCGTCCGCGACCGCCGCCAGGTGCGCGGCGGCCCGCCGCATGACGGTCAGCGCGTCGTCCAGCGGCAACTCCGCCCGCAGGGTCTCCACCCGCCGCCACACGTGCTGCGGCACGGCCCGTTCCCGGTCCTCCAGGTCCAGGACGTCCTTCACGTGCAGGTAGCCCATGAAGACGCCGCCGGGCCCGGCCACCGGGAAACGGGAGTAGCCGGTCCGTACCGTCAGCTCCTCGATCTGCCGGGGGGTGACGGACGGGGCGACGGTCACCAGTGTGGCCGGGTCGAGGAGGACGTCCGTGACCGGGCGGCTGCCCAGTCCCAGCGCGTCCTCCAGGCGCTCCTGCTCCACGCGTTCGAGCAGCCCGGCCTGGCGGGAATCCGCCACCAGGCGGTTGAGCTGCTCGCTGGTGAAGACCGCCTCGACCTCGTCCTTGGGCTCGACGCGGAACAGCCGCAGCACGCCGTGCGCGCAGGCGCCCAGCAGCGCGGTGACCGGGCGGCACAGCCGGGCGAAGCCGACGAGCCCCGGGCCCAGCCACAGCGCCGCCCGGTCGGGCGCCGACATGGCCAGGTTCTTGGGCACCATCTCGCCGATGACCAGGTGCAGGAAGACCACCAGGGCCAGGGCGATGACATAGCCCAGCGGATGGATCAGCCCCTCGGGCAGCCCCGCCGAGTGGAAGAGCGGCTCCAGCAGCCCCGCCACCGTCGGCTCGGCGACCGCGCCGAGGGTCAGGGAGCAGATGGTGATGCCGAACTGGGCCGCCGCCATCATCTGCGGCAGGTTCTCCAGCCCGGTCAGGACGGTGCGGGCCCGGCCCGAGCCCGCCGCGGCCTTCGGTTCGATCTGGCTGCGGCGCACGGACACGAGCGCGAACTCGGCACCGACGAAGAAGCCGTTGGCGAGCACCAGCAGCAGGGCGAAGAGGAGTTGCAGCACGCTCATCGCTGCTCCCCCTTGCCCGCACCCGTACGGGCGAAACGCACCCGCTCGGCGCGGTGGTAGCCGACCCGGCGCACCGTCAGCCGCCAGCCGGGCAGCTCGGCGGTGTCCCCGGGGACGGGGATGCGGCCGAGCAGATCGGCGACCAGGCCGGCCACGGTCTCGTACGGGCCGTCCGGCGCCTCCAGTCCTATCCGGCGCAGCGCGTCGACCCGGCAACCACCGTCGGCCTCCCAGGCGGTGCGGCCGTCCTCACAGGAGACGGGGGCCAGTCCGGGCCGGTCGGCGTCCTCGCCGTCGTGCTCGTCACGGACCTCGCCGACGAGCTCCTCGACGATGTCCTCCAGCGTCACCACGCCGGCGGTGCCGCCGTACTCGTCGACGACCACGGCTATGGGCTGCTCGCTGCGCAGCTGCTCCAGCAGCGGCTGCACGGGCAGCGTCTCGGGGACGAGCATGGGGGCGACGGCGATCCGGCCGACGGTCGTGCGCAGCCGGTCGGGGCCGGGGACGGCCAGGGCGTCCTTGAGGTGGACCATGCCGACGATCTCGTCCAGCCGCTCGTGGTAGACGGGGAAGCGGGAGAGACCGGTGGCGCGGGTGAGGTTCAGGACGTCCTCGGCGGTCGCGGACGTCTGGAGCGCGCTGACCTTCACCCGGGGCGTCATCACGTGCTGGGCGGTGAGCCCGCCGAGCGAGAGGGTCCGTACGAACAGGTCGGCGGTGTCCTGCTCCAGGGCGCCGGCGCGGGCGGAGTGGCGGGCGAGGGAGACGAGCTCGCCGGGGGTGCGGGCGGAGGCCAGCTCCTCGGCGGGTTCGACGCCCATGGCCCGTACGAGCCGGTTGGCGACCGCGTTCAGCAGGGTGATCACGGGTCGGAAGAGGTGCGCGAAGGCGTGCTGGGGGCCGGCGACGAACCGCGCGACCTGGAGCGGCCGGGAGACCGCCCAGTTCTTGGGCACCAGTTCCCCGATGACCATCTGGACGGCGGAGGCGACCAGCATGCCGGTCACGACGGCGACGCCGGGCGCGGCGCCGGCGGGCAGGCCGGTGGCGGCCAGCGGTCCGGTGAGCAGACGGCCCAGGGCGGGCTCGGCGAGCATGCCGGTCACCAGGGAGGTGATGGTGATGCCCAGTTGTGTGCCCGAGAGCTGGAAGGAGAGCTCGCGCAGGGAGGCGACGACGGTGCGGGCGCGGCGGTCGCCGTCGGCCGCGGCCCGTTCGGCCTCCGGCTTCTCGACGGTCACCAGGCCGAACTCGGCGGCGACGAAGAAGCCGTTGGCGAGGATCAGGAGCAGGGCTGCCGCGAGCAGCAGCAGGGACACGGTGACACTCATGCCGTCGCCTCGCGATGGGCGGCGGCGCGGGTACTACAGGACGATCCGTCCATTGCCGGAGGGAGTCACTCCTCGGTTCGCAGGTGCCTCGCGGCGCCTCGCGGGATCGCGGGCGCCTCGGGTGCGGGGCGGGGCACGGCGTGTGCCCGTGGCACCAGAGTAATCAAGGAGGCGCCGCCCGGAGGCTGGCGGGACCTCAGGTCGTGGAGCGGCCCGTGCCGTGCGCCTCGACGAGCGCGCGCAGCGCGCGGGCGTCGGCGACGGCCTGCTGCTTGGCGACGCCGGGCTGGATGCCCATGGCGGGCAGGCTGGTGCCGTCGGCGAGGTCGAGGTGGACCCAGGCGTCACCGGCGCGCAGATTGACCCGCACGATCTGCGCCCACTCCAGCCGCCGGCTCGTGGCCAGGTTCACGACGGTCACGCCGTCCTCGGAGGCGACGACCTTGGGGCGGGCGAGCGTGGCGAGGGCGGCGAAGAACAGCAGGCCGGTGCCGATGAACGTGGCCCGGTCCCCCGCGGTCAGCGTCCCGAGCGTCAGGGACACCACCGTGAGCACCGCGAACAGGGCGGCGCCGAGGGTGAGCAGGACGATCCGGGTGCGGGTCGGCCGGAAGGTGACCGGCAGGCCGGGCGGGGGAACGGAGGTCACGTCGTTCGTTCTTTCGGTCCGTCAGAGGCGGCAGGCGTGGATGCCGGTGGTGAGGATGGCGCGCGCGCCCAGCTCGTAGAGCTCGTCCATGATCCGCTGGGCGTCCTTGGAGGGGACCATCGAGCGGACGGCGACCCAGCCCTCGTGGTGCAGCGGGGAGACGGTGGGCGACTCCAGGCCGGGGGTGAGAGCGACGGCGCGCTCGACGTGCTCGACCCGGATGTCGTAGTCCATCATCACGTAGCGCCGGGCGACGAGGACGCCCTGCATGCGGCGGAGGAACTGCTGGACCTTGGGGTCGTCGAGGGGGGCGCCGGCCCGGCGGATGACGACGGCCTCGGACTCCAGGATCGGCTCGCCGATGATCTCCAGGCCGGCGTTGCGCAGCGTGGTGCCGGTCTCGACGACATCCGCGATGATCTCGGCGACGCCGAGCTGGATGGCGGTCTCGACGGCCCCGTCGAGGTGGACGACGGAGGCGTCGACGCCGTTGTCCGCGAGGTGCTTGGTGACCAGGCCGGAGAAGGAGGTGGCGATGGTCATGCCGCCGAAGTCGCCGACGTCCTTCGCGGTGCCCGGCCGGGTGGCGTAGCGGAACGTCGACCCGGCGAAGCCGAGCTGCATGATCTCCTCGGCCCGGGAGCCGGAGTCGAGCAGCAGGTCGCGGCCGGTGATGCCGATGTCGAGCCGGCCGGAGCCCACGTAGACGGCGATGTCGCGCGGGCGCAGGAAGAAGAACTCGACGTCGTTGGCCGAGTCGACGAGGACCAGTTCCCTGCGGTCCTTGCGCTGGCGGTAGCCGGCCTCATGGAGCATCGCCGACGCAGGCTCGGAGAGAGAACCCTTGTTGGGAACGGCGATGCGCAGCATGAGGTCGGTTTCCTTTGTGCGTGAGTGTTCGTATGTGCCGGGAATTGCTGGTGCTGGTCTACAGGTGAGCGTAGACGTCGTCGAGGGAGATCCCCCGGGCGACCATCATCACCTGAACGTGGTACAGGAGCTGGGAGATCTCCTCGGCGGTGGCGTCGGCGCCCTCGTACTCGGCTGCCATCCACACCTCGGCGGCCTCCTCGACCACCTTCTTGCCGATGGCATGGACGCCCTTGCCCACCAGTTCGGCGGTGCGGGAGGTGGCGGGGTCGCCGGAGGCGGCCTTCTGCTGGAGCTCGGTGAACAGCTCCTCGAACGTCTTCTTGGACATGGTGGTCCTACCCTACGGGGTCCGCTCCCGCTGTCAGTGCCAGGGCTCGGACACCGATCGCAGGATCATGGCCGTGGCGACGGCGGCGGTGACCGCCTCATGGCCCTTGTCCTCGTTCGAGCCGTCGAGTCCGGCGCGGTCCAGGGCCTGCTCCTCGTCGTCGCACGTGAGGACGCCGAAGCCGACGGGTACGCCGGTGTCGACGGAGACCTGGGTGAGGCCCTGGGTCACGCCCTGGCACACGAAGTCGAAGTGCGGGGTGCCACCGCGGATGACGACGCCGAGGGCGACGATCGCGTCGTAGCCCCGCCCGGCGAGGACCTTGGCCACGACGGGCAGCTCCCAGCTGCCGGGGACGCGCAGCACGGTGGGCTCGTCGATGCCGATGTCGTGCAGGGCGCGCAGGGCGCCGTCGACGAGGCCGTCCATCACCTTCTCGTGCCACTGCGCGGCGATCACGGCCACTCGCAGGTCATGACAGTTCCGCACACTCAGCTCGGGGGCGCCCTTGCCGCTCACGTTTCTCCTCGGGTGGTATCGGGTGTTGTCGGTTTCGCGTGCTTACTGGTTGCCGCAGGCGGACACCGGGTCGGTGTCGAGCCACGGCAGGTCGTGTCCCATCCGGTCCCGCTTGGTGCGCAGATAGCGGAGGTTGTGCTCGCCCGCCTGGACGGGCATGGGCTCGCGGCCGGTGACCTTCAGGCCGTGCCGGGTGAGGGCGGCGGTCTTGTCGGGGTTGTTGGTCATCAGCCGCAGCGAGCGGACGCCGAGGTCGGCGAGGATCCGGGCGCCGGCGGCGTAGTCGCGGCCGTCGGCGGGCAGGCCGAGTTCGAGGTTGGCGTCGAGGGTGTCACGGCCGTCCTCCTGGAGCTCGTAGGCGCGCAGCTTGGGCAGCAGGCCGATGCCGCGGCCCTCGTGGCCGCGCAGGTAGAGGACGACGCCGCGGCCCTCGCCGGCGACCCGCTCCAGGGAGGCGTGCAGCTGGGGGCCGCAGTCGCAGCGCAGCGAGGCGAAGACGTCGCCGGTCAGGCACTCGGAGTGGACGCGCACCAGGACGTCCTCGCCGTCGCCGAGGTCGCCGGAGACCAGCGCGATGTGCTCGACGCCGTCGACGGTCGAGCGGTAGCCGTAGGCGCGGAAGTCGCCGAAGGCGGTGGGCAGCCGGGTCTCGGCCTCGCGGCGGACGGTGGGCTCGGCCGAGCGGCGGTAGGCGATCAGGTCCTCGATGGAGATGATCGCGAGGCCGTGCTTACGGGCGAAGGGCACCAGCTCGGGCAGGCGCAGCATCGCGCCGTCCTCGCCCGCGATCTCCACGATCGCGGCGGCGGGCCGCAGGCCGGCGAGGCGGGCGAGGTCGACGCCGGCCTCGGTGTGGCCGTTGCGTACGAGCACGCCGCCGGGCTTGGCGCGCAGCGGGAAGACGTGGCCGGGGCGGACGAAGTCGCCGGGGACGGTGGTGGGGTCGGCGAGCAGTCGGATGGTGGTGGCGCGGTCGGCGGCGGAGATGCCGGTGCCGGTGCCGTGCTCGCGGGTGGCGTCGACGGAGACGGTGAAGGCGGTGCGCATCGACTCGGTGTTGTGCTCGGCCATCTGCGGCAGGTCGAGCCGGGCGATGTCGGGCTCCTCCAGCGGCACGCAGATCAGCCCGCGGCACTCGCTCATCATGAAGGCCACCACCTCGGTGGTGATCTTCTCGGCGGCCACGACGAGGTCACCCTCGTTCTCGCGGTTCTCGTCGTCCACGACGACGACGGGTCGGCCGGCCGCGATGTCGGCGATGGCGCGCTCGACGGGGTCGAGGGTCAGGTCGTCGGTCTCGTACCAGCTCTGCAGGGCAGTCATGCCGCAATTCCTTCCAGTGCGGGCGGCTCGGCGCTCGTCACCGAGCGGGAGCGCAGCCACCAGTCGCGCATGCCCCACAGGACGAGGGCGAGGTAGATGACGTAGACGAGGCCGGAGAAGGCGAGGCCGCTGGTGAAGGCGAGCGGCACCCCGACGACGTCGACGAGCAGCCAGGCGAACCAGAACTCGATGAGGCCGCGGGCCTGGGCGACCATCGCGGCGAGGGTGCCGACGAAGATGTAGGCGTCCGGCCAGGGGTTCCAGGACAGCTGCGGTACGGCCGTGAACAGGGCGCCGACCACGAGGGTGCCGACCGCCGTGCCGGCCAGCAGGACGAGCCGCTCGCGCCAGGTGGCGAAGCGGACGGCGATGGAGCCGTCCTGGGCGTCCCGCCGGCCGCGCTGCCACTGCCGCCAGCCCCACATCGCGACGCCGATGACCAGGAGCTGCTTGCCCACGCCGCCGCTCAGGTGCGCGGAGGCGTAGGCGGCGATGAGGATCAGGCCGGAGAGGAACTGTGCGGGCCAGGTCCATATGGAGCGGCGCCAGCCGAGGGCGAGGGCGGCGAGGCCGACGGTGTTGCCGATCATGTCGGACCAGATGACGTGCTGGCCGAAGGCGGCGAACGCCTCGTCGTTGAGCCAGTTCAGCGCGCTCATGCGACCGGCTCCCCGGGGTTGCGGACCGCGCCGTCGGCCAGCAGCCGCTCGACGTACTTGGCCAGGACGTCGACCTCGAGGTTGACCGGGTCGCCGGGCTGCTTGATGCCGAGGGTGGTCAGCGCCAGCGTGGTGGGGATGAGGCTGACGGTGAAGAAGTCCTGGCCCGCCTCGACGACGGTGAGGCTGATGCCGTCGACGGTGATGGAGCCCTTGTCCACGACATAGCGGCGCAGCGCGGCGGGGAGCGAGATCTTCACGATCTCCCAGTGCTCGCCGGGGGTCCGCTCGACGATGGTGCCGGTGCCGTCGACGTGTCCCTGGACGATGTGGCCGCCGAGGCGCCCGCCGAGCGCCATGGGGCGTTCAAGGTTGACGCGGGAGCCGGGGACGAGCGCGCCGAGGCTGGAGCGCTTGAGGGACTCGGCCATCACATCGGCGGTGAACTCGCCGTCGGTGGTCTCGACGACCGTGAGGCAGACGCCGTTGACGGCGATCGAGTCGCCGTGCTTGGCGCCTTCGGTGACGAGGGGGCCGCGGAGCCGGAAGAGGGAAGAGTCGCCGAGGCTCTCGACGGCGACGACCTCACCCAGTTCTTCGACGATGCCGGTGAACACTGTCAGTTCTCCTCAGGGGCGGTGGCGGAAGCGGTGGGGGTGGCGGTGATCCGCAGATCGGGGCCGAGCCGGGCGACGTCGGTGACGTCCAGGCGCAGCGCCTGCGCGATGGTGCCGATGCCGGAGTCGCCGAGGGCGGTCGGCCCGGCGCCCAGCAGGGCGGGGGCCAGATAGCCCACGACCCGGTCGACGGCGCCGGCCGCGACGAAGGAGCCGGCGAGGGCGGGGCCGCCCTCCAGCAGGACGGAGCGGATCCCCCGCCCGTAGAGCTCGGTGAGCAGGGCGTGCACGTCGAGGCCGGAGTCGGCGTAGGGCAGGCGGGCGATGTCCGTGCCGGGCAGGTGACGGGTGTCGGCGTCCTCGCCGACGGCGATCAGCGTCGGTGCCGCGTCGTCGAGGACGCGGGCGTCGGGCTTGACGGTGGCGTGGGTGTCGACGACGACGCGCAGCGGCTGGGTGACGGGCCCGCGGCCGCGGACCGCGAGGTGCGGGTCGTCGGCGCACAGGGTGCCGGAGCCGACGACGACGGCATCGGCCTCGGCGCGCAGGCGGTGCACGTCGGCGCGGGAGTCGGCGGAGGTGATCCAGCGGCTGGTGCCGTCGGCGGCGGCGCTGCGGCCGTCGAGGGTGGCGGCGTACTTCCACAGCACGAAGGGGCGGCGGCGCAGGACCGAGGTGAGCCAGGCGGCGTTGCCGGCGGCGGCCTCGTCCGCGAGCAGCCCGCCCTCGGTGTCCACCCCGGCGGCGGCGAGGGTGGCCGCGCCGCCGGTGGCGGTGGGGGTGGGGTCGGCGACGGCGTAGACGACGCGGCGGATGCCGGCGGCGATCAGGGCCTGTGCGCAGGGGCCCGTGCGGCCGGTGTGGTTGCAGGGTTCGAGGGTGACGACGGCGGTGCCCCCGCGGGCGTCGTGGCCGACGTCCGCGGCGGCGTTCAGGGCCTCGACCTCGGCGTGCGGGCCGCCGGCGCGCCGGTGCCATCCCTCACCGATCACACGGCCTTCGGCGTCGAGGACGACGCAGCCGACGACGGGATTGGGGCTGGTGGAGCCGAGGGCGCGAGCGGCGAGCGCGATGGCGCGTCGCATCGCTTCTGCTTCGACGGTGCCCTCTTGGGTGGCCACCGGGTCCTCCTGCCTCTTCGGGCACGGACTCCGGGGCTGTCGTCACGGGACGACGAAGAGACGGGTACGCCATGGCAGGGTCACCGGTCGCCGGAAAAGAGGGCTCGCCCCCGAAGGGACGGGCCACCGGCGACGGTGGTGCCGTCGCGTGCCCGCCGCGCACTGCCTCCCATCCGGACTTTAACCGTCGGTCCAGGAATTTCACCTGGTCAACCGGCCGCTGGCTGCGGACGGGTCGCGGACTGTAACCGCCGGTTCGGACTTTCACCGACCCCGGAGTGCGCTGCGTAAGTAGTTCTCAGTTCATGCTACATGGCGTCTGACCTGCACGTTCCTTGAACAATGCCGATCCGACGCCTCCGAGCGTACGCCGAGGGGCGGCGCGGTGTCCACGGTGATGTGACGGACCACGCCCTTGCCGCGCAAGGGCACAGGGGCGTTTCCGGAGACCGCCTCCTCACTTGGTCCGGACTATTGACGCACTGGTCTAGTCCTCTTAACCTCTGCCACACCTCCGAGGAGTACGGCCCGCGGTACGCGCGAACCCGGGCCGCGGCACCACGCACCCCCCAACCGCTCGACGAGCCCCCCACCTGGAGGAACCCGATCGTGTTGCCCACCCACAGACCCCGCGCCCGACGCGGGACCACCCTCGCCGCCGCGGGGACCGCGCTGGCGGGACTGCTCTTCGGCACGCTCTCCGCGACCGTCTCGCACGCCGAGGACCAGTCCGCCTGCCGTCCCGACGGCCTGTACGCCACACCGGGCGTCGACGTCCCGTACTGCTCGGTCTACAACTCCGCCGGCCGCGAGAAGATGGGCGCCGACCACCAGCGCCGCGTCATCGGCTACTTCACGGGCTGGCGCACCGGCAAGGACGGCACCCCCGCCTACCTCGCCTCCGACATCCCCTGGGACAAGGTCACCCACCTCAACTACGCCTTCGCCCACGTCGGCCCCGACGACAGGATCTCCGTCGGCGCGGACGGCCCGGACAACCCCGCCACCGGAATGACCTGGCCGGGCGTCCAGGGCACCGACATGGACCCGGCCCTCCCCTACAAGGGCCACTTCAACCTGCTCACCACGTACAAGAAGAAGCACCCGCAGGTGAAGACGCTCATCTCCGTGGGCGGCTGGGCGGAGACCGGCGGATACCTCGACGAGAACGGCAAACGCGTCGACTCCGGCGGCTTCTACAAAACCGCCACGAACGCCGACGGCTCGGTCAACCAGGCCGGCATCGACACCTTCGCCGATTCGGCCGTCGCCTTCGTCAAGAAATACGGCTTCAACGGCGTCGACATCGACTACGAATACCCCACGTCGATGAAGGACGCCGGGAACCCCGAGGACTGGGCCCTCGCCAACGCCCGGCGCGGCGGCCTGAACAAGGGCTACGCGGCGCTGATGAAGACCCTGCGCGAAAAGCTGGACCGGGCCGGCGCCGCGGACGGCAGGCACTACCTCCTCTCCGTCGCCGCCCCCTCGTCGGCGTATCTGCTGCGCGGCATGGAGACGTACCGGACGACGAAATACCTGGACTACGTCAATGTGATGTCGTACGACCTGCACGGCGCCTGGAACGAGTTCGTGGGCCCGAACGCCGCGCTCCACGACGACGGAAAGGACGCCGAACTCGCCAAGTGGGGCGTCTACACCACCGCGCAGTACGGCGGCATCGGCTATCTCAACGGCGACTGGGCGTACCACTACTTCCGGGGCGCCCTGCCGGCCGGGCGGATCAACCTCGGCCTGCCGTACTACAGCCGCGGCTGGAAGAACGTCACCGGCGGCACCAACGGCCTGTGGGGCACGGCGAAGACGACCTCCTGTCCCGCCGGCTCCGGCCTGACCACGTGCGGTGACGGCGCGGTAGGCATCGACAACCTCTGGCACGACCAGGACGACAACGGCAAGGAGTCCCCGGCCGGCTCCAACCCCATGTGGCACGCCAAGAATCTGGAGAAGGGCGTCGTCGGGGACTACGCCGGAAAGTACGGCTTCCCGGCCGACACCAAGCTCAGCGGCTCCTACACCCGCAATTACGACGCCACGCTCACCGCCCCCTGGCTGTGGAACGCCGAGAAGAAGGTCTTCCTCTCCACCGAGGACGAGCAGTCGGTGAAGGCCAAGGCGCAGTACGTCGTCGACAAGGGACTCGGCGGCACCATGGTGTGGGAGCTCGCGGGCGACTACGGCTGGAACGCCACCAAGGGCCAGTACGACCCCGGCACCACCCTCACCACCGCGATGTACGAAGCGTTCAAGTCCGCACCCGCCTACGGTGCCCGGCGGGCGACCACGGAACTGCCCGCCCAGGCCCTCGACGTGGATGTGGACCTCACCGATTTCCCGCTCGGTGACAGCAATTACCCCATCAATCCGAAGCTCCGGATCACCAACAAGTCGAAGACCACCATCCCCGGTGGCGCGGAATTCCGCTTCGACTACGGCAATTCGGCCCCCGGCAACGCCAAGGACCAGTCGGGCTGGGGCCTGAAGGTCGTCCGCGCCGACCACACCGCCGGCAACAACATCGGCGGCCTCAAGGGTGACTACAACCGCGTGTCGGTGAAACTGCCGGCCTCGCAGCCGCTCGCGCCCGGCGCCACGGCCGTGATCGACTACGTCTACTACCTGCCCACGTCGACACCGTCGAACTGGAGCGTCGACTTCGGCGGCAGGTCGTACGCCCTCACCGCCGACCTGGCCCGCGGCACGACCGTGGTCGACCCGGGCGGCTCCACACCGACGCCGACGGGCACCCCGACCAGTACCCCCACCGGCGGCTCCTGCACGGCTCCGACATGGGACAAGGCGGGCGTCTACAACGGCGGCGCCACCGTCTCCTGGAAGTCCCGCTCCTGGAAGGCCAAGTGGTGGACCCAGGGCGACGAACCCGGCACCACGGGCGAATGGAGGGTGTGGCAGGACCTCGGCGGCTGCTGAGCGCGCGGGGGCCCGCGGCGGGGTCGACCCGCCCGGACCCCGTCGGGGAGGATGTCCGTCCATGACGACCGGCGAAGCGCCCGTGGACCGGCGCCCGCGCCGCGCGTGGGCCGCCCTGGCCGCCGCCTTCGCCGTGCACGGCGCGGTCGCCGGCGGCTTCGCCACCCGTATCCCCTGGATCGGAGGGCATCTGGACCTCAGCTCCGGGCAGCTGGGCATCGCGCTCGCCTTCCCCGCGATCGGCGCCGCGTGCGCGATGCCCCTGGCGGGCCGCATCACCCACCGCCTCGGCTCCCGGGCCGCGCTGCGCGGGCTGCTCGCCCTGTACTGCGCCTCCCTGGCGCTGCCCGCCCTCTCCCCCGGCCTGATCGCCCTTTGCGGCGCGCTGTTCCTCTACGGCGCGACCGCCGGCATGGCGGACGTGGCCATGAACGCGCTCGGCGTGGAGACCGAGGAGCGCCTGGGCCGGTCGATCATGTCGGGGCTGCACGGGACGTGGAGCGTGGGGACGCTCGTCGGCTCGGCGGCGGGCACGGTCGCCGCGCACGCCGGGCTCGACGCCCGCCTCCACCTGGGCGGCGCGGCCGCCGTGCTCGTCCTGCTCGCGGTGCTCGTCTGCCACTGGGCCCTGGACCTGCGTACTCCGCCCGATGAGCACCCTCCGCCGAGGTTCGCGTCGCCACCGCGCGCGGCACTCGTCATCGGCGCGGTCGGCTTCTGCGCGGTGTTCGCCGAGGCCGCGAGCCTGGACTGGTCCGCCGTCTATCTCCGCAACGTCATCGGCTCCGACCCCGGCGTCGCGGCCGCCGCGACCACGGCGTTCTCGTGCGCCATGGCGGCGGCCCGGTTCGCGGGCGACCCGGCGATCGGCCGGTTCGGGCCGGTACGGACCGTACGGGCCGGCGGCGTGGTGGCGGCCGCCGGCGGCCTGCTGGTGATCTCCTCGGCGGGCCCGCTGCCGGCCATCGCGGGCTTCGCCCTCCTGGGCACGGGCATCGCCGTCGTCGTCCCGTTGGCCTTCGCGGCGGCCGGACGCAGCGGCCCGGCGCCGAGCCAGGCCATCGCCGGCGTCGCGACGATCACCTACACCTCGGGGCTCGTCGCTCCGGCCGCCATCGGCCGGATCGCGGACGCCAGTTCGCTGACGGTGTCCTTCTGCGTGGTCACGGCGCTGGCGGCGGGGCTGGTGGCGGGGGCGGGCGTACTGCGCGACTGAACGCCGGTGCCCGGACAGCAGGATGGGCCGCACGGCGGACCCTCGGGGGTCCTCCGTACGGCCCGGATCACCTGGTGGTGGGATGCTGGCTAGAGGATGCCGAGCAGACCGCCGAGGCCGTGGCCGCCCCAGCCGCCGCCCCAGCCGCCGTGGTGGTGGCCGCAGCCGCCGTGGTGGCCGCCCCAGCCGCCCCAGCCGCCGTGGTGACCGCCCCAGCCCCAGTTGTCGTCACAGTCGTCGTGGTGACGGTTGCCCCAGCCGCCGTGGTGACCGCCGCCCCAGCCGCCGCAGTCGTCGTCGCAGTCGTCGTGGTGACGGTTGCCCCAGCCACCGCCCCAGCCGTCGTGGTGACCGCCCCAGCGGCCGTCGCAGTCGTCGTCGTCGCCATGACGGTGGTCACGGCCATGGTGGTGGTCACCGTGGTGGTCGCGGTCACGGCCGTGGTCGTGGTCCCACGCCTGGACGGAGGGCGTGGCTGGGGTGGCCGAGGCCACGCCGGACATCGGGATGATGGCAGCCGCGGCGATGACGGCGGCGGCCGCGGTGCGGCCGACGAGCTTACGCATATGTGTCTCCTGGTTGCAGGAATCGGACACGGGGACGCATACCGCGCCCAACCCGCGAAGTTGCCGCAGCCCACGGTCATACAGTCTTACGGGCCACCAATTGGGCCGATTGCAGCACGGAGGCCGCCCCTGAAGCCGGGAACGAGGAGGGGGCACGGCACCGGGTCGCTCGGCGGGTCAGGGGCCCCGGTGCCGAAGAGCGCCGCCCGCACGCGAGTTCGAGGTCGTGCGCATCACGCCCCTGCTCCAGCTTCAGCGGCTCACATACCTCCGCCATACAGAGGGCCAGGGCAGCGGGCAGGCGAACGGCCCGCGCCTCGCCGCTTCCGCAACCACCTCGACCGGGCTGACTCCACCGCACGCGTCGCCCTGGGCCCTGCCCTCATCGGTGTCACGGTCGCCGTACGCCCGCGTCCGACCGCCGAACGGCTGAGAGGCCCAGCAATCCAGGCGCCAGGCGCCTGAGCGGTCGGAACAGAAGATCTTTCGCCTGATAGTCCAGCCGTGATCCCCGACTCGCAGTGCATCAAAACGCGATTCTCGACTGGCCGAAAGGTCAAAGCCCTATCGATACCCTGAGAGTACAAATCCACTTCGACTTCGCGCTGATCTCGCACACCCGTCAGAAGCGACAGGAGCTGCTCCATGAAGGCAGACAAGTCATTGGGGCACGCCAGGGAGGTATCGAGAGCGGGTTCGGACGCAGATCGAATGGAACACGGAAAGGGTCCGCCAGTATCACTACTGGCGGACCCCGCGAACTTCACCGCTGGTGTCGCCTCACCGCCGGTTTTCAGCGACCGTGATCAACTCGCTCCGTTCGTCACCGGCGATCCTGTCAAGCTCTTGCGGCCCGATTTCTAAATGAGCTGAACCATCCCTTTTGAGGTTCACAGAGGACACCGGTTCGGATGAGCTCGTGACACTGGCGGAGGAGAGCGGATTCTTGCGGAACGGGGGTCACACCCGCACTCGCCGCGAACCTCTCCAGCCGCCAGATGTCAAACGCCTCCCAACCACCCGGCAGTAGGTCAATGTCGACCTCTATTCCATCCGGACCGGTCAAGTGGCATCCTCGCCCGTGAACGGAATAGACGAAGCCGTCGGCTGTCCGCGCCGTCCGTGCGAGCGCTCCGGAGCGAACACCCTGCAGCACGACGTCCAGCCTCTCGAACTCCGGAAACTCGCGAAGCAGTGCATTCCTGTTGTGATCAAGGATGCTCAGGAATCTCTCGACCACCGGTACGGCAGGATTCTCGACTGAACTCACCGTCCCCTACGCCCCCTTCGAGCCGCGGAAGGAAAGTCTCGGCCCACTTCGACCGCCGACCAGGTGACATGATCAGCGTCCCGGTAGCCGTAGGCCTTCACCTCTTCGAGTGAGATGGACCGATACTGGACATCGATGCCTGCCTTCTTGGCTGCAGCAACTCGATGGTGCCCGTTGATCACATACTTGCGGTTGTTCTGTTCGAAGACCTCGATGGGGTCACCCTGCCAACCGCCTTGACTCATACTGTCTGCGATCTTATCAACACGCTGGCGCGAGTCAGCTCCATCGAGCGACTCGGTCCGCTCCAGCGAATGAGGACTGGCAGTGCAGTTGTGGACGAGTACGGGCGTGTCCCCCGCCAGCACATGGTAGGTGTGGACGCCGCTGACGGTCAGGTCGTGGGTGCGTTGCTGTTCGACGAAGTGGCGGGTTGCCGTGAGTTGGACGGTTTCGCCGTTGGGGGTGCGCAGGTGGGCGCCTGGGCGGAGGTCGCCCGCGTCGACCCATCGCTTTTCGTCGGTCTCCCAGAACGGATGCGTGTCGGTGGCGATGATGCTCGCCGCGCCCCGGTCCGTCTC